>NZ_CAXYKF010000013.1:0-48024 GCF_964278005.1 uncultured Xanthomonas sp.
CCCTTCCGCAGCGGCGGATGGACCGGGGAAAAACCCGAAGGGCGGCGTACATGGATGTACGCCGTTCGCGGCAGGGGCAGGATGCCCCTTCCGCGAATCCCCGGTGCATCCGCGGACCCGGAGCGCGTAGCGCGGAGGGCGCAAGGCAGGGCGCGCTTTCTTTTGGTTACCTTTTCTTTGCGCGAGCAAAGAAAAGTAACTCGCCCGCGAGGGCGAAAGCCTTTGCTGTTGCTTCAAGCTTTCGTGTCGGACAAGAAGAACCGTAGGAGCGGCTTCAGCAGCGACCAGCGTAATCGATCATGCATGTCGCGGCGTAAGCCGCTCCTACAATCCAGCGGCCGCCGCAGTAGCAGCAAATGCAAGAGCAAAAGCTTTCGCCTTGCGGCGAGTTACTTTTCTTTGCTTGTGCAAAGAAAAGTAACCAAAAGAAAGCACACCCTGCCTACGCGCCCTCCGCGCTTCGCGCTCCGGGTCCGCGTCCAGCCCGGGGATCCGCGGAAGGGGCATCCTGCCCCTGCCGCGGACGGCGTACATCCATGTACGCCGCCCCTTCGGGGTTTTTCCCCGCGCTGGCCGCCGCTTCGGAAGGGAACCCGGCAAGTCAAAAGCAAGAACAACGGCAACGGCAGAAGCAACAGCAAAAGCAACAACCGCTGCAGCTGCACTTGCAACAGCAACAGAAAAATCAAAAGCAAAAGCAACGGTAATTACATCGCCGCCATCGGCGACCGCATCGCCTCCACCTCGTCCACCGCCAGGAACACCACCATGTCCACCCTCGTCACCCTGCGCAACGTCACCAAGACCTACCAGCGCGGCCCCGAGAAAGTCCAGGTCCTGCACGGCATCGACCTGGATATCGCCCGTGGCGACTTCGTCGCCCTGATGGGTCCGTCCGGCTCCGGCAAGACCACCCTGCTCAACCTGATCGGCGGGCTGGATTCGCCCAGCGGCGGCGAGATCGAGATCGAAGGCCAGCGCATCGACCGCATGAGCGGCGGGCAGCTCGCCACCTGGCGCAGCCACCACGTCGGCTTCGTGTTCCAGTTCTACAACCTGATGCCGATGCTCACCGCGCAGAAGAACGTCGAACTGCCGCTGCTGCTGACCTCGCTCAGCGCCGCCCAGCGCAAGCGCAATGCCGAGATCGCGCTGACCCTGGTCGGCCTGGCCGAGCGCCGCAACCACAAGCCCAGCGAACTGTCCGGCGGACAGCAGCAGCGCGTGGCCATCGCCCGCGCCATCGTCTCCGACCCCACCTTCCTGATCTGCGACGAACCCACCGGCGACCTCGACCGGCGTTCGGCCGAGGACGTGCTGGGCCTGCTGCAGGAACTCAACCGCAGCCACGGCAAGACCATCGTCATGGTCACCCACGATCCCAAGGCCGCCGAGTACGCCACCCACACCGTGCACCTGGACAAGGGCGAGCTGGCCGACGCGCCGGCCGCGCACTGAGCGAGGCGATGCCATGAAGTATTTTTCGTTGATCTGGGCACAACTGTTCCGCAGCAAGACGCGAACAGTGCTGACCCTATTCTCGGTGATCGTCGCGTTCCTGCTGTTCGGCCTGCTCGACTCGGTGCGCGTCGCGTTCACCGCCGGCGGCTCGGTGGAAGGCGTCAACCGCCTGGTCGTGGCCTCGCGCCTGTCGATCACCCAGTCGCTGCCGGTGCGCCTGGAAGCGCAGATCCGCAGCGTGCCGGGCGTGCGCGACGTGACTTATGCGATGTGGTTCGGCGGCATCTACAAGGATCCCAAGGACTTCTTCCCCAACTTCTCGGTGGCGCCGAACTTCTTCGACGTGTACAGCGAATACGAGATGCCGCCGGAGCAGCTCAAGGCGTTCCGCGACACCCGCACCGGTGCGGCGGTGGGCGAGGCGCTGGCGAAGAAGAACGGCTGGAAGGTCGGCGACGTGATCCCGCTGCAGGCCACCATCTTCCCGCGCGGCGGCAGCAACGACTGGCCGCTGGAACTGAAGGCGATCTTCCGCGCCAAGGACCGCGCCAACGTGCAGGCGGAGAACCAGTTGATGATGAACTGGAAATACTTCGACGAGAGCAACGACTACATCAAGGGCCGGGTCAGCTGGTACACGGTGCGGCTGGACAATCCCGAGCACGCCTCGCGCGTAGCGCAGGCGATCGATGCGCTGTCGGCCAACTCCGACCACGAGACCAAGTCGCAGACCGAGTCGGCATTCCAGCAGGCCTTCGTCAAGCAGTTCGCCGACATCGGCCTGATCGTCACCTCGATCATGGGCGCGGTGTTCTTCACCCTGGTGCTGCTGACCGGCAACACCATGGCGCAGGCGGTGCGCGAACGCATTCCGGAACTGGCCACGCTCAAGACCCTGGGCTTCCAGGACCGCACCGTGCTGACCCTGGTGATCGTGGAGTCGGTGCTGTTGATCGTGCTCGGCGGCCTGCTCGGCATGGCGCTGGCGGCGGCGGCGATCCCGGTGCTGGCCAGCGCCAGCCGCGGCGCACTGCCGGTGCACGCGGTGCCGCTGCAGACCTGGCTGATCGGCGCGGCGCTGATGCTGGTCATCGGCGTGGTGGTCGGCCTGCTGCCGGCGCTGCGCGCGCAGCGGCTGAAGATCGTCGACGCCCTGGCCGGGCGCTGAGCCCGCCTCTTCTCTCCAGCACAGCGATGCCACGGACGGCGACGCAGACCCGAGGAACAACGCAATGAAGATGCAATGGTTATGGAATGTCCTGGCGATCGCGGCGCTGGCGCTCGGCCTGGGAATCTGGATCGCCCTGCCCTGGTTCCTGGTGCTGGCGCTGGTGGCGGTGCTCGCCGTGCTGCTGCTGGTCACCCGCAGCGGCCGGCTGTCGCTCGCCGCCGCGCGCATCGGCATCGCCAGCCTGCCGCAGCGTTGGGGCGCCAGTTCGGTGATCGTGGTCGGCATCGCCGGCGTGGTCGGCGTGCTGGTGGCGATGCTGGCGATGGGCCAGGGCTTCCAGGCGACCCTGGACAGCACCGGCGACGACACCACCGCCATCGTCCTGCGCGGCGGCTCGCAGGCCGAGACCAACTCGGTCATCACCCGCGACCAGGTGCCCTTGATCGCCAGCCTGGCCGGTGTGGCGCGCGGCGCCGACAACCGCCCGCTGGTCTCGCCGGAACTGTCGCAGGTGGTGAACCTGCAGTCCAAGTCCGACGGCACCGACGTCAACGCGCAGTTCCGCGGCGTCGGCGAGCAGGGCTGGGCGGTGCACGACAAGGTCAGGATTCTGCAGGGCCGTCGCTTCACCCCCGGCCTGCGCGAGATCGTGGTCGGCAAGGGCGCGCAATCGCAGTTCCGCGGCCTGCAGCTCGGTCAGACCCTGACCCTGGGCAACCAGGCCTGGACCGTGGTCGGCGTGTTCGCCAGCGGCGACGCGCACGACTCGGAACTGTGGACCGACACCCAGACCCTGGCCACCACCTACAACCGCAGCGCCTACCAGTCGATCAGCGTGCGCACCCAGGGCCAGGACGGCTTCCGCCAGTTCAAGGCGGCGATGGACGCCGACCCGCGGCTGAAGCTGGACGTGTTCACCACCCGCGAGTACTACCGCAAGCAGGGCGGCAACCTCAGCAAGGTGCTGGAGATCCTGGGCACCTTCATCGGCACCATCATGGCGATCGGCGCGGTGTTCGGCGCGCTCAACACCATGTACGCGGCGGTCGCCACCCGTGCCCGCGAGATCGCCACGATGCGCGCGCTGGGCTTCCGCGGGCTGCCGGTGGTGGTGGCGGTGATGCTGGAGACCATGCTGCTGGCGCTGCTCGGCGGGGTGCTGGGCGGGCTGATCGCCTGGGCGATCTTCAACGGCTACAGCGTCTCCACCCTGGGCAGCAACTTCAGCCAGGTGGTGTTCCAGTTCAAGGTGTCCCCGCCGCTGCTGTGGACCGGGCTGAAGTGGGCGCTGGGCATCGGCCTGGTCGGCGGCCTGTTCCCGGCGCTGCGCGCGGCGCGGCTGCCGATCACCACCGCCCTGCGCGCGCTGTAGCGCCAGGACTGAACGCGCCGGGCCGGGACCGCTGTCCCGGCCCGGCCCAATGGCGGCTGACGCGTCATCGTTCCGTCATCGAAACGCGGTAGAACGGCCGCCGCCGAGGCGCTAGCCTGCGCGGCCATTTGGTTCCACGCCGCCACGCCCATGTCCTCGCGCCTGCGCCTGCTGCTCGTCCTCTGCGCCAGCCTGTGGCTGAGCGCCTGCTCCTCCACCTCGCTCAGCGACCGCCTGGTCGCGCCGGGCGGCGTGTCGCCGTTGATGGACGAGGAGCGCATCCAGAGCCTGCTGGCGACCCTGCCCAACCGCAGCGGCCACGTGGTGGTGCCGGGCGGCATCCCGATCTTCTGGCGCGCCATCGACCCGGGCGACTACCACATGCGCTACCGCTACGAGCATGCCGGCCGCGATGCCAGCGGCCACGAGCACGCCGATTTCGCCATGGACGTGGGCACGCCGGCGCCGGCCTCGCACATGGCCCCGCGCGGCACCGTGGTGCTGCTGCACGGCTGGATGATGGACGGCGACTCGCTGCTGCCGTGGTCGCTGGACCTGGCCCAGGCCGGCTACCGCAGCATCAGCATCGACCTGCGCAACCACGGCCGCTCCGGCGGCGGCCCGGCCGGCTACGGCACCCGCGAGTCCGACGACGTGGTCGCGGTGATCCGCGCCCTGCGCGCCAGCGGCGAAGTGCAGGGTCCGGTGTACCTGTTCGGCGTGTCCTACGGCGCGGCCACCGCGCTGTTCGCCGCGCAGAAGCTCGGCGACCAGGTCGACGGCGTGGTCGCGATGGAGTCCTTCGCCAACGCCGGCCGCGGCATCCGCGACATGATCCCGCACATGCTCGCCAGCCGCCCGCGCGGCTGGATGGCCAGCGCGGCGATGGACCTGGCGCGCTGGCGCTACGGCGGGCAGAACCTGGATGCGGTGATCGCCAACGCCAATCAGCGCCTGGCGCTCAACCTGGACCAGGTCGACGTCACCGCCGCCGCGCGCGCCGCGCCGGCCTGCGTGCTGCTGCTACACGGCAGCGCCGACCAGCACATCCCGGTGGCGCACGGCCGCCTGCTGGCGCTGGACGCCCCGCGCGCGCACTACCTGGAGATGCCCGGCGAGAACCACCTGAGCCTGCCGATGCGGCTGGATCTGCTGGCGCCGACCGTGGAGGACTGGTTCGCCGACTTGCAGTCGCCGAGCCACGGCGGCCGCTGCCCGCAGCCGCTGCCGCCGCGTGCGGACCCCGAGCTGCAGCTCACCGGTGGGCCGGCCGCGAGCGGTAGCCGCGGCTGAGCGGCGGGATGACCAGCCATTCGGCTGTGGAAAGCAGGGAGGCGGGATTGGGGATTCGTAACAGCGGGCTGTACTGTCGGCCTGCTGGTTCCGCGGCGGCTCATGCTCTTGCCAATCCCCAATCCCCAATCCCTAATCCCTAATCCCTAATCCCCGCTCGCCGCCACAAGCTCTCGCCGGCGAACAGCAGCAAGCCGATCCAAATGGCGGCAAAGCCGATCGCCTTGCCCGCGTCGAACGGCTCGCGGAAGAACCACACGCCCAGCAGCAGTTGCAGGCTCGGTGCGATGTACTGCAGCAGCCCCACCAGCGACAGCGGGATACGTCGCACGCCGTAGGCGAAACCGATCAGCGGCACCGCGGTGACCACGCCGCCGAATGCCAGCAGTAGATCGTTGCGCCAGCCCCACGCACCGACGAAGCCGCCACCGTGGCCGGCCTCGCCCCACAGCACGAAGCCCAGCGCCGGCAGGAACAGGTACAGGCTCTCCACCCCCAGCCCTGCCACCGCATCCACCTGCACCAGCTTGCGCAACAGGCCGTACAGCCCGAACGAGCCGGCCAGGCCCAGCGCGATCCACGGCAGCGTGCCGGCGTCGACGGTCAGCCAGGCCACGCCCAGCGCGGCGCAGGCAACGGCCAGCCATTGCAGCGGACGCAGCCGCTCGCGCAGCACCAGCACCCCGAGCAGCACGTTGACCAGCGGATTGATGAAGTAGCCCAGGCTGGTCTCGATCACGTGGCCGGCATTGACCGCCCAGATGTACAGGCCCCAGTTGAAGGCGATCGCCACGCTGCTCAGCGCCAGCGTGGCCAGCGCGCGCGGCTGCGCGGCAATGCGCCGCCACCACTGCAGGCGTGCGCTGTACACCAGCCAGGCCACCACCAGCAGCGTGCTCCAGACGATGCGGTGGGCGATGATGTGCGGCGACGGCACCGCCTGCAGCAGGTGCCAGTACACCGGCACCACGCCCCACAGCGCGAAGGTCGCCGCGGTGATCCACAGGCCGCGCCGGGCCTCCTGCGCGGCGACCGCGGTCATCGCCGGGTCCTCGCCACGGTGATCACCACCACGCCGGCCAGGATCACCGCCATCGCACCGAAATCGCTGGCGCTGAAGCGTTCGCTGCCGAGCCAACTGCCCAGCGCCACCGCGATCACCGGATTGACGTAGGCATAGCTGCCGGCCAGCGCCGGGCGTACGTTCTGCAGCAGCCACACGTAGGCGGTGAAGGCGACGATCGAGCCGAACACGCACAGGTAGGCCACCGCCAGCATCCCCTGCGTACTCGGCAGCGTGTGCAGGCGTTCGCCGCTGAGCAGGCCGATCGCCACCAGCATCACCCCGCCGCACAGCATCTGCCCGGCGGCGGCCATGAACGGCATCGGCAGATCGCGCCCGCGCGACCACACCGAGCCGAACGCCCAGCCGACCGGCGCGATCAACAGCAGCACCAGGCCCAGCGGGCTGGCATTGAGACTACTGCCGGCGTTGAGCCACACCACGCCGGCGAAGCCGACCACGATGCCCAGCCATTCGCCGCGGCTGGCGTGGTGGCCGCGCAGCGTGCCGAACAGCGCCATCCACAGCGGCACCGAGGCCACCGCCACCGCCGCCAGCCCCGAGGACACCTGACGCTCGGCCAGCACCACCAGGCCGTTGCCGCAGACCAGCATGAGCGCGCCGAGCATGGCCAGCGGCCGCCACTGCGCGCGCGTGGGCGCGGGCACCCCGCGCCAGCGCAGCACCGCGTACAGCACGCTGCCGGCGATCACGAAGCGCGTGCCGGAGACCACGCTCAACGGCGGCGCGCCGCCTTCCAGGGCGAAGCGGATCGCCAGATAGGTCGAGCCCCAGACGACATAGACCAGGAACAGGGCGAGAACGACGAAGCCGCCGCGCGCAGGCGCAGCGGCGACAGGAGCAGAAGGCATCGGACGGCGCCAGAGACAGCGGGGGCGCTATTCTAGAGCACCTGGTCTGCGCGCAAGCCGTCTCGCCCGCGCGCGGCGCGCTGCCGCGGCGTACAGATCGTTCGTCGAGAAAGGAGTCGTGGATGACATCACACCGCACCTGGCTCGCGCTGCCCCTGCTGGCGGCGCTGGGCAGCAACAGCGCGGCACGCCCGCCTGCCGGACCCTGGGACTTGAACGGACATCAGTTGCTGGAAGCCCCGCTGGACGGCTCGCTGGCAGACGACCTGGGTCCACAGCAACCGCAGGAACTGCGGGTCATGGTGTCCTCGCGCACGGCGGCCGCCTACATGCTCGGCATCGCGGCCGGCAGCGAGGGCGCGCGATGGTGCCGACCGGCCGGCCAGTCCGGTCCACCGGATGTCCAGGCACTGGTCGCCGATCTCGGCGCGCTGCCCGATACGCGCCTGGACGAACGCGCCAGCGACCTGGTCGTGCAGGCCCTGGCCAAACGGTACCCCTGCAAACCCGCCAAGCCACGCCGCCCATCGCACTGAGGGCGCCGACTGCCTCAAGGTCGCGTCGGCGCGACGAGGCAGTGATGAGCCGCTGGCGCGACGATGCGTCGGGTGCCGCACGGGCATCCACACTGGCACCGCAGCCACCGCCAGCGGCGCCCGGCGCTCCACCGTGATCACCAGGCCGCGGCGCTGCAGGTCCGCGTGGGCGCGCCAACAGCCAGACCAGCAGCGCGCAGCAGATGAAGGTTCTCAATCAGGTCGCGTCAGCTGCCGCCACTGCGCATGGCCGACCCGCGCCGCGCTCTGGCCGAAGAAACGAGACCGGCCTCGCGCAAGGAGTGTGCTGCTCAATGCAGTTCTGACCCCTGAAGTTTCCACCGATCAGCCGACGTCCATGACAGCGCAACTGCAGCCCGTTCCGGCGCTCCACAGCCCCCGAAAAACCTAAGAGACGGTTCAGCCGCACGGGCGTATCTGTACGCACACACACCCGCTCGCTGCGCACCGCCATGGCCATCGATACCGCACTGTCGCCGCTCGGCACCGTCACTCCTTACGGCGCGTCGCCCTATGGCTTTTCCGCAGCGAGTGCCTCCAGCGGTTCGGCTCAAGCCGGCAACCCGATCGTGGCCAGCACCGATCAGGCCGCGGTGCAGCAGGCGGTGGAATTGTCCGGCGAGGCCTCGGTGATCTTCAGCCTCGGCGGCCTCGCGGGAACCACCCCAGCCGACACGGGCCTGACCTACAACGCGGCCGGGCTGTTCAACAGCATCGTCAGCGCCGGCCCCACCGATGCGGCCTCGACCTCGTCTGCCGGCACCTCCACCTCGACCGCCGGCTCGTCGACCTCGACCGGCACCGGGCCGTATCCCACCCTCGACCAGGCCACGCAAACGTACGACCAAGGCCTGCTCGGCACCATCACCGCGCCGCCGTCGACCCCGGGCCTGTACAACGCCTCCGGCGTCTTCAGCAGCCAGGGCCTGACCCCGCAGCTGTCGTCGCTGCTGCAGTCCGATCCCAGCCTCAGCGGCACGGTCACCGGCGACCTACTCAATCAGGGCATCGTCGGCGGGTTGATCGACACCACTGCCTGAGCAGTGCGGCATGGTCGCCTGCGGCACCCGCACGCACCTGGCACGGTAGAAACGGCTTCAGGCCACTTCTAGCGCGCGCTTTTCGCAGCCTTGCCGAACACCGCGTTGTTCTCTCGCAGGAGCGGCTTCAACCGCGACAGGCATTGCCGGTCACGCCCCGTCGCGGCTGAACGCGTGGCCTTGCGCCACCCGCGAAGATCCCCTTCTCCCGGAACCCTCAGCGCAACCGCGCATGTCGCTGGCCAACGGTCCTGGCACCGCGCAGCCAACGTGCTGTGACGGCACTCGTAAGTCGCTCGACCGGCGTCGCTCAGCCCGGCATCGCCGGACCACAGGCCTCGGCCGGATCGCTGTTCGCCGGCAAGGCATGTCGCTCCAAGGCATCGGCGTCGCCGCCCGCATCGCCGGCCAGCGCATCGTTGGCCGCCTGTGCCGCACCTCCCATGAACAGGGAAGCGGACAGCAGCAACATGCGCATCGGGTTCACGGTCACGACCTGGCAACAAGCGGGCCGCACAGTGTAGAGAATGGCGTCGTGCGGAGACAGCACGGCGACGCATTCGTGTGCGCGAAACCGGCCGCCGTTCAGCGCGCGGGACGATCCAGCCAGCAGGCCAGGCCCTGCGCATTGAGTTCGATGTCCATGTGCAGCACACGCTCCACGCCGGCATCGTCCAGCGGACAGCCATGCAGCCGCGCCCGCTCCAGATACAGCGCGGTCAGCGCCGCGACCAGGCAGCGATGGCGGTCGGAACGGCCGTCGCAGCCACGCGCGATCGCCACCATCGCCTCCAGTTGCTCCAGCAGCTCCGCCGCCAGCGTCTCGGCGCCCTCCACCGGACCGTAGTGGGTGAGGTACAGCGTCTGCGGCGCGTAGCCGAGCATGCGCTGGATCGAGGCCTGCATCGCTTCCGGCTCGAACTGCACCGGCGACGAGGTCGGGATCGCGAACGCACCGCGCGTGCTGTCCAGTTCGCGGTAGGACAGGCCGAAGGTGTCGCCACTGAACCAGCTGCGGCTGCGTGCATCCCACACGCACAGGTGATGGCGGGCGTGCCCGGGGGTGTCGATGCACAACAGCTCGCGCCTGGCCAGCGACAGGCGATGGCCGTCCTCGGCCACCACCACGCGCTCCGCCGGTACCGGCACGATGCTGCCGTAGCTGCGCGCCATCTCCGCCTCGCCGTACACCGCGGTGGCGCCGGCGATCAGCCGCGCCGGATCGATCATGTGCGGCGCACCGCGCGGATGCACCAGCAGACGCGCGTTCGGCAGGTGCTGCAGCAGCGCACCCGCACCGCCGGCATGGTCCAGGTGCACGTGGGTGAGGATCAGCCAGTCCACGTCGGCCGGCGCCAGACCGGCCTGCGCCAGGGCGTCCAGCAGCAGCGGCACGGCATGGCTGGTGCCGCAGTCGACGAAGGCGCCGCGCCCGTTCTCCACGATCAGGTAGGCGGCATCGAACTGCGCGCGCTGGAAGCCGGTATCGACGAGATGGATGCTGGGATCGCGTGGCATGGCGCAGAAGCGTGGCTGGGCGAAGCTCCATTCTAGGCGGTATGGAGGATGCTGCCAGTGCCGGGCGGCAAGGGCCGGATGAGGACGAATAACGGAAACGCCGGAGACCCGACAGCCCATTGTGGGAGGGACTTCAGTCCCGACTGCATGCGGCCGGCAAACACACGCGCTTCGGATGTCGCGATGGAACGCGTCATTTGTCTGTAGGAGTCGACCGTCATGCAGCCGCGACAAGCGAAGCCGAGCGCCGCCTGACACCCTCCGTCGTCGGGACTGAAGTCCCTCCCACAATGCAATCCTCCGACAAGGCTAGTGCCGCCCTGTCGGAGCCGCTTCTACGACGGACCGCCGCGCGAGCGCTCAGCCCGCCTCGCGCAGCCGCGCCAGCGCCGCCAGCACCGTCTCGGCCGCTGCTTCCAGGGTCACCGGCGCCGCCTGCAGCGCCTCGGCCTGTGCGGCCTGCTTGAGCGCGGCGATGGTCTGCCCGGCGTCGCGCGGCGAGGCGAAGCCGCCGCTCTGCAACAGCAGCACGCCCTCGCCATCGAGCAGCTTGAAGTAGAACTGGCCGTCGGCCTCGCGGTACTGCTTGAAGCTCGGCAGCGCCTGCTTGGCCGTCGCCGCTTCGGTAGCGCCATCGGCCTGCGCCGACAGATCGCGCAGGCCCACCGCGTGCCGCAGCTCAGCCAGGAACGGGATCGCATAGCGTTCGCGCAGGCGCTGCGCGTTGTCGCGCAGGATCGCCTCGATGTCCTGCGGGCGCGCCATCAGCGCTTCGTAGCGCACGCGCATCGGCGCGATCTCGGCATCGATGCGCTCGAACAGCTGCTGCTTGGCCTCGCCCCAGCCGATGCCGGCGGCGAACGCCTGCGCGAACGCGGCCGTCTCCTCGACGCTGGCGAAGGCCTGGTACAGCTGGAACAGCGCAGAGCCCTCGGTCTCCTTCGGCTCGCCGGGCGCGCGCGAATCGGTGACGATGGCGAACACCCGCTTCTTCAGCTCCTCGCGCGGGGCGAACAGCGGAATGGTGTTGTCGTAGCTCTTGCTCATCTTGCGCCCGTCCAACCCGGGCAGCGTCGCCACCTGCTCGTCGATCAGCGCGTCGGGCAGCACGAAGTGCTCGCGGCCGTAGACGTGGTTGAAGCGCTGCGCGAAATCGCGCGCCATCTCGATGTGCTGGATCTGGTCGCGGCCCACCGGCACCTGCTGCGCCTTGAACAGCAGGATGTCGGCGGCCATCAGCACCGGATACATGAACAGGCCGGCGGTGACCCCGGCATCGTCGTCCTCGCCGTCGGCGCGGTTCTTGTCCACCGCGGCCTTGTAGGCGTGCGCACGATTGAGGATGCCCTTGCCGGCGACGCAGGTCAGGAACCAGGTCAGCTCATTGGTCTCCGGCACGTCCGACTGGCGGTAGAACCACACCTGCGCCGGATCCAGGCCCGCCGCCAGCCAGGTCGCCGCGATCTCCAGGGTCGAGCGCTGGGTCCGCGCCGGGTCCTGCGCCTTGATCAGGCTGTGCAGATCGGCTAGGAAGAAGAAGCTCTCGATGCCGGGACGCCGGCTGGCCTGCAGCGCGGGGCGGATGGCGCCGACGTAGTTGCCAAGGTGCGGCGTGCCGGAGGTGGTGATGCCGGTGAGAACGCGGGTGGTCATGCGGAATGGACGGTCAGGGGGAAACCCGGCGAGTTTACCCGCTGCGCGACAACCCCGTTCCGGCGCGTGGTGCGTTCAATCCGGCGTCCCCGTCCTGGAGTCGCCGCGATGCACGTTCCTGCTCCTTCCCTGCCCCGCCGTTCCCGTTCCCTCGCCGTGCTCGCCTTCGCGCTGCTGTGCATCGGCGGGCTGTGCGGCTTCCGTCCATGGCCATCGCCACCGAGCTCGGCGCCGGCGGTGCAGCTGCAGGTGATCGATCGCGATGCCGGCGACGATCCGCTGCCCGCGCATGCCTGGCGCGGCGAGCGCTGGATCGCCGCCACGCCCGGCCACCGCTACGCGTTGCGCCTGACCAACCTGACCGGCGCGCGGGTGCTGGTGGTGCTGTCGGTGGACGGCGTCAACGCGGTCAGTGGCCAGACCGCGGCCAGCGACCAGCGCGGCTATGTGCTGGCGCCGTGGCAACAAACCGAGATCGCCGGGTGGCGCAAATCGTCCGAGGACGTGGCGCAGTTCGTGTTCACCGACCTGGAGGACAGCTATGCGGCACGCACCGGACGTCCGCGCAACGTGGGCGTGATCGGCATGGCGGTGTTCGACGAAGCGCGGGCATGGCCCGATACCGTCCCGGGTGACGCAGGCGTCGACGCCGAGAGAGCTTCCAACGCAGCCGCGCGCGCGGCAACGCCCGGCGTCCCGGCGCCGGGCGCGCCGCCTGCACCGGCAGCGGCCGCCGACGTCCCGCAACGCAGTGCGGCCGCGCCCCTCGCGGCGGCACCGTCCGCGGACGCGCGGGCGTATGCGCGCGAAGGCACCTCCGCTGCCCGCGTGCAGCAGCGCCTGGGCACCGGCCACGGCGCGCGCGAGTGGTCGCCCTCGCGCGTCACCGAATTCGAGCGCGCCAGCGACGTGCCGATGCAACGGACCGAGCTGCGCTACGACAGCCGCGCACGGCTGATCGCACGCGGCGTGCTGCCACGCGAGACGCCGACGCCGCGCGTGGCGGTCGCGCCGAATGCGTTCCCCGGCGACTACGTGCCGGATCCGCCGGCGCGTTGAATCGGCACAGACGCAAAAAAACACGGGCCGCAATGCGGCCCGTGTCGACGACGCGGGAGCGGTGTGCGCCTCAGTCGTGGTATTCCTTGCCCAGGCTGTCGCGGAACGCGTGCACTTCCTTCTCGGCGCGGTCGCGCGCCCAGCCGTAGCGCTCCTGCAGCTTGCCGGCCAGGTACTGGGTGTTGCCCTCGGCAACGTCGAAGTCGTCGTCGGTCAGGTCGCCCCACTGCGCCTTGATCTTGCCCTTGAGCTGGGTCCACTTGCCGGCAATGATGTCTTTGTTCATGGCATCTCTCGTGATGTGTGAATGGCGCTGCACGCCGTTTGCGCAGCATCGCGCGGCCTGCGTCGCGGACCGATCAACGCAGCGTCAGCGCCGCATGAGCATCGTGAACCGTTACGCATGGCCGGCAGTCGCGCAAAAAAAAACGGGCCGGCAAGCCGACCCGTTTCTGGTGACCGAGCCGAGGCTCAGTTCTTGGCGGCGTCTTGGACCTTCTCGCCCGCCTTCTGCACGTCCTTACCGGCACCGGCAACGGTGTTGCAACCGGCCAGCAGGCCCACCGAGAACATCGCCAGCAGCATCCACGCAAACGTACGCTTCATGGGTTTAACTCCTTCACTTGGTCATGGGACGCGGCACGCGGCCGCGCGAAACTCAGCACTTGCCAGCGCTGCAATCCTGCGCCTTGTCTTCCACCTTCTCGCCCGCCTTCTGCATGTCCTTGCCGGCGCCGGCAACGGTGTTGCAGCCGGTCAGCACACCAGCGCAAAACAGGGTCAGCATCAACAGGGTGGTCAGTCGCTTCATCGGGTCGTCCTCGGCAGTCGCAGGTGGTCGGGGTGGGCGGCGATAGGCGTCGCCGCGCTACCGTCTGGGGGTGAATCTGCCGTCACGACTGTGGATTTCACGTGAATGAACCGGCGACCCATTCAGGGTGAGCCCGCGTCGCTCAGTCCCGCATCAGGGTCGATTTGCCGAACAGGCTCTCCACCAGGTCCACGGCCAGCTCCGCAGTCAGGTTGCGGTGGTCCAGTACCGGATTCAGCTCCACGATGTCCAGCGAGGCCATGCGCCCGCTGTCGGCGATCATCTCCATCACCAGTTGCGCCTCGCGGTAGTTGGGGCCGCCGGGCACGGTGGTGCCGACACCCGGGGCGATGCTGGGGTCGAGGAAGTCCACGTCGAAGCTGACGTGCAGATGGGTGTCGGCGTCGAGCCCGTCCAGCGCCGCCTCCATGGTCCGCTTCATGCCCATCTCGTCGATGTAGCGCATGTCGTACACGTCCACGCGGTGCTGCTTGATCAGCCGCTTCTCGTCCGGGTCGACCGAGCGGATGCCGATCTGCCGCACCTGCTCCGGGCGCAACGCCGGCGCGCTGCCGCCGAGCTCGGTCAGCGCCTGCGGGCCCAGCCCGCACAGGCAGGCCACCGGCATGCCATGCACGTTGCCCGACGGCGTGACCTCGCTGGTATTGAAGTCCGAATGCGCGTCCAGCCACAGCACGCGCAGCTTGCGGCCCTGCTCGCGGCAGTACCGCGCCACCGCGGTGATCGAACCGATGCCCAGGCAATGGTCGCCGCCGAGCACGATCGGCATGCGCCCGGCGCGCAGCTCGGCGTAGCTGGCCTCCATCAGCGCGCGGTTCCAGGCCACCACCTCGTCCAGGTGGCGGTAGCCGTCGACCGGCGCCTGCCAGGGATTGCGCGGGCCATCGATGTTGCCGATGTCGCGCACCTCGACACCACGATTGGCCAGCGCCTCATGCAGGCCGGCGATACGCAGCGCCTCCGGCCCCATGCGCGCACCGCGATGACCCGCACCGATGTCGGTAGGCACGCCGATGAGGGAAACCGGCAGAAAGGAGGACTTCATGCGCATACGCTCCAGCCAAAAAAAGTGACCCAGTCTAGCGGGACCGGCATGGCACGACTCGCCGCGTCGCAGCAGGCGGCATGCCTGCGCTTGCAGTTGTGTTGAATGACGGACGTGCGGCGCAAGGTGGATGCCGGCGGTTGTGGCTGATGCGAGAAGCCGTGGTCCACGGCTGCAGAGGCAACACACCGGATGCATGCGCATCGACGTGAGCAGTCAATCGCTGAGGACTGCATCGAGGACTCTGCGTCGCTCGCCCTCGCCAAAGAGGGCTCGGCATCGTCAGCTCTTCCGGCGAGGAAGCTCGCAGCAAGCCCGCAGCGCACCTGCCCAAGGCCCGCGGTTGGACGGCGGCGGCGCTGGCTGGCGACGCTGCTCTGCCGTTTATGGAGATCGCCTTGGAAAAACCGTTGACCGTGACCCTGGAGGCCGCGTTCGCCGGGCTCACGTTCCTTCCCTGGTTCGCGTGGGCGCACAACAGCCTCAACCCCATGCTGATCCTGCACGCAGACCACGTGGAGTACCGCGTGCTGCGCACGCGCACCCGTCCGTACCGCGAGATCGCCAGCGTGGACTATCGGAAGGCATGGGGAACCGAGAACGTCGTGCTGGCGTTCCAGGGAGCGAAGACGACCTTCATCGCGAACACCGGGCTGCTCCGGCGCACCAGAGAGGCCATCGCCTTCTTGCAGCAGCAGGGTTGTCCGCTTTCCGCGCGCGCAGTCCTTGCTCATGCCGCGAAGCCCGTAGCGCAGCTCGCGACAACACGTGGCGATCCAACCGCGCTTCGGTTGAGCGGCTGTTGCCTCGCGAGTGTGCTGCTGCGTGCTTGCCATCCGCCACGCCACACCCTGCTCGCGTGACGCGCAGTTGCTCCCTGCTCGACCGGATGTTCGTGAGGGCACGCGACAGAAAGCAAAAACCCGCTGTTTCAGCGGATTGATGGCGCAGCGCGGACATCTGCGGATGCCGGCGGATCGAAGATGGTGCCGCTTATCCGAATCGAACGGATGACCTACTGTTTACAAGACAGTTGCTCTACCGACTGAGCTAAAGCGGCAAGATGGACGACGCCCGCGGGCGGGCCCGGGGCAGTCTACCTGCTGGCGCGGGCCTCGACACGCCCTATGGCGCGGCGCCGTGCACAGGCGCCGCATTCTAGCGCAGCGTGGCGCAGTCCACGGTGCGCTGCCGCGCGGCGCCGAGCTGGCGGCGCAGGGTCGCGGCCTGCACCGCGGAGTCGGCGCGCAGGTCCAGCCACCAGCGCGACTGGCCGCTGCCGCCGCTGGGGATCAGGTCGGCGTTGAAGCCGGCACGGGCCAGTTCCTGGCGGCGGCGCTCGGCCCCCTCGCGGCTGCGGTACTGGCCCAGGGCGATGGCGTTGCCGGCATCGCCCTGGCGCAATGGGTAATAGTCGCGGATGCCGGCGGCGACGATGCGCTCGGTGGCCTGCCTGAGGCCGTCCTCGCCGCCGATGGTCGGCAAGATCACGCGGAAGCTGGTGGCGTCGCTGTCGGCGGCCTCGCGCAGGCGCGGACGCGGCGCGCCCGGGGCCAGCGCGGCGACGGCCGCCTGCGCCGCATCGCGGTCCGGGTACGGTCCTATGCTCAGGCACACCGCCGCGTCGGCGGCGGGCTTCGCCGCAGGCTCGACCTGGGCCTGGGTTGGAGCGGGCGCAGGCACGGCAGCGGGCGGCGCGGGCGCATTGGAGGGTGCAGCGGTGGTCGGAGCCACCGGCGCGTCAGCCTGCGCCGGAACCGCTCCGACAATATCGGCGGCGACGGCGGTGTCCGCTTGCGCATCGGCTGGCGCGGCGACAGGCGCAGACGCCGGCGGAGTTGGCGCAGCAGCCGGCGCCGGCGCTTCATTGACCAGTTGCAGCGTCGCCACCCCGGCCGGCACGGCCGGCATCGGCACCGGGGGCGGCGTCGGCGGCTGCATCGCCCACCACATCGCGACGCCGAGGTTGAGGATGGTCAGGACGACGAGCAGGGCGCGAACGAGCATGGCCGGATTCTAGAGCGTGCGATGCACCTTGGGAGAGACAGTGGCGTTTGCGTGGGACGTTGCGACTTCGGCGCAACGTCCGCCTTCGCCGCGCCGCATCGCGGCCGCCTGCGCCGGCCCGCTCAGGCGGCACCGGCCCCAGCCACGGCGTGCGCCTGCGCCCACAGCGCCAGCCCATCCAGGACCAGCGCCGGTCGCTGCTCGGCTGGCGGCAACGCATGCAACAGCGGTGGCACGCCGCCGCCATGCAGCAACAGCCGCGGCCGTCGCCCCAGCAAGGCCTCGCCCTGCTGCAGGCTGCGTTCGATCAGCGCCACCGCCGCGCCGTCGCAGCCGGAGGCCAAGGCGTCGGCGGTGTCGGCGGCGAACTCGTGGTACTCGCCGCCCTCGGCCGGCAGCTGCGCCGCCTTCTGCTGCAGGGCCTGGCGCATCACCGTGGGCGACGGCGCGATGCGGCCGCCGTGGTGCAGGCCGTCGCGATCGAGCAGGTCCACGGTCAGCGCCGTTCCCACACCCACCACCAGCACGTCGCCGCCGCCATGCGCGGCGAGCAGGGCCAGGAACCGGTCCACGCCGAAGGCCTGCGGTCGCGCGTACGCGATCCGCACCCCGGCACAGGCAGCCTCGGTGCGCGCCACCTGCACCTGCGCGAAACGGCTGCGCAGCGCCTCCAGCACGGTGGCAGTCAGGGCCGGCGCGGCGACGCTGGCAACGTAGGCGGTGCCACCCTGCGGCAGCGCCGCGACCGCCGCAGCGTCCATCGCCTCGGCACCATGCGGCCAGGCCTGCACCGCGCCCACCTGCCCGTGTTCCAGCGCGGCGAACTTGAAGCGCGAGTTGCCCAGGTCGAACAGCCAGTCGCTCATGCCGGCCTCACGCTGACGTCGCCCGCATGCACCAGCTGCTCGCCGTCGGCGAAGGCCACCCGCAGCGCGCCGTCCTCGGCCAGCCCCAGGGCCGTGCCTTCGCGCACCTGGCCGCCATCGTCGATGCGCACGGCGCGTCCGGCCAGCAGATCCAGCGCGGCGTAGCGCGGCAGGAACGGCGCCAGTCCCTCCGCGTCGAACAGCGCCAGCGCCGGCAACAGCTGCGACAGCACCGCCGCGGCGATCGCGTTGCGCGACACCGCGCCACCGGCCAGCCGCGTCAGGTCGGTCCACGGCTGGTCGATGTCCGCGGCAGCGGCCGCCGGCATCGCCACGTTCAGGCCCAGGCCGATCACGGCCCGCGCCGGCCCGGCGAACTCGCCGCCGCCTTCCACCAGCAGGCCGCCCAGCTTGCGCCCGTCGGCCAGCAGGTCGTTCGGCCACTTCAGCCCGACTGAGGCGAATCCGGCCGCACGCAGGGCTGCGGCCACGGCCACGCCGGCCGCCAGGCTCAAGCCGCCCAGCCGGCCCAGCCCGCCCTGGAAGCTGCGCGCCACCGACAGATACAGATGCGCCGCCAGCGGCGAGGCCCAGACCCGGCCACGGCGGCCACGGCCGCCGGTCTGGCGCTCGGCCAGCAGGACCTCGCTGGCCTGCGCCGGCGCCGGCCGCTGCAGCAGGGTGGTATTGCTGGAGACCAGGCTCCAGGCGATCTCCAGCCCGGCCAGCTCGGCGCTCGCCGGTCCGCTCAGTCCGGCCCGGATCGCCGCGGCGTCGAGCAGTTCCAGCGGCCGTGCCAGGCCATAGCCCTCGCCGGCCCGGCCCTCGATCTCCACCCCGGCCGCGCGCAGCGCCTGAATGCGCTTCCACACCGCCGCCCGGGTCAGCCCGCAGGCGCGCGCCAGGGCATCGCCGGACAGGGGCCCCTTGCTGAGCCTGGTCAACAGTTCGCGCTCGTCCAACGCCGGTTCCATCGCCTCGTTTCGCCCCCGGGCGCGCAGTCGCGCGACCTCGTAAACCGAAAAGTATGCGGCAACGCCCCCCGGGCGCCCAGGGCCGGGGTCCTGCAGCGGGTGAAAACCGCGTTAGAATCGGGATTCACCGCCGCTCGCCCTGGATGCCGACGATGCGCCGTTCCCTGCCCTGCCTGCTCCTGTTGCTGCTGCCACTCGCCGCCGCCCACGCGTCCAACGTGCTGGCGGAGAAGCCGCACACCGACTGCACCTACGGCGACGCGGCCGATGCCGACAGCACGCCGACGCGCCCGCCCGCGGCGCTGCATGCGCCCGCCTCCACCGGCAAGCCGGCTTCGACCACCACGGGCGGCGGCAGCGACAGCGACCTGGTGCCGCGCATGCGCATGCCGAAGTGGCACAGCTTCCTGCCGGGGATGTTCCGCTGATTCCACGCTGGCTGCGCGGGCTGTGGTCGAAACCCGCCGCCATCGATGACCCTACCTGGCAGGCCGTGCGCCGCGACTGCGCCTGGGTCGCCGCCCTGGATGCGCCGCGCGAACAGCGCCTGCGTACGCTGGCCAGCGAATTCCTGCATCGCAAGACCATCTCGCCGCTGGGCGGCCTGCAGTTGGATGCCCGGCAGTGCGGCCTGCTCGCCGCACTGTGCTGTCTGCCGCTGCTGGAGTACGGCAGCGAGGGCATGCGCGGCTGGTCGCAATTGCTGGTCTACCCGGACGCGTTCCGCGTGCAGCGCAGCCATGTCGACGCGGCCGGCGTGCTGCACGAGTGGGAAGACGAACTGATCGGCGAATCCTGGGACAGCGGCCCGTTGATCCTGTCCTGGGCCGACGTGCAGGCCGACCTGGACGATCCACGTGCCGGCTACTGCGTGGCGGTGCACGAAATGGCGCACAAGCTCGACGTGCTCGACGGCGCCCTGGACGGCACGCCGCTGCTGCCGCGTACGTGGCAACGGCAATGGGCCGACGATTTCCAGCGCAGCTACGATGCCTTCTGCGCGCGCGTGGACCGCGGCCGCGCCAGCGAGATCGACGCCTACGCCGCCGAAGCGCCGGAAGAATTCTTCGCGGTGGTCAGCGAGTATCACTTTTCCGCGCCAGAGCGGCTGCAGCGCGAGATGCCGGAAGTGGCGGCGCATCTGGCGCGGTTCTATGGTCGCTCTCCGTTTGCCGCGGACTGAGCGGCCATCGCGTCTTGAGGCATCGCTTCAAGACGTCGCCGCGATGAACGCGACAACGCATGCGTTACGGGGAGTCGAGCGCGTCACGCGTCGGGACTGAAGTCCCTCCCACAGTGCACCCGTCGCGGCTGAAGCCGCCCCTACAGGACATTTCCCGAATCCCTCCATCGCGGAAAACGCATCACACCAACTTCAAATCCCGCGCATGCGCCTGCGGAAACACCTTCTGCAGTTGCGTCGGCGACAGACCCCACATGCGGCCGAGCAGGCCGGCGAACATGTCGCGGTAGTTGGTCAGCACCGGGTAGTCGCGGTCCTGGAACAGCTTGTCCTTGCTCACCGCCACCTGCTCGCCGGCGATGCGGCCGCCGTTGACCCCGCCGCCCAGCACCCAGTACGTGGTGCCGTGGCCATGGTCGGTGCCCTTGTCGCCATTCTCGCGGAAGGTGCGGCCGAACTCGGACAGCACCACCACCACCGTATTGCGCCACTCCGGCCCCAGCGCCTCGGCATAGGCCGACAGCCCCTCGGACAGGTTGGCCAGGTTGTTGGCCAGCGCGCCGTCGGTGCTGCCCTGGTTGACGTGCGTGTCCCAGCCGCCGACATCGACGAAGCCGAGCCGGTAGCGCTCGCGCATCAGCGTGGCGATGCGCCGTGTCTCGTCGGCGAAGGTGCGCGCGCTGGCGGCGCCGCGGTTGGCCTGCTGCATCTCGTCGCGCAGGGCCTGCGAGACCTGCTGGCGCAGCGCCAGGCCGTCGTGCGCGGCACTGGCCAACTGGGTGCCGTGGTACATGCCGGCGAGGATATCGGCCTGGCGCTGGTCGAAGGCCGGGGTCGGATTGCGCTTGAGCGAGAGATTTGGGATGTCGCCACCGCCCTGAAAGCTCAGCGGCAGCGAATCGGTGAAGGCGATCGACGGCGTGCCGGTGGCCACCTGCGACAGCCGCGCCAGGAAGCCGGTGCGGTAGTCGCTGCGCTGCCCGGCCGGCTGCCCGGCCTCGATGCTGTCCTGGGTCTCGAAGTGGCTGCGCGACAGGTCGTCGGTGCCGGCGAAAGGCACAAAGGCCAGCTGCTTGTCGGTCCACAGCGGCATCAGCGTGTCGCGCAGCCTTGGGTTCAGGCCCCACTGCGTGTCCAGCGCGATGGCGCTGTTCGGATTGGCCGGATCCGGCCTGGCGATGGCCAGGCTCGGCCGCGAGGCGTAGTAGAAATCGCTCGCGTACGGCACCAGCAGGTTGTTGCAGTCGTAGCCGCCACGCAGGAATACCACCAACAAACGCGGCGACGGCGCCGGTGCGGCGAACAGGCGCCCGGCGAACGGCAGGCTGGCCGCAGCGGCGGCGGACGCGAGCAGGAAGCGGCGACGGTGCATGGCGGGTCTCCGTGCGGCGAAGGCCGCGGTCAGCGGTAATTGAAATCGGGCGAGGCCAGCAGGTAGCCGTTCCACTCCTGCTGCGAGCGCGCCTGCGCCAGCGCCTGGCGCGTGGCATCGCTCAGTTGCGGCTCGATCGCGTGGTAGTACAGCGGCGTGCTCAGTTGCGGGAAGCCGCCGCGCTGCTGCCCATCGACGGTGAACAGCTGGGTGTTGCCGTTGCCGATCGCACGCGCGATCTCGAAGCGCTGCGCCATTTGCCCGGAACTGTTCCAGGCACTGGACTGCAGCGACCAGCCATCGGGCGTGATCCGTCCGAAGCTCGGCTCGCCCATCTGGTTCAACCAGCCCAGCAACGGCTGCGGATTGACGATGGTCTGCCCGTCGTAGGCCAGGCGCAGCGCCGAGACCAGGAACCGGTACGGATCCTTGAACTTGTGTGGCGCGCCGGCCGCCATCTCCGGCGCGGTGAACATCACCTGCAGCACTGCCGCGATGTCGCCGTCGCTGCGCTGGAACGTGCGCGCCATCTTCTCCACCAGCGCCGGCGGCGGATCGTCGGCGACGAAGTACTCGGCCAACTGCCGCGAGATGAAGTGCGCGCATGCCGGCTGGCGCACGATCAGTTGCACCGCGCGCTCGACCTCGTCGAAGCCGCCGCCGGCGATGCGCTGGCCGAGCAAGGTCTTGTCGCCGGGTTCGTGCCGCGCCGGATTGAACTCGAACGCGCCACGGCGCACATACTGCGCCTGCAGCGCCGGCGGCAACTTCGGCGGACCGTCGCGGTCGACCGGCGCGATGCCGACGCCGGTGAGGATCAGCGCCAGTTGCTGCACGTCCTTCTGCGTGTAGCCGGCATCGACGCCGAGGGTATGCAGTTCCATCAACTCGCGCGCGTAGTTCTCGTTGACCTTGCCTTTGGCGTTCTGCGCGTTGTCCAGGTACTCCAGCATCGCCGGACTCTCCAGCGTCGCCATCACCAGGTCGGAGAACTTGCCCAGCGCGTGCGGGCGGATCGCGTTGTCGGCGTAGTCGGCCACGGTCCAGTGCAGGCGGCCCTTGTCGGCGAACACGCTGAAATGATTGAGCCAGAACCACACCATCTGCTCGCGCAGCTGATCCGGCGCGTAGATGGAACGCAGCAGCTGCGCCTGGCGTGCCTGGTTCAGCAGCAGATCGCCGCGCTGCTGCGCGGCCTTCTTCGCCGCGACCTTGGCATCGCCATCCGGCATCGCCTTGATCGCCTGCTGTGCGGCGGCCTGCTGCTTGAGCAGTTCCTGGACCGGCGTGTGCAGCGCGGCGTAGCCGTCCAGTTGCGCGCGCACCGGCGCCGGCAGGGCGGCATCGCCACCGTCGGCCTGCAATTGCTCGCGCAGGAAGCGCTTGCGGCCATCGCGCTCGAACTGCGCCACGCTGGCGCTGTCCAGGCCGGTGGTCATCGACTGCAGCCAGCGCGCATCGTCGCGCTTGAGCACCTTGTCGGTGGCGGCGATGGCGCCGACGGTGAACAGCACCAGCAGCAACGACAGCAGCAACCGCTGGGTATTGCGCAGCGCGCGCCGGCCGCGCACGCGCAGACGCGTTGCTGCAGGACGATGCCGGGATGCGGACATGCGGGGCTCCTGGACGAAAAGCGGCGTGAAGACCGGCGCAGTATCGCCAGCTGCGCGCCGGTCGCGTTAAGCCACTGTCGGAAACCTCCCGGTCATTTGCACGGGATTCACCTGCTGCTGCACTGCAGCGGCGCGCGCGGCCACTCGATTGGCGCGGGTCGTCGCTGCGCAGCGGGATGCCGGTCCCAGACCAGCACAGGAGCGCGTTGTCGTGCTTACAACCCCGGCGGCAGGGTGACCAGGAAGCGCGCCCCGCCCAGTTCCTCGGAGCGGCTGACCTGCAGCTCGCCGCGGTAGCCCTTGACCAGGTCCTGCACGATCGCCAGACCGATGCCGTGGCCATGCACGCGCTCGTCGCCGCGCACGCCGCGCTGCAGGATGTGGGCGACCTCTTCCGGCGCGATGCCGGGGCCGTCGTCCTCCACCGCGATGATCAGGCCGGCGCGGCGGCTGCCGGCGGCCGGCTCCGGCCGCACGCTCAGCAACACCCGCCGGCGGGCCCACTTGAAGGCGTTCTCGAGCAGATTGCCGAGCAGTTCCTGCAGGTCGCCGGGCTCGCCGTGGAAGCGCGCGCTCGGCTCGATGTCGAACTCGCACAGCACGCCCTTGGCGGCATAGACCTTCTCCAGGCCGCGCACGATCTCCTCGGCGTTGGGTTCGATCGGCAATGGCGCGGCGAACAGCTTGTGGCCGCTGGAGGCGGCGCGCGCCAGCTGGTAGGACACCAGGTTGTTCATGCGCCGTAGCTGCACGTCCAACTCTTCGCGCAGCTCCGGCCCCTGCGCGCCGCTGTCGAGCTGGGTGCGCAATACCGCCAGCGGCGTCTTCAGGCTGTGCGCCAGGTCGGCCAGTGTGTTGCGCTGGCGGTCCAGGTTCTCGCGCTCGCTCTCGATGAAGGCGTTGATGCTGTCGGTCAGCGGTTCCAGTTCGCGCGGATGGCGATCGCCCATGCGCACCGCTTCGCCGCGCTGCACCTTGGTCAGTTCGTTGATCACCCGGCGCAGCGGGCGCAGGCTCCATTGCAGGATGAAGGCCTGCAGCACCAGCAGGATCAGGCCGGCGCCGCCGAGGTTGAACCACACCCGGCCGCGAAACACGCGCAGCTGCGCGCCCAGCGCGCGGGTGTCCTCCATGATGTAGATGGTGACCGGGGTTTCCTTGTCGCGGCGCACGTAGGCCAGGCCGATGCCGTAGCGGTAGACCTCGCCTTCGCTGCCGTCGATCTGGGTCATCGACCAGGGCCCGTCGAAGGTTTCCTGGCGCGGTTCGAGCATGCCCCCGCGCGGTGGCAGCGGGCCTTCGCTGGACATCGAGATCCAGCGCTCGTTGGGCATCACGATCTGCGCGTACAGGCCGCTGCCGGGCCGGTCGAAATGCGGGTCCGGCGGCGGCTTGTCGTTGTTGATGTACAGCGAACCGTCGCGGGCGACGTCGATGTTGTTGGCGTACGCGGTGGCGTAGCTCTTCAGGCGCTCGCGCAGGTTGCTCAGCGCGGTATCGGCGAAGGCCTGGTCCAGCGCGTAACCTGCCGCGGCAAGGAACGCCAGCAGGCTGAGGCTGGCGGCGAGCAGCTGGCGCGCCTGCAGCGAACGCGGGCGCCAGCGCTTGTACCACCTGGGTCGTGCCGCCACGCGGTCGCTTCCTCGGTGTGCTCGCCGGCGCCTGCGATCAGCCTTCGGTACGCGGAATCGCGAACCGGTAGCCGCGGCCGCGCACGGTCTCGATCGGCTTCAACTCGCCGTCCGGGTCCAGCTTCTTGCGCAGGCGGCCGATGAAGACTTCCAGCACATTGGAGTCGCGATCGAAATCCTGCTGATAGATGTGCTCGGTCAGGTCGGCCTTGGAGACCAGTTCGCCGGCATGCATCATCAGGTACTCGAGCACCTTGTACTCGTAGCTGGTCAGGTCGACGTTGCTGCCGCTGACGCTGACGGTCTGTGCCGCCAGGTCCAGCGCAACCGGACCGCATTCCAGGGTCGGCTTGCTCCAGCCGGCGGCGCGGCGCAGCAGTGCATTGACGCGCGCCAGCAGCTCTTCGACGTGGAACGGCTTGACCAGGTAGTCGTCGGCGCCCTGCTTGAGGCCTTCCACCTTGTCCTGCCAGCTGGAACGCGCGGTGAGGATCAGCACCGGAAACTTCTTGCCTTCGTCGCGCAGCGCCTTGATCAGCTCCATGCCCGACATCTTCGGCAGGCCCAGATCGATGATGCCCACGTCGAAGGGCACTTCGCGGCCCATGTACAGGCCTTCCTCGCCGTCCTGCGCCGCATCCACCGCAAAGCCTTCGCGCTTCAGGCGAGCGGCCAGGGTCTCTCGCAGCGGAGCTTCGTCTTCGACCAGAAGGATACGCATGAACTCTCCCTAGTAACTTACAGGTGGCCGGTGGCCGGGGCGGTGTGTGGAACCTGAACCGAACTATCCGGACTCACGGGTGATCGTCGCGTGGTGGCTCGGGAGGCTCGCCCGACCGCGGCGCCCGCGGCGGCGCCGCACGGCCAGGCTGCGGATCGTCCATGTAGCGTACCCGCCCACGGCCGTCCATGTACTTGACGCGGTTGATGTCGCGGCCATCGAACGGCACGCGCTCGGCGCCGAGGATCTGCCCGCCGGTGGAGCGCTGCACCCGGCGCACCGCGTCGGACAGCGAACTACCGCCATAGTCCCGATTGCGCCCCGCATCGCGCTCCGGCGGCGCCATCACACCCGGCATGGGCGGCTGCTGCGCACGGCCGTGCCCAGCCGCGACCGACGCCAGCGCGAGCGCGAAGACAGCGGCAAAGCGGTAGTGGCGGGAAGCGGAAGAAGTCACGACGGGCATCCTAACGGACTGATCGGAAACGTTCAAAACTTGTGAAGCGCGACACCTCGCGGGAACGAAGACGACCTCGAGAAATCGAGGCAAATTCTTGATTTTTCGGGGTGAATCCGGTCTGAACTTTTCTGGACGCCCCCGGTAGCATTCAGTCAAATGAACCTGTCGAAGGCCGATGCAAGGGCCGCGCCAGGGGTCTGGAGAGGCCCTTCGACAGGTGCTTCGCGGCGTCTCCGCAGGACCAGAGACTAGCTCCAGGAACCTGAACAAAATCCCTGAACGACGTGCGGAAGATGGCGGCGCGACAGTCGTCGATCGAGACGCCGCATGGGTCGGCGCACGCTTGGCGATGAGAGCGATCAGGTCATCGAGGCGAAAGGTGCCCCACAGCCCCGCGGATCACGCTGCCGCGCGTGCCGCCCCGTCGGTGACCGCCAGCGCCCGCTCCAGCAGCGCCCAGTCCGCGCCCGGCCGGTGCGCGCCTTCGCTGAGCACCTGGCGGAAGGCGCGGCCGCCGGGCTGACCGTGGAACAGGCCGAGCAGGTGGCGGGTGATGTGCTTGAGCGCCAGGCCCTCGGCCAGGCGCGCCTCGACGTAGGGGCGCAGCGCGCGTAGCAACTCGGCGCGCGGGCGCGGCGCGGCGCCGGTCAGGGCCGCGTCCAGCCGGTGCAGGACGTAGGGATCGTGGTAGGCGGCGCGGCCCAGCATCACCCCGTCCACCGCCTGCAACTGCGCCTGTGCCGTCTCCACCGCGGCCAGACCGCCGTTGAGCACGACCTGCAACTGCGGCCGCTCGCGCTTGAGCCGGTGCGCCCAGTCGTAGCGCAGCGGCGGCACCTCGCGGTTCTCCTTCGGCGACAGGCCCTGCAGCCAGGCATTGCGCGCGTGCACCACGAACAGCCCACAGCCCGCCGCGGCGACCTGGTCGACGAAAGCCAGGAACACCGCGTAGTCGTCGTCCTGGTCCACGCCCAGCCGGCACTTCACCGTCACCGGGATGTCCACCGCAGCGACCATCGCCGCCACGCAGTCGGCGACCAGCGCCGGCTCGCGCATCAGGCAGGCACCGAAGCGCCCGGCCTGGACCCGGTCGGACGGGCAGCCGCAATTGAGGTTGATCTCGTCGTAGCCCCAGTCCTGGCCGATCCGCGCCGCCTGCGCCAGCAGCGCCGGCTCGCTGCCGCCGAGCTGCAGGGCAAGCGGATGCTCGGACGAATCGAAATCCAGCAACCGCGCGCGATCGCCCAGCACTACCGCATTGGCGTGCACCATCTCGGTGTACAGCCGCGCCGACGGCGCCAGCAGCCGGTGGAAGACCCGGCAATGGCGGTCGGTCCAGTCCATCATCGGGGCGACGGACAGGCGCAGCGAGGCGGCGTAGCGCTGGTGCTCGGCGCTATTCGACTGATCCGCGCTACTTTTTGGGGTTTCCATTGTCTGCAATTTTAGCGCGGTACACCGTTCGCTGCTGACGGGGCCGCGTGCGCTTTTTTGAGCCTGCGGCTAGGCATCTACCAAGACACGGTCGTCCGCGT
This sequence comes from uncultured Xanthomonas sp., assembly GCF_964278005.1. Classification (NCBI taxonomy): domain Bacteria; kingdom Pseudomonadati; phylum Pseudomonadota; class Gammaproteobacteria; order Lysobacterales; family Lysobacteraceae; genus Xanthomonas; species uncultured Xanthomonas sp. Next base: position 27,299 of record NZ_CAXYKF010000013.1, read on the forward strand.
CTCGCACGGACCCGCGCGCCGCAGCGCGAGCGGGAGCACTTCAGCCGATCTCAGCCAGGTTGTTGATGCCGAACTGCGGCGCAATCAGGTTGGGGATTTCGACGATGTTGTTGGCGGGAATGCCGGCCCCGACGATGTTGCCGATCGAGGTCATATAGCCGGGATCGGACGCACCGGGATGGGCGAAGACCACCAGTACGCTGGCCGGCGGCGGTCCACCGAGGCTGACCAGCGCCGCGGCGGCTTCGTGCGTGGCGACGTAGCCTGCGTTGGCATGGTGCACCCAGGCGCAAGGGAGGGCATGCGGATGATTGGAGACATAGATGACCGCGGCGCAAGTGATCAGGCCGTAAGCGCGGGTGATACCCGGCACAGTGCAGATGTTCTGGACTGCCGACGCGTTGACGCCCAGGTTGTTGCCAGCCCCGGTCATGCACGGCAATGAGCCGCCGACAACGCCGGCTTGTACTTGGGTAACGAAGTGGAAGATGTTCACAGGAGTAACGAAGCTGCCATTGTGATTGTAGATGGGCATGACGATTTCCTTGGGCGGGAGGAAGCAGCAGGGGTACTGCCACTACGCCGCCCCAGCGCGCCAGCATCAATCAGGCGTATCCCTATCTATCGGTGCCTGCGATCCGCAGCGATGGCCCAACCGTGGTGCGGGTTCCGCCGGACGCATGGCGCAGGCCCTTGACCACCCGCCACATCCGGCCTATCGTGCGCTCGCCGAAGGTATTCATCGCTTCATTCGGATGAAGGGATGGATTTAAACGGGAATCCGGTGACGGCCGGCGCCGCAAGCGCCTGCCCATTCCGGAGCTGCCCCGCAGCGGTGAATGGAAACGACCTCCGTCAATGGCACTGGGCCGGCGCATGCCGGCCTGGGAAGCGACGGACAGTAGGTGCGCAGCCGGCACGGTGCGCGTGTCCATCAGCCCGAATACCGGCCCCGGCCGGAGGACCGTGCGTCCTCCGATTCGACCTGGCGCCTCCGCGGGGAGGCGGCCGGACCGCGACCCGGCCTTGCGCCGCGCCGCGCCGTCCGCCTGCCCGCGCGGTACCGGTTCGCCCGCGGGGGCGAAGGTCGCTGGCGTGGCGGGCGGTCCGTGCGAACGGGACGCGCGGCGCGCGGTTCCTTCGTTCCTCAATGCCCTTGAACGCAATGAGGAAACGCAACATGACGATCGTGACCAACCTGGGCTTCCCGCGCATCGGTGCGCGGCGCGAGCTCAAGCAGGCGCTGGAACGCTACTGGCGCCGCGACATCGACGGCGCGCAACTGCAGGACACCGCACGCGACCTGCGCCTGCGCCACTGGCAACTGCAACGCGAGGCCGGGGTGGACGTGCCGCCCAGCAACGACTTCAGCCTGTACGACGCGATGCTCGACACCGCGTTCCTGTTCGATGCGATCCCGCAACGCTACCGCGCGCTGGCCGATGCCGACCCGCTGGCCGGCTACTTCGCGATGGCGCGCGGCACGCAGGAACACGGCCTGGACCTGCACGCGCTGGAAATGACCAAGTGGTTCGACACCAACTACCACTACCTGGTGCCGGAGCTGGCGCGGCGCCAGCACTTCCGCCTGCGCGGCGACAAGCCGGTGGTGGAGTTCCTGGAAGCCAAGGCGCAGGGCATCCAGACCCGGCCGGTGCTGATCGGGCCGGTGACCTTTCTGGCGCTGTCCAAGACCGTGGACGGCAGCGACCGCTGGGCGTTGCTGGACAGCCTGCTGCCGGTGTATGCCGAATTGCTGCAGCGCCTGCATGCGGCCGGCGCTGGCTGGGTGCAGCTCGACGAACCGGCGCTGGTATTGGACCTGGACGAGGCCGCACGCGCCGCCTATCGCCGCGCCTATGATGTCCTTGCGCAGGCGCCGCGGCCGAAGCTGCTGCTGACCAGCTACTTCGGCGAACTGGGCGACAACCTGGAACTGGCGATGGCGTTGCCGGTGGACGGCATCCACGTGGACCTGGTGCGTGGCGTGGCGCAGTTGGACGCGGTGCTGCAGGCGCTGCCGGCCGGGCGCGTGCTCTCGGCCGGCCTGGTCAACGGCCGCAACGTGTGGCGTACCCCGCTGGACAACGCGCTGACCCTGGCCCGCTACGCCGCCGGCCATGTCGGCCGCGAGCGGCTGTGGCTGGCGCCCTCGTGCTCGCTGCTGCACGTGCCGGTGGATCTGCAGCAGGAGACCAGGCTGGACCGCGAACTGGTCGGCTGGCTGGCCTTCGCCAGGCAGAAGCTGCAGGAACTGCGCACCCTGGCCGATGCGCTGGACGACCAGCCGCAGGCGCAGGCCGGGCTGGACGCGGCGCGCGATGCGTTGGCCAGCCGTCGCGCCTCTGCGCGCGTGCACCGCGCCGAGGTGGCGCGGCGGGTGGACGCGCTGACCGACGACGCCGGCCGCCGGCAGTCGCCGTACGCGCAGCGCCGCCAGACGCAGCAGGCGGCGCTGCGGCTGCCGCTGTATCCGACCACCACGATCGGCTCGTTCCCGCAGACCGAGCAGGTGCGGCAGGCGCGCGCGCAGCACAAGGCCGGCAAGCTCGACGACGCCGCGTACGACGCGTTCCTGGCCGCCGAGACCGAGCACTGCGTGCGTGCGCAGGAGCAACTGGGCCTGGACGTGCTGGTGCACGGCGAGTTCGAGCGCAACGACATGGTCGAGTACTTCGGCGAGCAGCTGGACGGCTTCGCCTTCACCCGTCATGGCTGGGTGCAGAGCTACGGCTCGCGCTGCGTGAAGCCGCCGATCATCTACGGCGACGTGCAGCGCCCGGCGCCGATGACGCTGCGCTGGACCACCTACGCGCAGTCGCTGACCGAGCGGCCGATGAAGGGCATGCTGACCGGGCCGGTGACGGTGCTGCAGTGGTCGTTCGTGCGCGACGACCAGGAGCGTGCGCAGACCTGCCGGCAGATCGCGCTGGCGCTGCGCGACGAGGTGCGCGACCTGGAGGCGGCCGGCATCGGCGTGATCCAGATCGACGAGCCGGCGATCCGCGAAGGCCTGCCGCTGCGCCGCGCCGACTGGCGGGCGTACCTGGACTGGGCGGTGCAGTGCTTCCGCATCGCCGCGGCCGGCGTGCGCGATGCCACGCAGATCCACACCCACATGTGCTACTCGGAGTTCAACGACATCATCGAGGCGGTGGCGGCGATGGACGCGGACGTGATCTCGATCGAGACCTCGCGTTCGCGCATGGAACTGCTCGATGCCTTCGTGCGCTTCCGCTACCCGAACGCGATCGGGCCGGGCGTGTACGACATCCACTCGCCACGCGTGCCGAGCACGCAGGAGATGGTGGCGTTGCTGGAGAAGGCGCGTGCGGTGCTGGATCCGCAGCAACTGTGGGTCAATCCGGATTGCGGGCTGAAGACCCGCGGCTGGGCGGAAACCCGCAACGCGCTGCAGGCGATGGTGGCGGCGGCGCAGCAGTTGCGCAGCCAGCACGCGCAGGCGGCGTGACCTGGCGATGCCCGGCGCCACGTGCGCCGGGCATCGCGATGGTTGCGGCATGTCCGGTATCCCAGTTCGGCGTGCATTGCTGCATTGCGTCTTTGTCCGGCAATGTGCGCTGGCTATAACCGCAGGCGAACGCGTGGCGAGGGGGCGCTGCGTCCTCGCCGACGTGCTGCCGGCGGCGCGGTGCGTCGCGGCTCCGGCATGTGCGTCTGCTTCTCAGCACCGCCAGGGAGAGCGCGTCATGCCGAAGCTGTCGAACCTGTCCGCCGTCTGCGTCCTGTGTCTCGTCGTCCCCGCCGCCGCGCTGCACGCGGCCGAACTGATTCCCAAACAACTGGCCGGACCGCCGGAGGAGTTCGCGCAGATGCGCGCGCCCGCCCCGGCGGAAGCGGCGATCCTGTCCAAGAGCGCATTGCTGCCGGTGGAGTTCTCCGCCGCTCGCAGCAGTGGCCCGGCGCAGTGGCACACCACCCTGCCGGTGGAGAACGGCAAGCTGCGCTTCGTGGTGCTGTCCGGCGACCACGATTGGCAGCCGCGGCTGAGCGCACCGGCCACGGCCAGCGCACGCATGGGCACCGCCGCCACGACGCCGCTGCTCGCGCCCAGCGCCAAGGCCACCCAACTGGGCGCCGGCGGCGCCGCGCTGCCGGCCCGCGAGTACCACGTGGACAGCGCCGCCAACGGCGACTGGACCCTGACCCTGCAGGCCGATGGCAGCAACACGGCGCAGCGCGGCTATGTGCTGATGGAAGGCGACCCGCGCACGCAACTGGCGTCCTATCCCAGCGACCGCGCGCAACTGCAGCGCGGCCAGCGTATCGGCCTGACCGCCCTGCTCGGCGGCATCGATGCGCAGGGCGGCGTGTCGCTGGCGCGCAGCGCCGGCAGCGGCCGCATCGACACCGCGCAGCTGCGCGTGATCGCGCCGGACGGCTCCGTCAGCCAATGGCCGATGGCCGACGACGGCCGCCACGGCGACGGCGCCGCGGGCGATGGCGTGTATGCCGGCGACTTCCCGGCGACAGCCACCGGCACCTACATCGCGCAGGTGGTGGTGCACGGCCACGACGCCGGCGGCCAGGCCTTCGTGCGCACCAGCGAGCACGTGCTGCCGGTGCTGGACACCACGTTGCGCATCACCGCCGATGCCGTCGCCGCCAGCGCACAGCCCGGCACCCGCCTGACCCTGCCGATCCCGGTGCGCATCGGCGGCGGCCAGGCGCCGGCGCACTACCGCGTGCTCGGCGAGCTGTGGGGCACCGGTCGCGACGGCAGCGCGGTGCCGGTGGCCTGGCTCGGCGGCATGCTCGCGCCGCAGGACGGACGCCTGCCGCTGAGCGTGGACGAACGCTGGATCGCCCGCGCCGGCGCGCGTGCGCCGTTCACCCTGCGCAACCTGCGCGTGGAGGATCCGGACAACTTCGTGCCGCTGGCCACTCGTGCGACGCTGCCGCTGACCCTGCCGGCACTGCGCCGCAGCAGCGTGGCGCGCAGCACCGGCGCGATCGACGAGAGCATGCGCATGGGCGAGCGCCCGGCGCAGCTGAGCGCAGCCGCCACCGACATGCAGGCGCAGGCCACCGGCAAGCGCCTGGTGCTGGTGCACGGCTACTGCTCGGGCGGCGTGTGGCCGGTGGCGCAGTTCACCAACGCCTCCGCGTTCCTGGACGTCAACCAGAACCGCAGCAACGACCAGTTCGCGCAGCGCCTGGCGCAGTTCGGCAGCCAGTGGAACTCGTTCGGCACGGTGGCGCACAGCCAGGGCGGCATGGCCGCGTTGCACCTGTACGTGTACTACTGGAGCGGCCTGGACAATGCCAGCGGCGGGCGGGTGATGCAGTCGGTGGGCACGCCCTACCAGGGCACCAACCTGGCCGGCATCCTGGCCACGGTGGGCTCGTGGTTCGGTGTGGGCTGCGGCACCAACAACGACCTGACCTACGACGGCGCCAAGGCCTGGCTGGCCGGCATCCCCAACTCGGCGCGGGCGCTGGTGAACTACTACACCACCTCCTTCGCCAAGACCAACTGGTACACCAACGACTACTGCAATGCGGCCTCGGACCTGGTGCTGAGCGACCCGGAGGACGGCACCGTGGAGCAGGTCAACGGCCAGCTGCCCGGCGGCGTCAACCGCGGCCACACCACCGGCCAGTGCCACACCACCGGCATGCGCGATCCGGCGCAGTACCTGGACGCCAGCCGCAACGCGACGATGAACGCCAACGCGGCGCGTTGAGGGCTGGGAATGGGGAATCGGGAATGGGAATCGGCAGAGCGAACGCCGCGCTGCGGCTGCTGATGGTGCCCTTCCCTATTCCCGACCCCCATTCCCCGCTTCATCGGAAATGCCACGGTGCAGTGACTGGAGAGCGGCGATGATCGTCGATGCAGACGGTCGGCGCCGCGACCATGGATTAGGGCAAGCGGGTGCTTAGCCGCTGTTGCTGTTGCTGCTCCCCATTCCCGATTCCCGAATCCCCACTCCCCGCCTCAGCGAAATACCACCGTGCGATGCCCGTTGAGCAGGATGCGATGCTCGACGTGGCGGCGCACGGCGCGGGCCAGCACCTGCGACTCGGTGTCGCTGCCCAGCCGCACCAGTTCGCGCGGGGTCATGGCGTGGTCCACGCGGGCCACGTCCTGCTCGATGATCGGGCCTTCGTCCAGATCGCCGGTGACGTAGTGCGCGGTGGCACCGATGATCTTGACCCCGCGTGCGTGCGCCTGGTGGTACGGCTGCGCGCCCTTGAAGCTGGGCAGGAAGCTGTGGTGGATGTTGATCGCGCGTCCGGCCAGCGCCGCGCACAGCGTCGGCGACAGGATCTGCATGTAGCGGGCCAGCACCACCAGATCGATGCGTTCGCGTTCGACCAGCGCCAGCAGCTGCGCCTCCTGTTCGGCGCGGTTGGCGGCACTCACCGGCAGGTGGTGGAACGGCACGCCGTAGGACCCGGCCAGCGCGGCGAAGTCGGGATGGTTGGAGGCCACCGCGGCGATGTCCACCCGCAACTGCCGGCTGTGCGCGCGGAACAGCAGATCGTTGAGGCAGTGGCCCTGCTTGCTGACCAGCACCAACAGGCGCGCGCGGCGGCGCGCGTCGTGCAGTTGCCAGTCCATCGCGTAGTCGGCGGCCAGCGGCTCCAACTGCAGCTTCACCGCGGCGACGATGCCGTCGGCGGGTACGTCGAAGTGCACCCGGAGGAAGAAGCGGCCGCTTTCCTCGTCGCCGAACTGCTGCGCATCGAGGATGTTGCAGCCGTGCTCGAACAGCAGGCCGCTGACGCGGAAGACGATGCCGGTACGGTCCGGGCAGGACAGGGTCAGGATGTAGTCGTGGCGCATCTGTCGATGATAGGGGAAAGGCGGGGATTCGGGATTCGGGATTCGGGATTCGGGAATCGGGAATCGGGAATCGGGAATCGGGACAGTCCGCCTCTGGAACGTGGTGAGGCAACTGTCATGCAGCGACGGCGGACGAAGTCCGCTGTGCATCCGATCTTGCACGACGTCGGGACTGAAGTCCCTCCCACAGTGCAGTCCCTGACCGTGCCAGTGCTGCAGTGTGGGCGCGGCCTCAACCAGGACGGTGAGAAGAGGCCACGCCATCCAGCCGCAGCCGGCTTTTCCTTCTCCCTCCGGGAGAAGGTGCCCCGAAGGGGCGGATGAGGGTACGGGCGAAGCTTCGTGCAACTTGAACTCCGCGTGCGCTGCGCGCCCCGTACCCTCACCCCGACCCCTCTCCCGGGGGGAGAGGGGCTTAGGCATCCTTATCCTGAAATCCGGTCGCAGCTGACGTCGCACCCATGACGCTGCTCACTCGCCTGCGCTCACTCCGGGCGCAGGCGCAGCGCCAGGCGGCGGTTGACCTTTTCCAGACGCGCCAGCGAGTCCTCCACCGACATGCCGACCGCTTCGTGGGTGGTGATGTGCGCGCGCAGGTGCGCCGGATCGTCCAGGTCGCCGCGCACCAGGAACACGTTCTCGCCATCCTCCACGTCGCCGATCTCGCGGCTGAGCACCACGTGGTCGACCTGGTCGAAACCGTATTCCTTGGCCAGCGGCAGCAGCCGCGCCACCATGCGCTCGCTGATCGCGTCCGGCGCGCGCCCACAGGCGGCGTCCAGCGCGTGCACGCCCTCGCGGATCTGCGCGTACAGGAGATGGTCCGGATGCTCCGGGTGATCGGGCCCGGGCACGGGCTCGCGCACGACCGCGCGCGGTGGCTGGATCGGGGCTCTGTCGCCGGGATCGGACGAATTCGGACTCATGGCATCCTCCTGTGATGCGCCAGCAAATCGCCGCACCTTAGCGGCAAGCGCGCGCCAGGCTCAAGCGGGCACGCAGTGTGCCGCATGCGCCGCCAAGGTCCGCTGAAGATCGTCCCGCATCGCTCAGGCCTGGCCGGCGCGGCGCGCGGCGACCTTGGCCAGCGCCGCCCAGTCGAGGTCGCCGTCGCCGTGCGCGATCGCCTCGATGAAGGCATCGCGCAGCACCGCCGCCAGCGGCATCGGCACGTGCCGGGTCTCGCCGGCGTTCAGGGCCAGGCGCACGTCCTTCAGGCCCAGCGTGGCCTTGAAGCCGGCCGGGCTGTAGCGCTGTTCGGCGATCATGCCGCCGTAGGTCTGGTAGGCCGGTGCGGCGAACACGGTGCTGGTGAGCATGTCGAGGAAATCGGCCGCTTCCACGCCGTGCCCGCGCACCAGCGCCGACGCCTCGGCCATGGTGCCGATGGCGCTGGCCAGGCACAGGTTGGCGGCGAGCTTCACCGCGTTGGCCTGTTCCGGTGCGGTGCCGAAGTACCAGGTCTTGCGCCCGATGACGTCGAGCAAGGGCTGCACCCGCGCCAGCGCCGCGGCGTCGCCGGCGGCGAGCAGGTTGAGCTGGCCGGCCGCGGCCACCTCTACCCGCCCCAGCACCGGCATCGCCAGGTAGGCGACGCCGCGCTCGGCATGCAACGCGTGCAGTTCGCGCGCCAGCGTCACCGAGATCGTGGCCATGTTGACGTGCACGCTGCCGGCGGTGAGCGCGTCCAGCGCGCCGCGATCGAGCAGGGTCTCGCGCACCGCGGTGTCGTCGGCCAGCATCGAGAACAGCACCGGCCCGCGCACCGCATCGGCCGGTTGCGCGGCCTGCTGCGCGCCGGCCTCGAGCAGGGGCTGCGCCGCCGCGGCGCTGCGGTTCCAGACCGTCAACGCATGGCCGGCGCGCAGCAGGTTGAGCGCGATCGGCTGGCCCATCGTGCCCAGGCCGAGAAATCCAATCGTCGTCATTGCAGGCTCCCTGAAGGAATCGAAATGGAGGACGCCACCAGCGCGCGCGGCGCGCCGGTCAGGCGTCGAACACGCCGCGCGCCGCATGCGGCTCGCAACGCAGGTATTGCGGCGACGGGCGTACCCGCGCGCCCAGCGCGGCGGCCGCGTGCCACGGCCAGCGCGGATCGTAGAGGATGCCGCGGGCCAGCGCGATGGCATCGGCACGGCCCTCGGCGAGGATGGCCTCGGCCTGCTGCGGCTCGGTGATCAGGCCCACCGCGATCACCGGCATGCGCAGCGCGCGGTGCAGCGTCTCGGCCAGCGGCACCTGGTAGCCGGGCGCCACCGGAATGCGCTGACGCCGGTCCAGCCCGCCGCTGGATACGTGCAGATAATCGCAGCCCTGCGCCTGCAATGCCTGCGCCAGCGCCTCGCTCTGCGCCAGATCCCAGCCGCCATCGACCCAGTCGGTGGCGGAAATGCGCACGCCCACCGCGATGCTCGGCGCCACCGCGGCGCGCACCGCCGCATGCACGCGCAGCAGCAGGCGCATGCGGTTCTCCAGGCTGCCGCCATAGGCATCGGCGCGCTGATTGCTCAGCGGCGACAGGAACTGGTGCAGCAGGTAGCCGTGTGCGGCATGCAATTCGATCAGCTCGAAGCCGAGTCGCTCGGCGCGCCGCGCCGACGCCACGAACGCCTCGACGATGGCGTCGATGCCGTCCAGGTCCAGCGCCTGCGGCGACGGGCCGTCGTCGGCGAATGCCTGCGCCGACGGCGCCACGGTCTGCCAGCCGTTCGGCTGCTCGGGCGCGATCGCGCCGCCGCCGTCCCAGGGCTTGTGCGTGGACGCCTTGCGCCCGGCATGCGCGAGCTGGATGCCCAACGGCATCGGCGACCAGCGCCGCACGGAGCGCAGCACCGTGTCCAGCGCCGCCTCGGTGGCGTCGTCCCATAGGCCCAGATCGGCGTAGCTGATGCGCCCACGCGGCTCCACCGCGGTCGCCTCCAGGATCAGCAGCCCGGCGCCGGACTGCGCCAGTTGCCCGAGATGCTGGGTGTGCCAGTCGCTGGCACGGCCGTCCTCGGCGGAGTACTGGCACATCGGTGCGATCACGATGCGGTTGGACAACGACAGCGGCCCCAGCGCGAGGGGCGAGAACAAGTGACTCACGATGCGGATCCATGGAGACGCCGCGCGCGGCGCGGCAAGCGACCATTGCACTCCTGCCATGCAGCGCGATCAACCACTGCCGATGGATCAGTTCGTGCCGGGATTCGGAACGCGCGCCGCCGCCGGCAGCAGGAAGGACAGCGCCTGCGCGCACGACTGCTCCACTTTCATGCTCAGCAGATCGTCGCCGCGGGTGCGGCCCAGGTTGACCGCGGCGATCGGCAGCCCGGCCTTGGCCGCGGCCTGCACGAAGCGAAAGCCGGAATAGACCATCAGCGACGAGCCCACCACCAGCACCGCGTCGGCGCGCTGCAGATGCGCGAAGGCACTGGCAACGCGCTCGCGCGGCACGTTCTCGCCGAAGAACACCACATCCGGCTTCAGCACGCCGCCGCAGTGCGTGCAGGCCGGCACCACGAAACTGGCGAAATCCTCGCCCTCCAGGTCGGCATCGCCGTCGGGCGCCGGCGCGGCCTGCAACGTCGCCCACTGCGGATTGTGCTGCAGCAGGTGCTGCTGGAACGCCTCGCGCGGCATGCGCCGCTCGCAGCCCATGCAGCGCACCACGTCCAGGCGCCCGTGCAGGTCGATGGTGGCGCGGCTGCCGGCGGCCTGGTGCAGGCCATCCACGTTCTGGGTCAGCAGCAGTTCGACCTGGCCGCGCGCTTCCAGCTGCGCCAGCGCGGCATGGGTGGCATTGGGCCGCGCATGGCCGAAGCGCGGCCAGCCGAGCAGGCTGCGCGCCCAGTAGCGCTGCCGCGTCGCCAGTTCGCCCATGAAGGCCTGGTAGGTCACCGGCTGTGCACGCTTCCAGTCGCCGGCGGCGTCGCGGTAGTCGGGAATGCCCGAGTCGGTACTGCAGCCGGCACCGGTCAGCACGAACAGGCGCCGATGGCGGTCGACGAACGCTTCCAGCGCGGACGCCGCCGGCGGTGCGGACGCGGCGTGATCCTGCAGCAACTGCGACATCGTGAAGGTCCCGGAGGTGGTGGAGGCGCACGCGACGATGGCGTGTCGGCTTCCTATCTAGGGGGTGGGCGGCAGCAACGCAAGCCCTGGCCGCCACGGCCGCTGAAGCGTTGCCGCGCGCATTGAAAGCCCGCTGGAAACTGGCTACTGTCCAGGGCGCGGCAGGATGCTCGGCGTTCACTGCACCCTGCTGGCCGCACGCCGCCTCCGTGAGGAATGCCATCCCTTCGCCGATTCCGTCTCGTGAGCCGCGTTTCCGATCCCACCCCGTCCCCGCTCGCCGCTGCCGCCAACGCCCCACTGCGGGTGGCGTTGCTGGAGGACGACGATGTGCTGCGCGACCGCGTGTTGCTGCCGGGCCTGCAGCGGCACGGCTTCGAGGTCACGCCGCTGCGCACCGCGCAGGCGCTGTGGGCGGCGCTGGAGGCGCAGCGTTTCGATCTGATCGTGCTCGACATCGGCTTGCCCGACAGCGATGGCTTCACCCTGACCCAGCAACTGCAGGAACGCCGCCCCGGCATGGGCATCGTCATCCTCAGCGGCCGCGGCGAGCAGCCGGATCTGGTGCGCGGGCTGGTCCAGGGTGCGGATGCGTACCTGATCAAACCGGTGCAGATCGAGATCCTCGCCGCCACCTTGTTCAGCGTGGCCCGGCGCATGCTGCGGCCGAGCGCGCCGGCCAGCGAGGAATGGCAACTGCAGGACGACGGCTGGTGCCTGTTCGCGCCGGACGGGCAGGCGGTGCCGTTGACCGCGTCCGAACGCAAGGTGCTGCAGAGCCTGTGGCAGGCGCGCGGGCGCCTGGTCAGCCGCGATGCGTTGGTCGGCATGCTCGGCGGTAATGCCGGGCTGGAGATCGATCCGCACCGGCTGGACGCGTTGTTGCATCGGCTGCGGCAGAAAGTGCAGGAGCGCACCGGCAGCGCGCTGCCATTGCGCGCGGTGCGCGGCGAAGGCTATCTGCTCATGCCGCAGGAGCGCTGAGCCCGGCCAGCGGCAGGCGCAGCACGAAGCAGGTGCCGGCGCCGGGCGCGCTGCGCACCTGCAGGCTGCCATGCGCCTGTTGCGCCATCTCGAACGCCACCGCCAGGCCCAGCCCGGTGCCCTGCCCGGCCGGCTTGGTGGTGAAGAACGGCTCGAAGATCTGCCGTTGCACGGCCTCGCTCATGCCCACGCCAGTATCGGCGATGGCGATGGCGACGGCCTCGCCATCGCGGCGCAGTTGCAGCGAAAAGCAGCCGCCGCCGGGCATCGCATCGCGCGCGTTGGCGGCGAAGTTGAGCAGCGCCAGATCGAAGCGGCTGCGATCCAGGAACACCGGCGCCGCTTCGGTGGCCAGATCCAGACGCACCTGTACCGCGGCACCGAACAGTTGTCGCAGCATCGGCTGCAGGCTGCGCAGCGCTTCGCCGGCATCGAAGCGCTCGGGCACGCTCGCCTCGCGGCGACTGAAGCTGAGCAGCTTGCGGCTGACCGCCACGCCGCGATGCGCGGCCAGGGCCACGCCTTCCAGTGCATCGGCCAGCACCAACGCATCGCGCGGCGGGTGATAGTCCAGTTCGTGCACGCAATGGCGTTGCTCGGTGTAGCCGAGGATCGCACTGAGGATGTTGTTGAAGTCGTGCGACACGCCGCTGGCCAGCTGCTCCACCAGCTCGATCTTCTGCAGATGCAGCAGGCGTTGCTGCGCCAGGGTGCGTTCGCGCATCTCCACGCGCAGGCGCGCGGCGCTGCGCCGCGCACGCCACAGGCTCTCGCGCAGCGCGGCGACGGTGCGATCCAGCACCAGGGTGATCATCAGGTAGCTCAGCGCCAGCGAGGGCAGGTTCTGGAACGGGCTGCGGGTGCCGCGCGGGTCCTGGCCCCAGGGGCTTTCCATGCCCAGCCAGAAGATCAGTGGGATGCACAGGTACACCAGCCACAGCGCGCGGCGCCCGATCACCAGCGCGGCCAGGGTCAGCATCATCATCGGGTACGGATCGAAGGCCTGCAGCTGATAGCCGAACGCCAGGTTGGCGGCGACCGCCGAGCACAGCACCACCGCGATGAACGCGGCGGCGGCCTGTTTGAGCAGGCCGCGGCGGATCATCCAGACCCCGCCCCAGGCCGCGGCGGCGATCGCCGCATCGGTGCCCACATCGACCGCCAGCTGCATCGTGCTCATCTCGATGCGCGGTGCGGTCAGCAGGTGGTAGAGCTTGTTGAGCGGGATCTCGCTGCCCAGGAACACGAACAGCACCTGCAGCGCGGGCGCGTTGCGCCGGTCGAGCGGATCGGCGATCGGCACCCGGCGCAGCCACAGCGAGAGGCGCCGCCACAGCCGCGCGGCAAGCGCGACCGGCGCAGAGTGCGCACCCCATCTCACCCAGGCTCCCATGACGGTGAGTCTACCGTGAGGGAGACGTGAATTTGCGTGCATTGAAGGGGGCTGGGCTTGCGGCCTTAATCGGGCCTGACTCGTTGTCGGGACGACGCTCCCGGCCCCAGCCCGGAATCGACCATGCCTCTTCTGCCCAATGCCCTGCGCGCCGCCATGCGCCCGCTGTCGTCGTCCTCGTCCATCCTGCCGCAGGCCTCTGACGGTCTGTTGACCGCCGCGTTGCTGCTCGCGCTGAGCCTGCCCTCGAGCGCTTTCGCGGTCACTGCCACGGCACCGACCGCGGCGACCCAGCCGCCCTCGCAGGCGCCGCAGGGCGACGCCACCCCCACCGAGACGGACAGCGCCGACGCCGACGCGGCGCCGCAGGACGCCACCACCCAGGACGTGCAGCCCGGCACCCAGAACACCACCCACTACTTCCTGGCCGAAGGCTTGAACGACGGCAGCGACTACGCCAGCGCCGCCGGCCTGCGCGCGGTGGCGATGGGCGCACGCGCAGACGCCTCCGGCGCCTTCGCCATCGCGATCGGCCACCACACCGTCGCCTCCGACAGCGCCGCCATCGCCATGGGCGACGGCGCGGTCGCCAGCGGCACCTCGGCGATCGCGATCGGCGGCAGCTTCTTCGGCAGCACCTACGGCGACTCGGCCGGCGCGCAGAGTACCGGCTTCGGTTCCCTGGCCCTGGGCACGGCCGCCACCGCAACCGCTGACAGTGCCAGCGCGCTGGGCTGGAACACCAGCGCCAGTGGCTCCGGCGCCACCGCAGTGGGTGCCACCGCATCGGCCAGCGCCAAGTACGCCACCGCCAGCGGCTCCTCGTCCAGCGCCAGCGCCGAGCAGGCCAGCGCGTTCGGCTATGCCGCCAATGCCAGCGGCACCGGCGCCGTCGCCAACGGCGGCTACAGCGTCGCCTCCGGCTTCTTCGGCGTGGCGATGGGCTACACCGCCACCGCCAGCGGCGACGGCGGCATCGCGATCGGCGACAGCGCCTCGGCGGCCGGCCAGCAAAGCGTGGCGATCGGCGCCAGCAATGCGGGCGTGCCGGCGCAATCCAACGGACTGGGCGCGGTCACCATCGGCGCCGGCGCCTGGGCGCTGTCCGACTACGGCACCGCGCTGGGCTTCGACAGCCATGCCGACGCGGACTACAGCATGGCGCTGGGCGCCTCCGCGCTGGCGACCAGCACCAATGCGCTGGCGGTGGGCGCCAGCTCCTTCGCCGACGGGCAGGACGCCAGCGCCTTCGGCGCCATCGCCAGCGCCAATGCCGCCGGCGCCACCGCGCTCGGCAGCGGCGCCTCCGCACTGACCGCGGGCAGCGTCGCGCTGGGCTACAACAGCGCCGCCACCGGCGCCAACAGCGTGGCCATCGGCGCCGGTTCGATGGCCGACCGCGACAATGCGGTCGCCTTCGGCAACGACGGTGCGCTGCGCCAGCTCACCTACATCGCCGCGGGCACCGCCGACACCGACGCGGTCAACGTGCTGCAGTTGCGCAGCATCGCCAGCGCGCTCGGCGCCGGCAGCGCGGTCGGCGGCGATGGCAGCTTCAGCGGCGGCAGCTACCTGATCCAGGGCCGCAGCTACGGCACGGTCGGCTCGGCGCTGTCGGCGCTGGATGGCGCACTGTCGGCGCTGGACACCCGGGTCGGCAGTGGCGCCGGCGGCGTGGCGGTGGGCGGCGGCGGCACTGGCGGCCCCAGCGTCGGCGCCGGCACCAATGCCGTGGCAGTGGGCGCGCAGGCCACCGCCAACGGCCAGAACGGCACGGCAATCGGCTCCAACGCGCTGGCCTACGGCCCCAACGACACGGCGCTGGGCGGCAACGCGCAGGTCAACGCCGACGGCAGTACCGCGGTCGGCGCCAACGCCAGCATCAGCGCCAATGCCACCAACGCGGTGGCGGTCGGCGAAAGCGCCACGGTCACGGCCGCCTCCGGCACCTCCGTCGGCCAGGGCGCGTCGGTCTCGGCGAACAATGCCGTGGCGATCGGCCGCGGCTCCTCCGCCACGCGCGCCAATACCGTCTCGGTCGGCAGCGCCGGCAACGAACGCCAGATCAGCAACGTCGCCGCCGGCAGCGCGGCCACCGATGCGGTCAACGTCGCGCAGATGCAGGCCGGCGACAGCGCCACGCTGAGCAGCGCCAACGCCTACACCGACAGCCGCATGGCCGGCTGGGACGACAACCTGACCAAGCTGCGCACCGACACCGACCAGCGCTTCCAGCACCTGGACCGGCGCATCGACCGGATGGGCGCGGTCAGCGCCGCCTATGCCGGCATGGCGGTGAACACCTCCGGCCTGGCCGGGGCCAACCGCATCGGCGTCGGCGTCGGCTCGCAGGGCGGCGAAAGCGCGCTGGCGGTGGGCTACCAGCGCGCGATCGGCAACCGCGCCAGCGTCTCGCTCGGCGGCGCCTTCTCCGGCAGCGAGAAGAGCGTGTCCGCCGGTGCCGGCTTCAGCTGGTGACACGACCGTAGGTGCCGCCCTTCCTTGATTTCCACGCCTTCGTCGATCTTCGCAGAGACACCGCCATGACCCATGCCATCCCGCTTTCCCGCAACCTGCTCGCCCTGTCGCTGGGCCTGGCCCTCGCCGGCACCGCGCAGGCGCAGACCGCCCCGCGCTTCTCGGTCCTGGCCCAGGCCGCGCCCGGGCAATCCACCGTCTACGACGGCCTGATCGTGACCTATCGCGACGGCAGCAGCGCCGTCCGCGACACGCGCGCCGCCAGCGCCACGCTGAACCAGATCATGGCCGCGCGCAGCACCGCCAGCACCTGGACCAGCACCTACCGGCAGACCGCCCCGGCCTTGAACCGGGTGCGTCGCCTCGCCATCGGCGCCGACCTGGTGCGGCCCAGCCGCGCGCTGACGCCATCGCAGTTGCAGACGCTGATCGCCAGCCTGAAGGCCGACCCCGCAATCGCGCACGTGGAGCCCAACCTGGTGCTCAAGCCGGTACGCAGCGCCGCGCAGGCCACGGCCAGCGCGGCAAGCGCACCGAACGATCCCGGCTACGCCGTGCAGTGGCACCTGCGCACGCCCGATGGCCACCTGGAAACGTTGGCGCCGGAGACCACCGGCTATCCCAACCGTGGCGGCATCGATCTGTTGCCGGCCTGGCAGTACGGCACCGGCCAGGGCGTGGTGGTGGCGGTGATCGATACCGGCATCACCGCGCATCCGGACCTGGACACCTCGCTGGCCAGCGCCGGCTACGACTTCATCAGCGATGCGCTGATGTCCGGCCGCGCCAGCAACGGACGCGTCGCGGGCGGCTGGGACACCGGCGACTGGACCACCGACGACAAGTACCTGGTCGCCAACGGCGGCTGTGCGCAACCGCAGGAACAGACCGACAGTTCCTGGCACGGCACCCACGTCGCCGGCACTATCGCCATGCGCACCAACAACGGCATCGGCATGGCCGGGATCGCGCCGGACGCGAAGATCCTGCCGATCCGCGCGCTCGGCCATTGCGGCGGCACCACCGCCGATATCGCCGATGCCATCGTGTGGGCCTCGGGCGGCCACGTCGACGGCGTGCCCGACAATGCCAACCCCGCCGAGGTGATCAACATGAGCCTGGGCGGCGGCGGCGCCTGCGCGCAGGATTCGGTCACCGCCAATGCCATCGCCAGTGCCATCGCGCGCGGCAGCGTGGTGGTGGTGGCCGCAGGCAACGACAACGCCGACGCCGGGGGCTATTCGCCGGCCAGTTGCCCGGGCGTCATCAACGTCGCCGCCACCGGCATCACCGGCGGTCGCGCCTACTATTCCAACTTCGGCAATACCATCACCCTGTCCGCGCCCGGCGGCGGCGTGTACGCCAACGATGCATCCAGCGGTGCGGGATCGGTGCGCACCGGCCTGGTCTGGTCCACCCTCAACAACGGCACCCATGGTCCGGACCAGCCGGCCTACGCCGGCTACGCGGGCACGTCCATGGCCTCTCCGCACGTGGCCGGCGTGGTCGCCCTGGCGATCAGCGCGGCGATCAACGCCGGCCGGCCGGTGCCGACGACCGCGCAGATGCGCGACATCCTGACCCAGACCTCCAACGTGTTCCCGGTGAAGCCGACGCTGCGCATCGGCGCCGGCATCCTCAATGCCGGCAAGGCGGTCGCGCGCGCTGCAGGCGCCAGCGGCGGCGGCGAGGAAGCCACCGCCACGACCATCGCGCGCGGCACGCAGAGCCGGCTGTCCGCCGCTACGCGCCAGGGGCCGCTGTACCGCCTGGATGTCCCGGCCAACGCACGCAACCTGCAACTGCGCACCCTGGGCGGTAGCGGCCAGCTGCGGCTGTACGTACGTGCGGTGCGCGCACCCAGCGCCGACGGCAGCGATGCCGACTACAGCTCGGTGCGCAACGGCACCACGCAGAACGTGCAGATGGCGCTGCCGGCGACCGGCAGCTACTTCTTCCGCCTGGTCGGCGGCAGCGGCGGCTACGCCAACGTGACCCTGTCGGTGAGCTACACGGAGTGAGCGAACGCCACGGGCGCCGCCGCGGCGGCGCCCCTGTTCACGACGGGTTGGCGACCTCGATCAGGTTGCCGTCCGGATCGCGGAAGTACAGCGACAGGATCGGTCCGCGGGCGCCGGTGCGTTGCACCGGCCCGTCCTCGATCGGCACGGCGGCAGCGCGCAGTTCCTCGGCCACCTGCGCCAGCGGCGTGGCGGTGAGAAAGCACAGATCGGCCGAGCCCGGCGTAGGCACCCGCGCCTTCGGGTCGAACGCGTGGCCATGCCGATGAAGGTTGATCTTCTGCTCGCCGAACGCCAGCGCCTTGCGGCCTTCGCCGAAGGTCACCACGCGCATGCCCAGCACCCGCGCATAGAACGCGCAGGTCGCCTCGATGTCGGCGACGGTGAGGACCAGATGGTCGAGATGGTCGATCTGCATTGCGGAATGCTCGTTGGAGGGCGGCTCACTCGCCGCGCGGCGGATGCGGCCCGAAGCGGCCGTAGGGGCGGCTGTCGTCGGCGCCGCGGCGCAGCACCTGCGCGGCGACCAGGCCGATGCCCAGCAACACCAGGCAGCAGGCGACCAGTGCGTTCCAGCCGCCGTGCTGCCACGCCGCACCGCTGAGCGAGCCGATCACGCTGGCACCGGCGTAGTACGCCAGCAGGTACAGCGAGGCGGCATGGCCCTTGAACTGCCCGCCCAGGCGCCCGACCCAGGCGCTGGCCGCCGAATGCGCGACGAAGAAGCCGATGGTCAGGAGCACGATGCCGGCGATGACGGGCACCAGCGCATGCGCCAGGGTCAGCGCCACGCCCAGCGCCGCGGTGGCGATGCCGGCCAGCACCACCGGGCCGCGACCGAACCGGTCCGAGGCGGCGCCGGCGACCGAGGACGACACGATGCCGAACACGTAGGCGCTGAAGATCATGCCAAGCTGGCTCTGGCTCAGCCCGAATTCCGGCCCGCCCAGGCGGAAGCCAGCGTAGTTGTAGACGCTGACGAACACGCCCATCGCCAGGAACGGGATCGCGAACAGCCACGGCAGGTGGCGATCGCGCAGATGCCCGCCCCAGGCGCGCAGGTGGAAGCGCAGGTTCACTCCCTGGCGGCGCACGAAGTGCCGCGACGGCGGCAGCAGCCACACGAAGCCGACCGCAGCCAGCAGATCCACCGCGCTCAGCGTGGCCAGCGCAACGCGCCAGTCGAAGTGGTCGGTGAGCATGCTCATGCCGATGCGACCGACCATGCCGCCGAACGCATTGCCGGCCACGTACAGCCCGGTCGCCGCGCCGAGCCGGCTCGCCGGCAGTTCCTCGGCCAGGTACACCATCGCCACCGCCGGCACGCCGCCCAGGGCGATGCCGGACAACGCGCGCACCACCACCAGCGCGCCCCAGTGCGGCAGGTAGGAGGCGAGCAGGTTGAGCAGCGCCGCCAACGCGATCGACACGAACATCAGCCCGCGCCGGCCCAGCGTTTCCGACACTGCGCCGGCGCAGAAGATCGCGATCGCCAGGCCGCCTGTGGCCAGCGACAGCGGCAGCGAGCTGGCCGCCGCGCTGAGGCCGAACTCGCGGGCGAACGCGGGCAGCAGCGGCTGCACGCTGTACAGCAGCGAGAAGGTGGCGAAGCCGGCCAGGAACAGCGCCAGGCGGATGCGCAACAGCGGCGCATCGTCCACGGCGTGCACCGGCGGGCATTGGCTGGAGGCGTTCACGGTGTGGGTCGCGGCGGGAGACGGATGGCCAGTATTCGCCTGCCGCCACCCGGCGTCCAATATATGATCGACCCACTCTCCATATGCTCTGGATATGACATGGAACTGCGCCACCTGCGCTATTTCCTGGCCGTGGCCGAGGCCGGGCACTTCACCCGCGCCGCCGCGCAACTGGGCATCCAGCAACCGCCGCTGAGCCAGCAGATCCGCGCACTGGAGGAGGAACTGGGCACGCTGTTGTTCGTGCGCACACCGCGCGGCGCCGAGCTCACCGAGGCCGGCCGCGCCTTCCGCACCGAAGCCCGACGCGTGCTCGCCGACCTGGAGCGCGCCGGCGATGCCGCGCGCCGCGCCGCACGCGGCGAGAGCGGCGTGCTGCGGCTCGGCTTCACCGCCTCGGCCGCGTTCAACCCGATCGTGCCGACCCTGGTGCGCGGCTTCCGCCGCGGCTGGCCGGCGGTGACGCTGGCGCTGGAGGAGACCAACACCGCCGGCCTGCTCGCCGCGCTGCTGCAGGGGCGGCTGGATGCGGCCTTCATCCGCTACAGCGTGGCCACGCCCTCGGAACTGCAGTTGCTCAAGCTGCCCGACGAGCCGATGAAGATCGCCGTCCCGGCGGCGCATCGCCTGGCCAGACGCCACCGCGCGCCGCTGTCGGCGTTGGCCGGCGAACCGTTCATCCTGTTCCCGCGCAGCTTCGGCACCAGCCTCTACGACGAGATCCTCGATGCCTGCCGCCAGGCCGGCTTCGAACTGAAGATCGAACAGGAAGCGCCGCAGATGTCGTCCATCGTCAACCTGGTGGCCGCCGAACTGGGTGTGTCGGTCGTCCCCGCCTCGACCGCGCAGGTACAGTTGCCCGGCGTGCGCTACCTGGACATCGAAGGCCGCGTGCCGATGGCGCGACTGGCCTTGGCCGCGCTGCCGGCCACCGCGCAGGCGATGCCGATCGTGCGCCACCTGTGGCAGTTGGCGCAGGGGCATGCGGCGGGCAGGCGTGGGTAGTGGTGGCAGCACTCCCCTAGCGGCAATGTAGGAGCGGCTTTAGCCGCGAAGGGCTTTACCGATAGAGCTCATCGCCGCCAAAGCTCACTCGTGCGGGTGTGCTTGTCCGACGCGTAAATCAAGCAGCAACAGCAATAGCAATAGCAATAGCAATAGCAACGGCTTTCGCCTTGCGGCGAGTTACTTTGATCAGCCTTCGGCTGCTGAGAAGCACTTCTTTGCTTATGCAAAGAAAAGTAACCAAAAGAAGCGCTTTACCACAGCCGAAGGCTGGTCAAGCA
>NZ_CAXYKF010000014.1:0-67380 GCF_964278005.1 uncultured Xanthomonas sp.
GCGGGTTCCCCGCCGCCCGCGCCGCAGCTCAGTGCAGACCCTGGCCCATGGTCTTCAGCAACTCGCCCTGGTAGTCGCCGCTGAATTCCCAGAAGAACGCGCCGCCCAGGCCCTGGGTCTTGACGTAGTTCATCTTCTCGGTGACCAGCGCCGGGTTGTCGTAGCTCCAGAAGGTGCTGCCGTCGTACTTCCAGTGCGCATGCGCCTGCGCGTCGACATAGCTGGTGCCGGCGCGGCCGCGCAGCACCTTGTAGTCCTCGATGCCCGCCTCGTAGGTACCCGGTGCGGCGCTGCCGCTCTGGTACAGGCCGTGGTTGACGTTGGGCACGTTGGTCCAGCCGCGCCCGTAGAAGCCGATGCCGAGGTTGAGCTTGGTGGCGGGCACGCCACGATCGAGGAAGGCCTGGATGGCGTCGTTGCTGTTGTAGTAACGCTGGTCGCCGCTGGACGGATCGGCCGACGACTCGAACAGCGCGGAGTGGTGATTGGTCTGCGGATCCCAGGCGCCGTGGAAGTCGTAGGTCATCACGTTGAGGTAGTCCAGGTACTGCGCGTACAGGTTCGGGTCGGTGACCCGGATCTTGTCGATGCCGGCGCCGACCGCCACAGTCAGCAGCAGCCCCGGCCGCACCTGGTCGAGCTGGCGGCGGAACTCGGCCAGCAACGCGGTGAAGTTCTGCCGGTCCTCGGCGCTGCCGCAGGCGATGCCGCACGCCACCGGGTATTCCCAGTCGATGTCGATGCCGTCGAACACGCCGGCCGCGGCCGCTGCGCCGCCGGCGCCGTCGGTGACCGGCAGGTTGCCGCGGATGTAGGCGTCGATGCACGAGGCGACGAAGGCCTGGCGGTTCTCGGCGCGCGCGGCGCTGGAGAAGCCGCGCGACCAGGTCCAGCCGCCCAGCGAAATCAGCACCTTCAGCCCCGGGTGTGCGGCCTTGAGCTTCTTCAACTGGTTCCAGTTGCCGCGCAGCGGTTGGTCCCAGGTATCGCCCACGCCGTCCACGCTTTGCGCGGCGGAGAACGCCTTGGTGTAGTCGGCGAAGGCATCGCCGCCGGCGCCGGTGCTGCTGTCGGAGGGTTGGGTGACGCCGACTTCGCAGCGGTTGTTGCGGACATTGCCGAAGGCGTAGTTGATGTGGGTCAGGTAGCCGGCGGCGCCGCTGGTCTGAATGTCGCGCACCTGGTAGTTGCGGCCGTAGATGCCCCACTGGGTGAAGTAGCCGATCACGCGCTTGCCGCCGCCGGCGCTGGCGGGCAGGGTGCGCACGCTCAGCGTGGCGCTGCTGGCCGAGACGTTGCCGGCGTTGTCGCGGGCACGGACCGCGTAGGCGTACGCGGTGTCGGCGATCAGCGCCGAGTCGGTGTAGCCGGTGGTGCTGGAGGTGCCCACGCGATTGCCGTCGCGGAGGATGTCGTAGCCGGCCAGGCCGCTGCCGCCGGCGTTGTCGGAGGCGGCATTCCAGGTCAGGGTGATGGCGTTGCTGGCGCGCGTGGCGGCGGCCAGGCCGGTCGGCACGCTTGGGGCGGTCGTGTCGGTCGACGGTGCCGCGATGCTGATCGCGACCGCGGCCGAGGTGGTGCGGGCGCCGGCGTTGTCGGTGGCCACCGCGGTCAGGCTGTAGTCGCCGGCCGCCGCGCCGCTCCAGGACAGCGTGTACGGCGCGCCGCCGACGCTGCCCAGCGAGGTGCTGCCGCGGAAGAATTCGACCCGCGCCACGCTGCCGTCCGGATCGCTGGCCGACGCCTGCAAGGTGATGGTGGTGCCGACCACGAAGCGGGTGCCGGTCGTGGGCGCGGTCATGGTCACGCTCGGTGGCTGGTTGCTCGAACTGCCATCGCAGGTGCCCAGGTCCTGGTACCAGCCGCAACTGGTGCAGTACGTCGGCGCGGTGTTCCAGATCGGACCGTTGGCGCGGTACAGGTGGCCGGCGTAGGTCAGGGTGTCGCCGGCGGCGTAGATGGTGGCAGGGTTCCAGGCGGCGACGCCGCTGCACGCGGCGGCCCAGGTCTGGCCGGGCACGAGGCCGGCCAGGACGAGACAACAGAACAGCAACCACGATCCGGCGGATTTCGTGTTCATGGTGACGCCTCCGATGCGGTAGGTAGCGCGACTGAGGAGCGGCGGTGAGCCGCTATCTGGTTCCTTGAGTCCGATCACCCGGGGGCTTGGAGACGCGTGGCGCCGACGTCGTTTGACTCGCACGCGGACCGGGCACGCGCAGGGTCCGAACAAGAAGACAACGTTGTCAACCGACAAATCCGACGAATGCGAGACAGATCCAGGATTGCTGCGATGACAACGTTTTCATGATTGTTCGATGCTGCGGTGCAGTGCGGGTGTGTCGAGTGCACCGAAGCGTGCGTGGTGCAGGGCGGGAGGCACACCGCCGAGCGGATACGTGCAGCGCGCGCTGCTTGTTGGTGCTGCCGCGGTGGCGCCGCGACGACCCGAGAGATTCTCGGCAAGACGCGTTCGCGCCGCCGTGCAGGATCAGTCACCGGACCTGTTGCGGGCGCGTGCGCTCAGGGCGCCGTGTCCAGCGCCTCCAGCAAGGCCGCATTGAAGCGTTGCGGCGCTTCCACCTGCGGCGAATGGCCGAGGTCGTCGAAGGCGACCAGGCGCGCGCCGGGAATCGCCGCAGCCGCGCGCTTGCCCAAAGCCGGGTGGTCGCCCAGGGTCGCCGCCAGCGCCGGTGGCGCCAGGTCCTTGCCGATCGCGGTCCGGTCGCGCTGGCCGATGAACAGGGTGGTCGGCACGCGCAGTTGCGGGAAGCGCTGCACCACCGGCTGGTTGAACACCATGTCCGAGGTCAGCGCCTGGTTCCAGGCCACGCGGTCGCCGCCGGGGCCGGCGTACAGGCCGGCCTGCATGCTCACCCAGCGGTCGTACTCGGGCTTCCACTGTCCGCCGTAGTAGACGGTCTGCTGGTACTGCTTGATCGAAGCCGCGTCGGTCTTGCGCTCCTTGGCGTACCAGTCGTCGACGCTGCGCCACGGCACGCCGGCGGCCTTCCAGTCCTCCAGCCCGATCGGGTTGACCAGCAGTAGCTGGCTCACGTCCTGCGGGTACTGCAGTGCGTAGTGCGCGGCGAGCATGCCGCCCATCGAATGGCCGACGATCGCGGCGCGGGTCACGCCGGCCTGTTGCAGCAACGCATGGGTATTGGCCGCCAGTTGCGCGAAGCTGAACTGGTAGGCCTGCGGCTTGCTCGACTTGCAGAAGCCGATCTGGTCCGGCGCCAGCACCCGGTAGCCCTGTGCCACCAGCGCGGCGATGGTCGATTCCCAGGTCGCCGCGCAGAAGTTCTTGCCGTGCAGCAGCACCACGGTGCGGCCGTTCGGCGTGCCGGTCGGGGCCACATCCATGTACGCCATCTGCAGCGGCTGGCGCTGCGAGTCGAAGCGGTACCAGTGCACCGGATAGGGATAGGCGAAGCCTTCCAGTTGCGCGCCGTAGCGCGGCGCCGCATCGGTGGCGGAGGCGGAGGCGAGCGGCGACAGGGCGAGGGCGGCGAGCAGCAGGCAGTGGCGCATGGGAGCAGGGCGACAGGCGTGATGGACCACGACCTTAGCCCGGCCTGCGCTTGCCAGGCGTCAACGCGTTACACGGGCGGCAGGCTGCCGCCGTTGTGCACCAGGGTCAGGCAGGCGTGGTGCTGCATCCGCGCCAGCGGTTCCTGCAGCGCTGCCAGCACCTGTTCGGCCTGCGCACCGAGCACCGGCCGGTACGCCGCCCAGCCGTTGCGGCCCTTGGCCTTGGCCTGGTACAGCGCACGGTCCGCCAGTACCAGCAGTTGTTCCCAGCCGAGCAGGTTGTCGGGGTCGTGCACGAACGGGAATTCCGCCAGCCCGATCGAGCAGGTGACCCGGCCCTGGCGGCCGTGGTCGAGCACGAAGGGGTGCGCGGCGACCGAGCGGCACAGCCGTTCGGCGGCCATGGTGAGGTTCTCGCGCGGCGCCGAACGCAGCACCAGCAGGAACTCCTCGCCGCCCCAGCGCACCACGTAGTCGCTTTCGCGGGTCAGCCGCACCAGCAACTGCGCCATCTGCTGCAGCACCGCGTCGCCGGTGTGGTGGCCGCCGCTGTCGTTGATCGACTTGAAGTGGTCGATGTCGATCAGCGCGAACAGCATGCCCGAGGACAGCATGTCCTCGTCGTTGGCGGCCATGCGCCGGTACAGCGCGATGTCGCTGGGGATGTGCAGCGACAGGTAGCGGCGGTTGCGCAACTGGGTCAGTTCGTCGGTGAAGCTGGCCTCCTGCAGGCGCTGGTTGGCCGCCTGCAATGCCTGGGTACGCTCGCGCACCTGGCGTTCGAGGATGTCGCGCTGGCGCCGGTTGTGCAGCCGCGCCAGGGCCACCGCGCACAGCAGCAGGGCGAACGCGCCCAGCGTCAGCAGCAGCCTGTAGAACGGCGTCTCCTGGAAGCGCAACGCGATCCGCAGCGGCAGCCGCGCCGGCGCGGCCGCCCACACGCCGGCGTTGTTGCTGCCGGTGACTTCGAAGACGTAGTCGCCGCCGGGCAGGTTGGTGTAGCTGACCGTGCGCTGGCGGATGTCGTCGAGGGTGCGCCAGCCGCGGTCGTAGCCGAGCAGGCGGTAGCGCAGCTCGACGTTCTGCGGCGCCTGGAACGAGGCGGCGGTGAACTCGAAGTCGAGGTCGCGCGCGCCTTCCGGCAGCGGTGCGGGCAGCGCCTGCGGCGTCAGCCACTGGCCCAGCGCACGCACCCGCTCCACCACCGGCTGCGGCGCCACCGGATTCTTGACGATGCCGGCGGTGTCGAGCGCGACCACGCCGTCGCGGCTGGGCAGCCACAGCGCGCCGTGCTCGATGAAGCCCTTGCCGTTGCCGGCGCCGTTGCAGCACATGCCCTGCACGCCGCCATGGCGCTGCGCGCGCTCGGTGAGCATCAGTTCGGCGTTCAGCGGCGCCTGTGGCGACGCCGCATGGCGCAGCAGGTCGGCCAGGCGCACGCGGTAGACACCGCGCAGGCCGGCCACCCAGATCGCGCCGCGGCCGTCGTCGGCGATGAAGAACGCGGCGTTCGCCGGCAGCCCGTCCTGTTCCCCGAACGCGTACCAGTGCGCGCCGTCGAACAGCCACAACTGCTCGTTGAGGGTGCCGACCAGCCATTGCCCGCCGGGCAGCTCGTGGATCGCGGTGACATCGGCGCTGGCCAGCGCCGAGCCCGCCGGCGCCAGCGCGACCAGACGCTCGTCGCGCAGCGCGTACAGGCCCGACTGCGCGCCGACCAGCAGGCGCCCGTCGCGGGTCTCGTGGATCAGGCGGATGCGCGGATCGCGCAGACCCTCGGCCGTGCCGTAGCGGCGCAGCCGCGTGCCGTCGGCGCGGAACAGGCCGTCGTCGCTGGCGAACCACAGTCGCTGCGCGCGGTCGCGGGCGATGCCGCTGATCTGCAGGTCGTGCAGCGGCGCCAGCCAGTCCGGCTGGCTGAGCCGGCCGTCACGGTACAGGGCGGCGCCATGGCGGGTGCCGATCCACAGCTGACCGGGTTCGGCCAGCAAGGTGTAGGGCGCCTGGTTGTGCAACTGCGCCAGATTCAGGCGCGGCTGGTAGCGGCCATCGCGCAGCTGCGACAGGCCGCTGTCGGTGCCGACCCACAGCGATCCGTCCGGATCGCGCGCCAGGGTCCACACCAGCGCGTCGTCCAGGCCCTCGTGGGTGCTGTAGCGCCGGGTCCAGCCGTTCCACAGCCGGGTTGCGCCGTTCCAACTGCTGCCCAGCCACAGGTTGCGCTCGCGGTCCTCGAAGATGGCGTTGACGCCGACGTTCGGCTTGTTTTCCGGGGTGCGTTCAACGATGGCGCCATCGCGCACGCGCAGC
Organism: uncultured Xanthomonas sp.; assembly: GCF_964278005.1. Taxonomy (NCBI): domain Bacteria; kingdom Pseudomonadati; phylum Pseudomonadota; class Gammaproteobacteria; order Lysobacterales; family Lysobacteraceae; genus Xanthomonas; species uncultured Xanthomonas sp. Next base: position 5,845 of record NZ_CAXYKF010000014.1, read on the forward strand.
AGCGCGCCGGGTTGTCCCACCCACAGATTGTGGTCGCTGTCCTCGAACAGGGCCTGCACCGCGCGCCGGCTCGTCGCGGCGGTATCGGGCAGCCATTGCCAGCGCCCGTCGCGGCGCAACAGCAGGCCGTCGCGGGTGCCGGCCCAGAGCGTGCCTTGCGCCTCCAGCAGATGCTGCACCGGCGTCGCGCCGGCCTCCTGCGGCAGTGCCAGCGACTCCGGCGCGTCCTGGCCGGCGACGAAGCGCAGCACCGCGCCACGCGTGCCCACCCACAGCGCGTCGGCGCGCGGCAGCAGCGTGTAGGCGCCGCCGGCGATGCGGTGGCGCAGCTGCAGGCGATCGCCCTGCACCGCGTAGACGCCATCCTGCGCCGCGACCAGCACGCTGCCGTGCGCGTCGGTCGCGATCGCCTCGATATTGAGCAACGGCGCCTGCGGGTCCTGCGGCAGCAGCGTGGTGAAGCGTCCGTCGCGGTAGCGCGACAGGCCGCGGTAGGTGCCGATCCACAGCGTGCCGGCGGCGTCCACGTGCAGCGCCTTGATCAGGTTGCCGGGCAGATGCGCCGGCGCGCCCTCGTTGAACGAGATCATGCGCACGCCGTCGAAGCGGGTCAGCCCGCCCATCGTGCCGATCCACAGATAGCCCTGACGGTCCTGGGCGAACGCCTGCAAGCTCAGCTGCGGCAGGCCCTGGTCCAGCCCCCAGCCTTCGCGCTCGTAGTGATGGAATTGCTTGTCCGGCTGCAGTGCCCACGCCTGCGGCACGCATGCGCTCCACGCTGTCGAGAGCATGGCCAGCTGTAGCGCCAGCAGGCGCCAGGAGGCGTGTGGAAACCGCAAGCGCATGCCCATGCCGGATCGGCCGACGTCTCTGTCGTTAGCGGCATCGCCGCGCGGATCTTGATGCGCGCGGCAGCGAGGACGCCGGTGATCACCTGGGCCAGCGTCCATCGGGCTGGCTCAGCACTCGATGACGTTCACCGCCAGCCCGCCGCGGCTGGTTTCCTTGTACTTGTCCTGCATGTCGCGGCCGGTGTCGCGCATGGTGCGGATCACCTTGTCCAGCGACACCTTGTGCTTGCCGTCGCCGCGCATGGCCATGCGGCTGGCGTTGATCGCCTTGACCGCGCCCATCGCGTTGCGCTCGATGCACGGGATCTGCACCAGGCCGCCGATCGGGTCGCAGGTCAGGCCGAGGTTGTGCTCCATGCCGATCTCGGCGGCGTTCTCGATCTGCCCCGGCTTGCCGCCGAGCGCGGCGACCAGGCCGCCGGCGGCCATCGAGCAGGCCACGCCGACCTCGCCCTGGCAGCCGACCTCGGCGCCGGAGATGGAGGCGTTTTCCTTGTACAGGATGCCGATCGCCGCGGCGGTGAGCAGGAAGTCGAACACGCGCTGCTCGTCGGCGCCGGGGCAGAACCGGTCGAAGTAGTGCAGCACCGCCGGGATGATCCCGGCCGCGCCGTTGGTGGGCGCGGTGACCACACGACCGCCGGCGGCGTTCTCTTCGTTGACCGCCAGCGCGTACAGGTTGACCCAGTCCAGCGTGGTCAGCGGATCGCGCATCGCCGCTTCCGGCTTGGACGACAGCTCGCGGTACAGCGCCGGCGCGCGCCGCGACACGTGCAGGCCGCCGGGCAGGGTGCCTTCCTCGCGGATGCCGCGGGTCACGCAGGCCTGCATCGCGCCCCAGATCTCGCGCAGGCCGGCGCGGATCTCGTCCTCGCTGCGCCAGCACTTCTCGTTCTCGAACATCAGCGCGGCGATGCTCAGGCCGCTGCGCGCGGCCTGCGCCAACAGCTCGTCGCCGCTCTTGAACGGGTAGGGCAGCGGCGTCTCGTCGGCGACGATGCGGTCGTCGGCGGCGTCGTCCTGGTTGACCACGAACCCGCCGCCGACCGAGTAGTAGTCGCGCGTGGCGATGACTTCGTCGTTGGCGGCATAGGCGGTGAAGCGCATGCCGTTGGTGTGGTAAGGCAGCTTCTGCCGCTTGTTCATCGCCAGGTCGCGCTTCTCGTCGAAGGCGATCTCGTGCCGGCCGAGCAGGTTGATGCGCTTGCTGCTGCGAATGCGCTCCAGCGCACCGGGGATGATGTCCGGATCGATCAGGTTCGGGCGCTGGCCTTCCAGGCCCAGCAGCACCGCCTTGTCGGTGCCGTGGCCGCGCCCGGTCAGGGCCAGCGAGCCGAACACTTCGGCGCGCAGGCGCACCACGTCCTGCAGGCGGCCCTGGTCGAACAGCCAGCGGTGCACGAAGCGCTCGGCGGCGCGCATCGGCCCCACAGTATGCGAGGAACTCGGCCCGATGCCGATCTTGAACAGGTCGAAGGTGCTGACAGCCATGCGCGTGCCGAGGGGGTGGGCGAAAGACCGTCTATTCTATGCTTCCGGCGCGCGGCCCAGGTCCGCAGCGCAGCATAGGACGCGAGCATGTCCCTGACCCTGTACCAGCGCGACGACTGCCATCTGTGCGACCAGGCTCTGCAGGTGCTGGCGCAGGCGCGCGTGGCCGAGCCGGACAGCGTGTTCATCGACGACGACGCGACGCTGGAGGCGCGCTACGGGGTGCGCGTGCCGGTGCTGCGCGCTGCGGACGGGCGCGAGCTGGACTGGCCGTTCGATGTTGCCGGCGTGCGCGCCTGGCTGGCGGCGTCGGCCGAATGCGCGTGAGCCGCGCATAAAAAAAGCGGCGGACCCGACGAGGAAATCCGCCGCTCAGCGGCCGCGCGCCCGCGGCCTGTGGCGAATCACTTCGCCTTGAACACCACCTTGGTGCTGATCGCGGTTTCGTTGGGAATGGTCTTGGTGTCGGCCCAGTCGCCGCCGCCCACGCCGAAGTCCAGGCGCTTGACCGTGGCCTTGCCGGCCAGCACCGGCTGCGCGCCCGGGGTCCAGGTGAAGGTCAGGGTCACCGGCTTGGACACGCCGCGCAGTTCCAGGGTGCCGTCGGCGGCGAACTGATTGTTGCCCAGCGCGCGGAACTTGTCGGCGCGGTAGTGCGCGGTGGCGAACTTGGCCACGTCGAAGAAATCCGCGCCCTGCAGGGTGGAGTCGCGGTCGTTGTTGCCGCTCTTGGCGCCGGCCAGGGGGATGGTGACGTCGAGCTTGGCGCCGGCCAGGTTGGCCGGGTCGAAGCTGAGCTTGGTGTCGAACCCGGGGAACTGGCCGGTGAACACTTCGCCGTCGTACTTGCTGGCGAACACCAGGGTGGAGCCGGGGGCCTGCACATAGTCCGCGGCCTGCACCGCGGGGGCAGCGGCGAGCAGGGCCACCAGACTGGCGGCGACGGCGGCGGGGGACGCGAAACGGGTCGACATCGAAACAGCTCCTCAGGACTTGGGGGTGAGCCAGCCGCGCGGCAACATCCGCGCCAGGGTGGCATCGCGTTGGAACAGGTGGTGGTAGAAGGCCGCGCCGGCATGCGCCAGGACCACCGCGATCAGCAGCCAGAAGCCCCATTCGTGCACGGTGTGCGACAGATCGCGCAGGTGCTCGTTCGGGGCGCTGAGCTTGGGCACCGCGACCAGGCCGAACCAGCGGAACGGGCGCAGGCCGCTGGCGGAGTCGTACAGCCAGCCGGACAGCGGGATGGCGAAGATCATCACGTACAGCAGTGCATGGGTGGCGTCGGCGATGCGTTCCTGCCAGCCGGGGGTGCCGGGCACCGGCTTGGGCGCGCCGGCGTACAGGCGCCAGCCCAGCCGCACGATCACCAGCGCCAGCACGGTCAGGCCCAGCGACTTGTGCGCGGTGTAGACCCAGAAATACTTGGGCGTCTTCGGCAGTTCGCCCATGCTCAGGCCGACCACGCCGAGCAGCAGGATCAGGGCGGCGATCAGCCAGTGCAGGGTCTGGCTGACGCTGCCCCAGCGGTCGGGCGTGTTGCGGGCGCTCATGGCGTGCCGTCCCGCGCCGCCGGCGCGGTGGGGGTGTCGGTGGGAGCGGCAGGCGGGGTGCCCGGGGCCGGATCCGGTTCGGCCTTGGCGGCGCCCTCGCGGGTGGCCTCGGCCTCGATGCGCAGCTCCACCGTGCCGCCGATCACCGACGGCCAGGAACTGATGCCGAAGTCGGCGCGCTGCAGCGTGGTGGTGGCGGAGAAGCCGGCGGTGCGACGGAACGGCGGCAGCGGATGACGCTTCACTGCGTTCAGGGTCACGTCCAGGGTCACCTCGCGGGTGACGCCGTGCAGCGTCAGCTGCCCGATCACCTTGGCGTGCTGCGCGTCGATCGGCTCGACGCGGGTGGAGACGAACTGCGCTTCCGGGTAGTGCTCGCCGTCGAGCAGGTTGTGCGCCAGCGCGGCGCGGTTCCACTTCTCGTCGCCCAGGTCCAGCCGCTGCAACGGCACCCGCGCCTGCAGCCGTGCGCTGCGCCAGTCGTCCGGGTCGAACACCAGGGTGCCGGTGCTGCCGGACACGGTGCCCAGCGCCTTGGAGAATCCGGCGTGCTCGATCGCGAACAGCACCCGTGTGTGCACCGGGTCCAGCGCGTACTGCGCCGGCGCGGCCAGGGCGGCGCCCGGCAAGGCCAGCAGGAGGGCCACGAGAGAGGGTCTGAACATGGAGCGGGGCCGCGCTGGGAGGTCGCCGGATTCTAGTCACAGTCCGGGCCGGCTGCGTACCTGCGGCGCGTAACGGTTCGTTGCGCGCGGTGGCAGGTGTGATTTTTCCGCGGCCGCGGGGTATAAGAACGCTGCCGCGGCGAGCGGCACACGGAGCGGGCGCGCCGCGCGTCCGGCCCCGGCAGTGCGCCGGTGTTCATCCGCCGACGTCCTTTGCCGGAGCCGATGTCCATGCCCATCCCGCATCCCCCACGCCGGTGGCGCTGCTGGGGGTTGGCCTGCCTGTTGGCGCTGGCCGCCGTGTGCGCCGATGCCAGCGCCGGGGTGCCGGAACTGCCGCGCTTCCGGGTGTTCTCCGGCGAGCAGGGGCTGCCGTCCAGCGATATCTCCAGGTTGCAGCTGGACCGCGACGGCTATCTGTGGATTGCCAGCGGCGACGGCCTGGCCCGCTACGACGGGCGCGAGTTCCGGGTCTGGCGCCACGATCCGGCCGATCCCGCCTCGTTGCGCTGCAACTACGTGCAGGACCTGCACATCGATGCGCGCGACCGCATCTGGGTGGCCTGCGAGGGCGGCGGCCTGAGCATGCTCGGCGCGGACCGGCGCGGCTTCCGCCACTTCAACATGGCCACGCAGCCGGCGATGCGCAGCGACGACGTGTTCGCCATCGCCAGCCGCGGCGACGCGGTGTACTTCGGCACCTACCGCGGCGGCCTGTACCGACTGGGCGGCGACGGCCGCGTGCAGCGCATCCGCGCCGGCGATCCGGCGGTGGACGCGCTGCTCGACAGCGCCGTGCTGACCCTGGCCTTCGACGATGCCGGGGTGCTGTGGGTGGGCACCTTCAAGGGCCTGGTGCGCTACGACGGCCGCCACGCCAGCGCCTACCGCATCGACGACGGCATGCCGCAGGAGGAGCAGGTGATCATGTCGATCACCCGGCTCAGCGATGGCCTGTGGTTCAGCGGCAACACCGGCCTGTTCCGGCGCGATCGTGCCGGGCGCTGGTTGCGTGCGGACTGGATCGGTGCGCTGCATCGCGCGGCCAACGCGATCGCCGAGGACGGCGCCGGCGGCTACTGGCTCGGCAACGGCGAAGGCCTGTGGCACAAGCCGGCCGATGGGCCAGCGCGGCGGGTGGACACCGGCGGCGCGGCGGTGTCCGGCGCCAGCGTGGTGGAGACCGTGCTGCGCGACCGCGAGGGCGGCCTGTGGGTGCCGCTGCCGACGCGCGGCCTGGGCTACCTGCGTCCGGACTGGCGCCGCCTCGCGGTGCTGGGCACCGCGCAAGGCCTGCCCGCCGACCAGTACGTCGGCCTGGCGCCGGCGCGCGCCGGCGGCGTGTGGCTGCTCGGCGCCGGCGCCAGCGTGTTCCGCCTCGATACCACCAGCGGTGCGCTGAGCGCGCCGCACTGGTCCAACGGCGCGCCCAGCGGACGCACGCTGTCGGTGCTGGACGACCCGCGCGGCGCGTTGTGGATCGGCGGCAGCAGCGTGCTGTTGCGTGGCCCGCTGGACGGCGGCCGCCTGCAGCGCTGGACCCGCGCCGCCGGCGAGGCCGATCCGATCCCGGACGGCATGCTGGCCTGGCTGCAACTGGACGCACGCCAGCGGCTGTGGATCGCCGCGCCGGGCTACGGCGTGCAGGTGCGCGATGGCGACGGCCATGTGCTGCAGAACCTCCCCGGCGGCCAGCACGGCCTGGCCGGCACCGACATCGCGGCGTTCGCGATGGCGCCGGACGGCACGCCGTGGGTCGCCGCCGAACAGTTCCAGCACTGGGACGGCGCGGCCGGGCAGTTCCGCACGCCGCCGGAGCTGGCCGGCGAGAAGGTGCAGTCGTTCGCCTTCGCCGACGCGCGCACGCTGTGGGTGCACCGGCTGTCCGGGCTGGAACTGTGGCGGCGCACCGGCGCGCACTGGCAGCGCAGCCAGCGCTACGCGGTGGCCGACGGGCTGCCGGCCACCGAGTCCAGCGCGCTGGTCGCCGATTCGCAGGGGCGCGCCTGGCTGGGCATGCGCCGTGGCCTGTTCCGGGTCGATCCGCGGCGCACGCCGGCGGTGCGCGCGTTCGGCACCCGCGACGGGCTCGGCAGTCAGGAACTGGTGCGACGCGGCCTGCTGATGACTGCCGACGGCGTGCTGGTGGCGGCCGCCGCGGACGGCAGCGTGGCGCTGCTGGACACGCAGCAGCCGGATCCGGTGCCGGTGCCGCTGGCGCTGAGCATGGAGAGCGTGCAGGTGCGGCGCGGTCCGCAGCTGCTGACGCTGCCGACGCGCGGCGACTTCACCCTGCGCTCGGACGACCGCGACCTGCGCGTGGCGGTGCGGCTGCTGTCCTACATCGATCCGGAACACATCGTCTACCGGTTCCGCCTGCCGGGTTACGACCGCGACTGGGTCAGCACCGGCGCCAGCGGCGAACGCACCCTGCCGCAACTGCCCGATGGCGCGCAGGTGCTGGAGATCCAGGCGCGCACCCGCAACGGCGCCTGGTCGCCGACGCTGCGCCTGCCGTTCCGGGTGCAGCCGCCGTGGTGGCGCAGCGTCTGGGGCATCGTCGGGCTGCTCGCCGCGGCCGGCCTGCTGCTGCTGATGTCGCTGCGCGCCTACCGGCGCCGCCTGGGCCGCCAGCACGCCTGGGAACTGGCCCTGCACAAGCAGGAACTGGCCGAGCAGGCCTCGCTGGCCAAGACCCGCTTCCTGGCCACGCTCGGCCACGAGGTGCGCACGCCGCTGACCGGGGTGCTGGGCATGAGCGAACTGCTGCTGGCCACGCCGCTGGATCCGAAGCAGCGCGGGTACACCGAGTCGATCCGCCGCGCCGGCACCCACCTGCTGCACCTGGTCAACGATGCGCTGGACCTGGCGCGGATCGAGGCCGGGCGCCTGCGCCTGGAGTCGCAGCCGTTCGCGCTGCAGGCGCTGATCGCCGAAGTGGTCAACCTGATGGCGCCGCTGGCGCAGGCGCGCGGGCTGCGCTTCGATCTGCACGACGGCATGCCCGGCGCGACCACGGTGGAAGGCGATGCGCTGCGGGTGCGGCAGATCCTGCTGAACCTGCTCGGCAACGCGATCAAGTTCACCAGCAGCGGCTCGGTGGCGCTGAAGGTGGCGCCGGGGCAGGACGGCCAGGGGTTGTGCATCGAGGTGGCCGATACCGGCCCGGGCATCGGCAGCGAGCAGCAGGCGCGGCTGTTCCAGCGCTTCGAACAAGGCGACGGCCCGCGCACCGCGGTGCGCCAGGGCGGCAGCGGCCTGGGCCTGGCGATCAGCCAGGAACTGGCGATGGCGATGGGCGGGCGCATCCAGGTCGAGAGCCGGCTGGGGCATGGCGCGCGCTTTCGCGTGGGCCTGCCGCTGCGCTGGCGTCCGGCGCAGGAACCGGCGGCGGTCCCGGTGCCGGCACCGCGCGCGCGCACCGCGCTGCGCATCCTGCTGGTCGAGGACGAACCGACCGTGGCCCAGGTGATGATCGAATTGCTGCGCGGCCGCGGCCATCAGGTGACCTGGGCCGCGCACGGCCTGGAGGCGCTGACCGAAGCCAGCCAGGGCAGCTTCGACATCGGCCTGCTCGACCTGGATCTGCCGGCGCTCGACGGCCTGGCGCTGGCGCGGCAGTTGCGTGCGCTGGGCCATGGCTTCCCGCTGCTGGCGGTGACCGCGCGCTCCGACGGCGAGGCCGAGGCCGCCGCGCGCGCCGCCGGATTCGCCGGGTTCGTGCGCAAGCCGGTCACCGGGCAGATGCTGGAAGGGGCCATCGACGCGGTGCTGGACGGGGCGCCACCGCCGCTCTGAGTCGATGCGGGACGCGGTTGCCAGCGCCGGCGCTTATCGCCGACGATGGCGTCGGTGGCGCGGGACGGATGCCTGTCGGGGAGACAAAGGCGATGCGGTCGAGACGGATCTTGGGATGGCTGCTGCTGGCGTGGTCCGCGGTCGCCGGCGCGGCAGTGCCGCCGACGCCGCAGCCGCGCCAACTGACCGTGGCCGACGGCTTGCCGTCCAACAGCATCAATGGCTTCGCCGAGGACAAGCTCGGCTACCTGTGGCTGGCCAGCAGCGACGGCCTGGCGCGCTTCGACGGACGCGGCTACCGCATCTGGCGGATCGAGGACGGCCTGCACCACAACAAGATCTGGTCGGTGCACGTCGATGCGCAGAACCGGGTCTGGTTCGGGACCGACGGCGCCGGCCTGGGCATGCTCTCGGCCGATCGCCGGCAGTTCCGCTACTACGATCGCAGCACCTATCCGCAGATCGGCTCCACCACCGTGTGGTCCATCGCGTCCACGCCGGACGGCAGCGTCTGGTTCGGGACCTCCGCCGGCGGCCTGCATCGGTTGCAGCCGGACGGCCGCCTGCGCCGCTTCATGCCGATCCCCGGCGACGCGCGCAGCCTGCCTTCGGCCAGCGTCACCCATCTGGCGACCACGCCGGACGGCACCCTGTGGGTGGGCACCCGCGGCGGCCTGGCGCGCTGGACCGGCCACGATTTCCGGCGCGTCGCCGCCGACGCGCTGCCGCGGCCTGAAGTGCAGGGGCTGACGCCCGAGCGCGACGATACGCTGTGGGTTTCCACCCTGGGCGGGGTGCGCCTGCTGCGCGCCGACGCCAGCGTGGTGGAGCCGTACTGGCGCAACATGCCCGGCGACAGCGTGCTGGGCATGCTGGTCCACGACCGTCACGGCACGCGCTGGTTCGACACCATGGACGGGCTGGGCCGCGAGAGCGAGTCCGGGGTGATCCGCAACGTGCCGCTGTACAGCAATTCCGCGCACGGGCTGGTCAAGCCGAACTGGTCGCTGGCCTTCGAGGATCGCGAGGGCGGCCTGTGGTTCGCCAGCGGCAATGCCGGGCTGTGGCACCTGCCGGCCAACTGGCAGCAGTTCTCGGTGTTGTCCTATCGGGTGGACGACCCGGAGTCGATGGGCAACCCCTACGTGCTGGCCACCGCCGCTTCCCGCGACGGCGGCGTGTGGCTGGCCGGCACGCGTGGCGTGCTGGACAAGCTCGATCCGGCCACCGGCGCCGTGCATCGGCACATGCGCGCGATGTTCGGTCTGGACTGGGCGCGGGCGATCGCCGAAGACCCGCAGGGCCGGCTGTGGGCGGCGGCCGCGGGGGCGGTGCTGCGCTACGACCCGGCCAGCGGCGAGGTCCGGCGTTGGGGCAAGGACGCCGGGGCCGATGCGCCGATGATGGACCAGGTGGATCGGATCGTCTTCAGCAGCGACCGCCACGTCTGGATCTTCAGCGACATCACCGGCGTGCAGGTGCGCGACCTCGATGGCCACGTGCTGCGCACCATGGCGCCGGGAAGCGCCGGCCTGCCTGCGGATCTGACCGTGCAGGAGGCCAGCCTCGGGCCGCAGGGCCAGCCCTGGTTGCTGGGGCAGCACGGCCTGCTCGCCTGGAGCCCGGAGCGCGCGCGGTTCGAAGCGGTGCCCGGCGCACCGCAGCGCCCGCTGAGCGCCCTGGCGATCAGCGACGGCAACGTGGTCTGGCTGGCCAGCGTCGGCTGCCTGGAGCGTTATCTGTGGGACGGCAGCCGGCTGAGCCTGCTCGACCGCATCGACGCCGAACAGGAGTTCCCGGCGCTGGCGCCGAACGGCCTGGTGGTCGATGCCAGCGGCGTGGCCTGGCTGAGCAGCGTGCGCGGGCTGATCCGGGTCGATCCGGCGAGCAAGGCGATCCGCTCCTACGGCGTGCACGATGGCCTGCCCAACCAGGAGTTCCAGATCCGTACCCTGGTGCAGGCGCGCAGCGGGCAGATCCTCGGCGGCACCCCGGACGGCGTGGTGCTGTTCGAGCCGTCGCAGGTGGTGCCGTCGCGGCGGCAGCCGCCGCTGGTGATCGAGCGCATCGGCGTGCGCCGCGGCGAGCGCGGGCTGGACCTGCTGCATGCCGACCGCATCGTGCTGCAGGAAGGCGACCGCGATCTGCACGTGGTCGCGCGCCTGCTGTCGTTCTCCGACACCGACGCCAACACCTACCGCTTCCGCCTCAGCGGCTACGACCCGGATTGGGTCGATGTGGGCGCCAGCGGCGAGCGTCTGTTCTCGCGGCTGCCGTCGGGCCACTACACCCTGGAGATGCAGGCGCGTACCGCCGACAAGGTCTGGTCGAACGTGGTCAGTCTGCACTTCCGCGTCCTGCCGCCGTGGTGGCGCAGCCCCTGGGGCATCGCCGGGCTGGCGGTGCTGGCGGTGCTGGCGCTGTGGTTGCTCGCGTACCTGTACCGGCGGCGGCTGCGCCGGCGCGCCGCCTGGCAACTGGCGGTGCACAAGCAGGAGGTGGCCGAGCAGGCCTCGCTGGCCAAGACCCGCTTCCTGGCCACGCTCGGCCACGAGGTGCGCACGCCGATGACCGGGGTGCTGGGCATGAGCGAACTGCTGCTGTCCACGCCGCTGGACACCAGGCAGCGCCGCTACACCGAATCGATTCGCGACGCGGGCTCGCACCTGCTGCGCCTGGTCAACGATGCGCTGGACCTGGCGCGGATCGAGGCCGGGCGCCTGGAACTGGAACAGCAGCCGTTCGACCTGGGCCGGCTGATCGCCGAACTGGAGGCGATGATGGGGCCGATGGCGCGCAGCCGCGGGCTGGTGTTCGCCCTGGACAACGCCATGCCGCCGCAGGTCACCGCGCGCGGCGACGCCACGCGGGTGCGGCAGATCCTGCTGAACCTGCTCAACAACGCCATCAAGTTCACCGAGCACGGCAGCGTGCAGTTGCGGGTGGCGCCGCTGCAGCCGCAGCAGGGCGTGCGCTTCGAGGTCGCCGACACCGGGCCGGGCATCAACGCCGAACAGCAGGCGCGATTGTTCCAGCGCTTCGAGCAGGCCGACGGGCCGCGCACCGCCGCACGCTACGGCGGCAGCGGCCTGGGCCTGGCGATCAGCCAGGAACTGGCGGTGGCGATGGGCGGGCGCATCGAACTGCGCAGCCGCCTCGGCGCCGGCACGCGCTTCGTGGTCGACCTGCCGTTGCCGTGGGTGCCCGAGCCGCTGCCGCAGGCGCCACGCGACGCCCGCGCGTCCGCCAGTGCCGCGGCGCCGCGGCGGATCCTGCTGGTCGAAGACGATCCGACCGTGGCCGAAGTGGTCGGCGGCCTGCTGCGCGCACGCGGCCACCACGTCACCCACGCCGCGCACGCGCTGGCCGCGCTGACCGAAGCGGCGGCCAGCACGTTCGACATCGCCCTGCTCGATCTGGACCTGCCCGGCCTGGACGGCCTGGCGCTGGCGCGGCAGTTGCGCGCCTTCGGCTACGGCATGCCGCTGATCGCGGTCACCGCCCGTGCCGACGCCGACGCCGAGCCGCAGGCGCGTGCCGCCGGTTTCAGCGGATTCCTGCGCAAGCCGGTGACGGGCGAGATGCTGGCCGATGCGGTGGAAGGGAAGCCGGGACCGGGGACCCGGGACCCGGGACCCGGAGAGAGCGACGGCAACGGCGACCGCACGTAGGCGGTGCGTGGTGCGGTTTCGCTACAGGAACGGCTTCGCCCTTACAGCCGAAAGCGCTCCGTTCTAGGCTTTTGCGGGTCCCGGGTCCCGGGACCCGGAGAGAGCGGCGGCAACGGCGAGCGCACGTAGCCGGTGTGCGGTGCGGTGTCGCTACAGGAGCGGCTTCGCCCTTACAGCCAAAAGCGCTCCGTTCTAGGCTTTTGCGGGTCCCGGGTCCCGGGTCCCGGGTCCCGGGTCCCGGGTCCCGGCCTCACTCCGCCACTTCCTCCACCTGCTTCGGCAGCGGCCGCGTATCCGGCAGCTGCCAGAAGATCAGGGTCGAGGTCAGGGTGATCGCGCCGACGCAGACGAAGGTCGCATGCAGCGCCGCGGTGGCGCCGTGGGTGTCGCCGAGATGGGTGTTGAACGCGGCCAGCAGGCTGCCGGCCGCCGCGGCGCCGAAGCCGGTGGCCAGCATCATCACCATCGACAGCAGGCTGTTGCCGGCGCTGGCCTGGTCGCGGTCCAGGTCGCGCAGGGTCACCGTGTTCATGACGGTGAACTGCAGCGAGTTGACCGCACCGAACAGCGCCAGCTGCAGCAGCCGCCAGCCCAGCGGCTGGCCGGCGTCGAACAGCAGGAAGCTGGCCATCGCGGTGCCGACCAGCACGGTGTTGGTCATCAGCACGCGGCGGTAGCCGAAGCGCTCCACCAGCTTCACCGCCGCGCGCTTGGAGGCCATGCCGGCCAGCGCCACCGGGATCATCATCAGCCCGGCGTTCATCGGGCTCATGCCCAGGCCCACCTGCAGCAGCAGCGGGATCAGGAACGGCATGCTGCCGCTGCCCACGCGCGAGAACAGGTTGCCGAGGATGCCGATGCGGAAGCTGGCGACCTTGAACAGATGCAGCGGGAACAGCGGCGCCGCCGCGTTGGCCGCGTGCAGCCAGTAGCCGATCAGCGCCGCCAGCCCGGCGATCGCCAGCAGCATCACGAAGGCGTGGCGCAGGCCCAGCTCGGAGATGCCGTCCAGCGCCAGCGACAGCGCGACCATGCCGAAGGCCAGCATCGCGTAGCCGATCAGGTCGAAGCGGGTGCGTTGCTCGCCGTAGAAGTCCGGCATGATCTTCAGCGCGGCGGCGAAGCCGATCGCGCCGATCGGCAGGTTGATCAGGAATACCCAGTGCCAGGACGCCACCTGCACCAGCCAGCCGCCCAGGGTCGGGCCAACGAGCGGCCCGATCAGCGCGGGGATGGCGATGAAGCTCATCGCGCTGAGGAACTGCGCGCGCGACACCGAGCGCATCACCGCCAGCCGGCCTACCGGCAGCAGCATCGCGCCGCCGATCCCCTGCAGCACCCGCGCGGCCACCAGATACGGCAGCCGCGGCGCCGCCGCGCACAGCAGCGAGCCGAGGGTGAACAGCACGATCGCGGCCAGGAAGGTGCGGCGGGTGCCGTAGCGGTCGGCGATCCAGCCGGAGGCGGGAATGAACATCGCCACCGCCAGCGCGTAGCTGAACACCACCGACTGCATCTGCAAGGGGCTCTCGCCCAGGCTGCGCGCCATCGCCGGCAACGCGGTGTTGACGATGGTCGCATCCAGCATCTGCATGAAGATGGCCAGCGACACCAGCCACAGCAGCGGACGGAAACTACGCGCGTCGGGAACGGCGATCGGATCGGAGGAGGGCGCGGACATCGGCACGCAGGGGCGACGCGAGGGGGGCGATAGGATCGCGCAGATCGCGTCGCCGTGTCGTGCAGTTGCGCGCGTTGCGCGCTTGCGATGCAGCGCGCACTCAGCGATCAGCGCTGTCGACGCAGGTATGGACGGCGCCCTGAAGCCGCTCCTACGCGAAAGCGCAAGAGATCGAGCGCACGGTCAGATCGCCGACCGTGCGCGAGACTGGAATCCCCAATCCCTAATCCCCAATCCCGGCTCTTAAGCGCGCCGACTATGCCGCTGCACCGCCGCCACCAATGCCCCGACATGCTCCGGCTGCATGTCCGGCGACAGCCCGTGGCCCAGGTTGAACACGTGGCCATCCAGCGAGCCGCCGTTGCCGTCGGCATAGCTGCGCAGCACGCGTTGCACTTCGCGGTCGATCGCCTCCGGCGCGCCGTACAGCATCGCCGGGTCCAGGTTGCCCTGCAGGGCGACGCGGCCGCCGGTGCGGCGCGCGGCGTCGGCCAGGTCGATGGTCCAGTCCACGCCCACACCTTCCGCACCGGAGCCGGCCAGCTCTTCCAGGTAGGGCGCATTGCCCTTGCCGAACAGGATCAGCGGGGTGCGCTCGGCGCCGTCGCCGCGCGCCAGTTCGCGGGCGATGCGTTGCAGGTAGGGCAGGGAGAATTCGCGGTACATCGCCGGGCTCAGCACGCCGCCCCAGGTGTCGAACACCTGCAGCGCCTGCGCACCGGCCGCGCGCTGCGCCGCCAGGTAGGCGATCACCGCGTCGGTGTTGACCGACAGCAGCTGGTGCAGCGCCGCGGGTTCGTTCAGCGCCAACGCCTTGATCCGCGCGTAGTTGTCGCTGCCGCCGCCCTCGACCATGTAGCAGGCCAGGGTCCAGGGGCTGCCGGAGAAGCCGATCAGCGGGACGCTGCCGTCCAGTTCGCGGCGGATCACCCGCACCGCGTCCATCACGTAGCGCAGCTCGGTTTCCATGTCCGGCACGCCGAGCCGGGCGATCGCCGCGGCGTCGCGCACGGGGTGGCGGAACTTGGGGCCTTCGCCTTCGACGAAGTACAGCTCCAGGCCCATCGCATCGGGAATGGTGAGGATGTCCGAGAACAGGATCGCCGCGTCCAGCGGGAACCGCGCCAGCGGCTGCAGGGTCACTTCGCAGGCCAGTTCCGGGGTCTTGGCCATGGCCAGGAAGCTGCCGGCGCGGGCACGGGTGGCGCGGTACTCGGGCAGGTAGCGCCCGGCCTGGCGCATCAGCCACACGGGGGTCTGGTCCACGGGCTCGCGGCGCAGCGCGCGCAGCAGGCGGTCGTTCTTGAGCATGGGGGATTCCTTAGCGCGGCGCGTCGGCGCCACGGGTGAACATGACCTGGAAGCCGCGCTTGAGCTGGGCGTCGCGGGCTTTCTCGAAGGCGGCGTTGGCGTCTTCCTGCTGCAGGTAGAGCTCGCGCCGCAGCTGCGCGCGGCCGCCGATCTGGCCGCTCTCGCGCAACAGTTCCCAGCCGCCGAGCAGGTCCGGCTGCAGGGTCAGCTGCAGGTAGCGTGGCGGCTCGTTGCCGTCGGGGCGTTGCTGGAGGAAGACGCGCATGCGCCGATTGTAGCGGGTGCCGGTGCAGGCGACGTGGCCCGGTCGGCGGAACGCAGCGGCCGCTCAGCCGGCACGGAAGCCGCGGCGATACGCCGACGGCGGCAACCCCAGGTCGCGCGTGAACTGCAGGCGCAGCGCGCCGGCGCTGCCGAAGCCGCAGTCGGCGGCGATGCGCTCCAGCGCCAGGTCGGTGCTTTCCAGCAATTGCTGGGCGCGGACCAGGCGCTGGTGCGCCAGCCACTGCACCACGGTGGTCCCGGTCACCTGGCGGAACTGCCGGGTGAAGCTGCGCCGGCTCATCCGCGCGTGCGCGGCCAGCGCGTCCAGGCGCAGCGGCTGGTCCAGGCGCTGCAGCATCCAGTCCAGGGTCGGGCCCAACTGGGCGTCGCGGCGGCTGGCCGGCAGCGGCTGTTCGATGTACTGCGCCTGCCCGCCCTGGCGGTGCGGCGCCACCACCAGGCGCCGGGCGATGCGGTTGGCGACATCGGCGCCGTGGCGGCGCCGCACCAGGTGCAGGCAGCAGTCGATGCCGGCGACGGTGCCGGCCGAGGTCAGCACGTCGCCGTCGTCCACGTACAGCACGTCCGGCTGCAGCCGCACCTGCGGGTGGCGCTGCGCGAAGCGCGCCAGCGCCGCCCAGTGGGTGGTGGCGGGGCGGCCGTCGAGCAGGCCGGCATCGGCCAGCACGAAGGTGCCCAGGCACAGCCCGACCACCTGCGCGCCGGCGGCGTGGGCGCGGCGCAGCGCCTGGCACAGCGCCGCCGGTGCCGGCTCGGCGGCATCGCGCCAGGACGGCACGATCACCGTGTCGGCGTCGTCCAGCGCCTCCAGGCCGTGCTGCACCTGGATGGCGAAGCCGGCATCGGTGCGCAGCAGTCCCGGCTCGGCGGCACACACGCGCAGGTCGAAGGCCGGCAGGTCGGTGTCCGGCCGCGCTTCGAAGACCTGGCAGGGCACCGCCAGGTGGAAGGGACTGATGCGATCGAAGGCGACCACGGCGAGGCGATGCGGCGACATGGCCCGATTTTAGCGAAAACGGTGTTTCGGGCCACTCGTCGCCGCGCCTCCGGCCGCCGACACTGGCCGCCTCTTCGCCCTGGAGCCACCGCATGTCCTCTCCCCGCCGCGCCCTGCTGGTCATCGATGTCCAGAACGAGTATTTCGATGGCGCACTGCCCATCGCGCATCCGCCGGTGGCGCAGTCGTTGCCCAACATCCTGCAGGCCATGGACGCGGCGCAGGCGCACGGCGTGCCGGTGCTGGTGGTGCAGCACACCGCGCCGGCGCAGGCACCGGCGTTCGCCGACGGCAGCGCCGGTTGGGCGTTGCACCCGCAGGTCGCCGCGCGGCCGCATGCGCGTCTGCTGCGCAAGACCCGGCCGAGCGTGTTCGCCGACACCGACCTGGCCGCCTGGCTGCAGGCGCAGGCGATCGACACCCTGACCGTGGCCGGCTACATGACCCACAACTGCAACGCCTCCACCGTGTACGAGGCCTTCCACCGCGGGTTGGCGGTGGAAGTGCTGGGCGACGCCAGCGGCGCACTGCCGTATGCAAACGCCGCCGGCCAGGCCAGCGCCGAGGAGATCCACCGGGTGTTCGGGGTGGTGTTCCACAGCAACTTCGCCGCGGTCGCCGACACCGCGCAGTGGATCGCGGCAGTGCAGGCAGGGCAGCCGCTGCCGCGCGACAACGTGCTGCAGTCCAACCGCCGCGCGCGGGACCTGGCATGAGCGGCATGCCGCGGGTGCTGCGTGCGCGCGAGTTCACCGGCAGCCGCGCCTGGGAGGCGCTGCCGGTGGCGCTGCTGGACGGGATCGGCGTGCGCATCCATTGGACCGACCAATCGTACGTTTGGCACGTCAACGACGGGGCGGAAGTATTCGTGGTGCTGGATGGGCAGGTGCAGATGCGCTGGCGCGCGCACGGCACCGAGCAGGCGGCGCTGCTGCAAGCCGGCGACGTGTTCCATGCGCCGGAAGGCACCGAGCATGTGGCGCACCCGCAGGGTCCGGCGCGGGTGCTGGTGGTGGAGCGCGACGGCAGTCCGTGAGCGTTCGGGATCCGCTCCTGACCGGCGGGGGCTTCGATAGCGCCCGGGACGTGCCGCCGTCGATGACGCGTGTACAGGGCGACGCACACTGCGCGTTCTGATGTGCGTTCTATCACGGAGCCATCACTGGCGATCTGGCGTCATTGGGACAGGCTATGCCGCTGCGTGCGCACAGAGATCCTGGTGTCACGGCATCGCCATTCACCACGAGTGCGGACGCGGCCGGTATGCGAAGCCAGAGCAATGGGCGGTTCCCTGGGCAGCACCCCGAGGTCGGCGCGGGACGGGATCCCGCGCGGCCTGCTGCCATTTCCGACGACGTCATGTCGTTGCGCGCGCCACGTCGTCGCGCGAGCGCTTATCAAACGCCACGCAGGGCGTGCGGCCTGGGTCGGGTCACTGTCTTCGCCGGATTGGCGGTGCTGTGCCTGCTGATCCTCGGCGGCTGGGTTTGGCGCGCACACCGCCAGCAGCCCGCGCCGGCGCCCGAGCCCTTGCGCGTGCAGACCATGACCGTCGCGCCGCACCGGGTGCCGGACATCATCGAGACCTCCGGCACGCTGCTGTCGCCGCAGACCGTGGAGGTGCGCGCGCAGGCCGACGGGGTGCTGCAGTCGGTGCTGATCCATGACGGCGAGCAGGTCCACGCCGGGCAACTGCTGTTCACCATCGATCCGCGGCCGCTGCGGGCGGCGTTGGCGCAGGCGCGCGCCACCCTGGCCCGCGACCAGGCGCTGGCGGCGGATGCGGCCGATACCGAGGCGCGCTACGCCAAGCTGTCCAGGACCGGCGCGGTCGATCCCAAGACCTACACCACCGCGGCCGACACGCTGCGCTCGCTGCGCGGCACCGTCGCCGCCGACCAGGCGCAGGTCGAGCAGACGCAGCTGTCGCTGGCCTACACCCAGGTCCGCGCGCCCATCGACGGCCGCGCCGGCGCCATCGCGGTCAAGCCGGGCAACCTGGTGTCCAGCGGGTCCAGCACCGCGCTGGTCACGCTCAACGTCAGCACGCCGATCGAAGTGCGTTTCGCGCTGGCGCATGTGCAGGTCGATGCGGTGCGCGCCGCGCCGCTGGGGCACCAGGGCCTGGGGCTGCCGGTACTTGCGCTGGATGCGGTGAACGGCACGCTGCTCGAGCGCGGCGAGGTGGCGTTCCTCGACAATGCCTTCGACACCAGCAGCGGCACGCTGGAGCTGCGCGCACGCTTCGCCAACGCCGGCGCCACGCTGTGGCCGGGGCAGTTCGTCACCGTGCGGGTGATCCTGGCCGAGGACCCGCAGGCGCTGTCGGTGCCCGAGAGCGCCTTGCAGCAGGGACAGCAGGGGCCGTACGTGTACTGCGTGGTCGAGGGCCATGCCGTGTCGCGGCCGCTGACCGTGGCGCGGATGGTCGACGGGCAGGCGGTGATCGCCAAGGGCCTGCGCGCGGGTGATCGCGTCATCCTCACCGTGCCCAACGAACTGCGCGACGGCACCGCGGTGCAATCCGGCAACCCGCACGCCACGCCGACCGCGGCGGCGACCGGACGGCCTGCGTGAATCTGTCGGCGCTGTTCATCCGCCGCGCGGTGATGACCTCGGTGCTGATGATCGCGCTGGTGCTGGCCGGCGGCATGGCCTACTTCGCGCTGCCGGTCAGCGAGCTGCCCGACGTCAGCTTCCCGACCATCACCGTCAACATGTCGCTGCCCGGCGCCAATCCCGAGACCATGGCCGCGGCCGTGGCGACGCCGCTGGAGCGCCAGTTCAGCGGCCTGCCCGGACTGGACACGATGAGTTCGACCAGCAGCGTCGGCAGTACCCGCATCGTGTTGCAGTTCGCGTTGAGCCGCAATGTCGATGCCGCCGCGCAGGACGTGCAGAACGCGGTGTCGCAGGCGGCCGGCCTGCTGCCGCGCGAGATCAACCCCGCGCAGATCCAGAAGGAGGATCCCAGCGCCGCGCCGATCATGCACCTGATCCTGCGTTCGAAGACCATCGCGCTGCCGCTGCTCAACCAGTTCGCCAAGGACCGCGTGGCGCTGCGCCTGGCCTCGGTGCCGGGTGCCGGCCAGATCGATGTCAACGGCGCGCAGAAGTACGCGGTGCGCCTGTTCGTCAATCCGCACCTGCTCGCCGCCCGCCACCTGGGCTTCGACCAGGTGGTGTCGGCGGTGCAGGCGGGCAACAGCAACGCGCCGGCCGGCACACTGATGGGGCGCGCGCGGTCCTACACCGTGCGCGCCGACGGCCAGCTCAAGCGCGCGGCCGATTTCGACGCCATGGTGCTGAGCTACGCGGACGGTGCGCCGGTGCGCCTGCGCGACGTCGGCCATGCCGAGGACAGCGTCGAGAACCTGCAGACCGCCGCCTCGCTCAACGGCCAGCGCGCGATCGAGATCAACATCCACCGCCAGCCGGGCGCCAACACGCTGTCGGTGACCCAGGGCATCCAGGCGGCGCTGCCCGGGATTCGCGCGCAGTTGCCCGGCGACGCGCAGCTCGACGTGCTCTACGACCGCGGCGACTACATCGGCGCCTCGGTGGAGGACGTGGAGTGGACCCTGGTCGGCTCGCTGGTGCTGGTGATCGTGGTGATCCTGCTGTTCCTGCGCAGCTGGATGGCGACCCTGATCGTGGCGCTGGTGCTGCCGACCTCGCTGATCGGCACCTTCGCGGTGATGCGCCTGCTGCACTTCAGCCTGGACAACATCTCGATGCTGGCGCTGACCCTGTCGGTCGGCTTCGTGGTGGACGATGCCATCGTGGTCATCGAAAACATCGTCCGCCATGCCGAGCAGGGCGCCAGCCGGATGGACGCGGCCATCGCCGCCTCGCGCGAGATCGGCTTCACCGTGTTGTCGATGACCGTGTCGCTGTCGGCGGTGTTTCTGCCGATCGTGTTCATGGGCGGATTGGTCGGGCGGTTGTTCTCCGAGTTCGGCATGGTGATCGCGATCGCGGTGATCCTGTCCGGCATCGTCTCGCTGACCCTCACGCCGATGCTCGCCAGCCGCTGGCTGGACCCGAAGAAGAGCACGGGCTGGGTGTTCGAGCGCTTCGATCGGCTGGTCGAAGCCAGCGAACGCGGCTACGCGCGCTCGCTGGCCTGGGCGACCGAGCGCATCGGCCTGATGTGCGTCATCGGCGTGGCCACCCTGGTCGGCACCGCCGGCGTCTACGCCGTGGTCGAGAAGGGCTTCATCCCGCAGGTGGATTCGGGAAAGATCGACGGCGACACCCGCGTGCCCGAGGGCACCGCCTTCGCCGACTTCGTCGCCAAGCAGGCGGCGGTGGTGAAGATCATCCAGCGCAATCCCAACGTGGCCAACGTGGAGTCGGTGATCGGCTCGGACAATTCGCTCAGCAACAGCGGGCGCCTGCTGATCGGGCTCAAGCCGCTGTCCGAGCGCAGCGGCAGCGCCGAGGAGGTGATCCAGGACGTGCGCAAGCAGGTCGCCGCGATCCAGGGCATCACCCTCAACATGCGCAATCCGCCGGCGATCGACATGGGGCCGACGGCCTCGAATGGGTCGCTGCAGTACGTGCTGCAGTCCACCGACCAGAAGGCGCTGTACGCGCAGTCCGACAGCATCCTGCAGCGCCTGCGGCAACTGCGCGACGTGCAGGATCCGCAGAGCGACCTGCAGCTCAAGAACCCGGAGATCGAGGTGGTGCTGCACCGCGAACAGGCCGCCGCGCTGGGCGTCACCGCCGCCGGCCTGCAGGACACCCTGGCCAGCGCCTACGGCGGCCGCAAGATCAGCACCATCTAC
This sequence comes from uncultured Xanthomonas sp., assembly GCF_964278005.1. Lineage (NCBI taxonomy): Bacteria > Pseudomonadati > Pseudomonadota > Gammaproteobacteria > Lysobacterales > Lysobacteraceae > Xanthomonas > uncultured Xanthomonas sp. The sequence continues at coordinate 26,941 of NZ_CAXYKF010000014.1, forward strand.
GGCGACACCGATCAGTACGAAGTGCTGCTGCAGGTCGATCCCGCGGCGCAGGCCGACCTCAACGGCCTGGATGCACTGTCGTTCAACGGCAACCAGAATCCCGGCATCACCGCGATCGGCACGCAGACCTCCAACAGCAGCTCCGGCACCAGTGCGGTGCTGACCGCGGCCGGCGGTCCGATGGTGCCGCTGCGCGCGGTGGCCGACGTGCGCATGGGCGTGGGGCCGGTGGCGATCAACCATTACGCCGGCCTGCCGGCGGTGACGCTGTCGATGAACCTGGCGCCGGGCGTGTCGCTGGGCGAGGCCGCCGCCGGCATCGGCAACCTGATGGCGCAGACCCTGGGCAAGGACGACGCGCGCGCCATCAGCGGCCAGTTCGCCGGCTCGGCGCAGGCTTTCGAGAATTCGATGAAGACGCTGCCGATGCTGCTGCTGATCACCGTGCTGCTGATCTATGGCGTGCTGGCGATCCTGTACGAGAACGCGCTGCACCCGATCACCATCCTGACCTCGCTGCCGCTGGCCGGGTTCGGCGCCATCCTGATGCTGGTGCTGTTCCGCCAGGAGCTCAATCTCTTCAGCTTCGTCGGCCTGATCCTGCTGGTCGGGCTGGTCAAGAAGAACGGCATCATGATGGTGGATTACGCGCTGGACCTGGAGCGCTCGGGCGAGGAACGCTGGCAGCAGCCGCGTGCGGCGATGCTGGAAGCGGCCACGGTGCGCTTCCGCCCGATCATGATGACCACCCTGGCGGCGGTGCTGGGCTCGTTGCCGATCGCGCTGGGTTTCGGCGCCGGCGCCGAGGCGCGGCGCCCGCTCGGCATCGCCGTGGTCGGCGGCCTGCTGTTCTCGCAGGCGTTGACCCTGTACCTGACCCCGGCCTTCCACATCGCGATGGCCGAGTGGCTGGCGCGCCGCCGCGCACGTCGCAACGGCACCGCGCCGCCATCGGCGCCGACGCTGCCGGAGCCGGCCTGATGCGCGCGCTCGCGCTTGGCGCCGCGTGTCTGCTGTCGGCGTGCAGCCTGACCCCGGCCTATGTGCGTCCCGCCGCGCCGATCCCGCCGTCGTGGCCGGTGGGCGACGCCTACCTGGCGCAGCACGAGGCCACGCTGCCGTCGCTGAGCTACCGGCAAGTGTTCGCCGACCCGCGGCTGCAGGCGCTGATCGCGCAGGCGCTGGACAACAACCGCGACCTGCGGATCGCGCTCGCCGATATCGCCCAGGCGCGCGCGCAGTACCGGATCCAGCGCGCGGCCCTGCTGCCGGAGGTGGGGACCAGCGCGACCTACACGCGCTCCTATCGCGGCAAGGGCGCGGCGCCGGCCAACGACACGACCCAGGGCGGCAGCGCAGCGGCCGCGCCGGCTGCCGGTTATGCCAGCAACTACGACCTGGGGGTGGGCGTCACCGCGTTCGAACTCGACCTGTTCGGCCGGCTGCACGCACTGAGCACGGCCGCGCAGCAGCGCTACCTGGAACAGGAAGCCGCGGCCCGGGCCACGCGCCTGACCCTGGTCGGCGACATCGCCACGACCTGGCTGACCTATGCCAGCGATCGCAGCCTGCTGACGCTCGCGCAGGACACCGTGCGCAGCGCCGGCGCCAGCGTGGCGCTGACCGCACAGCGGGTGGACGGCGGCATCGTGCCGCACTCGGACCTGGACCAGGCCAACCAGGTGCTGCATGCCGCGCAGGCCGACCTGGCCGCGCAGACCACGGCGCTGGCGCAGGACGTCAATGCGCTGCAGTTGCTGGTGGGCGCTCCGGTCGATCCGGCGCTGTTGCCGGGTTCGATCGAGGAGGTCGCGGCCAGCATCGGCGATCCGCCAGCCGGCCTGGACACCAGCGTGCTGTTGCGGCGGCCCGACGTGGTGCAGGCCGAATACGAACTGCGCGCGGTCAACGCCCAGATCGGTGCGGCGCGTGCCGCGTTGTTTCCCAGCATCAGCCTGAGCGGCCTGCTGGGCCTGACCAGCACCGCGCTGTCGCAGCTGTTCACCCACGACGCGCGCACCGCATCGCTTGGCGCCGGCGTCGCCTACACCCTGTTCGATGGCGGCGCGGCGCGCGCCAATGTGCGCTACACCGAGGCGCAGCGCGATGCCGCGGTGGCCGGTTACGAAAAGACCGTGCAGACCGCCTTCGGCGAAGTGGCCGATGCCCTGGCCCGGCGCGGCACCATCGACGCGCAGGTGCAGGCGCAGCGCGCGCTCCTCGCCGATGCCGCCAACACCTACGACGCCAGCGCGCAGCGCTACCGCGAGGGCGTGGAGAGCGCGCTGTCCAACCTGGATGCGCAGCGCAGCTACTACGCCGCGCAGCGCAGTCTGGTCGCGGTGGAACTGACCGCGGCCACCAATCGGGTGACGCTGTATCGCACCCTGGGCGGGGACGCGTCGCTGGAGCGCGCCCAGCCCTGAGTGCGTTGGGGCGGGTAGGGCGGCACGCCGCAGCCAGGACGCGCTGCCTGACGTGCCGCCGGTGCTGCGCTTACTTCAGGTGCTCGCGCAGGCCGTCGCCCGCCTGCTGGATCGCGGTCCGCACCGCCGGCACGTCGCGCAGGGCATTGAGCAGTCCGAAATCGTGGATCAGCCCGTTGTAGCGGGTCACCGTGACCGTCACCCCGGCCTGGTCCAGCTTGCGGCCGAAGGCTTCGCCCTCGTCGCGCAGCACGTCCAGCTCGGCGGTCTGGATCAGTGTCGGCGGCAGGCCGGCGAGTTGCGCAGGGGTGGCGCGCAGCGGCGAGGCGGTGATCTCGGCGCGGGCCTTGGGATCGGTGGTGTAGTTGTCCCAGAACCAGGTCATCATGTTGCGGGTGAGGAAGTAGCCGCTCTGGAACTGCTGGTACGACCCATCGTCGAAGCGGGCGTCGGTCACCGGCCACAGCATCAGGTCGTAGCGCAGCGCCGGGGTGCCGGCCGCCTTGGCCTGCAGCGCCACGGCCGCGACCATGTTGCCGCCGACGCTGTTGCCGGCCAGTGCCAGGCGCTTGCCGTCCACGCCGATCTGCGCGCCATGCTCGGCGACCCAGCGGGTGGCGGCATAGGCCTGGTGGATGGCGACCGGATACTGCGCTTCCGGCGACGGCGTGTAGTCCACATAGACCGCCACCGCGCCGGAGGCGTTGACCAGGTCGCGGATCAGGCGTTCGTGGGTCGGGAAGTCGCCCAGCACCCAGCCGCCGCCGTGGAAGAACATGAAGGCCGGCAACACCTGGCCGTCCGTGTGCGGCGGCCGCACGATCACCAGGTTCAGCGGCTTGCCGTCGGCCTGGATGGTGGTGCGGCTGACCTCGGCCGGCGGCAACGGCGTATTGGCCTGGGCATCGCGCAGCACCTGCCGCGCCTGCGACGGGGTGAGCTGTTCGATCGGCTTGCCGCCGCTGCCGTTGAGCGCATCGAGGAACGTCGCGACCGGGCGCAACGGCGCGGGCTGGTCGGCCGGCGTTGCGGCGGTGGCGGTGCCGATCGCGCCGGCCAGCATCGAGGTGGCGAGCAAGGGAAGCAGGGTCTTCATGGCGGTTTCCTGGGACATGCCGGGCGGTGTGCCGGCGACAGGAGTGACTTTGCGCGCCAATGCGATACGATAGGTGGTAAATCGTCCTTAAAACTTTACCTGTAGTGCCAAATGGCCGATCGCCTGGCCGCCTTGTTGACCCACTTCTCGGTCAGCGCCGAGGTCTTCCACGCTGGCACGCTGTGCGGGCTGCACCGGCTCGACGACGGCGACCGCGGGCAACTGCACCTGCTGCGCCAAGGCAGCGTGGTCGTCCACAACGGCGATGGCAGCGTGCTGCGGATCGACCGGCCCAGCCTGCTGCTGTACCCGCAGGCCATGCCGCACCGCTTCGAGACCGATGCGCAACGCGGTGCGGATTTCGCCTGCGCGCACCTGCGCTTCGGCGGCGGTGCGGCCAATCCGCTGGTGCGCGCCTTGCCGGCCTGCATCTGCCTGCCGCTGGACGCGCTGCGCCAGGGTGAGACGCTGCTGCACCTGCTGTTCGAGGAAGCGTTCGCGCAGCATTGCGGGCGCCAGGCGGTGTTGAATCGCTTGTTCGAGGTAGTGCTGGTACACGTGATCCGCGAACTGATGGAGCAGGGGCTGGCCGATGGCGGCATGCTCGCCGGCATGGCCGACGCGCGGCTGCGGCTGGCGCTGATCGGTATCCACGACGCCCCGGCGCAGCCGTGGACGCTGGAGAGCCTGGCCGCGCGTGCCGGCATGTCGCGCAGTGCGTTCGCGCGCAGTTTTCGCGAGACGCTCGGGTGCACGCCGGGCCAATACCTGCAGGACTGGCGCATCGCCCTGGTGCAGCGCGGCCTGCGTGAAGGACGGCCGCTGAAGCAGCTTGCCGACGAGGTGGGCTACGGCAGCGAGGCCGCGGTGTCGCGTGTGTTCAAGGCGCAGGTCGGGCAGAGTCCGCGCGCGTGGCGGCAGGCGCGCTGAGCGGGGGGCAGTCGCGGGTGGCCGGGCGCGCGCGGACACGCGCTCGGCGGCCTGCGCGCTCAGCCGGCGGCCAGCACCGCCAGCACTTCGGCCTCGTCCACGTCGGGGACGATCTCGGCGTGGCCGATGCCGCGCCACAGCACCAGCCGCAGGCGTCCGGCCAGGTTCTTCTTGTCCAGCCGCATGCGCGCCAGCAGCGCCTCGGGCGCCAGGCCGGCCGGCAGCGCGGTGGGCAAGCCGAAGTCGTGCAGCAGCGCGCGCAGCTGCGCCGTGTCCTGCGCGCTGGCCATGCCCAGCCGCGCCGACAGTTCGGCGGCCAGCACCATGCCCACCGCCACCGCTTCGCCGTGGTTGAGGTTGGGGTTGTCCGGGGCGCCGTAGCCCTGTTCGGTCTCGATGGCGTGGCCGAAGGTATGGCCGAGGTTGAGCAGGGCGCGCTCGCCCTTTTCCAGCGGATCGCGGGCGACGATCTCGGCCTTGTGCTCGCAGCTGCGCGCGATCGCCTGCGCCAGCGCCGCCGGCTCGCCGGCCAGCAGCGCGCGACGTTCGGCATGCAGCCATTCGAAAAACAGCGGATCGCGGATGGCGCCGTACTTGATCACCTCGGCCAGCCCCGCGCGCAGTTCGCGCGGCGGCAGGCTGCGCAGCGTGGCGGTGTCGGCCAGCACCGCGCGCGGCGGATGGAAGGCGCCGACCAGGTTCTTGCCCTGCGGGATGTCCACCGCGGTCTTGCCGCCGACCGAGGAGTCGACCATCGCCAGCAGCGTGGTCGGCAGTTGCACGCAATCCACGCCGCGCATCCAGCAGGCGGCGGCGAAGCCGGCCAGGTCGCCGACCACGCCGCCGCCCAGCGCCAGCACGCAGGCGTCGCGGGTGGCGCCCAGGGCGGCCAGCGCGGCGATCGCCGCGGCGAAGTGGTCCAGGGTCTTGGAGGCCTCGCCGGCGGGGATCACGAAGTCGCCGATCTGCAACTCCGGGCGTGCCGCCAGCAGCGCGCTGCGAACCTGCGCGGCATACAGCGGCGCCACCTGGCTGTCGCTGAGCAGCAGGACGTGGCGGCCGCGCGCGTGCGCGGCGAGGGCGGCGCCGTCGTCGAGCAGGCCGGGGCCGATGTGGATGGTGTAGGCCGGGTCGCCAGCGACCTCGACCGTGCGCGATGCTGCGGTCATGCAGTGGGTTCCGGAAGTTTCCACGACGCGGCCAGGCGCACGACCAGCTGCGCGGTGGCCTCGGCCGGGGTGAAGTGGTCGGTGTCCAGGATCAGGTCGGCGACCTCGCGGTACAGCGGTTCGCGCACCGCGTGCAGGTCGCGCAGCACCTGCTCGCGGTCGCCACGCTGCAGCAGCGGGCGGCTGCGGTCGCGGTGCAGGCGCTGCAGTTGCGCGGCCACGCCCACCCGCAGGTACACCACGAAGCCGTGCTCGCGCATCTCGCGGCGGCTGTCGGCATTGAGCACGGCGCCGCCGCCGGTGGAGATCAGGTGGCCGGGCGTGCTCAGGATGCTTTCCAGCACCGCGCGCTCGTGCTCGCGGAAACCGGCTTCGCCGGCGTGCTCGAACAGCGAGGCGATGCTGGCACCGGTGCGCTCGACGATGGTCTGGTCGCTGTCGACGAAGACCAGGCCGAAGCGCTCGGCCAGGCGGCGACCGATGACGCTCTTGCCGGCGCCCATCGGGCCGACCAGCACCAGGTTGGGGGCGGGATTCATCCGCCGATGCTAGCAGACGCCGGTGCCGCCCCGCGCGCCGCGCAGGCGCGTGCGCGGGGCCTTGCGCGGCGAAGCGTGCGTCGCGCGGTGCATGGCGCGACAATGGCGCATCGTCCGCCGAGTGCCTGTCGCCATGCCCGATCTCTACGCCGAAGCCCTGTCCACGTTCGCCGACCTGTTCGCCGAGGCGCGCACCAGCGACGAGGCCGAATACAACGCCATGGTCGTGTCCTCGGCCACGCTGGAGGCGCGCCCGTCGTCGCGGGTGGTGCTGCTGAAGGCCTACGACGCGCGCGGCTTCGTGTTCTACACCCATCTGGACAGCCAGAAGGGCCGCGAGCTGCAGGCCAATCCGCAGGCCTCGCTGCTGTTCCTGTGGCGGCGCATGCGCGAGGACGGGGTGCAGGTGCGCATCGACGGCGAGGTGCAACTGGTCGCCGCGGCCGAGGCCGATGCCTATTTCGCCTCGCGCCCGCGCATGAGCCAGATCGGCGCCTGGGCCTCGGCGCAGTCGCGCACCTTGGCCTCGCGCGAGGAATTCGAGGAACGCGTGGCCAAGGCCGAGGCCACCTTCGAGGGCCGCGAGGTGCCGCGCCCGGACGGCTGGGGCGGGTTCCGCGTGGTGCCGCGCAGCTTCGAGTTCTGGTACGGCGCCAAGTACCGCCTGCACGAGCGCTGGCGCTACGAGGCCGACGCCGCCGGCCACTGGAGCAAGCGGATGCTGTTCCCGTGAGCGGCGCCGGCCCCGCCTGCCGCGGCACCGCCGCCGCGGTGCGCGCGTGCTCGGGCGAGGCGCACTGAGCGTGGGCCCGCAGCGCATCGTCTGCCTGACCGAAGAGCCGACCGAGACGCTGTACGCGCTCGGCGAGCAGCAGCGCATCGTCGGCATCAGCGGCTTCACCGTGCGCCCGCCGCAGGCGCGCCGCGACAAGCCCAAGGTCAGCGCCTTCACCAGCGCCAAGATCGGCGAGATCCTCAAGCTGCAGCCGGACCTCGCCATCGGCTTCTCCGATATCCAGGCCGACATCGCCGCCGAACTGGTACGGCACGGCGTGGAGGTGTGGATCGCCAACCATCGCAGCGTCGACGGCATCCTCGACTACATCCGCCGGCTCGGCGCGCTGGTCGGCGCCGGGCCGCGCGCCGAGGCCTACGCCGACGAGTTGCAGCGCGGCCTCGACGCCATCGCCGCGCAGGCCGCCACCTTGCCGCGGCGGCCGCGCGTGTACCTGGAGGAATGGGACGAGCCCATCATCACCGGCATCCGCTGGGTGGCCGAACTGGTGGGCATCGCCGGCGGCGAGGACGTGTTCCCGGAGCTGTCGGTGCAGCCGTTGGCCAAGGCGCGGATCCTGGCCAACGGCGACGAGGTGGTGCGGCGCGCGCCGGACATCATCCTCGGCTCCTGGTGCGGCAAGCGCTTCCGCCCCGAGCGCGTCGCCGCGCGGCCGGGCTGGGCGGCGATTCCGGCGGTGCGCGACGGGCAGCTGTTCGAGATCAAGTCGCCGCTGATCCTGCAGCCGGGGCCGGCCGCGCTCACCGACGGCGTGCGCGCCATCGCCGACATCATCCAGGCCTGGGCCAGGGGCGTGGGCGCTCGCTAGGGCGGGGCTGCCAGGCCACCATCCGAACGTGCGCAACGCGCATGCATGGCCGCGTCGTCGTGCGGCCATGGACGGATCGCCGCCTCAGCGATCCTCCTTGTCGCGCACGCCACCACGCCGCGGCGGGCGCCGGACGCGACGATTCCGTTAGCCCGGCGCCGGCTGGGTACGGCCGGCGATGCCCAGGCCGAGCAAGGCCATCAGTGCGGCGACGGCGAAGGTCGACAGGTAGGCCGCCGCGGCCGAGTACGCCAGCAGCGCGGCGAACAGCGAGCCGCCGACCGCCAGCGTGGTCGCCACCGCAATCGCCTCGCTCAACTGCAGCGCCGAACTGTTGCGGCCCTGCCGCGCCGGCGGCGACAGGGTCAGGGTCAGCACCGCCAGGGTCGGGTAGATCAGGCCCATGCCCAGGCCGGTCGCGGTCCAGCCGCCGATCGCCAGCGCTGCCGGCACTGCCGGCAGCAGCGCCAGCGCCGTGGCCGCGATGCCCAGCGCCATCAGCGTGCAGCCCAGCCGCAGCCGCCGCAGCCGGGTGGCATCGCGGCCGTAGTGGCCCTGGTACCAGGAACCGGCGAACCAGCCCAGCGCGCCGGCGCTCAGCGCCACGCCTGCCCACACCGGCGACAGCCCGCGCTCGCGCGACAGCAGCAGCGGCAGGAACGCCTCGCAACCGAAGAACGCCGAGCCGGCGATGCCGCGCAGCGCGATCACGCTGGGCAGGCCGCGCGCGGCGCGCAGGGTGCCGGCCGGCAGCAGCCGCCAGGTGCACAGCGCCAACAGCGCCAGCGCCGACGGCAGCAGCAGCGCCGCCCACAGCCCGCGCTGCTGGCCGCCCAGGTACAGCAGGCAGACGCCGGCCGCGGCGCCCAGCGACCACCGCCGCGCCGCACCGCTGGCGCCGTCCGCGCTCGCGGCGGGCGGCAGGCGCCGCAGCGCCGGCCACAGCAGCGCCGCCGCCGGCAGCGCCAGCAGCGGTACCGCCAGGAACACCCAGCGCCAGCCGACGTGCTCGACGATCAACCCGCTGATGCTGGGGCCGATCAGCGACGGCACCACCCAGCCGGCGGAGAACGCGGCGAACATGCGCGGGCGGATCGCCTGCGGATACAGCCGCGCGACCAGTACGTACAACACCACCGAGATCGCGCCGGCGCCCAGGCCCTGCACCAGCCGGCCGGCCAGCAGGAATCCCATCGACGGGGCGAAGCCGGCCAGCAGCAGCCCGCAGACGAAGCAGGCCAGGCCGGTCCACAGCGGCGTCGCCGGCCCGTGCAGGTCGCTCCAGCGCCCGGCCACGGTCATGCCGATCACGCTGGTGGCCAGGGTGCCGCCGAAGGCCAGCGCGTACAGCCGCAGGCCGTCCAGTTCGCGGGCCACGGTCGGCATCGCCGCGGCCACCGCCAGCGCCTCGAAGGCGATCAGCGACACCAGCGCGACCATGCCGACGGTGGTGGCGCGGTAGGCCGGCGCCAGCACGGAGCCGGCAGCGGCAGGGGCGGGTGGAGCAGCGGCGGTGGTGGCGTGGTCTTGCATCGGCGAACCTGGGAAAAAGGGTGGACGTCTGCCGGCGGCGACTTGCGTGGGCGCGTGCAGCCCGTGCAGCATGCAACCTCAACCGGACTCGAGGTCAAGCGATGCAGGAGGAACTGAGCGTGGGGCAGGTCGCCGCGCGCAGCGGTGTGGCGGTGTCGGCGCTGCATTTCTACGAGAGCAAGGGCCTGATCCGCAGCATGCGTACCGCAGGGAACCAGCGCCGCTACACGCGCGACGTGCTGCGCCGGCTGGCGGTGATCCGCGTGGCGCAACGCGTCGGCGTGCCACTGGATAGCGTCAGGGCCGCCTTCGCGCAGTTGCCCGACGCGCGCACCCCGACCCGCGCCGAGTGGGCGCGGATGTCGGCGGTGTGGCGCGAGGAACTGGACGCGCGCATCCTGCAACTGACCCGCCTGCGCCACCAGCTCACCGACTGCATCGGCTGCGGCTGCCTGTCGCTGCGCCGCTGCCGGCTCAGCAACCCGGCCGACACCCTGGCCGCGCACGGCGACGGCCCGCAGCGCTGGGCGGAGGAGTGAGCGCTGCGTGTGTGCGCAGCCGCCGCGTGTAATGTCGCCCCGTCCACCGCTACCGCGTCGGGACTGAAGTCCCTCCCACAATTGACCGCGCTCGCTCTGCGCCGGTCGGTCTATGGATATTTCCGTAGGCGCGCTTGCAGCCGCGACCGGGGATTCCCGATAACGCCAGTCGCGGCTGTTCCCAAACAGGCGACAAAAGCCGCTTCCACGACACGCGATGGCGCCATGATGTGCGATCGAGACGATGTGGGAGGGACTTCAGTCCCGACTGCATCCACCGTCCGGCGACACACAAGCGGCAACGCCGCCCCGTCCACCGCGACCGCGTCGGGACTGAAGTCCCTCCCACAATTGACCGCGCTCGCTGTGCGCCGGTCGGTCTATCGATCTTTCCGTAGGCGCGGTTGCAGCCGCGACCGGGGATTCCCGGTAATGCCAGTCGCGGCTGATCCCAAACAGGGGACAAGAGCCGCTCCTACTGCGGTTTGTGTTGCCTGCGCAACGCGGACGCGCGCTACGCGCTAGAAATTACGGGTGAAGCGCACCGTGCCGGTGCCGTCGGCGCTGCGCACCTGCACCACGAAGCGCAACTGGTCGTGGGCGCTGCTGCGTACGGTGCCGACGTAGTCGGTGTAGGCGTCGGTGCGGACCGCGCGCAGCGCCACCGGCTGGCGCTGGCCGCTGAGGTCGGTCGCCACCGCCTCCACCGTGCCCACCGCCGGTGCTTCCTCGCCGCCATGCAGGGTGCGCAGCGCGATCATCACCAACGCGGTGTCGGCCTCGCGGGCGATGCCGTAGCGGCGCGCCACGTCTTCGCTCATCGCCAGGGTGGGCAAGGCGTTGTAGTGCACGCGCAGCGTGCCGAAATCGGCCTGCGCCGGGGTGGCGGCGAGCAGTGTCGCCGGGCGTGGGGTGTCCTGGTCCGAGCAGGCGGCCAGGGCCAGGCACAGCAGCGCAACGGGCAGGACACGCATCGGCGTTCTCCGGGTTGGCGTGGCGAACAACAGGTCTTACGCAGTCGCCCGGGGGGATACGGACGGCGCGCAGGAGTCGCAGTGTACGGGGGGGCGATGCCGATGCCGAGTACCGTCCGTGCCCGTCTGGTGCCCGCCGCGCTCAGTCGTCGTTGGCGGCGGACAGGGCACGGCCGCGTTGCGCCGCCGCGGCGATCGCGGCTTCAGTCAGCGCCTCGAAGCCGCCCCGCTGGAAGGTCTCGATCGCGGCCTGGGTGGTGCCGTTGGGCGAGGTCACCCGCCGGCGCAGTTCGCTCGGCGCCTCGCCGGATTCGGTGAGCATGCGCGCCGCGCCGAGCACGGTCTGCAGGGTCAGGGTACGCGCGGTGTCGGCGGGCAGGCCCTGGGCGATGCCGGCCGCTTCCATCGCCTCGGCGAGCAGGAACACGTAGGCGGGCCCACTGCCGGACACCGCGGTGACCGCATCGATCAGCGCCTCGTCCTCGACCCACACGGTGACCCCGGCCGCGGCCAGCACGCGCTCGGCGTGGGCGCGCTGGCCGGCGTCGACGCCGGCGCTGGCGAACAGGCCGGTGACGCCGGCGCCGAGCAGGGCCGGGGTGTTCGGCATCGCGCGGACCAGGGCGTGGCCGCCGCCGAGCCAGCGGTCCAGTTGCGCGGTGGTGATGCCGGCGGCGATGGACACCAGCAATGGCCGCTGCGCCTGCGCCAGCGTGGCCAGTTCGGTGCAGACCCCGCGCAGCACCTGCGGCTTGACCGCGAACATCCACAGCGCCGCGCCGTCGGCGGCTTCGGCCGCGGAGGCGACGGCGTGGACGGCGTACTCGGCGACCAGGGCTTCGCGCAGCGCCGCCACCGGCTCGGCCACACGGATGCGGCGCGGATCGGCGCCCTGCCGGACCAGCCCGGCGATCAGACTGCGCGCCATGTTGCCGCCGCCGATGAAGGCGATATCGGCGGCGTGGGAATCGGGGGAAGCGGAAGCCATGTGCGCACCGTCGCAAAGAGGGAGCGCCATGGTAGCGGCTGCGCCGCGCCGCGTTGCTGCGGTGCGGCGGAGTCCGGGTCACGCTGCGGAAGAACGCGCCGGCCGCCATGCGGACCGGCGCGGCGGCCTCAGTTGGACTCGGTGAAGGTGATCGACGGCGTGCTGCCGCCGGCCGTCGAGCAGCTGCCCAGGTTGAGGTTGTTGGTCTCGCCGGTGCTGCCGGCATTGGCCGCGCAGGTCGGGGCGGCGGTGGAGCCGTTGGTGGCGGCCACCTTCACCGTGATCGACGAGCCGGAGTTGAAGTTGGCGCTGGAACCGCCGGCGTTGCCGACCACGTTGAACTCGGCGTCCTTCCACACGGTGGCCAGCTTGACCACGCTGTCCTTGGCGCTGACGCTGTAGGCGGTGCCGTTGTTGGTGAAGGTGATGGTGTCGTTGCCGTTGGCGGTGGCCGAACCGGTCAGCTTGAGGTTGGCCAGTTGCGTGGCCGGCACGTCCGGCGCGCTGACCGCATTGCTGTTGCGGTAGCAGTCCGAACCGCCGCCGCTCATCCAGCCGCTCGGGCAGCTGCTGCCGTAGCCGATCAGCCAGTACTGCATGAACACCGCGGCCTGGCCCTGGGTCTCGTAGTCGGTGGCGTAGACGAACTGCTGCCACACGGTGCAGCCGGAGCGGCCGCCGCAGACGCTGGTGGTGGCGTTGTAGTTGGAGTTGATCTGCAGCGAGTACTCGTTCGGGCCGAGGATGCCGCCGCCGCCGAAGGAGGCCACGCCCACGCCTTTCTCCGAGGTCACGCCGGTCACCTGCGGGAAGCTGCCCACGACCTTGCTGATCAAGCTGCTGGAACGCAGCGCGTAGTCGTAGCCGTTGCCGGTGGTCTCGGTGGCGCCGAACAGGATCTTGTGCGGGATCGGATGCACGCGGCGGGTCAGGGTCTTGCAGACGTCCGTTTGCCACTGCGTATCGGGGAAGTTGGCATGGAAGCAGCCTTCCGCCGGCGTCGGTTGATGCGCCATGGTTTCGCGCCAGGCGGTGCGTGCCTGGACTTCCGCGGGCGACATCATCGCTTCTTCGTTGGTCCAGGCCGGCGTCGCCGTCGGCGCGGCCATCGCCGCGGGGACGTGCAGCAGACCAATGACGCAGGAGGCGAACAGCAATCGGGTGGATGCTTGCATCTGTGACCTCGTTCGAGCCGAGCGCATTCGGCAATGGACTGCGGAGGACCCGCGGTCGGCCGCCATGGAAGCGAAGCGCGTGCGTCTGAAACGTGACTGAATTAACGGTTTGCAACCGTGTCGCATGGTTCAGGAAGCACTGTCGGCGCGAACCTTTCATTCATCCCGAAACTCTATGGTTTTCAACAAGATCGCTTACGACAGAATTCCGATGTTGGTGAATCGATTTTGAAGCGGCCGTAGACAAATCATCACGGTGTCACGGGCACTGCGGTAATGCGGCGCGGCAGCAGGGGGTTCAGCCGGAAGCGCGCGGACCGCGCGCCCCGAACAGGGCGGTGCCGACCCGCACCATGGTGGCGCCGGCGGCGATGGCGTCGGCGAAGTCGCCGCTCATGCCCATCGACAAGGTGTCGACCTGCGGGTGGGCGGTGCGCAGCCGCGCGAACAGGGCGTGCATGCGCGCGAACGCGTCGATGCGGCGTTCGGCCTCCGGCCATGGCGCGGGAATGGCCATCAGCCCGCGCAGCATCAGCGCCGGCTGCGCGGCGATGGCCGCGGCCAGCACGTCCACGGCGTCGGGCTGGCAGCCATGCTTGCTGGCCTCGTCGTCGATGTTGACTTGGATCAGCACGTTCAGCGGCGCGCGTTCGGGTGCTGCCGCGCGGCCCTTGGCCAGGGCGGCGACCAGCTTGGGCCGGTCCACGGTCTGCACCCAGTCGAACAGCGTCGCCGCCTGTTCGGCCTTGTTCGACTGCAGGTGGCCGATCAGATGCCATTCCAGTCCGGCCTCGGCCAGCGCGGCGATCTTGGCCGCCGCTTCCTGCACGTAGTTCTCGCCGAAGGCGCGCTGCCCCTGCGCGGCCAGCGCCGCCACGGCCTCGGCCGGCTGGGTCTTGGACACCGCCAGCAACTGCGCGTGCGGGCGCCCCGCGGCGTCGGCGGCGCGGTCCATGTCCAGGCGAATCTGTTGCAGCGGAGAGAGGGGCACGGCGGCGTTCCGGCAAAGGGAAGGGCGCTATACTGCCGGCCGGGGAATCATCCTTCCAGTCGCAGCCCAAGGGGAAAAGCAGCGTATGGATATCGCTGAACTATTGGCGTTCTCGGTCAAGAACAAGGCGTCCGACCTGCACCTGTCCGCGGGCCTGCCGCCGATGATCCGGGTCGATGGCGACGTCCGCCGCATCAACATTCCGGCGCTGGACCACAAGCAGGTGCACGCGCTTGTCTACGACATCATGTCGGACAAGCAGCGCCGCGACTACGAGGAATTCCTCGAGGTCGACTTCTCCTTCGAGATTCCCAGCCTGGCGCGCTTCCGCGTCAACGCGTTCAACCAGAACCGCGGCGCCGGCGCGGTGTTCCGTACCATTCCCTCGGAAGTGCTGACCCTGGAAGACCTGGGCTGCCCGCCGATCTTCCGCCAGCTGATCGACCAGCCGCAGGGCCTGATCCTGGTCACCGGGCCGACCGGCTCGGGCAAGTCGACCACGCTCGCCGGCATGATCGACTACATCAACAAGAACGAATACGGCCACATCCTCACCGTCGAGGATCCGATCGAATTCGTGCACACCTCGCAGAAGTGCCTGATCAACCAGCGCGAGGTGCACCGCGACACCCACGGCTTCAACGAGGCGCTGCGCTCGGCGTTGCGCGAAGACCCGGACATCATCCTGGTCGGCGAGTTGCGCGACCTGGAAACCATCCGCCTGGCGCTGACCGCGGCGGAAACCGGCCACCTGGTGTTCGGCACCCTGCATACCAGCTCGGCGGCCAAGACCATCGACCGCATCATCGACGTGTTCCCCGCCGGCGAGAAGCCGATGGTGCGTTCGATGCTGTCCGAGTCGCTGCGCGCGGTGATCTCGCAGGCGCTGCTGAAGAAGGTCGGCGGCGGCCGCACCGCGGCCTGGGAAATCATGGTCGGCACCCCGGCCATCCGCAACCTGATCCGCGAGGACAAGGTCGCGCAGATGTACTCGGCGATCCAGACCGGCCAGCAGAACGGCATGCAGACCCTGGACCAGCACCTGCAGGACCTGGTCAAGCGCAGCCTGATCACCCGCAACCAGGCCCGCGAGTACGCCAAGGACAAGCGGTTGTTCGAGTGAGGCCGGGAATCGGGAATAGGGAATCGGGAATGGGAAGAGCAACCGCCCCATCCTTCCCGCTTCCGGATGCCCGCTGCTGCGATTCCCGATTCTCCATTCCCGATTCTCAGCTCCGAAGGAGCCGACCATGAGCACCATCGACTTCACCTCCTTCCTGAAACTGATGGCGCACCAGAAGGCGTCGGACCTGTTTATCACCTCGGGCATGCCGCCGGCGATCAAGGTGCACGGCAAGATCACCCCGATCACGCAGACGCCGCTGACCCCGCAGCAGAGCCGCGACCTGGTGCTGAACGTGATGACGCCGGCGCAGCGCGAGGAGTTCGAGAAGACCCACGAGTGCAACTTCGCCATCGGCGTGGCCGGGGTCGGGCGCTTCCGCGTCAGCTGCTTCTACCAGCGCAACCAGGTCGGCATGGTGCTGCGCCGGATCGAGACGCGCATTCCCAGCGTGGACGAGCTGAACCTGCCGCCGGTGATCAAGACCCTGGCGATGACCAAGCGCGGCATCATCATCTTCGTCGGCGCCACCGGCACCGGCAAGTCGACCTCGCTGGCGGCGATGATCGGCTACCGCAACCAGAACTCCACCGGGCACATCATCACCATCGAGGACCCGATCGAGTTCGTGCACAAGCACGAGGGCTGCATCATCACCCAGCGCGAGGTCGGCATCGATACCGACAGCTGGGAGAACGCGCTGAAGAACACCCTGCGCCAGGCGCCGGACGTGATCATGATCGGCGAGGTGCGCACCCGCGAGGGCATGGACCATGCCATCTCCTTCGCCGAGACCGGCCACCTGGTGCTGTGCACCCTGCACGCCAACAACGCCAACCAGGCGATGGACCGCGTCATCAACTTCTTCCCCGAGGACCGCCGCAGCCAGCTGCTGATGGACCTGTCGCTGAACCTGCGCGGCGTGGTCGCGCAGCAGCTGATCCCGACCCCGGACGGCAAGGGCCGCCGCGTGGCCATGGAGATCATGCTCGGTACGCCGCTGGTGCAGGACTACATCCGCGAGGGCGAGATTCACAAGCTCAAGGACGTGATGAAGGAGTCCACCAACCTGGGCATGAAGACCTTCGACCAGAGCCTGTTCGAGCTGTACCAGGCCGGCGAGATCAGCTACGAGGATGCGCTGCGCCACGCCGATTCGCAGAACGAGGTGCGCCTGCGCATCAAGCTGGCGCAGGGCGGCGACGCGCGCACCCTGGCGCAGGGCCTGGACGGGGTCGAGATCGCCGAGGTGCGCTGAGCCGGCTTGGCAGGCGAGCGCAAGGTGGGGCGCGGGATGCGGTGAGGGGGGCTACGTCGTAGCGGCTGCTTCAGTTGCGTCCACGGGTGTCGTGTTTTCAGTCAACTGTCCGCCGAGATCCATCGCGGACTGTTCAGCCGAAGAGAAGGAAGCCGCCATGAACGACGTGCCCGAGGTGCTTTGGTCGACACAGCCGCATGCCGGCTACTACATCAATTCCGTGGCGGTCTCAGACGATGGCAATGTCATCGTCGCCGGCACCTTTTTCCACCAGTACGGCGGGCTGTCGCAGGTTCCTGGGCTGGATGCGGTGCCGCTCGAGCAACGCAAGATCTTCGAACGCATCGCACCCGCGGCCACGCGCAGCGATGTGGGCGACGACCAGCAGGGGTGCTTCGGCACCTATGCGTGGGATCGCGCCGGCAACCGCCTGCTGACGCAGGAATTCCAAGGTTGGCAGGGCGTGTACTGGGTCGACGTGGCAGCGGACGGGAGCACCGTGGCCAGTTGCGGCTGGAAGAGCCAACAACCGTATGCGGGCTTCATCAGTGCCTGGGCGGTCCCGGGCGGAAAGGAGCTGCTGTCCCATGCGCTCCCCGTCCGCGGCAACATGGTGGCGCTGGATGCGCGTGGGCGCACGTTGCTGGCCGGTGCCGAGCAGGGCTATCTGTTCTGCCGCGACAGCGACGCGTCCTTCGGTGAGCCCGTGTGCATCGCGCTGAGCGCCGGTGGCACCGGCGACAGCGCCGACAGCGTCATCGCCACCGGCCTCGCTGCCGATGGCACGATCGGACTGGTTGCCAGCGCACAGGGCGAGATCATCCTGTTCTCGATCGCAGCGGGACAGCCGGGGACGCTGACGCGCTGGCAGTTGCCCAAGCAGGCCCGCGTCCATGCCGCGGCGCTGTCGGGCGATGGCCGTCGCGCCTATGCCGGTGCCAGCGACGGCACGCTGTACGCGTTCGACGTGGCGGCGTTCCAGAAAACGCCTGGGCCGGCCTGGACCGAGACGGTGCCCGAGGGCGCCACGACCATCTACGGGGTGGCCTGCGATCGCGCTGGAAACAAGGTCGCGATCGCCGGCAATCTCAAGGGCGGTGGCGTCGTCGCCGTGTACGCCGATGCCGGTACCGCCGCCACGCCGCAGTGGACCGCGCACAGCGCGCACTCGCCCAACGACCTGGCGTTCGACCCGGACGGGCAGTGGCTGGGGCTGGCCGATGGCCATCCCGACGGGACGCCCGGCGCGTTCACCCTCTGGAACGCGAACGACGGCACGCTGCAATGGTCCTATGGCACGGACAACATGAGCTGGCCGATCCGTCTGAACAGCGGTGCCACGGTAGTGGTGGGCGGCAGCGACGACAGCGCGGTCACCGCCTTCGCCGGCCCCGGTTCGGCGATCGGCCGTGGCCGCGCGGAGTCGGATGGATGACAGGCCGGGACGCCGAGGCGCCGTTGCGTACGCGCGTCGCGGCGCCGCGCCGTCCCGGCGCGCTGCTGGTGCTGTCGGTGGTGCTGGTGGTGGCGTGGCTGGCGGTCTTCGAGTTGGCGCGGGTCCTGGACTACCAGCCGCATGCGAGCCTGTGGTTCCCGCCGGTGGCGGTGACGCTGGCCACGTTCATGGTGCTGGGCTGGCGCGGTGCGCCGGCGATCGCCAGCGCCTGCGTGCTGGCCACGCTGCTCAGCTTCTATCGCACCAGCGGCCACCCCGTGGTCCCCGGTCAGGCGGTGCTGGGATACGCGCTGTTGTTCACCGCCCAGCAGTTCTGCGTCTGGGGTGGGCTGGCCTGGCTGCTGCGCCTGGTCGGCCGCGGGGTGTCCTCGAGCAGCCTGCCACGTGTGGTTACCTGCTTCATCCTGGGGGGCGGCGTGGCGTCGCTGCTGTCTGCCTGCCTGGGCGGCGCGGGGCTGGCCGTCACCGGCGCGATCGACTTGCCGAGCATGCTGGCGCAATTGATCCCATGGGCGATCGGCGACTACGCCGGCCTGCTGGCGCTCGGCCCGCTGGCGATCGTCGGGGTGCTGCGCCTGGCCGAGTGGCTGCAGATCGTGCCGCAGCCGGGTATCCCGCGCCTGTCGGGGATGGTCGCGCCGGCCGGAAGCGTCTCTGCCTACCTGGTGAAGCTCGCGTTGCTGCTCGGCGTCACCCTGGTGGTGATGGCGCTGGCGGCGGCGTTGCCGCGGCAGCCCGCCGTGGTGTTCGCGCTGTTCGTGGTGGTGGTGATCCAGTTGTGGATCGTGCATACCCACGGGATGCTGCAGGCGCTGGTGGCGATCGCGGCCTTCAGCCTGCTGATCGCCGTCGCCACGCCGTTGCTGCGGCTCGAGGCGCAGGCGCTCGCGCTGCAGTTCGCCATGATCAGCCTGGCGGCGAACAGCTACTTCGGCCTGGCCGTCCCCGGGCTCTATGCCGACAACACGCGGCTGCGCCATGCGCTGGTGCGCGATCCGGTGACCGCGGCGCTGTCGCGCACCGGATTCCTGGAGCAGGTGCTCAACGATCTGCAACTGGCCGCGCAGGACCCGCGTCCGCTGGCGGTGATCGTCGCCGACATGGACAACCTCAAGGCGATCAACGACCAGTTCGGACACGCCGCCGGGGATGCGGCGCTGCGTGCCTTCGTCAAGCGCTGCCGGCGCTGCCTGCGGCCGGGCCAGTTGCTGGGGCGCCGGGGCGGCGACGAGTTCGCGCTCTACCTGCCGCTGACTACGCCGGAGAGGGCGCAGGGGCTGATCGACGCGTTGCGCGGTGCGCTTGCCAAGCCCGGCGACGACGACGGATTCGCAACCGCACTGTCGGCCAGCTTCGGCCTGGCCTTGTGCCACCGCCGGGATCTGGACGCGGAGGCGCTGGAGGAACTTCTCGAACGCGCCGATGCGGAGATGTACGCGGACAAGCGGCAGCGCCGCGCGGTGGCTGTGCGCTAAGTGTTCTCCGTTTCCCGTCGTAACCATGGCGCCCTCTCGGGGGGAGGTGCCCCCCGAAGGGGGATGACGGTACGGGCGAAGTCTCGTGTTTCTGTTTCGGCGGGGCGCTTCGCGCCGGACCCTCACCCCAACCCCTCTCCCGGTGGGAGAGGGGCTTTGCTGTTCCTTCTCCCCTCGGGAGAAGGTGCCCCGAAGGGGCGGATGAGGGTACGGGCGCAGCCTCATGCACTCGAACTCCGCGAGATGCTTCGCGTCGGACCCTCACCCCAACCCCCGCTCCGCGCCCCGGCCCGCGCTTGCGGCGCGGGCGCTCCAGGGTGCGCGCGCCAGTGGCGCGCAGGCCGCACCCTGTCGCCCCGGTGGGAGAGGGGCTTTTTTGCTCCCTTCTCCCCTCGGGAGAAGGTGCCCCGAAGGGGCGGATGAGGGGACGGTGCGCCAGAATGCGAGCCATGCAAACAGACAACCCCTACGCCGCTCCCGTCGCCACGCTGCCCGACACCGAGAGCGCCTCGGCACCCGCCGACCCGCTGTCCACGCTGTTCGCGCCCTCGGCGGCCAAGCTGGCGCTGCTGTGCGCGACCAGCTTCGGCTGGTATGCGCTGTACTGGTTCTACCGCAACTGGCGCGCCTTGCGCCTGCTGTCCGGGCGACGACGCATCTCGCCGGTGTGGCGCTCGGTGTTCTCGCTGCTTTGGGTATTCGCCTGCTTTCGCGGGCTGGAACGCATCATCGGCGCGCAGCGTGGCGCACTGGTCGGCTGGCTGGGGCCGGCGTTGGCCTATGTCTGCCTGAGCCTGCTGGGCGCGTGGCCCTCCGCGTTGTCGCTGTTGACGCTGCTGACGTGGACGCCGGTCGTGCTGGTCAACCAGCGCCTGGCGCGGTTCAAGCAGGCGCGCGGGCTGCCGCGCGGCGCGGCGGAGCGGTTCAACGCCTGGACGTGGACGTGGCTGGCCATCGCCGGGCCGGTGGTGCTGCTGGTGGTGATCTCGATGGTGAGGGCGGTGACCGTCGGCCTCCCCGTCCACATCGCTCTGCCACAGCGATAGGTCACGAACGCTGAGCGGAATCGGGGGAGGCCACAGGGTCGGCATCCGGCTACCGACACGTCGCAGGCACGAGCCGCTGCGAGTCGTCAAAGTTTCATGTGCAACCACTGCCTGGCTGGTGTCTAATACCGCCCCCCACGCTGTGCCCCTCCCGTGAGCCTTCCCGATTCCGATCTGCGTCCGGACCTGGACCCGTTGCCCGACGACGGCACCGTCGTCACCGCCGGACCGCTGACCCCGCCGCCGGATTCGGCCGGCACCGTGCAGGATGCGCGCGCGCTGCGCCACAGCGTGGCCGAGGACGTGCAGGGCATGCTGCTGGCGACCCTGGTGGCCTCGCTGGGGCTGGCGGTGTTCGCCCATGGCGGGCTGATGATCGGCGGCATGGCCGGCGTGGCCTTCCTGTTGCACTACGCGCTGGGCTGGAACTTCGGGCTGATGTTCGTGCTGGTCAACCTGCCGTTCTATTGGCTGGCGGTGCGGCGCATGGGCTGGGAATTCACGCTCAAGACCTTCGTCGCGGTCGCCGCCTGCGGCCTGCTGACCGATCTGCTGCCGCGCTGGGCGCAGTGGGCGACGATGACGCCGCTGTTCTCGGCACTGGTCGGCGGCGCGCTGGTCGGCCTGGGCATCCTGTTCTTCATCCGCCACCGCGCCAGCCTCGGTGGCGTCGGCATCCTCGCGGTCTACCTGCAACGCAGCCGCGGCTGGAGCGCGGGCAAGGTGCAGATGAGCTTCGACGCGGCGCTGATGGCGGTGGCGTTCTGGCTGCTGGCGCCGCAGCAGGTGCTGTACTCGGCGATCGGCGCGGTGGTGCTGAGCCTGGTGCTGATGTTCAACCACCGCGCCGGCCGCTACATGGGCGTGTGAGGTCCGCCGCCGGTCGCCGTCGCGCGATCGGCGACGCGCGCGTCGCAGTACGCAGGGGTTCCTTGCGGGGGCGCGAACGTCGCGCGATCCGCCCGTGTTGCGCTTGGTCATGCAGGACATGCATGCAATGCCCGCCGTCCATCGGCGTGCCGCTGCACTGTGCTGGGCACGGCGTCGCCCGTGCATGACGGCAAGTGTCTACGGAATTGCCGCGGTGTCTACGAAACAGCCTTGCTGTCCAAGTGTGACGCAGCGCATGCTGCTGTCGAAGAAAGGATGAGTGCGCACGGACGGCGCAACGCGGTCGCGGGGAGCGCGATCCCACCTGCATGACGTTCACCATGATGTTCGACGCCGCGCCTGCGCGGCGGCGCGGCGCTGCCTGTCCGGCGCGCCGCGACGGATGCCGGCGCTTACAGCTTTTCCACGGAACGAGGGGCAGTGCGATGAAACGTGCGATGGGATTCGCAGCATTGGTCTGTGTGGTGGTTGCGGCGTGCTCTGCCGTGAATCCTGGGTCGGGATCGAAGCCCGGCAGCGGTGGCGGGACGGTCACGCCGACCCCCACGCCCGTGGCGGGATCCGGATCGGGGCCCGCGCCAAGCGCAGCGGCCTGCACGCCGCCGGGGCCGCCGGCGCCGTCGTGGTTCCCGCATGCGCAAACGCCGGCGCCGGATTCGGCGGGCTTCGCGTCCAGCAGCAATTGCGAGTTCCATCAGTGGTCGTGGAATACGTTCCTGTGGCTGACCCAGGACGTGGGCGGGCAGCCGCGCTTCCTGAGCATGTCCAGCGATGGCATCGGCGGCGTGGCCGACGGCGTCCTCGATCCGTTGATCGGCCGCTCGCAGCAGGCGCGCACCGTCGAACTGATCGATCAGGCGGGCCCGGACGGCGTGCTGGTGGATCGGCATGGGCGCGCGGTCTATTACTCGATCCATTCCAACGACGTGTTCGGCCAGTTCATCGCCAGCAATCACCTGCAGGATCCGAAGGCGTTGCGAGCCTTCGATCCGAAGGCGGCATTTCCGGTCGGCAGCATGACCCTGAAGGCGGCGTGGAAAGTGGTGCAGCCGGGCGAGGACGTATCCACGTTCTATACCCGCCAGGCGCAGATCGCCAAGCTGGGCATGCGCAAGGGCAAGATCATCGCCACCGGCGACACCGAAACCCAGACCGTGGCGCTGGTCGGCTTCCACATCGGCGGCACGGTCGCCGGACATCCGGAGATGATCTGGGCCACGTTCGAGCACCGCGACAATGCACCGGATGTGGACACGTCGCTCAATCCGGGCCAGCCCGTCTCCGACAAGGACTGGACCTTCTACAAGGCCGGTACCCCGATCGAACAGTGCAACGTCAACGCCGCCGGTGCCGGTGCGCTGACCTTGAACGCGCAGACCCAGACCCTGAGTCCGGTGACCCAGGTCTGCCGCATGGTGCCGTACGGCGGGCAGAAGCCGTGCCCGAGCGGCCAGGACTGCAACATCGCCAACATCCAGTCGATGAACACCTCGGTGCAGAGCCAGTTGAACGACGTGTGGAAGAACTACTTCGAGGTCGGCGCGATCTGGTTCGTGGCCAAGGATGCGTTGGCGCCCAACTGCACGTTCCAGCCGGGTTCGGCCCTGGAATGCATTCCCTCGCCGACACCCGAAGGTGCGCCGCCGCTGCTCACCGGCTCGATCAAGCTGTCCAATTCCACCATCGAGACCTTCACCCAGGTGCAGAGCACGCAGAACAACTGCTTCGCCTGCCACAACACCACCCAGGTGATTTCGCCCGATCCGCGCGCGCAGTCGTTGCCGGGGCTGAACGTCAACATCAGCCATGTGGTGATCAACGACTACTTCCAGGCGCAGTTGCCGCAGAAGGCCCCACCGGCGGCGCGGCCGGCCACGCCGCGCTGAGGCGCGCCCCTCTCATCCGGATCAGGAGCAAGTCACCATGACCAGCAACGTGTTTCGCGTGCATCCGGCAATCGGCATCGGCCGCGTTGGCGACAGCCAGGAGTTCTATCTCGCACCGGTGACCGCGGCCGGCACCCGCGGTGCCGACGGGCTGATGGGCGGGCTGCCGGTGCAGCCCGGCACCGAGTCCACGCCGATCATCGCCGAGCAGTTCCGCGACGCCGCCGGCAACGTCAAGCGCCAGGCCGCGCGCTTCCACATCTACGCCTATCCCAGCGGCAGTTCCGGCACGTATCCCAACGGCGGCGGCGTGCGCGTGGACGTCGGCAGCTCGATCGACGGCAAGACGGTCAAGGACATCGTGTGGACCGTGCATCTGGCCAACAAGAAGCTCAACAACTATTCGACGGTGAGCCAGGGCGGCCAGTTTCGCGGCATCGGCGCCTACGAGGAGCCCGGGCTGCTGGAACTGCGCAACCCGAACTATCCCGATGCCGCAAATCCCAGCGATCCCAACGATCCGACACGGTTGCGGCAGTTGGTGATCGATGCAGGCCCGCGCGCGCTCAGCGCCGCCGCCGCGGGCAGCGCCGTGGTTGGCTTCGACATGACCAGCACCGCCAGCTACGCCGATGCCAGCGGCACGATCCACCCGCAGCCGGCCTATCCGGTCAGCTTTCCCTCGATGTTCCATACGCTGCACGAACCGCTCGGCAAGCTCGATTCGTTGGGCGACATGCGCGTGGAGGCCAACGGCGCGCTGATCGTGGCCGGCGGCTTCGCCCGCACCTCGGCGGTGATCGGGGCCGATGGCAGCTATCCGCCGCTGGAGGACGCGACCGAGAACGGCCTGTGGTACGACGACGCGGCCGATGGCCCGGTCAATGCCGTGCTGATCTTCAACGACGGATCCACCGCCAGCGTGCAGGGTGCCTGGTACGTCACCGGCGATCCGGGCTATGCGCCGCAGACCCGCAACGTGGTGTCCACCTGGGACGACGTCTACGACGTGTGGGTGCGCGCACTGGGCCTTGTGCCGTCGCTGTACGCCAACAACGCATTCGTCGCCACCTACCAGCCGTCCTTCAGCGACGACATCCAGCCGATCTTCCACGCGGCGATGCTGCAGCGCTGGAACACCAATCTGCCGTCGGGAGCGGTCAAGGGCCACGACATGATCGGGCAGATCCAGCCCACCGACGATCCGAGCGCGAAGATTCCCAACCTGAAGACGCTGATCCGCGACCCGGCCTCCGCCGCCGACACCGAGACCGGCTCGCCGATGATGCCGCTGTCGCTGGGCGATGCGCAGAAGAGCTTTCTCAGCGTCAGTTCCACCCAATACTTCCTGCTGAGCCAGTGGCACGGCAAGAACTACGTGCAGGGCGGCGCACCTGTGCTGGGCCCTGGCGAAGCGCTGGACCGCGTCACCCTGCAGAACTGCCTCGGCGGCCGCTACAGCCCGGGCATCGAGGTGTCGTTCCCGATCCGCGACGTGAACCTCTACGTGCAGGACTGGAAGGCCCAGGATTGCGGACCGTTCCGCATCAACCAGGCGCCGCTGGACTACAGCAAGGCGAACCAGGGCAGCGCGTTCCTGAGCTTCGGCTATGTGCCGCTGCAGCAGCACCTGGTGGAGCCGGGCGACCTGTCCAAGTTCATGTCGGTGCCCTGGCACACCGACTACAACTCCTGCGCCACCCATCTGCCCGATCCCAATCCGGGGCAGCAGACCGTCAATCCGAACAACACCTTGTTCTGGTCGTGGCCGGCCGAGCGGCCGTTCGCGGTCTACCCGGCGGCGCTGTGCCAGGTCGATCCGGACGACAACACCTGGTACCTGGGGCCGCAGGTGTACTCGGTCCGCGGCGTCGGCACCGACAGTCCGTATCCGACCAGGGCCGGACGCTTCCAGGCGTACGCGGACTTCGTCGCCAACTGGTCCAAGGTGGGCTTCGTCATCAGTGGCGCGCAGATCGCGCAGGTTTCCGGCAAGCCGCCGTACCCGGCCGAGCTGTTCCTCGAAGTGGCGAGCCAGTTCGATCCGGGCCAGGAGTTCGTGGCGCCGTGGCCGATGGCGAACATGCCGGTCGATCCGAAGGTGTGATGAGCACGCACCTCGGGAGCATATGGACGTCTCTGGGCGGGACACGCCGATGAGCGCGCACGACCGCTGCACCGTCGCCATCGTCGGCGGCGGCGCGGCCGGCTGCGCCACGGCGCTGGCGCTGGCCGCGCGCGGGGTCGGGGACGTGGTCGTGGTCGACATGGGCCGCGCCGCAGGCTGGCGGCTGGGCGAGGCGCTGGCGCCGACCGCCAGTGCCGCGCTGCAGCGGCTGGGCGTGTGGGACGCGTTCCTGGCGCAGCGGCCGCTGGCCTCGGCCGGCAGTTGCGCCAGCTGGGGCCGGCCGGAGCTGGGCTACAACGATTTCATCGTCGCCGGCCACGGCAAGGGCTGGCACGTGGACCGCGCCGCCTTCGACGCGATGCTGGCCGCGGCGGTGCCGGCGCAGGGCGGTACGCTGCTGCGCGGCCTGCGCCTGGGCGCGGTCGGCCGCGCCGCCGATGGCGATCACGTGCTGGAACTGCACGAAGAGCAGGGCGGCGTGCGCCGGCTGCGCGCCGGGTTCCTGGTGGACGCCAGCGGCATCGCCGCCGCGGCGGTGCGGCGGCTGGGCGTTGCCCGCAACGAGGTGGATTGCCTGGCCTTCGTCGCCGGTGTGTTCGCGCTGGAGCAGGCCGAGGCGATTCCGTCGCAGGCCTTGTTGGAGGCCTGCGCCGACGGCTGGTGGTATGCGGCGAAGTTGCCGCATGAGCGCTTGATGCTGGCCCTGGCGCTGGAGCCGCGCCGGCAACGGCAGTACCTGGACCGCGACGTGTGGCTGGCAGCGGCGCGAACGACCCGGCACGTCGCGCAATGGTTGGCGCAGGGCGCGGCCCGCGCGCCGGAGGCCGATGGCCTGATCGCCGCACTGGGGCCGTCGGCGATTCTCAGCCGCGTGGTGGGCGCCGACTGGTTGGCAGTGGGCGACGCGGCCAGCGCCTACGATCCGCTGACCGCGCACGGCATCGTCAAGGCCCTGCAGGACGGCGAGGCCGCCGCGCACGCACTGGCAGCGCATCTGCAGGGAGCTGGCCCGGCGCCGCTGGCAGCGTACCAGGAGGGCGTGTTCGCGCGCTTCCGCGCCTACCTGCGCGAACGCGGGGCGCTGTACGCGCGCGAGCGGCGTTGGGCGCAGGCGCCGTTCTGGCAGGCGCGGCTGGCGGGGTGATGCCGACCGCCACGCCGTGCGCGAGCGGTAGAGGACGCCGGCGCTCAGATTCCTTCAACGCCAACCACTTGCCGGCGGTATGGGGCTGCCCCCCGCACCATCCGTGCTCGCGTGCCAACGCCGCCGTTTCCGGCGTGACCCAGCGGGGGCGCATTTCCGTTGCATCGCGCGCGAGCAGGTGGCGACGGAGCCGCGGTAATCCGCCCACGTTCACTGCGCGGGCGGAGCCGCCGCGGTCAGCCTGACGCTGCTGCGCTCGCGCTTGGACAGCAGCGGCAAGGTCACCGCCTGCTCGCCGGGCGCGGCGTACAGCCACAGCGCACAGCAGGCAGCGTAGGAGGTCAGGTTGCTGCTGCGGAAGGCGACGATGCTGGCGCTGTAGCAATCCGATCCTTGCCGCAGGCGTATGTCGGCGACGTAGTCGAACGTATAGTGACCGGGCCCGTGCCACGGCCATTGCGCGCGTTCTTCGGGGTCGCTGGTCGCTGCTGGAACCGGGCAGCGCGCGTCCGGGTTCGGCCGGCGTTGCCGGCCCTGTGCGTCGAAGCCGAGGCGCTGCAACTCCCGGTCCGCGACCGCGCGCAGTTGCGGGTGCTGCGTCAGCCAGCGTGCGGCGTCCTGCTCCTCGGTCGTGGCGTTCGCAGTATCTGGCGCAGGCGCCAGCGTATGCCGATAGCGGTAGCGCACCTGCAGCACGCGGGAGCTGCTGTGCTCTTGTGGCAGCGGCGATAGCGGGCGCGACAGCGTCAGCGTGTCCTGGAAGTAGTCGCCGTCGCGATAGGCGGCATAGCTGCGGCCGTCGATGCGCAGCCAGTACAGGGTCTGATCGCTGCCGCGGCCGTTGATGCTGAAGGTGCCTGTCGCCGGCGCTGTGTCGGGTGCGGTGT
The DNA here is from genome assembly GCF_964278005.1 of uncultured Xanthomonas sp. Lineage (NCBI taxonomy): Bacteria > Pseudomonadati > Pseudomonadota > Gammaproteobacteria > Lysobacterales > Lysobacteraceae > Xanthomonas > uncultured Xanthomonas sp. Next base: position 54,199 of record NZ_CAXYKF010000014.1, read on the forward strand.
TGGGCAGGGCAAGGAAGCCGTGTACGGGGTCGCGGCGCAGCACCGTGATCTCGGTGAACAGGCCAGTGCCGCCGACATAGGATGTGATCACCAGATCGCGTTGCCCGTCTTCGTCCAGATCGAGCAGGGTGTAGTGGTCGTCGCCGTTTTCGGAAACGTCGTCCTGCGCGGTGCCGGCGTCACCCATGTATGTGCGCACCGCTTGCCATTCGTCTGCGGTGACACCGGCCGGTTGCACGAGTGGCGCGGCTGCGGCGCCCGCTGCGGCGAGGTCGAAGCTCACGCCAGTGGTGTCCTCATGGCGCTGTAGCACCGTGTCGATCGGCGTGGGGTTGCTGGCCGGTTCGGCCTCGATCTCGCGGCGCAGCTGCTCGAGTACCTGCGGCAGCGTCGCCGTCCCGGGGGCGCCCGCATGCGCGGGCGCCGGGCATGCGGCCAGTGCGAGCAGCGCCGCCGTCGCCCACGATGTCGGCCGTATCCGTGGCATCCACCGTGGTGCGGCGGCGAAGCGCGCAGGCGCAGCAGGCGCTGCGGCGCCGTTCATGCGCTGCGCATCCACGGCGGATCCAGCTGCGCGATGCGCGCGAACGCCGGGCAGTCTTCGCGGTGCGCGCCGGGCAGGTAGCCCAGGCTCATCAGGAACTCGCCGGTGATCTCGCCGCCGGTGAAGCGGAAAGTGCGCTTGAACAGCTTGATCCACTCGGCCTTGCTGCGCGGATGCTGCGCGTCCAGCCAGGCGGCGAAGCTGCCGTGGCTGGCGCGCAGGCGCTGGATCACCTGCGCGTTGTGGATCGCCGCCTGCACCTTGAGCCGGTTGCGGATGATCCCGGCATCGCCGAGCAGGCGCAGCACGTCGGCCTCGCCGAAGGCCGCCACCGTGTCCACGTCGAACCCGGCGTAGGCGGCGCGGAAGCCGGCGCGCTTCTTCAGCATCAGCTCCCAGCTCAGCCCGGCCTGGTTGATCTCCAGCACCAGCCGTTCGAACAGGTCGGCTTCGGCGCGTTGCGGCACGCCGTACTCGTGGTCGTGGTAGTGGCCGTGCACCGGGTGCCCGGGGGCGATATCGCAGTAGCTGCTCATGCGGCGGGTGTCCGTCAGTCGATCTGGTCGTTGGGGTCGGCGGGGTACAGCTCGGTCCGCTGGGTGCCGGGCAGTTGCAGGTCGGGCCAGCGCCGCGGCAGCACCTGCAGCTTGCCGTCGCGCAGTGCCTGGTACAGCGCCTCGGCGTTGTCGCCGTGGCGCGGGAAGAAATGCGTCCGCGCCACGTCGCGCCAGCCGCTGCCCGGGTCGGTGTGGATCCGGCATTCGACGCCGTAGCCGGCGCTGGCATTGCACAGCAGCACGTCGTCGTGGCCATCGCCATCCAGGTCGCGGCGCAGCGCCACGCACTGCGCGCCCTCGCGCCGGCAATTGCCGTCCTCGATCTTGCCGGCCAGCAGCGCCTGCCACCAGGCGGCGTCGGGCTCGGCGCTGCCGGCGGCCGGCACGATGCGTTGGCGCACCTGCAGCGGATCGGTGCTGCGCGGCGCATCCTCGTTGTCGCCGCCCCAGCGCTGCTGGCGCTGCAGCATCCGCTGCAGGCGCTCGCGCTGCACCGGATCGTCGGCGAACGCGGGCACCTCGCGCAGCGCCTGTACCGCCCGATAGCCACGGCGGCCGCTGTCGAAGCGCAGGTAGGCCAGGTCCAGTTGCGCGGCGCTGGTGCGGCCATCGGCCAGGCGCTGCAACTGGTCGCCGACGACCAGGCGGTAGGGGTCCAGCAGCGGCGAACTGGTCGCCAGCGCCAGGCCGATCACCACCCACGACAACACCCGGTTCACCGGCGCTAGCGGCTGCAGCCAGCGCGCGCCCGGGCGCAGCACCGCCCAGGCATAACCGCATGCGTAGCCGCAGGCGACCACCGCGACCAGCACGCCGGCAAAGCGCTCGGTACTCCAGCCGTACTGCGCGATTCGGAGCCACAGCGCGTACAGCGCCAGCCCTGCGTACAGCGGCAGGCTCAGCAGCCCGGCGTCGATCACCCGTTGCAGCCAGGCCGGGTAGGGCGCGTCGGCGGTGCCGTCCTGGTACACCGCATTGACGAACACCACCAGCGTGGCCACCACGGCGATCAGGATGCTGGCCGCCGCGCGGGTCTCCCACAGCGGCTGCAGGCCGGTGAACGGCAGGCTCAGCGCGAACAGCACCGCCACGAACGCCAGCAGCGGCAGCAATCCGGTGCAGATCGCGAACAGGATCTGCCGCATCACCTGCACCGCGCGCTGCTGGGTGCGGCCGATCAGGATGCCCAGGCCGAACATGGTGCCGGTGGCCAGGTAGACGAAGGCGGTCTGCCGGAACAGGTCGCGGAACAGGGTCAGCTTGACCAGCGCGAACAGCGCACCCCACAGCCACAGCACCAGCCAGCAGATCCCCACGAACAGCAGCGCCAGCGCCAGGGTCAGCGCGTTCTGCCAGGCATGCTCGAACAGGTCGCGGTACGGCGCCTGCCAGCGCCCGTGCTGCAGCCGGCACTGCAGCCACGGCAGCAGCACGAACATCGCCAGCGCCACGGTCGCAGCGAACGGGCCCAGCACCTGGCCGGCGCGCAGGCCGGGCGCGCCGGTGGCGTTCCACACCGCCCAGGCGGACAGGGCCGCCACCAGCACCGCCACCGCGACGGTGTGCTGCCACAGGCGCAGCGCGCCCAGGTGCCGCACCGACAGCAGTGTCATGGTCGGCACGGTCAGCACCAGGGTGTACCAGCACACCTGGCCGCCCAGGGAGCCGAACGGCCACAGGCCGCGCTCGGCGCCGCGCTGCGCCAGGTACAGCAGCGCGCCCTGCAGCAGGGCCACCAGCACGATGAAGGCGCGGGTCTGGCGTGGCAGGTCGGGGGGCGTGTCCATGCGTGCGTGCTCCTGGGCGACCGGTCGCGGCCGCGGTCGGGCGGATTATGGCAGCCCGCCGCAGCCCGGGCAGCGCGCACGCGGGAGGGACGATAGAATGGGGCCATGTCCGCTTTGCCCACGCCTCTGGCCAACCAACTGCTGATCGCGCTGCCGGCGCTGTCCGATCCCAACTTCGCCCGCAGCGTGGCGCTGATCTGCCAGCACGACGAGAACGGCGCGATGGGCGTGGTGGTCAACCGCGCCTCCGAATACACCCTGGGCGAAGTGCTGGAGCAGATGGGCATCGAGACCATCGACGCCACGCTGCGCGAGCAGGTGGTGCTCAGCGGCGGGCCGGTGCATCCGGAGCGCGGCTTCGTCATCCACGACGGCGCGCACGGCTGGGATTCCAGCCTGGCGTTCGCCGACGGCCTGTACCTGACCACCTCGCGCGACGTGCTCGAGGCGATGGCGCGCGGCGAGGGGCCGCGCAACGCGGTGGTCGCGCTGGGCTGCGCCGGCTGGGGCGCCGGCCAACTGGAATACGAACTGGGCGAGAACAGCTGGCTGACCGCACCGGCCGATGCCGAACTGCTGTTCGAGCTGCCGCTGGAGCGGCGCTGGCAGACCGCGGCCGGGCGCATCGGCGTGGACTTGTTCCGCCTCACCGACTACAGCGGGCATGCCTGAGTCCGGCCTGCCTGCGCCTGGCGCACCCGCGCCCGCCAGCGCCGCGCCCGCGACGATCCGCCGCGACGGCACCGTGCTCGGTTTCGACGTCGGTCACCGCCGCATCGGCGTGGCCGTCGGCAGTTGTTTCGGCAACGGCGCGCGCGCGCTGGCGGTGATCGACGTGCATGCGCAGGGGCCGGACTGGCCGGCGCTGGACCGGCTGCATGCCGAATGGCGGCCGCACGGCCTGGTGGTCGGCGATCCGCTCACCCTCGACGGTGCCGACCAGCCCAACCGCAAGCGCGCGCATGCCTTCGCCCGCGAACTGGGCGCGCGCTACCGCCTGCCGGTGGTGCTGGTCGACGAACGCTCCAGTTCGGTCGAGGCCGCGCAACGCTTCGCGGTGGACCGTGCCGCCGGCCGCAAGCGCCGCCGCGACGCCGCCGCGCTGGACGCGGTGGCCGCCGCGGTGATCGTGGAGCGCTGGCTGGCCGCGCCCGACGACGCCATTCCCCCTCCCTGATCCACTGCCCGGACCCGCCATGACTGATCCGCAACTCGATTCGAACGGGCGCCTGCGCCACCTGCTGACCCTGGAAGGGCTGCCGCGCGCGACCCTGCTGCAACTGCTGGACCGCGCCGGGCAGATCCGCGACGCGGCGGTGGGTCGGGTCGGCAAGCGCAACGTGCTGGCCGGCACCGCGGTGTGCACGCTGTTCTTCGAACCGTCCACGCGCACCCGCAGTTCGTTCCAGCTGGCCGCGCAGCGGCTCGGCGCCGACGTGCTGAACTTCGACGCCTCCACCTCGTCCACGCGCAAGGGCGAGACCGCGCGCGACACGCTGAAGAACCTGGAAGCGATGGGCGTGCGCGGCTTCGTCGTGCGCCACCCCGAGGATGGCGCAGTGGAGCGTCTGGCCGAGGCGGCGGGCGAGGGCACCGCGCTGATCAACGCCGGCGACGGCCGCAGCGCGCATCCCACCCAGGGCCTGCTCGACATGCTGACCCTGCGCCACGCGAAGGGTGGCGATTTCTCCAAGCTCAAGCTGGTCATCGTCGGCGACGTCAAGCATTCGCGGGTGGCGCGCTCGGACCTGCACGCGCTGCGCACCCTCGGGGCCGGCGAAGTGCGCGTCTGCGGTCCGCGCGCGCTGCTGCCCGACGACGACACCCTGGACGGCTGCGTGGTCGGCGAGGATTTCGACGCCATGCTCGACGGCGTGGACGCGGTGATGATGTTGCGCCTGCAGCGCGAGCGCATGGAGGAAGGCCTGGTGACCTCGCTGGAGGACTACCACGGCCAGTACGGCCTCACCGCCGAGCGGCTGCGCCGCGCGTCGAAGGACGCAGTGGTGCTGCATCCGGGCCCGATCAATCGCGGCGTGGAGATCACCGACGAAGTCGCCGACGGCGCGCAGTCGTGCATCCTGCGCCAGGTCGCCAACGGCGTGGCGGTGCGCATGGCGGTGCTGGAGACCTTGCTGGGCTGAGCCCGGCGCGCGTCGTCCTGTCGTCGTCGGAGCGGCGCTTGTCCCCTTTTCGGGGATCAGCCGCGACGGGCCTTCCCGGTAGCGCCCATCGCGGCTGAAGCCGCTGCTACCCCGCCTTGCCGAGCATCCGCTGCCGAAGGTGGCGAACGGCACATTCGCGCCATCCCCAATCGGCCTACCATCGGCGGCGATCCTCCCCACGGACGCCACCATGATCCTTGTCCTGCGCCGCGCTGCGTTCGCCGCGGCCTGTGTTTCCCTTATCGCCGCCGCCCAGGCCGACGCCGCCACTGCTGCCGCGGACAGCGCCGGCACCTATGATCCGCAGGCGCTGTTCGCACCGCTGCAGTTGCCGCAGCCGGCCAACGCCTACCGCAGCGGCGGCGGCGTGCCCGGCCCGCAGTACTGGCAGAACCGCGCCGACTACGACCTGCACGCCACCCTGGAACCGGCCACGCACACCCTGCGCGGCCAGGAGACCATCACCTACAGCAACCGCAGCCCGGACACGCTGGACGTGCTGTGGCTGCAGTTGGACCAGAACCTGTATCGCGTCGATGCCCGCGCCCGTACCCTGCGCGCCGCGCGTGCCGACCGGCCCGCGCCGCAGAGCACCGAGGGCTACCGCATCGCCAAGGTGGAACTGGAGCAGGGCGGCAAGCGCGTGGCGGCGACCTTCCTGATCGACGACACACGCATGCGCGTGGATCTGCCGCAGCCGCTGGCCAGCGGCAAGGCGCTCAAGCTGCACATCGACTACACCTACACCGTGCCCGGCACCTGGGGCGGCCGCACCGCGGTCACGCCCACCGCCGACGGCGACATCTACGAGATCGCGCAGTGGTATCCGCGCATGGCGGTGTACGACGACCTGCGCGGCTGGGACACCCAGCCCTACCTGGGCGCGGAGTTCTACCTGGAGTACGGCGATTTCGACTACGCGGTGACGGTGCCGTGGGACTACCTGGTGGCCGGGTCCGGCGAGCTGGTGAACCCGGCGCAGGTGCTCACCGCCACCCAGCGCCAGCGCCTCGCGCAAGCCGCCGCCAGCGACAGCACGGTGACCATCCGCGGCGCCGATGAGGTGGGCACGCCGGCCAGCCGGCCCAGCGCCAGCGGCACCCAGACCTGGCGCTTCCACATGGACCACACCCGCGACGTCGCCTTCGCCGCCTCGCCAGCGTTCGTGTGGGATGCGGCGCGGATCAACCTGCCCGAAGGCAAGCATGCGCTGGCGATGTCGGTGTATCCGCGCAGCGCGGTCGGCAGCGACAAGTGGGGCCGCTCCACCGAGTTCGTCAAAGCCTCGATCGAGCACTTCTCGCAGTGGTATCCGTACCCGTGGCCGGCGGCGGTGAACCTGGGCGGCCACGGCGCCGGCATGGAATATCCGGGCATCGTCTTCGACGACATGGAGGACGGCGGCAAGCAACTGTTCTGGATCACCGCGCACGAACTCGGTCACGGCTGGTTCCCGATGATCGTCGGCTCCAACGAGCGCCGCCATGCGTTCATGGACGAGGGCTTCAATACCTTCATCGACGTCTACGCCTCCGACGCGATCAACCATGGCGAGTTCGCACCCAAGCGCGATGGCGAGTACGCGCCCGGCGGCGGCAACCCGGTGGACGAGATTCTGCCACTGCTGGCCGACGCGCAGGCGCCGACCCTGCTCGATCGCGCCGACGCCACCAGCGAGAAATACCGGCATCCGCTGACCTACTTCAAGGGCGCGCTGGGCCTGGTGCTGCTGCGCGAACAGATCCTCGGGCCGGCGCGCTTCGATCCGGCGTTCCGCAAGTACATCGCCACCTGGGCCTACAAGCACCCGACGCCGTCGGATTTCTTCCGGCTGATGGAGAGCGAGGCCGGCGAGGATCTGAGCTGGTGGTGGCGCGGCTGGTATTTCAACAACTGGCAGCTGGACATGGGCGTGCGCGCGGCCGCTTACGTCGATCATGATCCGGCCAAGGGCCTGCTGGTGACCCTGCGTAGCCGCCAGAAGCTGGTGATGCCGGCGACCTTGCGCATCGACTTCGCCGACGGCAGTCATCTGGATCAGCGCGTGCCGGTGGAGACCTGGATGCAGCAGACCCAGCCGCAGATCCGGGTGCCGAGTACGCAGAAGGTGCTGCACGTGACCCTGGATCCGGACCACGTGCTGCCCGACGCCGACCGCAGCGACAACCGCCTGGACACGGTGAGCTGAGCGCGTTGCGGCCATCCGGTGCCTGTTCGGCGTCGGATGGCCCGCGCAAACGTGCTGCGGCCGCAACATTCGCGGCCGCGCAGCGCCAGCGTGCGCTTGTCCCTGCGCGGTGTGCCGACGGCGATGGCGATGCGCGCGATGCACGGCCGTTCGCCGTCGTTGCCGGCGAGGTGCGTCCAACGCAGCGTGCGTGCGGGAAGCCTGTCCCCGGCTGTCGCTGTCTGTCTCCTGCGGACCGTGCGTGTCCGCTTGTCCTGTCCCGCGCGGCGAACGGAGCGCAGGGTTCCAGTTCTGCGTCGCGGCGATTGCACCGGCCGCCGCGCGCATTCCAAGAATGCCGCCGGCCCCCACGCCCCGTGCCGGCGCATGCATGCACTGTCATGCGTCCTGCACTCATCGCGACAGATGGGAGAGACATCATGCAGCAGCAGTTCCGCAGGGGCGCACTGGCGCTCGCTCTGGCCGTCGGCGCCGCCCCGGCCTTCGCCGGCCCGGTCGGCTACGGCGCCAACACCACCGGTGGCGGCAACGCCATTCCGGTCAACGTCGCCACGATGGAGGCGATGCAGGCGGCGATCGACAACTACGCCGGCTCCGGCGGCCTGGTGCTCAACTACACCGGCAGCTTCAACTACGCCAGCATCACCGACGTATGCACGCAATGGAAGCTGCCGGCCAAGACCGTGCAGATCAAGAACAAGCGCGACATCACCATCAAGGGGGCGAACGGCTCCTCGGCCAACTTCGGCGTGCGCGTGGTCGGCAATGCGCACAACGTCATCATCCGCAACATGACCATCGGCCTGCTGCCCGGCGGCGAGGACGCCGATTCGATCTCGCTCGAAGGCAATTCCAGCGGCCAGCCGTCCAACATCTGGGTGGACCACAACACCATCTTCGCCTCGCTGACCAAATGCCCCGGCGCCGGCGACGCGTCCTTCGACGGCGGCATCGACATGAAGAAGGGCGTCAACCACGTCACCGTGTCGTACAACTACATCCACGACTACCAGAAGGTCGCGCTCAACGGCTACAGCGACAGCGATACCCAGAACGCCGCCGCGCGCACCACCTACCATCACAACCGCTTCGAGAACGTGGAATCGCGCCTGCCGCTGCAGCGGCGCGGGTTGAGCCACATCTACAACAACTACTTCAACAACGTCTTCACCTCCGGCATCAACGTGCGCATGGGCGGGGTGGCGCTGATCGAAGCCAACTACTTCGAGAACATCAAGAACCCGGTGACCTCGCGCGACAGCAGCGAGATCGGCTACTGGGACCTGATCAACAACTACGTCGGCAGCGGCACCACCTGGACGGTGCCGGAGAGCACCAGCAAGCCCTACGCCAACGCCACCACCTGGATCTCGTCCAAGACCTATCCCGAGTCGCTGGGTTACATGTACACGGCGATCCCTGCCGCGCAGGTCAAGGCCAAGGTCATCGCCACCGCCGGTGCCGGCACCAACCTGGCCGAGTAAGGCACGCCGCCTCCGCGCCCGACGGCGCGGAGGCCGGTCGCCCGGGCGGTCGCGGATATATGCCGTTTACGACATTCTTGGTGTGCGCGTGGCGACGCCTTCGGCGGTAAGTGTGACGTGCGCCGGCGCCGATAGGGCGCCTTCTAATCCTTGTTTCACATGGAATTTACGAGTGCGCAACGGTGGCGTGAGGGAGACGCGCAACGTGTACATCGTAGTCACGATGCTGAGGGAATTTAGAAAACTGTGCGCAGTTGCGCATCAAGATTCTTTACGGGTCGCCGTTACCTAGTACGAGTACCCGCATGGGACACCCCGATGCGGCCGGTGCTGGAAGTGTCTTTTCCTTCTTCTCCGTCGCATCGCGCCCAGGCCGTTGGCCCGAGGGTGTCCTGCGCGATCCAGGTCGTGGCGCGGGCTGCTCTCCTTTTCTTACTTGGTGGCCCCTCATGATCGGAATCCTGCAACGCTACAACGTCGGGACGCGGCTCGCGTCCGCCTTCGGCGTCCTCATCCTGCTCTCCTGTGCGCTCGTCGTCGCCGGGCTGCTGACGCTGAAACAGGCGCGCGAGATGATGGACACCATCGTCAACCGGCGCATGCAGATCCTCGATTACACCGGCGAAATGCGCAATGCCAGCGCACAGGTGGCGGTCAATCTGCGCAACATCGTGCTGCCGACCACGCAGGAAGAGAACGAGCGATTCGCCAAGGCCGTCGACCAGCAGCGCCGCTACTACGGTGAGGTCCACGACAAGCTCTATGCGATCCCGGTCAGCGATGCCACCGGCGCGCAGATGCGCAAGGCCATCGACGACGCCTACGATCGGACCCGTCTCGCCAACCAGAAGGTCCTGGACCTGGGCATGGCCAACAAGGCCGATGAGGCATTGAAAGTCCTGATGGCGGAGGCCGGACCGGCGACGCAGCAATGGCAGGAGGCGATCAATACCTATGCCAACCGGCAGCGCACGCGCGGTGCCGAGGCCTACGCCGGCGCCAACGTCGCGATGGACCGCGGCCGCAGCCTGCTGGTGGCCGGTGGCGTGCTCGTGGTGCTGGTCAGCGGCCTGCTGGCCTGGCTGATCACCCGCAGCCTGACCGTGCCGCTGACCCGCGCCACGCGTGTCGCCGAGGCCATCGCCAGCGGCAAGCTCGACAACGACGTACGCACCGACGCCCGCGACGAAACCGGACGTCTGCTGGTTGCGATGCAGGGCATGCAGCAGCAGGTCAGCAACCTGATCGGCGCGCAGTTGGAAATGGCCAAGCGCCACGACGCGGGCGAAGTCAGCCATCGCATCGAAGCGCAGGCCTTCCCGGGCGACTACGGGCGCATGGCGGCCGAGACCAATGCGCTGGTGGCCTCGCACCTGGCGGTGAAGACGCGCCTGGCGCAGATCATGGGCCGCTACGCGATCGGCGACCTGTCGCAGGACATGGACCGCCTGCCCGGCGAGGAGGCGGTGCTGAGCCAGACCATGGACGAGGTCAAGGCCAACCTGTCGGCGATGAACGGGCAGATCAAGCAACTGGCGACGTCCGCCGCCGACGGCGACTTCAGCGCGCGCGGCGACGCCGAGCGCTTCCAGTACGACTTCCGGGTGATGGTGGACAGCCTCAACCAGTTGATGGCCACCGCCGATGGCAACCTGCAGGCGCTGTCGACCCTGCTGCAGGCGATCGCCGCGGGCGATCTGACCGCGCGCATGCACGGCGATTTCCGCGGCGTGTTCGCGCAGATGCGCGACGACGCCAATGCCACCGCCGAGCAGCTGGCCGGCATCGTCGGACGCATCAAGCACTCGGCGGTGTCGATCAATGCCGCGGCCAGCGAGATCGCCGCCGGCAACGACGATCTGTCGCGCCGCACCGAGCAGCAGGCCGCCAGCCTGGAAGAAACCGCAGCCTCGATGGAGGAACTGACCTCCACCGTTCGCCAGAACGCCGAGCACGCGCGCCAGGCCAATCAGCTCGCCGCCGGTGCGGCCTCGGTCGCCTCGCAGGGCGGCGACGTGGTCGGCCAGGTGGTGACCACCATGAGCGGCATCGAGGATGCGTCGCGGCGCATCGCCGACATCATCTCGGTGATCGACGGCATCGCCTTCCAGACCAACATCCTGGCCCTCAACGCGGCGGTGGAAGCCGCGCGTGCCGGCGACCAGGGGCGCGGTTTCGCCGTGGTCGCCAGCGAGGTGCGCACGCTGGCGCAGCGCTCGGCCAGCGCGGCCAAGGAGATCAAGAGCCTGATCGACGATTCGGTGAGCCGCGTCGCCGAAGGTTCGGTCCTGGTCGACCGGGCAGGCAAGACCATGACCGAGATCGTGACCTCGGTGCAGCGTGTCACCGACATCATGGGGGAAATCTCCGCCGCCTCGCAGGAGCAGTCGGCCGGCATCGAGCAGGTCAACCAGACCGTGACGCAGATGGACGAGAGCACCCAGCAGAACGCGGCCTTGGTGGAAGAGGCCAGTGCGGCGGCGCGCTCGATGGAGCAGCAGGCGGTGGAACTGAGCCAGGCGGTGGCGCTGTTCAAGCTCGACGCATCCGCGGCCACGCCGGTAGCGCAGGCACCGCGGCACCAGGCCACCGCGACGCCCGCGGGCAAGCGCAACGTCCTTCCGGCAGCGGCCAAGGCCGCACCTGCGCGGCGTGCGGCGCAGCCGGCGGCGGCGATGGCGCTGGACAAGGATTGGCAGGAGTTCTGAGCCGCACGGCGCCTGTCATCGGCGAGCGGCGCAATGCGCGTCGCTCGCCTGTCGCGTATCGGTTGCCTTGCGGCCGCCGGTGCCGCATCCCGCAGATCCGAGGATGTTCCACTGCGGTCGCGATGCCGTGCCTGCCTCGGCGCGGCACGCTGTTTCTGACCGACGCCCACGCCGCGCGCGTGGGCGTCCTGCTCCTTCCTCACGCCTGCGTGGGGCTTACGCGCGTGTTGCCCGCGTGAGCATCCAGCACGCCGTCACGTGCGCCGCTGCCGTGCAGCAGACGCCGTGCGCGTGATGCGACGCGTCCCTTGTACGACAGCATCGCTGCCGCCGTGGCTGCGGCCGCGGGTTCCCGGCCGACGCTGCGAAGTGACCGCGATCGCGTTCCTGGCCTTCGCATCGCGTGTCGAGGTCTCCGTTGTGCGGCCAATCGGAAAACTTTTTCCTCGCTGCGACCTCGCGCCGCAAGCAAGCGTCGTGCCGGCCGTTGCAACATGACGTGCACGCGGTATTCACGCGAAAACGCCGATCCGGACGCAGTGCGAATGGCCTCTCCACATCCCTGTGATGTGCCTGAGGGTGTTCAATAAATTCCGTGCAATCGCCTCTCAAGTCCCCGTGCGGGGCGCCGTTACATCGCCCGCACATCGAGCGGGATGCGTCATCAAGCGTCTGATTCAAAACACTTTTTCACGAATCATTCATCTCGTTCGATGCGGGCGCGCACAACGGCGGCTGGTCGGCGTGCGTGGTCCGCGGCGTTCCATCGCCCCTCTCATTCCCCCAAAGGCCATTCCATGATTGCATTCCTTCAGCGCTACAACGTCGGTGCCCGGCTCGCCACCGCGTTCGGCATCCTCATCCTGTTGTCCTCGGCGCTGGTCGTCGCCGGGCTGCTGACCCTGTTCCAGGCGCGCGAGCGACTGGACGGCATCGTCAACCGCAACATCGCCGCCATCCGCGCGTCCAGCGACATGCTCAACGCCAGTTCGGTCGTGGCCATCAATGTCCGCAACATCGTGTTGCCGACCTCCCAGGAAGACAACATCCGCTTCGCCAAGGTCGTCGTCGAGCAGCGCGCACGCTACCAGGAGGCGCGCAAGCGGGCGGGCGCCATCCCCAGCGGTGCGCAGAGCCAGGCCGTGCTGGAGGACGTCGATCGCGCCCGGCAGATGACCGTGGACGTCAACAACCGGGTGATGGATCTGGGCATGCACGACAAGCCGGACGAGGCCCTGGCCCTGCTGATGCGGGAGTCCGCGCCGCTGACGCAGAAATGGCAGGACGCCATCGCCCGCTATGCCGATCTGCAGGCCACCCGCAGCAACGAGGCCTATGCGGAAGCGACGGCGGCGATGGCGCGTGGGCGCGCCATGCTCATCGCCGGCGGACTGGCGGTGGTGCTGGTCAGCAGCCTGCTGGCGTGGCTGATCACCCGCAGCCTGACCGTGCCGCTGAATCGCGCCACCCGTGCCGCCGAGGCCATCGCAGCCGGCCGCCTGGACAACGACGTGGCCACCGACGCGCGTGACGAACCCGGCCGCCTGCTGCTGGCGATGGGTGGGATGCAGACGCAGTTGCAGCGCTTCTCCCGCGAAACCGCGTTGATGATCGAGCTGCACGCCGACAAGGACATCAGCCACCGCATGCCGCAGGACTTCCCCGGCGTGTACGGCGAACTGAGCAAGGGCATCAACACCATGATGTTCGAGCACCTGGACGCCATCGTCGAGGCGGTCGAGATCCTCA
>NZ_CAXYKF010000015.1:0-627285 GCF_964278005.1 uncultured Xanthomonas sp.
AGCGGCGGCCATCGCGGGGAAAAACCCGAAGGGCGGCGTACATGGATGTACGCCGTCCGCGGCAGGGGCAGGATGCCCCTTCCGCGGATCCCCGTGATGGACGCGGACCCGGAGCGCGCAGCGCGGAGGGCGCGAAGGCAGGGCGCGCTTTCTTTTGGTTACCTTTTCTTTGCGCGAGCAAAGAAAAGTAACTCGCCCGAAAGGGCGAAAGCCTTTAAAGCTTTTGCTGTTGCTTCAAGCTTGAGTGTCAGACGAGAAGAACTGTAGGAGCGGCGGCAGCATCTTCAAGAGCAAAGCTTTCGCCTGGCGGCGAGTCACTTTTCTTTGCTTGTGCAAAGAAAAGTAACCAAAAGAAAGCACACCCTGCCTCGCGCCCTCCGCGCTAACGCGCTCCGGGTCCGCGTCCAACCCGGGGATTCGCGGAAGGGGCATCCTGCCCCTGCCGCGAACGGCGCACGTCCATGTGCGCCGCCCCTTCGGGGTTTTTCCCCGGGCCGGCCGCCGCTTCGGAAGGGAACCCGTTAAAGCAAAGGCAAAGGCAAAGGCAAGGGCAAAGACAGCAAGAGCAAGCGCAACAGCAACAGCAACAGCAACAGCAACAGCAAAGCTTGGCCGCGTTGCGGCCTTGGTACCGACCTTGGAGTGGACATGGACCCGATCGACACGCGCGCCCTGCAGGACCTGGATGCCGCGCACCACCTGCACCCGTTCAACGACAACGCCGCCCTGGCGCAGAAAGGCACCCGCATCCTCACCCGCGGCGATGGCGCCTACGTCTGGGACGCCGACGGCAACCAGTTGCTGGATGCCTTCGCCGGCCTGTGGTGCGTCAACGTCGGCTACGGGCGCAAGGAACTCGGCCAGGCCGCCGCGCGGCAGATGGAACAGCTGGCGTACTACAACAGCTTCTTCCAGTGCACCACCGAACCCACCATCCGCCTGGCCGCCAAGCTCGCCGAACTGGCGCCCGGCGACCTCGACCATGCCTTCTTCACCAACTCCGGCTCCGAGGCCAACGACACCATCCTGCGCCTGGTGCGGCACTTCTGGGCCGTGCAGGACCAGCCGCAGAAGACCATCTTCATCGGCCGCCACGACGGCTACCACGGCACCACCATGGCCGGCGCCAGCCTCGGCGGGATGAAGGGCATGCACCGCCAGGGCGGCTTGCCGATCCCCGACATCCACCACATCGATCCGCCGTACTGGTTCGGTGACGGCGGCGACATGGATCCGGAGGAATACGGGCTGCTCGCCGCGCGGCGGCTGGAGGACAAGATCCTGGAACTGGGGCCGGAGCGGGTGGCCGCGTTCATCGGCGAGCCGATCATGGGCGCGATCGGCGTGTACATTCCGCCGCGCAGCTACTGGCCGGAGATCGAGCGCATCTGCCGCCGCTACGACGTGCTGCTGGTCGCCGACGAGGTGATCTGCGGCTTCGGCCGCACCGGCGAATGGTTCGGGTCGCAACACTTCGGCTTCCAGCCGGACGTGATGACCATTGCCAAGGGCATCACCTCCGGCTACATCCCGCTCGGCGCGGCGATGTTCGGCACGCGCGTGGCCACGGTGCTGAAGGAGCAGGGTGGCGAGTTGGCGCATGGCTGCACCTATTCCGGGCACCCGGTGTGCGCGGCGGTGGCGCTGGAGAACCTGCGCCTGCTGCAGGAAGAGGGCATCGTCGAACGCGCGCGCAACGAGATCGCGCCGTACCTGGCGCAACGCTGGGCCGAGCTGGGCGAGCACCGGCTGGTGGGCGAGGCGCGCATCGTCGGCATGATCGGCGCGCTGGAACTGGTGCCGGATAAGCCGCGCCGGCAGTACTTCCCCGAGCGCGGCAAGGTCGGCGCATTGTGCCGCGACAATGCGCTGCGCCGCGGCCTGATCCTGCGCGCCACCAACGACGCGATGCTGCTGTCGCCGCCGCTGATCCTCAGCCGTGCCCAGGTCGACGAACTGTTCGACAAGGCCTGGCTGGCGCTGGAGGATACGGCCCAGGCGCTGGGCAAATAGCCCGGCGCTGGGTAGTCTGGAACGTCCACCCCGGATCCGGCGCGCGGCGCCGATCTTCCCCCTCTTGCCCATGGACCTGCGGAGACCTGCCATGACCTTGCGACTGCTCACTCTTTCCCTGGCCACGGCGCTGCTCGCCGGCTGCGGCGGCTCCGGCGGCGACGCGGACAAGGCGGGGCAGGGCGGGGCGAAGGTGCTCAACGTCTACAACTACTCGGACTACATCGCCGAGAACACGATTCCCGACTTCGAGAAACAGAGCGGGATCAAGGTCACCTACGACGTCTTCGACAGCGACGAGATGGTGGAGACCAAGCTGCTGGCCGGCGGCAGCGGCTACGACGTGGTGGTGCCGACGCTGAACTTCTTCGGCCGGCAGATCCAGGCCGGCGTGTTCCTGCCGCTGGACAAGAGCAGGATCCCGAACTTGGCCAATCTCGATCCGCAGATCATGCAGCGCATCGCGCAGCAGGATCCGGGCAACAAGTACGGCGTGCCGTACATGGTCGGCACCACCGGCATCGGCTACAACGTGGACAAGGTCAAGGCCGCGTTCGGCAGCACCGACATCGCCAACAGCTGGGACCTGGTGTTCAAGCCGGAGAACCTGTCCAAGCTCAAGGACTGCGGCGTGACCCTGCTGGATACGCCCTCGGACCTGATCCCGATCGCGCTGCACTACCTGGGCGAGGATCCGCACAGCACCGACCCGGCCAAGATCGAGCAGGCCGCGGCGCTGATCAAGCGCATCCGCCCGTACGTGCAGAACTTCCACTCCTCGCAGTACGTGACCTCGCTGGCCAACGGCAGTACCTGCCTGGCGGTGGGCTGGTCCGGCGACATCATCCAGGCGCGCGACCGCGCCGAGGAAGCCAAGAACGGCGTGCACGTGGCCTATTCGATCCCCAAGGAAGGCGCGCCGCAGTGGTTCGACATGCTGGCCATTCCCAAGGACGCCAAGCATCCGGAGAACGCCTACGCGTTCATCAACTACCTGCTGACGCCCAAGGTGGCCGCGGCCAATACCGACTTCATCCACTACGCCAACCCGGTGCCGCAGGCGACCCCGCTGGTGGACGCGGCGATCCGCAACGATCCCACCATCTATCCGCCGCCGGAAGTGGCCGCGAAGATGTTCACCTATTCGATCAACCCGCCCGAGGTGGACAAGCTGTACACCCGCCTGTGGACGGAGATCAAGACCGGCCGTTGAGCCGCCGGCGTTGCGGTCAGGGTAAGGCTTTGCCGGTTCCCCCGGACCGCTATGGCGCTGCGCTTGCCCGAGCGACCAGGGGGAGCGTAAGCGGCTGTTGTGGGAGGGACTTCAGTCCAGACGCGATGCTGCCTGGGACGCATCGCGTCTTCGCCCGTCGCGGCTGAAGCCGCTCCTGGAATTTTTTGCCGGTGCACGCAGGCACCGCGCCGGCACGCTCTCCCGGTTGAGATCGGAGCCAGTAACACCCTCTCCCGCAGGAGCGGCTTCAGCCGCGACGGGCCGTCCCGATCGCACCTCGTCGCGCGAGTGAAGGTCGCCCCGACACATCGCTCCCCCCATCGCGATGAGAGACCGGGAGCATCGCTCCCTCGACCCAAGCGGCCGGGTCGGGCGCCGCACAGCGCCCGCCATCGCGGCGACGCTGCAGCGCCACCGCCACGCGATGCTCACACACTCTGTACTCACCGGTACAAATAATGCGCCGGCCGGCGTACGCTACCGTTTGGTGGCGACGCCGTTCCGACCCGGCGACGTTCTTCCTCTCCCCAGGAATCAGCGACTTGAGCAACCACGACCCAGACTCCTCACAGGCGCCGCGGCAGGCCGCCGCGCGCGACGCCCATGCCGGCCAGGGCCAGTCCGGCTCGCCCCGGGACGACACGGGCCATGACGGCAAGGGCCAAGCCGACGACGGCAAGTCCGACACGCCGTCGCCGCTGAAGAACCCCAAGGTCAAATGGACCCTGCTGCTGATCGGCCTGCTGGTGGTGATCGGCCTGGTGGTGTGGCTGATCTATTACCTCACCACCGGCCGCTACCTGCAGGAAACCAACAACGCCTATCTGCAGGCCGATACGGTGGCGGTGGCGCCGCGGGTCAACGGCTACGTGACCGCGGTGTATGTGCGCGACAACCAGAGCGTGGCCGCTGGGCAGCCGCTGCTGGAGATCGACCCGCGCACCTACCGCGCCACCCTGGAGCAGGCGCAGGCGGCGATCGCGGTACGCCAGGCCGACATCGCTGCCGCCGAGGCCGGGCTGCAGGCGCAGCGCGCCAGCCTGCTGCAGGCGCGCACCCAGGTCACTGCCGCCGCCGCCAGCCTGCGCTTCGCCCAGGGCGAGGCCAAGCGCTTCGGGCCGCTCGCCGCGTCCGGCGCCGACACGCACGAACACTACGAAAGCATCGTCCACGACCGCGACCGCGCGCAGGCGCAGTTCGACGCGGCCAAGGCCCAGGTCGTCGCTGCGGAGAGCCAGGTGCAGGGCACCAGCGCCAAGCTCGACCAGGCCCGCGCCGGGCTGGTGCAGGCGCAGGCCGACGCCGCGCAGGCGGAAGTGGCGGTGGAGGACACCCGCCTGACCGCGCGCATCGCCGGCCGCATCGGCGACAAGACCGTGCAGGTCGGCCAGTTCGTCGCGGCCGGCACCCGGTTGATGAGCGTGGTGCCGGTGGACGCGCTGTACCTGAGCGCCAACTTCAAGGAAACCCAGGTCGGGCTGATGCGGCCGGGGCAGCCGGCGCGGATCGAGGTCGATGCGCTGTCCGGGGTGGAACTGGACGGCGTGGTCGAGAGCATCGCCCCGGGCACCGGGTCGCAGTTCGCGCTGTTGCCGCCGGAGAACGCCACCGGCAACTTCACCAAGGTGGTGCAGCGGGTGCCGGTGCGCATCCGCCTCAAGGCCGGCGCCGAGGCGCGCAAGGTGCTGGTGCCGGGCATGTCGGTGACGGTGACCGTCGATACGCGCAGCGCCAAGGATGCCAAGGAGCGCGTGGAGGAAGAGGACGCGCAGGGCCAGGATGCGGTCGCCCCGCGCGGGCGCACCCCGTGAGCGAAGCGGCCGCGGCGGCCGGCGCGCAGGCGTCGCAAAAGGCCGACACCGGGGCCTGGCTGGCGGTGGCCGCCGGCACCATCGGCTCGTTCATGGCGACGCTGGACATCTCCATCGTCAACGCCGCGCTGCCGACCATCCAGGGCGAGGTCGGCGCCAGCGGCACCGAAGGCACCTGGATCTCGACCTCCTACCTGGTCGCCGAGATCGTGATGATCCCGCTGACCGGCTGGTTCGTGCGCACCCTCGGGCTGCGCAACTTCCTGCTGATCTGCGCGCTGCTGTTCACCTTCTTCTCGGTGGTGTGCGGCCTGTCCAGCAGCCTGACCATGATGATCCTCGGCCGGGTCGGCCAGGGCTTCGCCGGCGGCGCGCTGATCCCCACCGCGCTGACCATCGTCGCCACGCGCCTGCCGCCGGCGCAGCAGACTCTGGGCACGGCGCTGTTCGGCATGACCGTGATCCTGGGCCCGGTGATCGGGCCGCTGCTGGGCGGCTGGCTCACCGAGAACGTGAGCTGGCACTACGCGTTCTTCCTCAACGTGCCGGTCTGTGCCGGCCTGGTGGCGCTGCTGCTGCTCGGGCTGCCGCACGAGCGCATGTATCTGCGCGGTCTGCTCGACGCCGACTGGCTCGGCATCTTCGGCCTGACCGCCGGACTGGGCGCGCTCACCGTGGTGCTGGAAGAAGGCCAGCGCGAGCGCTGGTTCGAATCCACCGAGATCGTGCTGCTGAGCGTGGTCTCGCTGGTCGGCTTCATCGCCCTGGTGGGCTCGCAATTCCTCAGCCGGCAGCCGGTGATCCGCCTGTCGATCCTGCTGCAGCGCAGTTTCGGCGCGGTGTTCGTGATGGTGATGGCGGTAGGCATGATCCTGTTCGGGGTCATGTACATGATTCCGCAGTTCCTGGCGGTGATCTCCGGCTACAACACCGAGCAGTCCGGCTACGTGGTGCTGCTGTCGGGCGTCCCCACGGTGCTGCTGATGCCGATGATGCCCAAGCTGCTGACCACGGTGGATGTGCGCGTGCTGGTGCTCGGCGGGTTGAGCTGCTTCGCCGCGGCCTGCTTCGTCAACATGCACCTCACCGCCGAGTCGGTCGGCATGCATTTCGTCGCCGGGCAGCTGCTGCAGGGCTGCGGGCTGGCGCTGGCGATGATGTCGCTCAACCAGGCGGCGATCTCCTCGGTGCCGCCGGACCTGGCCGGCGACGCCTCGGGCCTGTTCAATGCCGCGCGCAACATGGGCGGCTCGATCGGCCTGGCGCTGATCTCCACCTTCCAGGAGCGGCGCATGGTGTTCCATACGCAGATGCTCGGCAGCGGCACCACCGCCAATTCGCCGCTGGCGCAGGACTACCTGCACGGCATCGCCGCGCAACTGCAGTCGGTGTCCGGCGCCGGCGCGGCGATGCAGTCGCTGGCGCAACTGGCGCGGCTGGTGCAGCAGCAGGCCCTGGTGATGACCTACAACGATCTGTTCTGGATCTTCGGGGTGATCGTGGTCTGCACGATCCCGCTGGCGTTCCTGCTCAAGCCGCTGCCCAAGGGCGGCGCTCCGCTCGCGATGCATTGAGGATTCCATGGCCCTGCGTTTCTCCCGCGTTCTCGTAGCCGCCGCGCTGCCCTCGCTGCTGTCGGCCTGCATGCTCGGCCCGGACTACGTGAAGCCGCCGCCGGTGGCCGAGGCGGCGCTGGCGCAGCCGCGGCTGCACCGCGCCGATGCCACGGCCGCGGCCGCCGGCGTGGTGCCGGCACCGCCGCCGCAGCGCTGGTGGGACACCCTGCAGGATCCGCAATTGACCATGCTGGTCGAGCAGGCCCTGCAGCACAGCCCCAACCTGCGGGTGGCGCAGGCGCGCCTGCGCGCCTCGCGCGCGCTGGTCGACCAGCGCCACGCCGAGCAGTTGCCCAGCGTGGGCGCCAACGCGGCCTATCTCACCGCGCGCGCGCCGGATGCGCTGACCGACCGCCTGGGCAGCATCGCCGCCGGCACCGGCCAGCCGGTGGAGATCGATCCGCGCGCGCAGCTCTACAGCGTCGGCATCGATGCCAGCTGGGAACTGGATTTCTTCGGCCGCCGCCGCCGCGCCAGCGAGGGCGCACTGGCCGATGCCCAGGCCGACGAGGCCGACCTCGCCGACACCCAGGTGCAGATTGCCGCCGAAGTGGGGCAGGCCTACCTGGGCTACCGCAGCACGCGTGCGCGCATGGCCGTGGCCCAGCGCAACCTGGAGGCTGCCCGGCAGACCCTGCAGCTGACCCGGCAGCGCCGCGAGCGCGGCGCCGACGCCGACCTGCAGGTGGAACGCGCGCAGGCGCAACTGCAGCAACAGGAAGCGGTACTCCCGGACCTGCAGGCGCAGGCGCAGGTGGCGCTGGACCAGTTGGCGCTGATGATCGGCCGCGAGCCCGGCGCGCTCGATGCCGAACTGGCCGCCGACCGGCCGTTGCCGACGCTGCCGGCGACGGTGCCGGTGGACGATGCCGGCGCGCTGATCCGCCGGCGCCCGGACGTGCGCCGCGCCGAGCGCCAGCTGGCCGCCTCGTCGGCGAAGATCGGCGAAGCGCTGACCGCGTATTTCCCGCAGGTCACGCTGCTGGGCAACATCGGCATGGCCGCGACCTCGCCGGGCGATCTCGGTCGCGACGCCGTCAACAGCGTGGTGGCGCCGTTCCTGCGCTGGTCGATCTTCGATTTCGGCGGCACCCGCGCCAAGGTCGAGCAGGCCCGCGCCGGCAACGCCGCGCGGCTGGCCGCCTACGAAGGCACGGTGCTGGCCGCGCTGCAGGATGCCAACGGCGCCCTGGCGCGGTTCGGCGCCGCGCGCCAGCAGGCGCTGGCCGCGGACAAGGCCGCCGCCTCGGCCGATCGTTCCGCTGCGTTGCTGCAGCAACGCTATGCCGCCGGCGCCTCGTCGCTGATCGATGCGCTGGATGTGCAGCGCCAGCAGGCCTCCGCCCAGGACAGTGCGCTGCAGGCGCATACCCAGGTGCTGCTGCGCTACGTGGCCCTGCAGAAGAGCCTGGGCCTGGGCTGGGGAGAACCGCAGGCATCGGCGTCCGCGCCAGCGCCAGCCACGGCGCAGTAAGCGCGCCGCTTCTGCGAATCCCCAATCCCGACTCCCGAATCCCGCGCCGCCGCGCGGCGTGGCCGCCGCGGTATCGCCGACGCGGCGCCCACGGCTACACTGAGGCTCACCGCGCCGCGGTCGCCGCCGCAGCGGCGCTCCGCACGACGGCGTGCTTCACGGGGAATCAGCGATGGCGTTGAGCGAAGCGAGAACCGACCATCTGCCGGCACCGCCGCCGGCCAAGGGCGCCGGCTATGTGTCCATCGCCGGCCTGCGCAAGGAATTCGACGGATTCGTCGCGCTGGACGACATCGATCTGGACATCGGCCAGGGCGAGATCTTCGCGCTGCTCGGCGGTTCCGGCAGCGGCAAGTCGACGCTGCTGCGCTGCCTGGGCGGGTTCGAGCAGCCCAGCCGCGGCCGCATCGTGCTCGACGGCCAGCCGCTGGATGGGCTGCCGCCGTACCAGCGCCCGCTCAACATGATGTTCCAGTCCTACGCGCTGTTCCCGCACATGAGCGTGGAGCAGAACATCGCCTTCGGGCTGAAGCAGGACGGCCTGTCGCGCAGCGCTATCGCCAGCCGTGTCGGCGAGATGCTGGAGCTGGTGCGGCTGGGCACGCTCGGCAAGCGCAAGCCGCACCAGCTCTCCGGCGGCCAGCAGCAGCGCGTGGCGCTGGCGCGCTCGCTGGCCAAGCGGCCGAAACTGCTGCTGCTGGACGAGCCGATGGGCGCGCTGGACAAGAAGCTGCGCTCGCAGATGCAGCTGGAACTGGTCTCGATCATCGAGACCTCGGGGGTGACCTGCGTGATGGTCACCCACGACCAGGAGGAGGCGATGACCATGGCCACGCGCATCGCGCTGATGGAGCAGGGCCGCATCCGCCAGGTCGGCACGCCGGGCGACATCTACGAGTCGCCGAACAGCCGTTTCGTCGCCGAGTTCATCGGCTCGGTGAACATGTTCGAGGGCCGCATCGGCGAGGATCATCCCGACCACGTAACCGTGTTGTGCCCGCAGTTCCCGGTGCCGATCTACATCAGCCACGGCATCACCGGCGTGGAAGGGCAGGAAGTGGCGTTCGCGGTGCGTCCGGAAAAGGTCTGGATCACCAAGGGCGAACCCGAGCAGACCTACAACAAGGCGCGCGGCACCATCGAGGACATCGCCTATTTCGGCAGCCACTCGATCTTCCACGTGCGTCTGCCCAGCGGCATCCGCGTGCAATCCAACTTCGCCAACCAGAAGCGCTGGGACAGCGAAGGCATGACCTGGGGCGACACGGTGTGGGTGTCGTGGGACGACAACGACGGCGTGGTGCTGACCGCATGAGCGCGCCCGTCGTCCCGGTGCCGCCCGAGCCGACGCCGCGGCTGCGCCTGCGCCTGCACTCGCTGCCGGCCATGCGCTGGCTGGTGATCGCCGCGCCGTACCTGTGGTTGCTGCTGTTCTTCGCGATCCCGTTCCTGATCGTGCTGCGCATCTCGTTCGCCGAGCAGGCCATCCGCAGCCCGCCGTACAGCGAACTGCTCGAAGTCCGCGACGGCGTGCTGACGCTGAAGCTGACCCTGCAGAACTACCTGGCGCTGCTGCGCGACCACCAGTACATCGAGGCCTACTGGGGCTCGATCAAGATCGCCGGCATCTCCACCGTGCTGACCCTGCTGATCGGCTACCCGATGGCCTACGCGATCGCGCGGCTGTCGCCGTCGGCGCGCAACATCGCGATGATGCTGGTGGTGCTGCCGTCGTGGACCTCGTTCCTGATCCGCGTCTACGCCTGGATCGGCATCCTCGACAGCAACGGCGTGCTCAACCGGGCGCTGCTGGCGCTGGGCCTGATCGATGCGCCGCTTCATATCCTGTACACGCCGGTCGCCGCCTACATCGGCATCGTCTACTGCTATCTGCCGTTCATGGTGCTGCCGCTGTACGCGACCCTGGTCAAGCTCGACCAGCGCCTGCTCGAGGCCGCCTACGATCTCGGCGCGCCGCCGTGGAAGGCGTTCCTGACCGTGACCCTGCCGCTGTCGCGGCCGGGCATCGTCGCCGGCTGCATGCTGGTGATGATCCCGGCGGTGGGCGAGTTCGTGATCCCGGAGATGCTCGGCGGCCCGGACACGCTGATGATCGGCCGGGTGCTGTGGGGCGAGTTCTTCAACAACCGCGACTGGCCGACCGCCTCGGCGGTGGCGATCGCGATGCTGGCGCTGCTGATGGTGCCGATCCTGATCTTCAACCGCTACCAGCAGCGCCAGCTCGAAGGCGGTCAGGCATGAGCGGCGCGCGCGGCGGCATGGGCAGGGTATTGCGCTGGACGGTGCTGGGCGCCGGCTTCGCCTTCCTGTACCTGCCGATCCTGCTGTTGAT
Source organism: uncultured Xanthomonas sp. (assembly GCF_964278005.1). NCBI lineage: Bacteria > Pseudomonadati > Pseudomonadota > Gammaproteobacteria > Lysobacterales > Lysobacteraceae > Xanthomonas > uncultured Xanthomonas sp. The sequence continues at coordinate 10,502 of NZ_CAXYKF010000015.1, forward strand.
GGTGTATTCGTTCAACGCCTCCAAGCTGGCGACGGTGTGGGCCGGCTTCTCCACCAAGTGGTACGGCGAACTGCTGCGCGACCGGCAGATCCTGCAGGCGGCGTGGATCAGCCTGAAGGTGGCGTTCTGGACCGCCACCGCGTCGATGGTGCTCGGCACGCTGGCGGCGATGGCGATGACCCGCTTCCGCCGCTTCCCCAGCAAGAGCCTGTTCGGCGCGCTGGTGACCGCGCCGCTGGTGATGCCGGAGGTGATCATCGGCCTGTCGATCATGATGATGCTGGTATCGATGGGCGGCGTGCTCGGCATCCCGCCCAAGGGGGTGATGGCGATCTGGGCCGCGCATGTCACCTTCACCCTGTCCTTCGTCACCGTGGTGGTGTCCTCGCGCCTGCAGGAACTGGACCGCTCGCTGGAAGAGGCGGCGATGGACCTGGGCGCCAACCGGCTCAAGGTGTTCTTCCTGATCACCGTGCCGATCATCGCCCCGGCGCTGGTGTCGGGCTGGCTGCTGGCGTTCACCCTGTCGCTGGACGACGTGGTGATCGCCAACTTCGTCGCCGGCCCGGATTCGACCACGCTGCCGATGACCGTGTTCTCCTCGGTGCGCATGGGCCTGAAGCCCAAGATCAACGCGCTGGCCACGCTGATGGTGCTGGCGGTCTCGATCGCCGCGTTTGTTGGCTGGTGGCTGATGGCGCGCAGCGAGAAGCGCCGCCAGCGCGACATGCAGTTGGCGCAACAGCAGGGGGGATGATGTGCGCTGCTTTTCCGTGGAGCGGCGTCAGCCGCGACACGCATTGCCGGTAAGGCCTGTCGCGGCTTAAGCCGCTCCCACGGGATCGTGCGGCGAGCTTGCCTGGTGCACTGTGGGAGGGACTTCAGTCCCGACGGATTGCGCCATCGGAAAGCACGGAGCGTCGCTCCTGGCTGCTGCATGACAGTCGACTCATACAGGCCACGCGGAACACTGTGAGCCATCGCGCTCTCTGGCATCGCCACGTCGCCGCAACGTCCACGGCGCTAGGCTGGCCGGACACTTTTCCAGGAGTCCGCGCGATGCCTTACGACACCGTCAATCCGGCCAACGGCCAGGTCGAATACAGTCTCGAGCTGATGGATGCCGCCGCCGTCGAACAGCGCCTGGCTGCTGCGGCGCAGGCGTTTCCGGGCTGGGCGGCGACGCCGCTGGAGCAGCGCGGCGCGCTGCTGCGCAAGGTCGGTGCGCAACTGCGCGAACAGCGCGACGCGATCCAGCGGGTGATGACCGCGGAAATGGGCAAGCTGCGCAAGGAGGCCCTGGCCGAACTCGACAAGTGCGCCGCGGCCTGCGACTACTACGCCGAGCACGCGGCCGAGTACCTGCGCGAGCAGGCGGTGGTCACCGATGCGCAGCGCAGCTACGTGCGCTACGAACCGCTGGGCTGCGTGCTGGCGGTGATGCCGTGGAACTTCCCGATCTGGCAGGTGTTCCGCTTCCTGGCGCCGGCGCTGATGGCCGGCAACGTCGCCCTGCTCAAGCACGCCAGCAACGTGCCGCGTTGCGCCGACGCCATCCGCAAGGTGCTGGCCGATGCCGGCGTGCCGGACGGGGTGTTCGACGTGCTGCACATCGACAACGACCAGGCCGCCGAGGTGCTGCGCGATGCACGCGTGGCCGCGGTCACCCTGACCGGCAGCGAGCGCGCCGGCCGCTCCATCGCCGCCAACGCCGGTGGGCAGCTGAAGAAGTGCGTGATGGAACTGGGCGGCAGCGACGCCTTCGTGGTGCTGGACGACGCCGACCTGGACGCTACCGTCGCCGCGGCGGTGAAGTCGCGCTTCGACAACGCCGGGCAGACCTGCATCGCGGCCAAGCGTTTCGTGGTGGTGGAGGCGATCGCCGACGAATTCGTAAGCCGCTTCGCCGCCGCCGCGGCCGAGCGTCGCCTCGGCGACCCGCAGGACGAGGCGACCACGCTGGCGCCGATGGCGCGCCAGGACCTGCGCGACGAACTGCACAAGCAGGTGCAGGCCAGCATCGCCAAGGGGGCAAAGCCATTGCTCGGTTGCGAACCCGAGCGCGGCAGCCACGCCGGCTATCCGGCGTCGATCCTCGACCGCGTGACGCCGGGCATGCCGGCCTACGACGAAGAACTGTTCGGCCCGGTCGCGGCGATCCTGCGCGTGGCCGACGAAGCCGAAGCCGTGCGCGTGGCCAACGACACCACCTTCGGCCTCGGCGGCAGCGTCTGGACCGCCGACCGCGCCCGCGGCGAACGCGTGGCCTGCCAGCTGCAGTGCGGCGCCGCCTTCGTCAACGCCATCGTCAAGAGCGACGTGCGCCTGCCGTTCGGCGGCATCAAGCGCTCCGGCTTCGGCCGCGAACTGGCCGAGCATGGCATCCATGAGTTCATGAACATCAAGTCGGTGTATGTGGCTTGAGTTGGGAATCGGGAATGGAGAATTGGGAATGGGAAAAGCGGCGGCGCCTGATGGCGCCGTCTGTCACGGATGATTGCTGCACGCCTAACGATGCAGCGTTACATCACGACTGCGGCGCGCTGTCCATTCCCGATTCCCGTTTCTCCATTCCCGCCGCCGCTGCGCGGCGGCTCACAACCACCTCGCCCGCTTGAACGCCACATACAGCGCCACGCACACCGCGGCGACGCCGCCGACCATCAGCGGGTAGGCCCAGGGCCATTCCAGTTCCGGCATCTGCTTGAAGTTCATGCCGTACCAGCTGGTGATCAGGGTCGGAGCGGCGAGCAGGGCGGCCCAGGCGCCGAGGCGCTTGACCGTCTCGCCCTGGGCCAGGGTGACCAGCGACAGGTTCACGCTCAGCGCGGTACCGAGCATCTCGCGCAGGGTGTCGATGGCGTCGTTGGTGCGCACCGCATGGTCGAGCACGTCGCGCACGTACAGCCGCACCTCCTCGGCGATCAGCGGGCCGGGGTGGCGCTTGAGGTGCGCCAGCACGTCCTGCAGCGGCGCCACCGCCAGACGCATCTGGTTGAGTTCGCGCTTCAGTTCGTACAGGCGGATCGCGGTGTCGCGCCGATACGACTCGGCGAAGATGTCGGCCTCCAGCCGTTCCAGGCTCTGCCGGAAGGCGTCGAGGATCGGCTGGTAGTTGTCCACCACATAGTCCAGCACCGCGTAGAGCGCGTAGGACGGGCCGAGTTTCATCAGCGAGGCCTCGCGTTCCAGCCGCTCGCGCACCGGCGCGTAGGGCAGCGAGGCGCCGTGGCGCACGGTCAGCAGGAAGCGCGCGCCGAGGAAGGCGTGGGTTTCGCCGTAGACGATGCGTTCGTCGATCACCTGCGCGGTGTGCACCGCCAGGAACAGCGAGTTGCCGAAGGCCTCGACCTTGGGCCGCTGGTGCGCCTTGCGGGTGTCCTCGATCGCCAGTTCGTGCAGCTGGAATTCCTCCTTGAGCTGCTGCAGTACCGCGTCGCCGGGCTCGTACATGCCGACCCAGACGAAGCCGTCGTCGTGGCCGGCCAGCACGTCGCTGATCTGCTCCAGGGCGATGTCGTGGCGGCGGCCATGGCCGTCGTAGTGCACGCAGTTGATGACGCAGGCGGGATTGGCGGTCGCGGAGGCCATGGCGGGAGTGGGTTCGGCGGAGGCGCGCGTGGCGAGTTGCGCGACGGTATCAGGGCTGCGGGCGAGGGCGGGTGAGCGCCCAGGCCAGCGCCGCGTGCACCGGCAGCAGCAATGCGATCCATTGCAGGTTGAATTGCGGCTGCAGCATCGACAGCCAGTGGATCAGCAGCGCGGCACCGGCCAGCGCCACCACCAGCCACAGCAGCACGTCGAACCAGCGTCCGGGGCGGCGCCCGCGCAGCACGGCAATGCCGCCGAACAGCAGCGGCAGGCACAGCGGATCCAGCAGCAACAGGTTGCGGTTGCCCCAGGCGGCACGATGCTCGCTGAAGCCCCACAGGTACAGCAGGACCGTGCCGCCGAGCGCGCATAGCAGCCAGAATGGCAGCGCCAGCGCGGCCAGCCAGCGCGGGCGGCGGCCCAGCGCCAGCACCCCCGCCGCCGCGACCAGCCCGACCAGCAGCCACGGCCACCAGTGCCGCAGCTGTTCCGGCGGTTCCGGCGGCAGCCGCTGCGGCAGCAACTGCTGGCGCGCCTGCACCAGCGGGCGGCCTTCGCTGTTGCGCACCTCGTTCAGGCTCTCGGCCAGGCGCATCGGCACGAACGCCTCTTCCCAGCGCGACAGCGGTTTGTCGGCGTACGGGCCCAGGCCCAGGTCGAAGCCCAGCCACATCCACGGTGCCGGCGAGGCCAGGCGGACCGATTCGCTGCGGTAGGTATTGCCGCGCGAGCGGCCCGACAGCTGCGCGTGCAGCGCGCCGCCCATGGCCCGGTCCAGCGCGTCGCGGACCATCGTGGCGCAGTTGGCGGTGTAGTAGTCGTAGCGGTAGCGCGCGTTTTCCGGGCGCGCGCGCCAAGCCAGCGCCTGCTGCAGCGCGCGTGCCTGCGCCGGGGCCAGGTCCAGCCACTGGATGTCGACGCCGCGGCCGGCTTCGCGGTATTGCTCCAGGTCCTCCTGCAGCGGCAGGGCGACCAGGTAGTAGCGCATGTCGCCGGCGGCGAAGCGGCCGACGAAGCCCGGTTCGCTGGGGTCGAAGAAACCGAAGTTGTACGAGGTGGCCTGGCCCGTGCGCGTGTCGAGCACCACGATGGCGTCGTGGCCGAAGCGCTCGAAGAACACTTCGCCGGGCTGCATCGTCGCCACGCCGATGCGCGGTGCGGGGTCGCTGCTGGCGCTGGCGGCAGTGGTCGCAGCCGCGTCGGGCGCTGCGGGCGCCGCTGCGGCCAGCGGCGGCGGTGCCGCCGGATCCGCAGGCGCGGTCTGCGCGAAGGCCAGCCCGGTCCACAGGGCCAGCAGCATTCCCAGCCAGCAGGCCGCGCGCAAGCGCGGCACGCGGTGCGTGCTCAAGCGCCGTCCTGCGCGGGAGGCGGCAGGATGGTGACGTGGAACGCCTGCACCCGGCGCGCGTCGGCCTTTGCCACGCGGAACGCGAACCGCCCCAGGGTCAGTTCCTCGCCGGTCTCGGGCAGGTGGCCGATCGCCTCGGTGACCAATCCACCGACGGTGTCGTAGTCGTCGTCGGGGAAGTCGGCGCCGAAGCGCTCGTTGAAATCCTCGATCGGGGTCAGCGCATCCACCACGTACTGGCCGTCGGCCTGCGCGGCGATCAGCGAGGCCTCGTCCTCGGCGTCGTCGTGCTCGTCGTCGATGTCGCCGACGATCTGCTCCAGCACGTCCTCGATGGTCACCAGCCCGGCCACGCCGCCGTACTCGTCGACCACGATCGCCATGTGGTTGCGCGAGAGCCGGAACTCCTTGAGCAGCACGTTGAGCTTCTTCGACTCCGGAATCAGCACCGCCGGGCGCAGCAGTTCGCGCACCGTGCCGGGACCGTGGTCGGCGACCACGCCGCGCAGCAGATCCTTGGCCAGCAGGATGCCGAGGATGTCGTCCTTGTTCTCGCCATGCACCGGGAAGCGCGAGTGGCCGGATTCGACCACCTGCTTCATCAGGTCGAGGAAGCGCGACTCCACCGGCAGCGACACCATCTGCGCGCGCGAGACCATCACGTCGCCGACGGTCAGTTCGGAGACCGACAGCGCGCCCTCCATCATGCGCAGCGTGTCGGCGGCGATCAGGCCATCGTGCTGCGCGTCGCGCAGCACCTCGACCAGATCGTCGCGGGTGTGCGGGTCGCCGGAGAACACCGAGGTCAGGCGTTCCAGCCAGCCGCGACGTTTTTCGTGGGATTCCGGGGAGGTACTACTCGGTCCGTCTTCTGACATGTTCTGTGGGTAGGCGCCCGGTCGAACGGGCGGTAGCCGCAAGTCTAGCAGGGCGCTCGCGACAGCATCGCGACGTCGGCGGCCCGCACCGGTCGGCCCGCCGGCGCGGGTTCAGCCGCCCTTGGCCGGCGTATGCAGCGCGTCCGGCGCCGGGGGCGCGCCCGGCTCCTCGGGCAGGTCCAGGCTGTAGCTGCAGCCGGCCAGGGTCTTGCCGGGATGCGATTTCACCGTGGACACGCTGAGGATGATCGACTCGATCATCGGCTCGCCGGTCTTGGGATCGTGGACGTCGCGGCTGAGCACTTCGCGGCCGAACATGGCCTTCTCCGGGGTGTCCACCGCCGCTTCCAGATTCAGGCGCTTGGCCAGCGGCCGCGGGTCGGGCAGGTCCAGGATCGCCATCACGCTGGCGCCGGAGAAGGCGATGCGCTCGCTGCTGTAGCCGAACACCTGGATCGGCCGGGTCAGCGCGTACTCGGTCATGAACAGGTTGGACTGTGGCAGCGGCCGCCAGCCGTGCGCCACCGCCTTCAGCGGATCGGCCAGCAGCGGCGCCAGTGCAGTGAAGTCGGCCACGTGCTGGCGGCATTCCAGCAGCGCCGGCAGGTCGATGGCCGGATCGGCGGTGGCGGTGGCGGCAGGCGTTGCAGTGGGCGGCGCGGCAGGCGCTGCGACGGCAGCGGGGACGGCGCAGGCGAGCGCGAGCAGGACGAGCGAGGGACGAATCAACGCACGGAACCTCGAAGAAAAGCGGGGCTGCGGCGATCGCCGCGCGGCCACGTTACCGCCGGCGCCCGCGCTTGACCAGCGCGGGGTGGTGGGGAACACATTAAGCCCCTCTCCCCCCGGGAGAGGGGTTGGGGTGAGGGTCGGTCGCGACAGCGGGTGTGGGATCTCGGATCAACGCTCGCCGGCGTAGGGGTCGGAGACGCCGAGGTCGGCCAGGATCTCGCGCTCCAGTTGCTCCATCGCCTCGGCTTCCTTGTCGTCCTCGTGGTCCCAGCCGAGCAGGTGCAGCACGCCGTGCACGGTCAGGTGCGCGTAGTGCGCGTTGAGCGGCTTGTCCTGTTCGGCGGCCTCGCGCGCCACCACCGGTGCGCAGATCACCAGATCGCCGAGTAGCGGCAGCTTGACGCCCTTCGGCAACCCCTCGGGCAGTTCGGCCGGGAAGCTGAGCACGTTGGTGGCGTAGTCCTTGCCGCGGTAGTGCTGGTTGAGGGCGCGGCCTTCGCGGTCGTCGACCAGACGGATCGCCAGGTCGGCCTCGCGGATGCGGCCCTTCAGTGCCGCGGCGACCCACTTGCGGAAGCTCGGCGCCGCCGGCAGCCCGGCGCGGGGCAGGGCGTAGCTGACGCCGACATCGAGGCGGACGGGACCTTTGGTCATGGCGGAACGGCCGGGTGCTGCGGTGTGAGCCACAGTATCGCGCTAACGCGCGCTCAGGGCGACGCCCAGTCGCCGGCGTCGTAGGCGATCTCGATCACGGCGGCATTGCCTGCCGCGCGGTCGATGCCAGCGTCTGCGGCGGATTTGCTGCAGTTGAAGCCCTGGTAGAGGGTGCTCTGGCGGACCAGCTGCAGTGCCGCCTGTTCCGGCTTGCCGTTCGGGTCGATCTGGATGGTCGGTGTCGCGCAGCCGCCGACATTGGTCACCTGGATGGCGGGCACGAGCGCGCGCGCCGCCTGGTCGGCGAGGGTGTCGAAGGCATCCGGTCCGATGTCCTGCGCAGCGGCCGACACGCGCACCTTGAAGTAGTAGAGCTGTTTGTAGAACAGATAGCCGTTGGAGCGGGCCGGTGCATCCTCCGGGTCGAGGCGCAGTTCCATCCGCAGCTTTTCTCCGGGCACACGTTGGGCCTCGGCGATCGCCGCGACCAGCGCCTTGTCCAGGGCGCTGGCGGCCTTCGGCGCCGGTTCGACGACGATGCCCAGCTCGAACCGTTGCGCGCCCAGTTCGTGCAGTTCCGCGTAGGTGCCGCCGGAGACCGCTGCGGCCAGATCGGCGCGGAAGCCCGCCATGCCGTCGGCGATGGCCCGCGCCGATTCCTTTTGTCCGGCGGGATAGACGAACACGTTGATGGTCAGTTCCGGATGACCTTTCAGCACGTAGAGGAAGCCGGCGCCGGCGGCCTTGGCGGCCGGGTCGTACTTGCTGCCGCGCAGGCTGAAGTCGCCCACGGTGCCGGGAGCGACCACGTAGCTGGTTTCGACGAAGGGGCGCGCCGGTGTTGCTGCGGGCGGCGCAGCCGTGGCGGCAGCCGCTGGCGCGGCGCAGGCGGCCAGGATCGGCCAGAGCAGACAGGCGAACGACGACGATCGCTGGAACATGGCACCTCCCCGTGCACGGCAGCAGCATCGCAGTGTACGTCGGTCACTGCCGCGTGGTGCGTGCGGTCGCTACGGAGTGCCGCGACAGGCGCGCAGCAGCAGGCTCAAGTCACGCATGCGACCAGGAACAGCAGCGGGGTCTTTTCGTCGTCGACGCGGTAGGCCAGGCTGCCCATCGGGCCTCGCTGGCATTGCGGATTGTCGCGCCGGATGTCCACCGTGGCGGCGAAGCGCCCCGACGCGGGCAGCCACACCGCGGCCTGGCCGTGTTCGAGCAGTTGGCCGACGAGGTAGAGGCTGTCCGCTGGCACCTTTGCGTAGGCCAGCGCGTTGCAGCCGAAGCGGTCGCGCGTCGCACTGGCGGTTTCGGCCGCATCGAGCAGCGCTTGCGCGCGGGTGCCGGCGATCCAGGCCAGGCGTTGCGCCTCGTCGTCGCGCGGCGCGGTCGGCGAGGTACGGGCGATCGACGCGGCGCGCTCGAGGACGTCGCGCGGCAGCCCGATGCTGGCCGCGTCCTGCACGATCGACAGGCACGGCGGGGTCAGCGATTGCGCCAGGGCGACGCGCTGCGGCGCCGGGTCCTGCGCTGGCGGCGGATCCTGCGGCTGGCCGTTGGCGCCGCCGGCCACGCAAAGCAGCGCTGCCAGCAGGCCGGGCCAGGGCCGGATCATGCGGACGGGCCGCTGGCGCGGTCGACCACGTCGCGCTTCTCGTAGGCGTTGACGATGCGCGCCACCAGCGGATGCCGGACCACGTCGCGCGCCTCGAAGAAGGTGAAGCTGACTCCGTCCACCTCGTGCAGCACTTCGACGGCATCGCGCAGGCCGGACTTGACGTGCTTGGGCAGGTCGATCTGGGTCAGGTCGCCGGTGACCACGGCGGTGCTGCCGAAGCCGAGCCGGGTCAGGAACATCTTCATCTGCTCGATGGTGGTGTTCTGCGCTTCGTCCAGGATCACGTAGGCGTCGTTGAGGGTGCGTCCGCGCATGTACGCCAGCGGCGCGATCTCGATGACGTTCTTCTCCAGCAGCTTGACCACCTTCTCCACGCCCAGCATCTCGTACAGCGCGTCGTACAGCGGGCGCAGGTAGGGGTCGACCTTCTGGGTGAGGTCGCCCGGCAGAAAGCCCAGCTTCTCGCCGGCCTCCACTGCCGGGCGCACCAGGATCAGCCGCTGTACCCGCGATTCGTTCAGCGCTTCCACCGCGCTGGCCACGGCCAGGAAGGTCTTGCCGGTGCCGGCCGGGCCGATGCCGAAGTTGATGTCGTGGGTGGCGATCTGGTGCAGGTACTTGGCCTGGTTGGCGCCGCGGCCGCGCACCGTGCCGCGCCTGACCTTGATCGCCACGTCCTGCGGCTGGTACGCGCGCTGCGTCACCTGGTCGACGTTGGACTGGTTGAGCCGCAGGTGGATTTCCTGGTCGTCGAAGGCGACGTGGTCGGCCTCGGCGTACAGCGCCTGCAGTAGCCGCTCGGCCGCCGCCACCGCCGGCTCCGGCCCGGTCACCCGGTAAACGTTGCCGCGGTTGGAGATCTCCACGCCCAGGCGCAGTTCGATCTGCCGCAGATGCGCATCGAACGGGCCGGCCAGGTTGGCCAGGCGCTCGGTGTCGGCGGGATCCAGGGTGAAGTCGCGTTGCGCGGGGGTGGTCATGGCGGGCGCGCGCCGCCGGCGGCGACGTCGAAAAAAAGAGGGGCGCAAAGGGTAGCGCGCGGCGCGTAGCCGGGCCAGTGAAGGGCGCGCGGCGGCGGTGTGGGCGTGTGCACGCCGAAGTCGCCGCCGTGCACCTCGGGGAGCAGCGCCAAGCGCGCCCCGCCACTTGTGCAGTCATCGCGGCTGCAGGGATGGCAACGTTGTCCACAATGCATGTGGATCGATTGTCCAAAAGCCTGTGGACAACCGCGCGAACGCCTTGCCACGCAAGGCGCCGCCCTGTGCTGGCGAAAAAATCGCACCCGTGCGGCCGGCGATGCATCCGTGGCAACGGCGTTCGTCTTTTCCGGGATCGGTTATGACGTGCCTTGGCGGCGATCACCATCGCTAGCGCCGTCTAAACACCGCGCGTCGCGCGCCTGCATCCAGGCGTCCGCAATCGCGCGTGCACCGGCGGGGTCGTCCACGACCAGGATCAGGTGCCCGTGGTGGTCGCTGTACTGCACGGCGATGTTGATGCCGGCGGCGCCGAGCATGCCGGTCAGCAGGCCGAGCTGTCCCGGCGTGTCCTGGTCCAGGCGCAGGCTCACCACCGGGTGTTCGGCGGCCACGTGGAAACCGTGCGCGCGCAAGGTCTCGCTTGCCGGTGCGGCGGCATCGAACAGGAAGTGCGCGACCGCGCGCCCGTCCACGCGCCACACGCCGCCGCCTTCGATGCTGATGCCGGCCGCGCCGAGTGCCTGGGCCATGGCGGACAGAGCGCCGGGGCGTTCTTCGAGGTGGATTTCGACGTCCTTCATCGCGCGGCCTCCGGCGGCTCGCCCGGGCGCACGATCGTCGCCTCGCAACGCACCGGCATGGCGCAGCTGTTGGCGATGAAGCACTGCGCGTGGGCCTGTGCGTGCAAGGCCTGTGCGCGGTGCGCGTCGCTGTCCGTCGCGATGGTCACGCGCGGCGCCAGCGCCACCTCGCGAAAGCGTCCGCCGTGGCCGGGGCGCATCTCCAGCCAGCCCTGGGCCTGGTCCTCGTAGGCCAGCACCTGGATGCCGGCATGCGCGCACAGGGCCAGGTAGGTGAGCATGTGGCAGGCGGCGAGAGCGCCGACGAATAGGTCTTCCGGATTGTGCAGCGCCGGGTCGCCGAGGAAGAGCGGGTCGGCGCTGCCGGTCAGCGTGGGTTTGCCGGGAACGGTCAACGCGTAATCGCGACCGTAGTCGCTGTAGTCGACGGTGCCGCCGCCGCGGTTGCCGATCCAGTGCAAGTGCGATGTGTAGTGGTGCAGCGTGTCGGTCATGCGTCTGCCTCGTGTGGGGAGCAGGCAAGGTAGGCGCCAGCGTGGCGGCATGCTTCGTCTAGAATCGAAGCATGAGCGAGGACACCCTGCTTGCACGTGCCGCCTTTCTGCTCGGCGACCCGGCGCGCAGTCGCATGCTGGCGGCGTTGATGAGCGGACAGGCGCGCACTGCCAGCGAACTGGCGCTGGACGGCGCGGTGGCGCCGTCGACTGCGAGCCGGCACTTGTCGCAACTGGTCGACGCCGGCTTGCTCGCGGTGGCGCGCCAAGGGCGACACCGCTATTTCCGTCTGGCCGGCGCAGACGTCGCCGCGGCGGTCGAGGCGATGATGGGACTGGCGCCGCCGCCGATGACGCGGCGGGTCGGCCCGGCGGATCCCGGTCTGCGCCGGGCGCGGGTGTGCTACGACCACCTTGCCGGCGAACTGGCGATCCGCTGGCGCCAACAGATGGAAGCGCGCGGGCATCTGCTGTGCAGCGACGGCATGGCCTTGAGCGCATCCGGCGCCGCCTGGTGCGCGGCGATCGGCATCGACGTGGCTGCGCTGCGTGCGTCGCGGCGGCCGCTGTGCCGGCCGTGCCTGGACTGGAGCGAGCGCCGCGACCACGTCGCCGGTGCGCTGGGCAGTGCCGTGCTCCGGTATCTCCTCGACACCGGCCTGGCCCGGCGCGTGCCGGATTCGCGGGCGGTGCAGATCGGCCCGCGCGGCGAGCGCTTGCTCAGCGCGCTCGACTAGCGCGCTGAGGCGCCGCTCAGGCCGCGGCGTCGTCCTCGGCCAGGCGCAGGCGGCCGCGCAGCGAATTGCTCAGCGCCTCGGTGATCGTCACCTCGACGAACTGGCCGATCAGGCGCGGGTGGCCGGGGAAGTTCACCGAGCGCATGTTCTCGGTCTTGCCGGTCAGCTCGGCCGGGTTCTTCTTCGACGGCCCTTCCACCAGCACGGTCTGCACGCTGCCGATCATCCCCTGCGAGATCGTCTGCGCATGCGCGTTGATGTGCGCCTGCAGCCGCGCCAGCCGCGCGTGCTTGACCGCCTCGGGGGTGTCGTCTTCCAGGTCGGCGGCGGGCGTGCCCGGGCGCCGCGAGTAGATGAAGGAGAAGCTCTGGTCGAAGCCCACGTCCTCGATCAGCTTCATGGTCTTGTCGAAGTCGGCGTCGCTCTCGCCGGGAAAACCGACGATGAAATCCGAGCTGATCGAGATGTCAGGACGCACCGCGCGCAGCTTGCGGATCTTCTGCTTGAACTCCAGCGCGGTGTAGCCGCGCTTCATCGCGCTGAGGATGCGGTCGCTGCCGGCCTGCACCGGCAGGTGCAGATAGTTGGCCAGCTGCGGCACGTCGCGGTAGGCCTCCACCAGCGAGTCGCTGAATTCCAGCGGATGCGAGGTGGTGAAGCGGATGCGGCCGATCCCCTCGATCTGCGCGATGCTGCGGATCAGCAGGCCCAGGTCGGCGACCTGCGCTTCCTCGCCGGCCTCGGCGTCGGCGTAGGGGCCGCGGTAGGCGTTGACGTTCTGGCCGAGCAGGTTGATCTCGCGCACGCCTTGCGCGGCGAGTTGCGCCACTTCCACCAGCACGTCCTCGAACGGGCGGCTGATCTCCTCGCCGCGGGTGTAGGGCACCACGCAGAACGAGCAGTACTTGGAGCAGCCTTCCATGATCGACACGAAGGCCGAGGGGCCTTCGGCGCGCGGCTCCGGCAGGCGATCGAACTTCTCGACCTCGGGGAAGCTGATGTCCACCTGCGACTTGCCCGATTCGCGGCGCGCGCGGATCAGCTCCGGCAGCCGGTGCAGGGTCTGCGGGCCGAACACCAGGTCCACGTAGGGCGCGCGCTTGACGATCGCCTCGCCTTCCTGCGAGGCCACGCAGCCGCCGACGCCGATGATCACCGGCTTGCCGCCGGCCTTCAGCGCCTTCCAGCGGCCGAGCTGGCTGAACACCTTTTCCTGCGCCTTCTCGCGGATCGAGCAGGTGTTGACCAGGACCACGTCCGCTTCTTCGGGGTTGTCGGTCAGCTCCAGGCCTTCGGACGCGGCGAGCACGTCGGCCATCTTGGCCGAGTCGTACTCGTTCATCTGGCAACCGTGGGTCTTGATGTACAGCTTGCCGCGCACCGGCGCGGGTGCGGCGGCGGTGCCGGCGGAGGGCAGGGGATGCAGGACGGTCCCGGGCATGGCGCTTAATCCAGGCGGGTGGAAAGGAAGCCGGCTAGTCTACTCGTGCCCGCGCGCGGGCGCAGGTCCAAGCGTGGCCGACAAAACGACTGCGCAGCCACCAGGCGGGCGCGGACGGTGCTCGGAATCCTCATGTACCACACGTACACTGCGGTTCCTCCGCGCCGTCCGCACCCACCTGGCGACTGCTCGCGACGTTTTGTCAGCCACGCTTAGCTCGCGGCGGCATCCACCGCCAGCGCGCGCTGCACCGCCGGCCGCGCCGCCATGCGCGCGGCGTAGGCGCGGGTCGGCGCCGGCGGGTCGAGCAGGCCGAACGCCAGCATCCAGCCCAGCGCGCTGCCCCACAGCACGTCGGCGGCGCTGCAGCGCGCGCCGAGCAGGTAATCGCCGCGCGCCAGTTGCGCGTCCACCACCGCCAGCACGGTATCGCAGTCGGCATAGGGCGACATCGCCCGCGGTGGCGGCTCGCGCTTGAGCGCGCGGTCGACGAGGGCCGGCTCGAAGCAGGCGCCGTAGAACGCCAGCCAGCGCAGGTAGGGGCCGCGCAGCGGGTCGCCGATCGGCGGTGCCAGCCCGGCCTCGGGATACAGGTCGGCCAGGTAGGGGTAGATGGCGCCCTGCTCGGTCACCACCGCGCCGGCGTGCACGATCGCCGGCACCTTGCCCATCGGGTTGATCGCCAGGTAGTCCGGCGCCAGTTGCGCCTGCCGCCGCAGGAACCGGCGGCCATGGTCGACGCGGCGATCCGCTACAGCCCGCAGGCGATGGGTTTCGCCCTCAGTGTGCGGCTGCGTGGCAGCGCCGCCGAGCTGGGCGCGCGCATTCCACTGTGGTGCGGCACTCTGCAGGACGAGGCCGAAGGCCACTGCCGGCTGTCGCTGCTGGCCGACGCCGTGCCGTGGCTGGCGGCGCAATTGCTGACCATCGGCGTGCCGTTCGCAGGTCTGGAGGCCACGGCCGAGGTGCGGACGGCGCTGCGCGGGGCGCTGAACGCGTTGCTGGAGCAGGTGCCGGAGCCGGCACCGGTGGAGTAGGTGATACGGACGGGGAGGGCGCACTGGCCGCCCGGCGCTGCTCCGGCCCCGGGCGGTGCGGACTTGGCAAGCGGCGGGGAAGTTGGGACACTCGCCGCCATGAAGGGGATGCTGTGGCTCCTGGGGCTGGGACTCGCCACGTTGACGGCTGCGCCGGCCAGCGCCGGCACCCTGTACAAGTGCACCGGCAACGACGGCGTGCCCAGCTACGGCAGCAAGCGCGTGTCCGGCGCCAGCTGCAGCGTGATCGGCCGCTACACCCCCGACCGCCGCGCCGCACGGACCGCCCCGGCGCCTGCGCCAGCCAGGGCCAGCACCGAGCGGCCGCCCAGCCGCAGCGTCATCGCCAGCGCCGGCACCGTGGCGCCGGCCACCCTGATCAGCGCGCCGGTCGCCGCCCCGGCCCCGGTGACCGCCAACGCCGTGCCCAACCGGGTCGCCCCGGTGTCGCCCAGCAGCAGTGGCGCGCCACGGCGTCTGGTCAGCGGTCAGCTGTATTCGTACATGAAGGACGGCGTGCGCCACTACACCAGTGCGCGTCCGACCCAGGTCGCCAATCTCGGCGCGGTGCGCACGATCCGCTACAGCTTCATGGAAACCTGCTACGCCTGCGCCAATCCGGGGGTCAACTTCGGTGCGGTGCGCCTGAACACCACCGCCTACCAGAGCGAGATCGCCGCCGCCGCGCGCGAGTACGGTGTCGACGAAGCGGTGGTGCGCGCCATCATCCACGCCGAGTCCGCTTACAACCCGACGGCCCTCAGCCGCGCCGGTGCGCAAGGGCTGATGCAGCTGATGCCGCCGACCGCGCGCCGCTTCGGCGTCAGCGATTCGTTTGATGCAGCGCAAAACATTCGCGGCGGCGTGCAGTACCTGGCGTGGCTGCTGAAGCGCTTCAACGGCAACCTCAGCCTGGCCGCGGCCGGCTACAACGCCGGCGAAGGCGCGGTAGACAAACACGGCGGGGTGCCGCCGTACAGCGAGACCCAACGCTACGTGCAGCGGGTGGGCGTGCTCGCCGAGCGCTACCGCGGCGTGCTGGCGACCGCGCATTGAGCCGTCGCCGCGGCCCGGCAGGAGGCGTTGCGCGTCCATTGTCGGCGCGTTAAGGGTTCCGCTACACTGCAGTGGATTCAGTGCGGCTCGACCCCCACCGAGCTGCTGGCAGCCTCACGCTACCCAATCACAGATCGGAGTGCCGGATGGCCAACGATGGGGTCAACGATTCTGTAAATGTAGGACGCCGCCGCTTTCTCACCGCCACCACGTCCGTCGTGGGCGCGGTCGGTGCGGGGTTCGTCGCGGTTCCTTTCATCAAGTCCTGGAATCCGAGCGCAAAGGCCAAGCTGGCCGGCGCGCCGGTCACCGCCGACATCAGTGCGCTACAGGAAGGCCAGCGCCTGATCCTGGAGTGGCGCGGCCAGCCGATCTGGATCGTCAAGCGCTCCAAGGCGATGCTCGATGCGTTGCCGTCGCTGGACAGCCGGCTCAAGGATCCGGAGTCCACCAACAAGGACCAGCAGCCGGACTACGTGCTGAAGAATCCGGAGTACCGCTCGATCAAGCCCGACGTCTCGGTGCTGGTCGGCCTGTGCACCCATCTGGGCTGCTCGCCGGAAATGGTCGCCGAGATCCGCCCCGAACCCTACGACCCCGACTGGAAGGGCGGCTATTTCTGCCCCTGCCACAAGTCGCGCTTCGACATGTCCGGCCGCGTGTTCCAGGGCGTGCCGGCGCCGATCAACCTGCTGGTGCCGCCGCACCATTACCAGGACGACAACACGCTGGTGATCGGCGTGGACCCGAGCGCGTCCGCGAAGGGAGGGGCGTAAGTCATGGCCGACAACATCCTCACCCGCACCGCGGGCAACGTGTTCGACTGGGTCAACGAGCGCGCTCCCGGGCTGATGCCGTTCTACCGCAAGCACGTCACCGAGTACTACGCGCCGAAGAACTTCAACCTCTGGTACTACTTCGGCTCGCTGGCGATGGTGGTGCTGGTCAACCAGATCGTCACCGGCATCTTCCTGACGATGCACTACAAGACCAGCGCGGCCGAGGCGTTCAACTCGGTCGAGTACATCATGCGCGACGTCGAGTGGGGCTGGCTGATCCGCTACATGCACTCCACCGGCGCCTCGCTGTTCTTCATCGTGGTGTACCTGCACATGTTCCGCGGGCTGATGTACGGCAGCTACAAGAAGCCGCGCGAGCTGGTGTGGATCCTGGGCATGTTGATCTACCTGGTGCTGATGGCCGAAGCCTTCATGGGCTACGTGCTGCCCTGGGGGCAGATGTCGTTCTGGGGCGCCAAGGTGATCATCTCGCTGTTCGGCGCCATCCCGGTGATCGGCAACGGCCTGACCGAGTGGATCATGGGCGACTACCTGCCGTCCGACGCCACCCTCAACCGCTTCTTCGCCCTGCACGTGATCGCCCTGCCGCTGGTGCTGTTGCTGCTGGTGGTGCTGCACCTGGGCGCGCTGCACGAGGTCGGTTCCAACAATCCCGACGGCGTGGAGATCAAGAAGGGGCCCAAGGGCAATCGCTGGAGCCCGAACAAGCCGGCCGACGGCATCCCGTTCCATCCGTACTACACGGTCAAGGACCTGGTCGGCGTCGGTTTCCTGCTGATGATCGGCGCTTTCATCATCTTCTTTGCGCCCGGCTTCGGCGGCCTGTTCCTGGAGCACGACAACTTCACCGAGGCCAACCGCCTGGTGACGCCGGAGCACATCAAGCCGGTCTGGTACTACACCCCGTACTACGCGATGTTGCGGGTGGTGCCGAACAAGCTCGGCGGCGTGCTGGTGATGTTCTCGGCCATCGCGATCCTGTTCCTGGTGCCGTGGCTGGATCGCGCCAAGGTCAAGTCGATCCGCTATCGCGGCTGGATCTCGCGGGTGATGCTGGGGATTCTTGCGGTGTGCTTCGTCTGGCTCGGCGTGATCGGTTCCGGCCCCGGCACCGAGATCATCGAGACCTACATCGGCCGCGTGCTGACCGTGCTGTATTTCGCCTTCTTCCTGACGATGCCGATATGGACCTCGCTGGATCGAACCAAGCCGGTGCCGGAGCGGGTGAGCAGCCATGACTAAGCGCCTGATCGCTGTGCTCGCCGGCGTCGCGTCGGCCTTGCTGCTGTCCGCCTCGGCCATGGCCGCCGAGGGTGCCGCCACCCTGCAGGCCGGCAACGACCTGGGCGACCGCGCCTCGCTGCAGCGCGGCGCCAAGCTGTTCATGAACTACTGTTCCGGCTGCCATTCGCTGAAGTACCTGCGCTACCAGCGCATGGCCGAGGATCTGGGCCTGAGCGAGGACGAGGTGATGCACAACCTCAACTTCACCGGCGCCAAGATCGGCGAACACATCGAGACGGCGATGCCGCACGATGCGGCGACCAAGTGGTTCGGCAAGGCGCCGCCGGACCTGAGCCTGATCGCCCGCGTGCGCGGCACCGACTGGGTCTACACCTACCTCAAGTCGTTCTATCTCGACCAGTCGCGGCCGCTGGGCTGGAACAACAAGCTGTTCGCCAACGCCTCCATGCCCAATCCGCTGTGGGACCTGCAGGGCCTGCAGCAGCCGGTCTACGGCAAGGCCGAGCAGCCGGGCGTGGACAAGCCGGTGGAGCGGCTGCAACTGGCGACGCCGGGCAAGCAGAGCCCGGTCGAGTTCGACCAGACGGTGCGCGACATCAGCAATTTCCTCGAATACGCCGGCGAGCCGGCGGCGCTGAAGCGGCAGAACCTGGGCGTGTGGGTGGTGCTGTTCCTGGCGCTGCTGACCTTCCTGGCGTATCTGCTGAAGAAGGAATACTGGAAGGATGTGCATTGAGTCGCGGCCGTTTCGGCCGCGTCCCGGCTGCACCGTTGCTGAGCCGATCCCCTGTTCATCCTATTGGCTTTTGTGAGCGAGGGTTGCACACTCAGGGGCCGTGACGACCGTCCGCAATGTGCGGGCGGCGTCGATGCGGCCGGCGGATTCCGGCCGTCGGAGAGCCTTGAATGGCGGCGAGTTTGCGCATGCGAAATACCTTGACGTTGTTTTCCTCCACGGATGATGTCCTGTGCCACCGCGTCCGCCTGGTGCTCGCGGCCAAGGGCGTGACCTACGATTTCGTGGCGGTGGATCCGCAGAATCCGCCGGAAGACCTGATCGACCTGAATCCCTACCACTCGGTGCCGACCCTGGTCGAGCGCGAGCTGGTGCTGTACGCCGCCTCGGTGGTCAGCGAGTACCTGGACGAGCGCTATCCGCATCCGCCGCTGATGCCGGTCGATCCGCTTTCGCGCGCGCGCCTGCGCCTGGCGATGCTGCGCATCGAGCACGACTGGGTGCCGCAGGTGCAGGCGATCCAGCTCGGCAACAAGGCCCAGGCCGAAGCCGGGCGCAAGCGCCTGAAGGAGCTGCTGACCGCGTCGGTGCCGCTGTTCAAGGCCAGCAAGTTCTTCCTCAATCCGGAGATGAGCCTGGCCGACTGCGCGATGGCGCCGATCATCTGGCGCCTGCAGGCACTGGACATCCCGCTGCCGAAGGACGGCAAGGCGATCGAGGATTACGGCAACCGCATCTTCCGCAATCCGGGGTTCATCCGCAGCCTGACCGATCAGGAAAAGAAACTGCGCGACCTGCCGGCATGATGCTGTCCGCCGCGCCGTTTCCATTGTCTTCCGAGCTGTACCGGCATTGCGCGCCGGCACGTAGAATGGGCGCATGAGCGACGACACTTCCCGCATGACCAGCCATCGCCCGTACCTGCTGCGGGCGCTGGTGGAATGGATCAACGACAACGGCATGACCCCGCACATCCTGGTGGATGCGGGCCTGCCCGGCGTCCAGGTGCCGCCGAGCGCGGTCAAGGACGGGCGGGTGGTGCTGAACATCGCCGAGCGTGCGGTGGTGCGGCTGCAGATCGACAACGAGGGGGTCAGCTTCACCGCCCGCTTCGGTGGCGTCAGCTACCCGGTGCAGGTGCCGATGTCCGCAGTGCTGGCGGTCTATGCACGCGAAACCGGGCAGGGCATGGCGCTGCCGGACGACATCCACGGCGCCAGCGAGCCGCCGGGCGACGACACCCCGCCACCGCCGCGGCCGGGCGGGTCCGACGACGCTGGCAAGCGGCCGCGCCTGCGCGTGGTCAAGTAGCCGATGCGCGGCCTCGGTGGCCGCGCTTCACCCATCCAAGCGTTGGCGTTTCCGGTATTCGTGCGCCGCGCACCGCGTTGTTCCGTCGCAGGAGCGGCTTCAGCCGCGGCGGGCTTACCGGTAACGCCCATCGCGGCTGAAGCCGCTCCTGCATTCGCCGTCCATTCCATGTGGCATGCGCATCGCCCGCGCAATCAGCTTCGCTGTCGCCCGACACGACACGACACGACACGCCGCACGCCATCGGTATCGGTATCGGTATCGGTATCGGTGCACGGCCGTGGTGCACGGCTCAGTCGCGCTGCGCGCGGGCTTCCTGCAGGCTGCTCACGCTGGCGACCGACGGCCCGGTGAACGCGATCAGCTGATCGCCGAGCAGCACCAGGCGACCGCTGTGGCGGTCGGTGCCATCGTAGGAATAGTCGAAGCGGAAGCTGCGCTCGAAGCCGAGCCAGCCATTGGGCAGGCGCCGCAGGCGCAGGCCGGTGCCGTGCACGCTCTGGTCCAGCCACTGCACGTCGGCGGCCTTGCAGGCGTTGCGGCCGAGGATTTCGGCGCGTTCGGCGGCCGCACGCGAGGCGTTCCAGAACGCGAACACCGCGGCGCCGGCGATCATCAACAGGATCAGGCTGGGCATGGCGTCACTGTAGCGAGGTGCCGGTAGGCGGGCAATCTTGCTTGGGGCGGGGATTGGGGATTGGGGATTCGGGAATGGGGATTGGCAAGGGCCGCGCCCTTGGTGGCGGCGCGCGCTGCTCGTAGATGTCTTGGAGCGAGCTGCAGCGGCTGACGGACGCCTCCGGTCCCCGCGATGGTCCTGAGCGAGGCACCTGCGTGCATTGATGACGCGCGGTGTGCGTCCACCGGAATCCCGGTGTTGAGAGGCGCCCTGGCGTTGCGATTGGACGAATACGCCTTAGCGCTGTGGCTGTGACTGCGGTTCGGTCTTGGGTGCCTGGTTGCCGGTGGGTACGGCGGGGTGCGGCGCTGCTGGTGTCGCGCTGGGTATGGGGGATGCCGCCGCCGGCGTGTTCGGGCCGGTGGGTGGTGCGGGCGGTGCCGGCGGGGCGGCGGGCGTGCCGGGGACCGCACTGGCCGCGGGCGCGGCGGGCGTCGTCATCGGCGCGGCGGCGGGATCGGTCGGGGCGGGCGGCAGCAGCACCTGCGTCTGCGGTTGCAGCTTCAGCAGGGCCGACCAGTCCTGGCGATTGAAGTCGCACAGTTCCTCGTGGCCGGGCGTGCATTCGAGCGCGGCGCCTTCGTCGTTCTGGTCCTGCGCCAGCGGCGCATCCAGTTGCAGGCGCCCGCTGCGGTCCAGCTTGAGCTTGCGCATGGTCACCGCGTTGAACACGTTGCCGCCGATCAGGTACAGGGTCTGGTCGCCGCCGACATTGGCCGCGACCACGATGTCGCAATGCGATTCCCACGGCAGCGGGCGGCCGCGCGCCAGCGCCTCGCGCAGGCCGGCGGTGCCGACCGGCTGCCGGCGTCCGCGCAGGAAGCACAGCAGATCGCCGGGGGCAGGCTTTTCCTGCTGCGGGTCGGCGAAGCGATAGGGCAGGCCGTCGGCGCCGGCCTGGTAGGCGGCGCGGATGTAGTCGATATGCCGGATCGAGGTGTGGAAGCCGGCGACGCCGGCGCGCACCATCACGTAGGACACGAAGGCTGCCGACCACGGGTTGTCGACGATGAAGGCGCGGCAGTCGTTTTCGCGGTAGCGCGACCCGTCCAGCTGCTGGCAGCTCTCGGCACCGTCGAAGCGGCCCATTGCGCCCAGCGTGCCGCTGTCGCGCCAGTAGGTGGCGACGCGCTGCCAGGCTTCGATGCCGTCGTCGGCAAGGTCGGCGCGCTCGGCCTCGGTGACGCGCAGGCCGGCCAGGCGGCCGTCGCGATCGATGAACGGGCGCCACCACAGCCGGTGCTCGTTGCAGGCGGTGCGCACGATCGCCACCGCCGCCGGGGTCAGGCCGAAGCGCGGCGGCAGATCGCAGACTTCCGCGGCCGCGGCGCGGCCGGCGGGAAACAGGGCGGCGACACACAGCAGCGCGAACCAGGGGCGGAACATCGGCGGACTCGGTGGGGACGGGGAAGCGCGCAGCGTCGCAGAGCGGCGTTGGCGAGGCCGTGAAGTGTAGGGCGTGCCGCACGATCCAGGCAGATCGCGCCGTCCTGGCTGGCGCGTTCCCGGCGGATCAGGCGCTTGGCGGTTACCCTTTGGGTGGTGGAACTCACCCAGCGGGGTGGAAACGAGCAACGTCGCGACTGGGTCATGCGTGCGGACATGCACGCATGGGATGTATCCGCATTCGCCGCGGGTGTGGAAAGGGCGCGCGGTCGCCTCGTCGCGCGATCTGGCCGCCTACTGCGGCGGCGTTCCGAGTTTCAGCGACAGATCCACGGCCTGCACATGCTTGGTGAGTGCGCCGATGGAGATGCAGTCGACGCCGTCCTGCGCGATCGCGCGCACCGCCTCCAGGTCGACGCCGCCGGAGACTTCCAGCGGAATCGCGCGATTGAACGGTGCGGCCGCGGCGATCGCCACCGCGTCGCGGCGCTGTTCCGCAGTGAAGTCGTCGATCAGGATGCGATCGCAGCCGGCCTGCAGCGCTTCGCGCAGTTGCTCCAGAGTTTCCACCTCGACCACCAGCGGCAGCGCCGGCCACTGCGCGCGCGCGGCGGCCACCGCCGCAGGCAGCGAACCGGCGGCGTGGATGTGGTTCTCCTTGAGCATCACCGTGTCGTACAGGCCGATGCGGTGGTTGCTGCCGCCGCCGCAGCGCACCGCGTACTTCTGCGCCAGGCGCAGGCCAGGGAGGGTCTTGCGCGTGTCCAGGATGCGCGCGCCGGTGCCGGCGACCGCGGCCACGTAGGCGGCGGTGGCGGTGGCGGTGGCCGACAGGGTTTGCAGGAAGTTCAGCGAGGCGCGCTCGGCGCTGACCAGGGCGCGACTGCGCCCTTGCAGCAACGCCAGCACCGTGCCGGCGGCCACGCGCTGGCCTTCGGCCACCTGCCAGTCGATGCGGACCTGCGGGTCCAGCGCCTGGTGGCAGGCGTCGAACCAGGGGCGGCCGGCGATCACGGCGTCCTGCTTGCACAGCAGGTAGGCGCTGTCGGCGCGGTCGGGCAGCAGCGCGGCGGTGACGTCGCCGCTGCCGAGATCCTCGGCCAGCGCACGCGCGACATCGGCGGCGATCAGCTCCGCGGCGGGCGCCTGCGGCGGCGCCATGTCGCGGCTCATTTGGCCGGGAAGTCGGCGAGCTGGGCGGTGCCGATGGCCTCTTCGGCCAGCAGCACCGGAATGCCGTCGTCGACGCGGAACACCTGCTTGCGGTCGCGGGTGATCAGGGCTTCGCGCAGCGGTTGCGCCTGCGCACTGCCATCGGCGCGCTGCACGCCGCCGGCGGCGATGGCGCGGTTCAATGCCTCCAGGCCGCGCGCCTCCAGCAGCGCCAGCGGTTGGCGGGTGTCGGGCGAGCACAGCAGGTCGAGCAGTTTGCGGTCCATCCGGTCTTCGTCTTGCGTGGAAGACGGCTAGAATACGTCTTTAAGGCAGGGGACGGCCATGACCTCCAAGCAAACCGCGCCGCTCGTCGGCATCGTGATGGGTTCCCGCTCCGACTGGGAGACCATGCAGCATGCGGCGCAGAAACTCGATGCGCTGGGTGTGCCCTATGAAGTGAAGGTGGTGTCGGCGCACCGCACCCCCGACGTGTTGTTCTCCTATGCCGAGCAAGCGGCCGGGCGCGGCCTGCGCGCGATCGTGGCCGGCGCGGGCGGCGCCGCGCACCTGCCGGGCATGCTCGCGGCCAAGACCGCGGTTCCGGTGCTGGGCGTGCCGGTGCAGTCCAAGGCGCTCAACGGCATGGACTCGCTGCTGTCGATCGTGCAGATGCCGGCCGGCATTCCGGTGGCGACCTTCGCGATCGGCAATGCCGGCGCGGCCAACGCCGCGCTGTTCGCCGCGGCGATGCTGGCCCACGACCACGCTGAGATCGGTGCCGCGCTGGACGAGTTCCGTCAGCGCCAGACCGACGACGTGATGGCCAAGGACGATCCGCGCCAATGACCACCGTCGGCATTCTGGGGGCGGGGCAGTTGGCACGGATGATGGCGGTGGCCGGCGTGCCGCTGGGCCTGCGCTTCGCGCTGCTGGATCCGGCAGCCGATGCCTGCGCCGGACAGGTCGCGCCGCTGCGGGTCGGCGACTATGCCGACCGAGCCGCGCTGGCCGCGTTCGCGGACGCGGTCGACGTGGCGACCTTCGATTTCGAGAACGTGCCCGCGGATAGCGCGGATGCCCTGGCCGGGCAGGTGCCGGTGTTCCCGAGCCCGGATGCGCTGGCCGTGGCGCAGGATCGCCTGGCCGAGAAGACCCTGTTCCGCGAGCTCGGCATTCCCGTGCCGGCGTTCGCCGCGATCGACACCCGCGCCGATCTGGACGCGGCGCTGGCGCAGGTCGGCACGCCGTGCATCCTCAAGACCCGCCGGCTCGGCTATGACGGCAAGGGCCAGTTCCGCATCGCCTCCGCCGCCGACGCCGATGCGGCCTGGGCTGCGCTGGGCGCGCAGGCGGCCAGCGTCGGCCTGATCGCCGAGGCGTTCGTGCCGTTCCAGCGCGAGGTCAGCGTGGTGGCGGTGCGCGGCCGCGACGGCGAGTTCCGCACCTGGCCGCTGACCGAGAACTGGCATGTGCACGGCGTGCTGTCGGCCAGCCTGGCGCCGGCGCAGGCCGGTGCCGCGCTTGAGCAGGCGGCGGTGGCGCATGCGCGTGCCCTGGCCGAACGCCTGCAGTACGTCGGCGTGTTCGCGCTGGAACTGTTCTGCCGCGACGGTGAACTGCTGGCCAACGAGATGGCCCCGCGCGTGCACAACTCCGGCCACTGGACCATCGAAGGCGCGGAGACCTCGCAGTTCGAGAACCACCTGCGCGCGGTGCTGGGGCTGCCGCTGGGCTCCACCCGCATGCGCGGCCACGCCTGCATGCTCAACTGGATCGGCGCGATGCCCGACGCCGCACCGGTCCTGGCGCAGCCCGGCGGGCATTGGCACGACTACGGCAAGCAGCCGCGCGAAGGCCGCAAGGTCGGCCATGCCACCCTGCGCGAGGACACGCCGGAGGCGCTGGCGCTGGCCCTGCAGACCGTGGGCGCGCAACTGCAGCGCGAGGCCCAGGTCGCCCCGGTGATCGCCGCGTTGCGCGGCGAGCGCTGAACCAGCAGCAGGAGCGCCCAGGCAACGCCTGGGCCAGGAACCGGCAGCCACGGCCGCCGCTCCTGCGAATCTCCAATCCCGACTCCCCAATCCCCGCTCACCGCAGATTGGACGCCGCGAACTCCCAATTGACCAGTTTCCAGAACGCCTGCAGATAGCGCGCGCGGTCGCCGGGATGGTCGATGTAGTAAGCGTGTTCCCAGACGTCGCAGCCGAGCAGCGGCGTGTCGTCCCCGGTCAGCGGGGTGCCGGCGTTGGCGGTGCTGACCACGGCCAGGTTGCCGTCGGGACGCTGCACCAGCCAGACCCAGCCCGAACCGAACAGCGCCAGGGCCATGCGCTCGAACTCGGCCTTGAACCGCGCCACGTCGCCGAAGCTCTTGGCCAGGCGCTCGCCGAGCGCGCCGCCCGGTTCGCCGCCGCCGCGCGGGCGCAGGCCGCGCCAGTAGAACTCGTGATTCCAGACCTCGGCCGCCTCCTGGAACAGCCGGCCCTGCGCGCGCCGCAGCAGGTCCGGCAGCGCCAGCTCGGCCAGGTCGCTGCCGGCGAGCCGCGCATTGAGCCGTTCCACCAACGCGCGCTGGTGCTGGCCGTGGTGCTGTTCCACCGCGGCGGCGGACAGGTGCGGGGCCAGCGCCGCGGCGGCGTAGGGCAGGGGAGCGAGTTCGATGGGCATGGATCCTCTGGCGGTTTCGGGCGCGCGTCGCGGTACTGCCGCGCGCAGGGCTTACACTATGCGGCTACGCGAGAGTCTAGCCGACCGCCAAGGTCGTTCTTTCGCCCCAGCAGGAGAGAACCCGCATGCAGGTGATGGAGCGCATCCAGGCCGACGTCGAACGCCATCCCATCGTGTTGTTCATGAAGGGCACGCCGCAGTACCCGATGTGCGGCTTTTCCAGCCGCGCGTTGCAGGCGTTGCTGGCCGCCGGCGCCGACCGCCTGCACACCGTCAACGTGCTCGACGAGCCGGAGATTCGTGCCAATCTGCCGCGCTATTCGAACTGGCCGACGTTCCCGCAGCTGTTCATCCACGGCGAGCTGATCGGTGGCTGCGACATCACCATGGAGCTGTTCGAGTCCGGCGAGTTGCAGCGCATCGTGACCGAGGCCTACCAGTCGTGAGTGCGCCTGCGTCGCCGCAGGCCGGCGCGCTGGCGCAGCGGGTGGTCCTGGTCAGCGGCGCCGCCGGCGGGCTCGGCAGCGCTGCGGCGCTGGCCTGCGCCCAGGCGGGGGCCACCGTGGTCCTGCTCGGGCACAAGCCGGCACGCTTGAACCGCGTCTACGACGCGATCGCCGCGGTCGGCGCCGCGCCGCTGCTGTACCCGCTGGACCTGCTCGGCGCCACTCCGCCGGACTACGCGACCCTGGCCGAGCGCCTGCAGGGCGAGCTCGGCCGCCTGGACGGGCTGCTGCACTGCGCCGCCGACTTCGCCGGGCTGACCCCGTTCGAGCATGCCGATCCGGCCCAGTTCGCGCGCGCGATCCACGTCAACCTGACCGCCGCGGCCTGGCTGACCCAGGCCTGCCTGCCGTTGCTGCGACAGGCCGAGGATGCCGCGATCGTGTTCGCGGTGGACGATCCGGCGCGGGTCGGCCAGGCCTACTGGGGCGGCTACGGCGCGGCCCAGCACGGCCGCCGCGGCCTGCTGGCGAGCCTGCACGGCGAGCTGGCCGCCTCGCGCGTGCGCGTGTCCGGCCTGCAGCCGGGGCCGATGCGCACCGCCTTGCGCGCCCGCGCCTACACCCATCAAGAAGACCGCGACGCGGTCGATCCGGCGCGCTACGCCGACGCCTGCGTCGACCTGCTGTCGCCCGCCGGCGCCGCGCACCGCGGCGCAATCTGGAATCCCCTGGCATGACCATCCTGTCGGCAGCGCTGCTGCTGTTCCTGATCCTCGACCCGCTGGGCAACATCCCGGTGTTCCTCAGCGTGCTCAAGCCGCTGCCGGCGCGGCGCCAGCGCGTCGTGCTGGCGCGCGAACTGCTGATCGCGCTGGGCGTGCTGATGGGCTTCCTGTGGGGCGGCAAGTACGCCCTGGAAGTGATGCACCTGCGCCAGGAGTCGGTGGCGATCGCCGGTGGCATCGTGCTGTTTCTGATCGGCATCCGCATGATCTTCCCGCGCCCGGAAGGGCTGATGGGCGAAATTCCCGACGGCGAGCCCTTCATCGTGCCGCTGGCCATCCCGCTGGTCGCCGGCCCTTCCGGCATGGCCGCGGTGATGCTGATGGGCAGCAACGAGCCGACCCGGCTGGGCGAGTGGAGCCTGGCGCTGATCCTGGCCTGGCTGGCGACCTCGGCCCTGCTGTTCTCCGGCACGCTGCTGTACAAGCTGCTCGGCATGCGCGTGCTGACCGCGGTCGAGCGGCTGATGGGCATGCTGCTGGTGGCGATCTCGGTGCAGATGTTCCTGGACGGGCTCAGCGCTTATCTGAAGCTGCCGGTCGCCGGCTGAGGTTGCATCGCGGCCGAGTCGGGGGCGCCGTGGGGACGGCGCGCTGGCCCCGGGCGGGCCTCGCTTCGAGCACGCCAGGCTGCTTGCTGCGGCCCCTTCAGGCGGCACGGGTAGGGGGGGGCGTGGCCGGCGGCGGTCCCGGGCGGCCTTCCGTGCCTGTCCCGGCGTTGTCGCCGAAGCCCGCCAGGACTGGGATCGACGTCTTCTGATGTCCGCTTGTGCCGCGCTGTCACGGTTTGGCAACAAATTGGCCCTATGGTGTTAAACTCATGTTAACCCTTGCGGGGAATCGGCAAGGGTGACCAGCCCCCTCATTCCGCGGCCGTGCGTCCGTACCCCGCACGGCCTGCCATGCGCATTTCGTCAAACTCCATCGAGGCTATTGCAATGATTCAACCCCGTCTGCGGATGTCCAAGCTCACTCTGGGCCTCGTTGCGGCGCTGGCCGCGGCGCCGGTGTTCGCCCAGAGCACCTCCGCCGGTGTCGGCGGTGTGGTGACCCACGGCGGCCAGCCGGTCGCCGGCGCCGAGGTGACCATCACCCACGTCGAGTCGGGCACGGTCAGCCGCGCCACCACCGATGCCGCCGGTCGCTACAACGCGCGCGGCCTGCGCGTCGGCGGTCCGTACAGCATCACCATCACCAAGTCGGGCGACGGCACCAAGACCGAAGACGGCGTGTACCTGAGCGTCAACCAGAACGCCACCATCAACGCCGACCTGACCGGCGACATGGCTGCGCCGACCACGCTGGAGACGGTCAACGCGGTCGCCATCGCCACCGGCTCGGAAGTGTTCAGCGCCACCAAGATGGGCTCGGGCACCAACGTCGGCCGCGAGCAGATCGAAGCGCTGCCGTCGATCAACGGCAACATCCAGGACTACATGCGCCTGGATCCGCGCGTGGCCTTCGTCGATCGCGCCTCGGGCACGATCAGCGCCGGCGGCCTGAACCCGCGCTACAACTCGATCAACATCGACGGCGTCTCGGCCAGCGACACCTTCGGCCTGGAAGGCAACAACATGACCACCCGGCGTCAGCCGGTGTCGATGGAAGCGATCGAAGCCATCGACGTCAACCTGTCCAACTACGACGTCAGCATCGCCAGCGCCGCCGGCGCCACCGTCAACGCGGTGACCAAGTCCGGTACCAACGAGTTCCACGGTTCGGTGTACGGCAGCTATCGCGATGGCGACTGGTTCGGCGACAACCCGGACGGCAGCAAGTTCAACGGCTTCACCAAGGAGAAGACCTACGGCGCGACCTTCGGCGGCCCGATCGTCAAGGACAAGCTGTTCTTCTTCGCCAACTACGAGAAGTTCCAGCAGGACGCGCCGGGCCTCGACCTGGGCAGCACCGCGCTGGGCAAGGCCAACGCCAAGTACGGCATGGCCGACGTGACCCGCGCCCAGCAGATCGCCAAGAACTACGGCTTCGACGCCGGCACCCTGGACAGCGACGGCAACACCGACCTGAAGGAATACGCGCTCAAGCTGGACTGGAACATCAGCGACAACCACCGCGCCAGCTTCCGCTACAGCAAGCTCGACCAGAGCAAGCTGCGCATCAATGGTGCCGGCAACTCCAGCCAGGCCTCGCTGAGCTCGTACTGGTACCAGCACGAGAAGTCGGTCGAGAGCTACGTCGGCCAGCTGTTCAGCGACTGGTCCGAGAACTTCTCCACCGAGTTCAAGGTGTCCTACCGCGACTACTCCGCGATCCGCGTGGTGCCGACCAATGCGCCGAGCATCGCCGTGTACTTCGACGGTTCGGTCGCCAACCCGACCGGCGACGTGCTGTTCCTGGGCACCGAGACCAACTCGCAGGGCAACATCCTCACCACCAAGACCTGGAACTACTACGGTGCGGGCACCCTGACCCTTGACAACCACAACCTGAAGTTCGGCGTCGACTACAGCACCAACGACATCTACAACCTGTACGGCCGCAACACCTGGGGCGTGTACACCTTCTTCGGCCTGGACAACTTCGCCAGCGGCCGCTGGAGCTCGTACCAGCTCAACCAGGAGCGTAGCCCGGGTTCGATCGCGGCCGACTACAAGAACAGCAACCTCGGCCTGTTCGTGCAGGACACCTGGTACGTCAACAACAACCTGACCCTGACCCTGGGCCTGCGCGGCGATCGTGCGAGCGTGAGCCCGGATCCGACCTACAACGCTGCGGCGCAGGCCTACTTCGGCTACGACAACAGCAAGATCTTCAACGGCGATTTCCTGATCCAGCCGCGCGTCGGCTTCAACTACACCTTCGACACCGACCGTCCGACCCAGCTGCGCGGTGGCGTGGGCCTGTTCCAGGGCGATGCGCCGCAGGTGTGGATCGGCAACAGCTACTCCAACACCGGCTTCAACTACAACGCCTACAGCTACACCGCCTACAACCCGGCCCTGCCGTTCAGCGCCAACAAGGACACCCAGCCGGTCCCGACCACGCCGGGTTCGGCGACCCAGGGCGTGAGCTTCGTCGGCAACGACTTCAAGCTGCCGTCGCTGTACAAGGCCAACCTGGCCCTGGATCACGAACTGCCGTGGTACGGCATCGTGGCCTCGGCCGAGTTGCTGGTGACCAAGGTCAACAACGGCCTGTACTACAAGAGCCTGAACATCGGTCGCGTCAACAGCCCTGGCCAGGATCCGAGCCCGGCCTACTACGGTCCGGATGGCCGCGCGCTGTACTGGAACCCGGCGCAGACCGGTCGTCCGTGGGCCACTGGGAACAACCGCTACAACCGCAATCCGGCGTATAGCGACGTCTACCTGATCGACAACACCGACAAGGGCAAGACCCAGCAGTTCACCGTGTCGCTGTCCAAGCCGTTCAGCGAAGGCGGCGACTGGTCCTGGACCCTGGGCTACACCTACACCCACGCCACCGAAGTCGGTTCGCTGACCAGCTCCACCGCCAGCTCGGGCTGGGGCTACCAGTACGCCTTCAACGCCAACTCGGAAACCGAGAACACCTCGCGCTACGAGATCAAGGACCGGATCTCCGGCTCGCTGGACTGGAAGCACATGTTCTTCGGCGACTACGAGACCCGCGTGGGCCTGGTCTACGAAGGCCGCAGCGGCCGTCCGTACAGCTACGTGTTCAACGGCGACGCCAACGGCGACGGCCGTTCGACCAACGACCTGTTCTACGTGCCGAAGGGCCCGGGCGACGTGCTGTTCGGCACGCTGAGCAACACCGGTGCGTTCACCGCCAACCCGGCGCTGCAGCAGCAGTTCTTCGACTGGCTGGCCAAGAACCCGCAGCTGGCCAAGTACGCCGGCAGCTACGCCCCGGCCAACGGCTTCCGTTCCGGCTGGATCAACACCTTCGACGTGCGCATCACCCAGCAGCTGCCGGGCTTCTTCAAGGGCCACAAGTCCGAGGTCTGGCTGGACATCCAGAACGTGGGCAACCTGCTGAACAAGAAGTGGGGCCGGATCTACGACTACGGCTTCTACGCCGACGCTCGCGTCGCCAACCTGCAGGGCATCTACCAGGGCAAGTACGTGTACAACACCCTGTACACCGACCAGCCGACGGCCGCCAACGCCGACGCCGACGGCTTCAACACCGGCGTGTCGCAGTGGTCGCTGCAGCTGGGCTTCCGCTATCAGTTCTGATCGCGGCGCACGCTAGCTGAAGCGTTGGAAACGGCCGGGGCGACCCGGCCGTTTTCTTTTTGTGGGGGCTGAAGTTAAAGTCGCCGGCTGACGACACCGACAAGACATTCGATATGACGACCAGCAATACGGCGGCGCGCGCGCTGCCGGTAGTGGATGCGCGGATCTACCCGCGCGGCGGCCTGGACATCCTCTCGCGCGTGGAAGTGGCGCGCCTGCGCGATGCCTCCAGCGGCGGCCTGCACGAACTGCTGCGGCGCTGCGCGCTGGCGGTGCTGACCAGCGGCAGCGCCTCGGACGATCCGCGCGCGGCGCGCGATCTGTATCCCGACTTCGACATCCAGGTGGTGCAGCGCGACCGTGGCGTGCGCATCGACCTGCTCAACGCGCCGGCGATGGCCTTCGTCGACGGCGAGATCATCAATGGCGTGGCCGAGCTGCTGTTCGCCGTGGTCCGCGACCTGGCCTACATGGCCATCGAGCTGGGCCCCGAATCCAGCACCGACCTGCAGTCCAGCGAAGGCATCACCAATGCGGTGTTCGGCCAGTTGCGCAATGCGCGCATCCTGCAGCCGGCCGATCCCAAGCTGGTGGTGTGCTGGGGCGGCCATTCGATCTCGCGCGACGAGTACCTGTACACCAAGCAGGTCGGCTACGAGCTGGGCCTGCGCGGGCTGGACATCTGCACCGGTTGCGGCCCGGGCGCGATGAAGGGGCCGATGAAGGGCGCCACCATCGCCCATGCCAAGCAGCGCAAGCACGACAACCGCTACATCGGCGTGACCGAGCCGGGCATCATCGCCGCCGAGTCGCCGAACCCGATCGTCAACCACCTGGTGATCATGCCGGACATCGAGAAGCGCCTGGAGGCCTTCGTCCGCATCGGCCACGGCATCATCGTGTTCCCCGGCGGTGTCGGCACCGCCGAGGAGATCCTGTATCTGCTCGGCATCCTGCTGCGCGAGGAGAACCGCGACCTGCCGTTCCCGCTGATCCTCACCGGCCCGACCATCGCCGCGCCGTATTTCGAGCAGATCGACCGCTTCCTGCGCCTGACCCTGGGCGAAGTGGCCACCTCGCGCTACGAGATCGTGGTCGGTGATCCGGTGGCGGTGGCGCGCAAGATGGCCGCCGGCATCCAGCACGTGCGCACGCACCGCAAGGAGCAGAAGGACGCGTTCTACTTCAACTGGTCGGTGGACATCCCGCTGGAGTATCAGCGTCCGTTCGAGCCGACCCACGAGGCGATGGCCGCGCTGGATCTGCACCATGGCCGTCCGCCGCATGCGCTGGCCGCGGACCTGCGCCGCGCCTTCTCCGGCATCGTCGCCGGCAACGTCAAGGAAGACGGCATGCGCCGCATCGAGCAGCATGGCCCGTTCGAGATCCACGGCGATGCGGACATGATGCAGGCCCTGGACGAGTTGCTGCGCGCCTTCGTCGAACAGCGCCGCATGAAGATCTCCGGCGAGTATCGGCCCTGCTACCGGGTCATGGCCTGAGTCCGATCCGGATCGTCGCGACGAACCAGGCGCCATCGCTGGCAGTGTGCAGTGAGGCGCCTTCCAGGCTGTCCAGGCGCGTGCGCAGCGCCGACAGGCCGACGCGGTGACCGCGGCCGATATGCGGCGAAAGGCCGCCTATCGGCACCGGGTTGCGCACGCTGATCTCCAGGGCGCCGTCGCGTTCGCCGATGGCGATGCCGATCTCGCCGCCCTCGGCACTGCATTCGATGCCGTGGTGCACGGCGTTCTCCAGTAGCGGTTGCAGCGACAGCCGCGGAATCCGCACCGGTGCCGGCGCCTCCGGCACCTCCCAATGGACGCGCAGGCGTGGCCCGAAGCGGATCGCCTCGATGTCCAGGTAACGCCTGGCCAGGTCGATCTCGTCCTGCAGGTCGACCAGGTCCGGCGCGGCCAGCGCGGCGCGGAACAGATCCGACAGATCCATCAGCAGTTGTTCCACCTGTTGCGGTTGCCGGTGCACCAGCATCACCGCGGTATTGAGCGTGTTGAACAGGAAGTGCGGCTGCACGCGCGCGGTCAGTGCGTCGATCTCGGCCTGCTTGGCGCGTTCGACCAGTTGCTTGATGCGCACGTGGTTGTGCAGCGCGGCCATGCCGAGCAGGCCGATCAGCAGGGCGATGCCGGACAACTGCAGCGACAGCGTCAGCCATGCGCGGTCGGAGAGCTGCCAGTAGTCGCCGAAGGCATAGAGAATCACGCCGCTGATCAGCCAGGTCAGCGCCTGCATCAGGCCCAGTGTGGCCACGGTGATGGACAGGAAGCCGCATCCGGCCAGCGCCCGGCGCAACAGCAGCAGGCTCGCCAGGGTCAGCAGCGCGACCCACTGGATGCCCAGCGACGCCAGCCCGAAGTAGACCCAGCGGCTCCCTGCCATGCCCGTGCCCGGGACCGGGGTCAGGGCCAGGATGGCCGCGATGCACTCGCCAGCCATCACGATCCAGATCAGGGTCGAGGGTTGCTTGAGGACCTGGAGCTGGTCCTTGGAGTAGGCGGAGGCGGGCATCGGGGCGGAAGGCGGTGGGGCAGGGCCGAGGTGCATCATGCCGGCTGGCGCCCTGTCGCGCACGGTCCGTCCACTCCCCCATATCCGCCATCCGTCGGCAACGGCTGGCGCGGTCGCGGTCCGGCCGCTAGCGTGGCCGGCGGGAGAATCTGGGGAAGGATATGGCTGTTCCTTGCGCGCGTGGCCTTGCCGAACGGACGCAGCGTGGTTTCACGCTGGTGGAATTGATGGTCACCGTGGCGGTGCTGGCGATCATCATGGCGCTGGCGGTGCCCAGTTTCACCGGTCTGATCCGCAGCAACCGCTTGACCGGCGCCGCCAACGAACTGATCGCCGCGGTGCAGTTGACGCGCTCGGAGGCGGTGCGCCTGAACGGTGGCGTCAGCCTCTGCCGCAGCGACGACGGTGCGACCTGCGCCAGCGGCGGCAACTGGACCCGCTACCTGACCGTGGCCCGCGACGGCACGGTGCTGCGCAGCACGACCCTGCGCACTGGCCTGGTCGTCACCAGTACGACCCTGGATGCGATGGGCGACAAGCTGACCTTCGGAGCAGACGGCATCGCGCGCAACAGCAGCGGTACGCCGGTGACAGGAGGCATCGTCGTCTGCATGGCGGTTACCAACCCATCCAACAATGTCCGGAGCGTCAAACTGATGGGCGGCAGTCGCGCCCAGGTCACATCGACATCCGACGGCGGCAGCTGCACCACCACCGGCTGAGCCGGTTCCGGCAAGCGGAGACACCATGAAGCGGTTCGAGAGCGGCAGACACATGGCGGGCGTCACCCTCATCGAGGTGATGATCTCGGTGCTGATCCTGGGGGTGGGGATGCTGGGCGTGGCGGCGATGCAGACCACGGCGTTGCGCAACAACCAGAGCGCGCTGCAGCGCAGCCAGATCGTCATGCAGACCTACACCATCCTCGATGCGATGCGGGCCAACCGCAGCGCGGCGATGCTGGGGGCCTACAACACCGGCAGCATGCTCTGCACGGCGCCGGCGGCGGGCGACCTGGTGGCGAACGACAAGGCGGTCTGGCTCAGCGGGTTGAAGGCGGCGATCGGGGGCGACCCGGCGACCACGTGCGGCTCCATCGCCTGCAACGACGGCAATTGCACGATCACCGTGCAATGGGACGACAGCCGCGGCGTGAACTCCAGTGCCGGCGGCAACACCAGCGGCAGCGCGACCCAGACCCTGAGCACGACGGCCCAACTGTGAACATACTGATCGCGCGGGCGCTGCCACGGCGCCAATCCGGCTTCAACCTGATCGAGCTGATGATCTCGATGCTGCTCGGCCTGCTGGTGGTCGGTGCGGCGATCGGCATCTTTCTCTCCAACCGCCAGACCTATGCGGCGACCGAGGGCCTCAGCCGGCTCCAGGAGTCGGCCCGGACCGGTTTCGAGATGATGGCGCAGGATATCCGCGAGGCCGGCGGCAATCCTTGCGATTCCGGATTGCCGGTCGCGAACGTGCTGAACAATCCCACGGCGAGCTGGTGGATGAATTGGGCGCTGCCGCTGACCGGCTACAAAAACAGCAACCCGTCCGGTCTCACCGTCACGGCAGGCACCGACGCGATCCAGATCCTCTCTGCGGGTACCGGCGGCGCCACCGTGACCGCGCACAACCCGGCGAACCAGACGCTGACGCTCAACGCGGCAGCGCCGGACCTGCACAGCAACGCGATCATGCTGCTGTGCGATCGCCAGCAACTGGCGGTGCTGCAGGTGAACAGCGTTTCCGGCACCACGGCCAGTTACGCGAGCGGCGGCCTCAATACCTGCACACGGCTCGGGCGCCTGCCGGGCGTGTGCGTCGCCGGCTCGAACAATTACACCTACGAGATCAACTCCATCCTGACCGAAGTGCGGGCGGTGCGCTGGTATGTCGCGGCCAGTAGCGGAGGAACGGGCGGCACCTCCTTGTATCAGGAAGTGGCCTTGCCGGGCGGTACCAGCCAGAAGAACGAAATCGCCGATGGCGTCACCGGCCTGCAGTTCAAGTACTTGTCCAAGGACGGCACCAGCTACGCAGACGCCAGCCCCGGGACCAACTGGGCCAACGTGATCGCGGTGAAGATCGACATGACCGTCAGCGCCGATACGTCGGCCGGCGCCAACAAGCAGCCGGTGACGCGGACCTTCAGCACGATCGTGAGCATCAGGAACCGGAACCCGTGAACACGTCGCCATCGCCCCGCCGGCAGTCCGGCATTTCGCTCATCGTCGTCCTGTTGCTGTTGCTGGTGATGACCCTGCTGGGGCTCGCCGTCTTGCGCGGCACGCTGCTGCAGGAGCGCATGTCCTCCAACATGTACGACCGCAGCCTGGGGTTCCAGGCCGCCGAAGGCGCCTTGCGCGATGCGGAGAAGGCCATTCAGAACGCCGCCAAGTCCGGCAATACCATCGGTTTCAATTGTTCGTCGGGAACGACGGTATGCCCGGCCGTTCCCAGCAACACGTATACCGGCAATGCCTCCAGCGGCTGTGCGCTGGGCACCCAGGAGTGCTGGGTGGACGGCACGGTGACGCCGACGGGCCAGGCCGTCCCCGCGCAGTACTACATCCAGTATCTGGGCCAGCGCACCAGCGAGGATCAGCTGGGCCTGGGGTCGAGCATCAATCAGAACCAGTACGGCGGCACCGGCGGCACCTCGCTGGAGCACTACTACCGCGTCATCGCGCGCAGCGGCAACCCGGCCGCGTCCAATGGCCGGGCCATCGTCGTGCTGCAGACCAACGTCACCGTCAAGTAAGGATCCCACTATGACCAGTCGAGCGAAGAAGACGACGTACCGGGACTGGCTCCTTGCCGTGGTGGCCGGTCTATTCATCGGTACTGTAGGCGGGGCCGGTGCGGATGTGGATGTCTCGCAGTCGCCGTTATATGTGGGCAGCGACGTGCCGGGCAACCTGGCATTCGTGCCGTCGGTGGAGTTCCCGACGGTGATCAGCAAGGCGAATCTGTCCGATACCTATTCGGCGTCAAGCAGGTTTGTTGGCTATTTCGATTCCGAGAAGTGCTACAGATACCACTACAGCGCCACTGAGAGCGATCGTTATTTCTATCCCGTCAGCTTGCTGGGCAACAATCCGAGCAGCTATGCCTGCGCTGGGGCGGGCGTGTGGGCAGGCAACTTCCTCAACTGGGCCGCAACCCAGACCATCGATCCGTTCCGCTCGGCATTGACGGGCGGCTATCGTTCGCGCGACACGGCGAGCGAGACGCTGCTGGAAAAGGCGGTCGCCGATCGCGTGGCGACCAGTAATTTCCCGCGCCGTTCGATCAGCAACAATGCCACGCTGATCGCGGGAGGGACGGGTGCGCAGTGGCAGAACTTCAACATGCGCATCGACGGGCTGGGCAACCAGATGTTCTTTGCCAACGGCAACCTGGTCGATCCCTCTTCGAATCAGCAGATTGCCTACGATCCAAGCAAGCATTCCTTGAATGGCAGCTTTCTCAAACCGGATGGCTCCCCTTGCGATACACTTTTCAATCTCGGCTGCGTGCGCGATACGACGCTGACGTTCCAGGTCTCGGTGCGGGTCAAGGTATGCGATGCCAGCCTCGGAACCGCCTATCTTGAAGATAACTGCGTTGCTTACCCTAGCGGCTACTACAAGCCGGAAGGATTGATCCAGCAGTATGCCAAACGGATCCGTTACAGCATCTTCGGTTACAAGAATACCGATGATCCGGCCGTGGATAGCGGTATTCTGCGCGCCAACCAAAAATTCGTCGGGCCTTACACCTACAATCCTGATCAAGGGACACTCGCGAATGCGGCGCGAGAGTGGGATCCGCAGACTGGCGTCATCTATCAAAATCCCGATGTTTCCGATGCTGCAGCAACGACCGCGGCGATCGGTGGGACAGATCCGCGCTATCAGATCGTCAACAGTGGCGTCATCAATTATCTGAACAAGTTCGGTCAACTCAATACCGGCAAGAACGTCAAGTCGTACGATGATGTCAGCGAGCTCTATTACGCCGCAATCCGCTATTTCAAGCATCAGGGTAATATCGCGGCCTACTCTTCGTTGAGCGGAAACGCGCAGCAGCGATACCAGCAAGCCGATGGTTTTCCGGTCATCACCCAGTGGAACGATCCGATTTCCTATCGCTGCCAGATCAATGTGATCTTGGGTATCGGCGACACCAATACGCATTTGGACAAGAATCTGCCAGGCAACACCACCAACCTGAGTGGCGAGCCGGCCACACCTCCGGAAGTGACCCGCGATACCTCGGTCAGCGTCATCGACCGTATGACCCAGATCTGGCGTAAGGAAGGCAAGTCTGCCAACGACGCCGCCTCCAGCGCGGTCACGTCGCAGTTCAACAGCGACAAGAACTCCGCCTACATCGCGGCGCTCGCCTACGACGCGCACACCAAGGATCTGCGTCCCGACACCGCCAGCGATGGCTTGCCTGGCAAGCAGACCCTCTCCACACACTGGGTCGACGTTGTGGAATATGGCGATTACAAGTCGCCGAGCACCAACCAGTATTGGCTGACCACGAAGTACGGCGGTTTCCGTGTGCCGGAAGGCTACGATCCGGAGACCAATATCAGCGCCTTGGCGGACTCCACCTGGTGGGACGGCAGCTCCTACGTCAATGGCAATGCCAATTACAAGAAGCCGGACAATTACTACCTTGCCGCCGACGCGGAAAAGATGGTGGCGAGCCTGCGCCAGGCGTTCGAGCGCATCCTGGAGGAGATGAAGGGTTCTGCAGCCTCCCTCGCCAGCAATACGACCAAGCTTGAAGCGGGCGCGCGGACGTACCAGTCCGTGTTCTACAGCGGCACCTGGCGTGGCGATGTGGTGGCGTACGACGTCAACCAGACCACCGGCGCGCTGACGCAGGCGTGGAGCGCGGGCGCGCAGCTCCCGGCCTGGGATACCCGGACGATCAAGTTCGCCAACTCGAACGGGAATCTGGACAATTTCGCCTACGGCAAGCTCGCCGGAACGCCGTTGTCGTCCGCGACGCAGAACCAGATCGACTATCTGCGTGGCGATCGCTCGCAGGAGAAGGCCAACGGTGGCGTCCTGCGTACCCGTAGCGGCATCCTTGGCGACATCGTCAACTCGCAGCCGGTCTATGTGGGAGCACCCAACCCACGGCTGTACACGACGGCGACGTTCAACGGCGCCAGCGCTTATGCCTCCTTCGCTGCGGCCAAGTCCACGCGCGCGCCGATGATCTATGTCGGTGCCAATGACGGCATGCTGCATGGGTTCGATGCCAGCACCGGTGCGGAGAAGTTCGCCTTCGTGCCGAAAGCGGCGATGACCGGGTTGCTGGACTACACCGATCCGAACTACCAGCACCGGTATTACGTGGATGGCGAACTCACCGTGTCGGACGTCTACTCCGGGGGCAGCTGGCGCTCGGTGCTGATCGGCACCATGGGGCGGGGCGGAAAGGGCATGTTCGCGCTGGATGTCACCGATCCCAACAACATCACTCTGCTGTGGGACAAAACCTCCACGGCCACCGATCTCGTCGGACTGGGCAACAATCTCGGCAAGCCGATCATCGGGCAGCTCGCCAACGGCCAGTGGTACGCGATGCTCGGCAATGGTCCTAACAGCAGCGGCGATTCGGCCGATCTCATCCTGGTGAATGCCATCACCGGTGCGTCCAGCCGTATCCAGACGGGGTCGAGCGGCAACAATGGCCTGTCCGGTGTCCTGGCCTGGTCGTCCAACAACGATTTCATCGTCGATCGTCTGTACGCTGGCGATCTCAACGGGAATGTCTGGCGGTTCGACATGTCCGGCGCGACCGGGACGGTGCGCCAGCTGTTCTCCGCCAACTATGCGTCCAAGGCGCAACCGATCACCGCTGCACCCACGGCGGCGAAGGATCCGGCGACGGGCCTGACCTGGGTGTTCTTCGGGACCGGCAAGTACCTGTCCAGCGGCGATCTGGGCAACAAGGACGTGCAGAGTTGGTATGGCTTGATCGACCGCGGTACGACCATCCCCTCCAATCGCTCCACCCTGAACAAGGTCAACATCCTGCAGGAGGGCACCGTCAACGGCTTTGCCGTGCGCGTGATCGAGGACAAGCCCAGCGCCGGGCAGGACGGCTGGTACATGGACCTGCTGTCGCCTCCCGGCACGCCGCAGGGCGAGCGCATGGTGGTGTCCAACTTCTTCCAGGGCACGGCGCTGATCGGGACCACGCGTATTCCGGATTCGGGCGATGTGTGCAGCCCCAGCGGCAAGGGCTTCGTGATGGCGATCAACCCGTTCACCGGCGGCCGGCTGTCGCAATCCTTCTTCGACCTGGACGGCAGCGGCGGATCCAGCACCGGCGATACACTCAATGGCACACCCGTCTCCGGCATCGGCCTGAACAGCAGCCCCAACAGTCCGATCTTCATCGGCAACCAGATGCAGATCGCGTTGGATAACGCGAGTACGACCACGCTCGGTACCAACAGCAGCGCGCTCAGCATGAAGCGCGTGTCCTGGCGCGAACTTCTGAGGAACAATTGATGCGACTTTCTTCCTTTCCGTCCCGCCGGCAGCATGGCTTCACCCTGATCGAACTGATGATCGTGGTCGCGATCGTGGGTGTTCTGGCGGCGATCGCGTTCGCCAGCTATCAATCGCACGTCATCAAGGCACGCCGCTCGGCCGCGTCCGTCTGTCTGCAGCAGGGGGTGCAGCTCATCGAGCGGTACTACACGACCAAGATGTCGTATGCCGATGTGCCGCTGCCGACGTGTCCAAGCGATGCGGTGCAGTTCTATGATCTTTCGTTCAGCGTCCCTCCGACTGCGAATGCGTTCAAGTTGACCGCGACGCCCCGTACGGACAGTCCTCAGGCCAAGGACACCCAGTGCGGCGCGCTCAGCATCGATCAGAAGGGCACGCGTACGACGTCTACCGGTGCTGGCGAGGGCACCTGCTGGTGAAGCTGGGTCGGTAGGGCGCAGTTGCAGTCAGGAAAGCACGGGTTCACCCCTTGCGATCGGCATGAGGCCTCTATACAATGCGCCTCCCCGCCCGAATAGCTCAGCCGGTTAGAGCACTTGACTGTTAATCAGGGGGTCGTTGGTTCGAGTCCAACTTCGGGCGCCAAATCCGCAAAGGCCGCGAGCGATCGCGGTCTTTGCTTTTGTGCGTCAGTCCGGCGTCCGGCAGGGCATCGGTTCGGTCGCTTTTCGCGTGCGGATGCGTCCGGTGTTGTTCACCACCACCGCTGCGCGTAACCGGCCCCGCTCGCAGATGTTGACGGTCAGGTTGCTGCCGGCGCTGCGCCCATCGGGCAGGAAGCGGACCGAGGGGCGGCCTTGGTTCGAGCGCAGAACCAGGTCGCTGGCGCCCGATGCGCTGCCTTCGCTGAGGATGCTGTCCGGCGCGATCGGCTGGCCTTGCCGTTCCGGGTCGCGGAACACCAGCCAGCCGTGGCTCCAGTCGCTGTCGCTGCGGCAGCCGCCTTCCCCGTTGGACGGGCAGGCGCTGACCGGGACGCCGAAGCTGATCGCGCTGCTGCGTGCCAGGGCGAAGTGCGCGCTCAGTTGGTGCGTGGCCGCTGTCAAACGCTGGTTCGCCAGCAGTTCCCGGAGCGCCGGCAGGCCGATGCCGGCGAGCAGGCAGATCACCGCCATCACGATCATGGCCTCGAGCAATGTGTAGCCTTTGGCTGCAGCGTTCCGCATGTCCGTCGTCTCCCGGTGCGAGGTCGCCAGTCTCGCGGCCGGGCGGCAGGGCTTGAATGAGGGGGTTGTGCGTTCCCATGTAGGAAATCTCCCCGGCGCGGGGTCGGCCGACACTGTCGGCCTCGCTCTTCACCTTGAGGCTTGTGCATGTCCGACCGTTTCCAACTCGTATCGCCGTATTCGCCGGCCGGCGACCAGCCGCAGGCGATCGAGAAGCTGGTGGCCGGCTTCGAGGCCGGCCTGGCCAAGCAGACTCTGCTCGGCGTGACCGGGTCGGGCAAGACCTACACCATCGCCAACGTGGTCCAGGCGATCCAGAAGCCGACCCTGGTGATGGCGCCGAACAAGACGCTGGCGGCGCAGCTATACGGCGAATTCAAGGCGTTCTTCCCCAACAACGCGGTCGAGTACTTCGTCAGCTACTACGACTACTACCAGCCCGAGGCCTACGTGCCGTCCTCGGACACCTTCATCGAGAAGGACAGTTCGATCAACGAGCACATCGAGCAGATGCGCCTGGCCGCGACCAAGACCCTGCTGTCGCGGCGCGATGCGCTGGTGGTGGCCACGGTCTCGGCGATCTACGGCCTGGGCGCGCCGGAGGACTACCTGTCGCTGCGGCTGATCCTGTCGATCGGCGAGCACGTGGAGCAGCGCCAGTTGATCCGCCACCTGACCGACCTGCAGTACACCCGCAACGAGTACGAATTGCACCGCGGCAGTTTCCGCGTACGCGGCGAGGTCATCGATGTGTTCCCGGCCGAATCCGACAGCGAGGCCTTGCGCATCGAACTGTTCGACGGCGACGTGGAACAGCTGACCCTGTTCGATCCGCTGACCGGCGAGACGCTGCGCAAGCTGCAGCGCTACACGATCTACCCCAAGACCCACTACGCTACCACCCGCGAGCGCACGCTCAGCGCGGTGGACACGATCAAGCTTGAGCTGAAGGACCGGCTCGAACAGCTGTATGCGCAGAACAAGTTGGTCGAGGCGCAGCGGCTGGCGCAGCGTACCCAGTTCGACCTGGAGATGATGGCTGAGGTCGGCTTCTGCAACGGCATCGAGAACTACTCGCGGCATCTGACCGGCAAGGCGCCGGGCGAACCGCCGCCGACCCTGTTCGACTACCTGCCGCCGGACGCCTTGCTGGTGGTGGACGAGTCGCACGTCACCGTGCCGCAGATCGGTGCGATGTACAAAGGCGACCGCTCGCGCAAGGAAACCCTGGTGGAATTCGGTTTCCGGCTGCTGTCGGCGCTGGACAACCGGCCGCTGCGCTTCGAGGAATGGGAGGCGCGCTCGCCGCGCAGCATCTACGTCTCGGCCACGCCGGGCCCCTACGAATTGCGCGAATCGGCCGGCGAAATCACCGAGCTGGTGGTGCGCCCGACCGGGTTGATCGATCCGGAAGTGGAGATCCGCCCGGTGGCGACCCAGGTCGACGATCTGCTGTCGGAGATCAACCTGCGCGTGGCCGATGGCGACCGCGTCCTGGTCACCACGCTCACCAAACGCATGGCCGAGAACCTCACCGAGTATCTGGGCGAGCACGGGGTGAAGGTGCGCTACCTGCACTCGGACATCGACACGGTCGAGCGCGTGGAGATCATCCGCGACCTGCGCCTGGGCAAGTTCGACGTGCTGGTCGGCATCAACCTGCTGCGCGAGGGCCTGGACATGCCGGAGGTCTCTTTGGTC
Source organism: uncultured Xanthomonas sp. (assembly GCF_964278005.1). Classification (NCBI taxonomy): domain Bacteria; kingdom Pseudomonadati; phylum Pseudomonadota; class Gammaproteobacteria; order Lysobacterales; family Lysobacteraceae; genus Xanthomonas; species uncultured Xanthomonas sp. The sequence goes on from NZ_CAXYKF010000015.1 coordinate 53,179, forward strand.
GCGATCCTCGATGCCGACAAGGAAGGCTTCCTGCGCTCCACCGGCTCGTTGATCCAGACCATCGGCCGCGCCGCGCGCAATTTGCGCGGCAAGGCGATCCTGTATGCGGACAAGATGACGCGTTCGATGCAGGCCGCGATCGACGAAACCGGGCGCCGCCGGGAGAAGCAGGTGGAGTACAACCTGGAACACGGGATCGTCCCGAAGTCGGTGGCGCGCCCGATCGTGGACATCCTGGAGGGCGCGCGCGAGGACGCGGCCGAGGCCAAGTCGGGCAAGGGCAAAGGCAAGGGCAAGGCGCGCCGGGTCGCGGAAGAGCCGGCAGACTACCGGGCGCTGGCGCCAGCGGAGATCGCCGCGCGGCTCAAAGCGCTGGAGCAGGAGATGTACCAGCACGCGCGGGACCTGGAGTTCGAGGATGCGGCGCGGGTGCGCGACCAGATCAAGAAGCTGCGCGATGCCAGTCTGGTCGGCTAGGCGGGCCGCAGCGGTGCCCGATCGGAAGGTGGGTATTGTTCTTGTCCGCCAGGTGGGCTAAGATTCGCGCCCCTGCAGCGGTGCGCCGCGGCAGAGAGGGGCGGTTAGCTCAGCGGTAGAGCACTACCTTGACATGGTAGGGGTCACAGGTTCGAACCCTGTACCGCCCACCACGACGCGAAGAAGCGAACGTGGAAACGACAAAGCCGGCAGACGCCGGCTTTTTTGTGTCTGCGCTCACGCCACCGGGTGCGCTCGGATGCTGGCCGCGCGGCCGGGCTTGCTTTAGCATCCGAGCGGACGATCAGGCGAGGAGGCCAGGCGCATGGTGGAATACCATCATACGGTGCAAGTCAAAGGACGCTACCAGCTCGTGGCGTTGACCCGGGAGCCGGACTACAGCCCGGCCAACGTGGTGGGCTATACGGTCACCACCGATGGCGGTGCGCGGGTGGATCCGCACGACATGTCGTGGGACGAGGCGCGTGTCTTCCTGGACACCCTGGTCGAGCGCGATCGGGACGCGGTCAGCGCGGAAAAGAAGCCTTCGCGGAACAAGCCGAGCACGCGGCAGCGTCGCTAGGGCGCGCCATGCGGGTCTAGGCGGGCGCATACCAGTCGGCAGCGTTGGCGCAGACAGGCGGCGTTGCCACCAGCGCCGTCGGCGTCCTGTCGCATGTGGCGCGGTGGCCTGCCGGCTGTCCGCCGTCTCCGGTCGACGCAGTGCATGCAAGCCTCTCAAAGTGCGCAAGTCGCTCTAGAATGTCGGCCAGGATGGATCAGGGAGGATAGGGCTTGTCGAATCGTAAACTCGTTGCGGCGGCGCTCGTCGTCGTGCTCACGGCCGTCTGCGGCTATTTCCTGTCCGGCTACCTGGTCCTGCTGCTGCTGAAGCTGGACACGCGGATGTTCGGGCTTGGCACCTACTACCAGTACGTTCACGCCATCGGCTTGCCGGAGGTGGCTCCGTACGTCGGCAAGATCAAATGGGCCGGCTACCTCGGCTTCGGCTTGCCCGGCCTGGTGGCCCTGCTGATCCTGGTGCTGATGTTCAGGCCGCCCAAGCGCAGCCTGCATGGCGACGCGCGCTTCGCCGGCGCGGCCGACCTGTCCAAGCATGGGCTGTTCAAGACCAGCGGCGACGGCATCGTGGTCGGCAAGTTCCGCGGCAAGCTGGTGCGCCTCAGTGGCCAGCAGTTCGTGATCCTGGCGGCCCCGACCCGGTCGGGCAAGGGCGTCGGCGTGGTCATTCCGAACCTGCTGGAGTACCAGGAATCGGTGGTCGTCCTGGACATCAAGCAGGAGAACTTCGATCTGACCAGTGGCTGGCGCGCCAGCCAGGGCCAGGAGGTGTTCCTGTTCAATCCGTTCGCCGAGGATCGTCGCACCCATCGCTGGAATCCGCTCAGCTATGTCTCCGACGATCCGGCGTTCCGCGTCTCGGACCTGATGAGCATCGCCGCCATGCTGTATCCGGATGGCTCCGACGACCAGAAGTTCTGGGTCAGCCAGGCGCGCAATGCGTTCATGGCGTTCTCGCTCTACCTGTTCGAGAACTGGGACGACGAGCGCAACATCGGCTTCCCCGGCGGTCTCGGCACGCCGACGCTGGGCGCGATCTACCGTCTGTCGTCCGGCGACGGCACCGACCTGAAGAAGTACCTGAAGTCGCTGTCGGAGCGGCGTTTCCTCAGCGGCAATGCCAAGTCGGCGTTCTCCAACCTGCTGTCGCAGGCGGACGAGACCTTCGCCTCGATCATGGGCACGCTGAAGGAGCCGCTCAATGCCTGGATCAATCCGGTGCTGGATGCGGCCACCAGCGACAACGACTTCCTGCTGACCGACCTGCGCAAGAAGAAGATGACCATCTACATCGGCATCCAGCCCAACAAGCTGGCCGAGAGCCGCCTGATCATCAATCTGTTCTTCAGCCAGATCATCAACCTCAACACCAAGGAACTGCCCAAGAGCAATCCGGCGCTGAAGTATCAGTGCCTGCTGCTGATGGACGAGTTCACCGCGATCGGCAAGGTCGACATCATCGCCTCGGCAGTGTCATATATGGCTGGCTACAATGTCCGCCTTCTGCCGATCATCCAGAGCATGGCCCAGCTCGATGCCACCTATGGCAAGGACATCTCGCGGACCATCATCACGAATCATGCACTGCAGATTCTCTACGCTCCGCGCGAGCAGCAGGATGCCAACGACTACTCCGAGATGCTCGGCTACACCACCTTCCGCAAGAAGAACGTCACCCGCGGCAAGGATGTGACCCGAAGCGTGTCGGAGGAGAAGCGGGCGCTGATGCTGCCGCAAGAGTTGAAGGCGATGGGCAACGATCAAGAGGTGTTCTTGTACGAGGGCATTCCGCATCCGGTGAAGTGCGACAAGATCAAGTACTACAACGATCGCTACTTCACCGCGCGGCTGCGTCCCAAAGTCGACATTCCGACGCTCTCGATATGAAAGTGTGACGAAAAACACCTATTTTTTGGGCTCATTTATCATTTGAACGTTTTTTTGCCAAATGCTTGACGTGGGCATGCCCCTGCGGCACATTCTCGCGAGTATGGCGGTGCGTTGGTAACAGAAACAGGAACAGGGGCGTGGGCCGAACGGCGCACGTAAGGGGTGACATGGAAGGTTTGCTGTCAAATTCCGTTTTCTTCGGCGCTGATCGCGCGGCCTCGGATACGTCCCGTTGTCTGCAGCAGATCCGTGCCCGCGCCGTTCCCGGCGCCTTCCTTGCCGCGACGCGCGTGTCGTGCCGTCGCGTCGAACTTCGCCATCCAGCAGTGGGCCGCCTGCGCGCCGCCCGCTCTCTATACGTTTCCGCAATTCAGAGGCTCGCGTGAAAAGAACGCATATGTTTCGGCTGATCGCTACGTTGAGTGCCGTCGCGCTGTTGAGCGCCTGTGCAACCAGGCCGGCACCCGACTTCCGCGGCAAGTGGAAGCCGGTCAACCGTTTCTCCGAGTCGACCATGGAGATCCCGCTGTACTCGTCGTACGTGTACCAGGCGATCCCGATGGACGGCACGCTCAAGACGATGCTCGAGCGCTGGGCCAAGGATTCGAACATGCAACTGTCCTACGGCATCCAGTCCGATTACACGCTGTATGCCCCGGTCGCCAAGATCAACACCACCAGCATCCAGCAGGCGGTCGCCGAGCTGAGCGTGGTCTATGCGCAGGAAGGGCTGAGCGTGACCGCGGCGGGCAATCGCATCCTGGTGCAGCCGTCGTCGTCGCTGAGCGGCGCGCCGGCAGCCAGCGGCAGCGCGAAGTGACGTCACCGTCGGCCTGCACGCTGCGCGCCGACAGCCACATTACGAAACCTGGTGAAGTCTGATGTTCGGTAAAAAGCCGGTCGAAAGCGAAAACGTCAACAAAGCGGTAGCGAAGGCGGTCAACTACGAAATCAGCATTGCTGATCTGGCTCGCCGCAGCGAGCGCCGTGCGTGGTGGGTCGCGTTCGGGGCCATCATCATGTGCCTGCTCCTCGGCGGCGGGTACTACTACATGCTGCCGTTGAAGGAGAAGGTGCCGTATCTGGTGATGGCCGATGCGTATACCGGCAATTCCTCGGTGACGGTATTGCGCAACAGCGGCGATGTACAGAGTGTCACCAACAGCGAAGCGCTGGCCAAGAGCAACGTGGCGCGCTTCATCACCGCACGTGAGTCCTACGATTCGGAGATGATGGGGCTCAACGACTGGAATACGGTGTTCTCGATGGCGCCGCGGGACACCGCGGTGGGTGCCGAGTACTTCAATCTGCACGCACCCAGCAATCCCTCGGCCCCGTATTACACCTATGGCAAGGCGCGGTCGATTCGGGTCAAGATTCTGAGCATGAACCTGCTCGGCGGGGGCAATAAACCGTATACAGGCGCGAACGTGCGCTTCCAGCGCAGCATTTATGACAAGAGGACGGGGCAATCCACGTTCCTCGACAACAAGTTCGCCATTATCGGCTTCAAGTACAACAGCAATCTGGCCATGGACGACGAACTGCGGGTGCAGAATCCGTTGGGGTTCCAGGTGACCGATTACCGGGTCGACAACGACTACTCGGCCATGCCGGTGCCACCGTCGTCGGCCGTGCAGGCTCCTGAGACCGGCGCGGTTCAGCAGCCTGCGGCCGCGCAGATGCCGGGAGCGGCGGGCGAAGTGCCGATGCAGCGGATGCCAGGTCAGCCGATGGCACCTGGCGCGAACGGTACGGTGCCGGCCACGCAGCCGGCGCCGATGGCCAATCCGGCGAGTGCGCCTGTCTATCCAGGGGCGCAGCCGGCTGCGGCACCCCCTGCACCCAACGTTGCACCTCAGCACAACGGTAATGGAGCGAGCGTTCGATGAGTTTCCTGACGAAAACCGGTTCGGCGCATCTTGCGTTGCTGGCTCTGGGCCTGTTCGCGCCGATTGCATCGGCCCAGGTGGTCCAGCAGTACGAGTACGAGCCTGACAAGATCTATCAGGTGCGTACCGGCCTGGGCATCACCACGCAAATCGAACTGAGCCCGAACGAGAAGATCCTCGATTACAGCACCGGTTTCACCAGTGGCTGGGAACTCAGCCGTCGCGAGAACGTCTTCTACCTGAAGCCGAAGAACGTCGACGTCGATACCAACATGATGATCCGCACCGCCACCCATTCCTACATCCTGGAATTGAAGGTGGTAGCGACGGATTGGCAGCGGCTGGAGCAGGCCAAGCAGGCCGGCGTGCAATACAAGGTGACCTTCACCTATCCGAAGGACACCAGCTTTGCCGCAGCCAGCGACGAGGTGAAGGACGAGTCGCAGCTCGACACGCGCTTGACCAAGGATCGTCATTACTACTTCGACTACGACTATTCCACGCGTTCCAAGCAAATGTGGATCGTGCCGAGCAGCGTCTACGACGATGGCAAGTTCACCTACATCAAAATGGATCTGACGCGTTTCCCCACTGGCAACTTCCCGGCCGTGTTCGGTCGCGAGAAGGAGAACGATGAGGATTTCCTGGTCAATACGACAGTCGAGGGCAACACCCTGATTGTCCATGGGACCTATCCCTTCCTGGTCATCCGCCACGGCAAGAATGTTGTCGGCTTGCGTAGGAACAAGCAAAAGTGAACTCGAATCTACCCCCGTCTGACGAAAACTACGGCAACGACCACGGTCAGCCGCGTTCCCCGCATGCGGACGATGCGCCGCGCGAGAATCCCTATTTCGCTCGCCAGCAGCAGACCGCTGACCCGGATCTGGACGCCAACGAGCCCGTGCTCCGCTCCAGCGATCTGAAGAAGCTCAATCGCAAGGCGCTGGTGTTCCTGGGCGGCATCGCCGCGCTGTTGATCCTGGCGATCTTCTGGCTGGTGAGCGGCAGCAGCACGCCTGAGCCGGCACCGAAGCCGCGCCAGGAAGCGGTGGTGGCGCCTGCGTTGCCGCAGACCGCGGCGCCGCCACCGGTGCAGCCGGCCGAGCCGGTGCCACTTGCCGAGCAACCGAGCCTGCCGCCGTTGCCGCCGATGCCCACCGATACCGACACGCAGATGCAGTCGGCTCCGCGACAGGAGCGTGGGCCGTCCTTGCTGGAGCGGCGCATGGCCGGCCTGCAACAGGACGCCGGTGGCCAGGGCCTGGGTGGCATGATGCCGGGACAGGAGCAGGGTGGCGCGCCGATGCAGCAGGAGCAGGAGACCTCTGCCAAGCCGATCGCCAACCCGGACGGTCTGCTGGTGCGTGGCACTTACATCCGCTGCGTGCTGGAAACGCGGATCATCACCGATTTCCCCGGCTTCACCTCCTGCATCATCACCGAGCCGGTGTACTCCATCAACGGCCGCCGCCTGTTGCTGCCGAAGGGATCGAAGATCCTCGGCCAGTACGGTCCCGGGGAACCGACCGGCCCGCGCATGCAGGTCGTCTGGGATCGCATCACCACCCCTACCGGCATCGATGTGACCTTGGTCGGACCCGGCGTCGATAACCTCGGCAGCGCCGGCCACCCGGGCCAGTACAGTGCGCATTGGGCGAGCCGCATCTCGTCCGCGCTGATGATCAGCTTGCTCAGCGACGCCTTCAAGTGGGCGGCGGCCGAGAACGGGCCGAAGACCACGACCACCGGCATCAATTCCGGCGTGGTTACCGAGCAGCCGTACGAGAGCAACACGGCGCAGTCCATCCAGCGTCTGGCCGACCAGGCCCTGGATCGCCGCCGTCCCGCCACCGTGACCATCAACCAGGGCACCATCGTGAACGTCTACGTCGCCAAGGACGTTGACTTCACGGCCGTGCTGCCGCGTTGACCGAGATCGAGACAGCGACGTGACGTTCGACGACTCTCCGACCGCGCAGATCTCCACGGATTTCCTGGATTACCAGTATTCGGTGCTGGGCATCCTGGATTACCTCAACTCGCCGGACGTGACGGAAATCTGCATCAACCGTCCCGGCGAGCTGTACCTGGAGACCCTGCGTGGCTGGCAGCGAATGGATATCCCTTCGCTGACCTTCGACCGCGCGCGGCAGTTCTGCACAGCGGTGGTCAACGAGAGCAATACCGGCCAGCGCATCACCGATGCCGATCCGGTGGTGTCGTTGACCTTTCCCACCGGGCAGCGCGCGCAGTTCGTGATCCCGCCGGCCTGCGACGCCGGCAAGGTGTCGATCACCATCCGCCTGCCGTCAAAGCACACCAAGACCCTGGAGCAGTACAAGGAAGACGGCTTCTTCCAGGAGATCCTGGAGGTGCAGTCGGGTCTGAGCGAGCAGGATCGTGAGCTTCTCGAGCTCCGGCGGCAGCGCGATTACGCCGAGTTCTTCAAGAAGGCGGTGCTGTTCAAGAAGAATGTGGTGGTTGCCGGGGCCACCGGTAGCGGCAAGACCACCTTCATGAAGTCGCTGGTGAATCACATTCCGCACGAAGAGCGGCTGGTGACGATTGAGGACGCGCGCGAGCTCTTCATCAGCCAGCCCAATTCCGTGCATTTGCTCTACTCGAAAGGCGGACAAAGCTCGAGCAACGTCACCGCGAAGAGCTGCATGGAAGCGTGCCTGCGCATGAAGCCGGACCGCATCATCCTTGCGGAGCTGCGCGGCGACGAGTCGTTCTACTTCATCCGCAACTGCGCCTCCGGTCATCCCGGTTCCATCACCAGCTGCCATGCTGGCAGCATCGGGCAGACCTGGGATCAGTTGGCGCTCATGGTCAAGGCGTCGGCCGAAGGGTCGGGCCTGGAGTTCGCCGTCATCAAGCGGTTGTTGATGATGACCATCGACATCGTTGTCCACATCAAATCGCACGCGGGCCGGCGCTATATCACCGGTATCGATTTCGATCCGGAACGCATGCAGTCGGGTGGGGGATGAATATGTTCATTAAGGTGATAGGGCGAAACAGCGCCGATTGACTTTGAATTTTTCTTCCAACACGATTGATTTGCGACATCTGCGGCGTTCTGGGCGATTTGCCACGACGTCGATGCATAGGGAGTAACCACGGCATGTTGCCAGGCATGGAACTACTCAGCTGTCCCGAAATGGCGGTTCCGGCTGAAGTCATGCAGCACGTTGTGCGCGTCGAGTCGTCGCACAACCCGTTCGCGATCGGCGTGGTCGGCGGTCGCCTGGTGCGTCAGCCGCAGAACCTGTCCGAAGCGGTGGCCACGGCGCGGATGCTGGAAGAGAAGGGCTACAATTTTTCCCTCGGCCTCGGGCAGGTCAACCGCTACAACCTGATCAAGTACGGCCTGGATACCTACGAAAAAGCATTCAAGACCTGTCCCAATCTGCAGGCCGCCTCGAAGATCCTGGCCGAGTGCTATAGCCGCTCCGGCGGTAACTGGGGCAAGTCGTTCAGCTGTTACTACTCCGGAAACTTCGAGACCGGGTACCGCCACGGTTACGTGCAGAAGGTCTACGCGTCGATCAACCAGGGCAGGGCGCTCGCCGCGTCCACCGCTGGTGCGATCCCGGTGATCCCGGCCGGAAGCGTGCGTCGTGCGGTCAACGACTCGGTGAAGGCCGCGGCGGTGCGCGAAGTCGATTCGATCGTGTCGCGGCGCATCGACTCGGCGGCGAACCAGCTTGCCAGCGGCCTGGCCGTGCAAGGTCAGCCATCTCTGCGCCCTCAGGCTGCCGTCGCGGCGCCAACGCAGCAGACCGCTGGGACAGTTGCGGCCGCACCGGCGGCGCAACTGTCCGCTGCAGATTCCGATCTCTACGTAATACGACCTACAGGCGCCGGCAAAGGAGTGGCGGTTCCTGCAGGTGGCGGAGCGTCCCCAGCTCCGCACGTTTCCGCACACGCGCCTCAGGCCGTGGCGGGAGCGACCGTTCCTGGCGCAAGTACGCCGCCGCCGACGCCTGGCGACGGGGCCTTCGTATTCTAGCCAGATGCAGTAGCGCGGCCATGCAAATGGCTTTTTGATCACCCCCTGTTTTCCAGTCAAGGAGATACTCACGATGTTCAAGAACAATCAGATGAAGTCGAACGCCAAGGTCATCGGCACGGCGGCGTTGCAGGCGGCGGTGTTCACCGTGGCCCTGCTCGCGTCCAGCTTCGCGATGGCGCAGGACTATGCCGGTGCCGATACCAAGGTCTGCAACTTCCTCGGCAAGACCAACAACATCCTGAACATGGCATCCATCGTGGTGGTGACGATCGCCGTCGTCTTCGCCGGTTACCAGATCGCGTTCGCGCACAAGCGCATCATGGACGTGGCGGGTGTGCTCGGCGGCGGCGTACTGATCGGCGCGGCCGGCCAGTTGGCCAAGATGCTGATCGGCGACACTGGCCAGAAGCAGTGCACGGCCACTGCGGCGATCGATATGATCCAGCACGTTCTGCACTATGCATAAGAACGTACTTTTCCGGGGCTGCACCCGGCCGGCGATGTTTTTCGGGGTGCCGTACATCCCGTTCTTCATCGGCGCGGGTGGCGGCTTCCTGATGGGTATCTATTTCAATATGTGGCTGCTGCTGCTCATTCCGGTCATCGTCTTCATCATGCAGCAGATGACCAAGCGGGACGAGATGATCTTCCGCATGCTCGGGTTGCGCTGGATGATGCGGATGCGCGTGCGCAACCTGCAGCGCTATTCCGGCATGTGGGTGTTCTCGCCGAATGAGTACAGGAAAGAGGTGCCGGGCGCCAAGCGCTAGCTTGGAAGCCGGCATCGGGTCTCGACCCCATGCACGACGCCTGTGTCGTGCATGGGGTTGTTCGGTTTTTCGTGTCGACTCGCCGGCAATGCTGGTGTGAGCGAGATCGGCGGTTCCCGGTGCATGCGCACCGGGCCTTGGCAAGACGAAACGGATTCTGAGTCACTTCATTATGTTCATCCCGGATACTTCCATCAGCGAGTTCATCTCCATCTCCACGCATGTGGCGCCGTCCGTGCTGAAGACGACGGGAGGAGATTTCATGCTGGTCTGGCACCTGGGCGGGCTTCCGTTCGTGGGCCGCGAAGAGTGGGAGATCGAACACCGGCACAACACCTTCAATCGCATGCTGCAGACGCTGCGTGCCCCGGATTTCGCCAATGTGGCGTTCTGGGTGCACGATGTGCGCCGCCGTCGTCGCATCAAGAACGAGGGCAAGTTCCAGCAGGCCTTCAACCAGGATTTGTCGGACCAGTATTACGGCGCCTTGTCGTCGCAGAAGATCATGCAGAACGAGTTGTACATGACCATGATCTATCGCCCGGTGGTGACAGGTAAGCGTCTCATGGACAAGTCGTCGAGCATTCCGCAGTTGCAGTCCGAGCAGGACCAGGCGATCGCCAAGGTTCTCGAACTGGCAGGCAACGTCGAAGCCGTGCTTAAGGATTATTCGCCGTACCGGCTTAGCATGTACGAGGCCACCAATGGCGTGGTGTTCTCCGAGACGCTGGAGTTCTTCGGTTATCTGATCAATCGCATCGACGAGCCGGTACCGGTGCTGCAGGCGCCGGTGCCCGCCTATCTGCCGGTCAGCAAGCACATGTTCGCCAACAAGACCGGCGACTTCGTGATCAAGACCCCGGAGGGTGTCAATCATTTCGGTGCCATTCTGAACATCAAGGAATACACCGACGGAACCTATCCGGGCATCCTCAATGGCCTGAAGTATCTCGACTTCGAGTATGTGGTGACCCACTCCTTCAGCCCGATGGGACGGCACGATGCGTTGAAGGTGCTCGATCGCACCAAGGGCATGATGGTGTCCTCCGGCGACAAGGCGGTCAGCCAGATCCACGAGCTAGACCTGGCGATGGATCAGTTGTCGTCTGGCAACTTCGTCCTGGGCGAGTATCACTTCACCATTGCCATCTACGCCGATACGCAGGAGAAGCTTTCGCAGCAGGTGGCGACCACCCGCGCGGAACTGTCCAATGCCGGTTTCGTCTCGACCAAGGAGGATCTGGCGGTCGCGTCCTCCTTTTACGCGCAGTTGCCTGGCAACTGGCGCTACCGCACGCGTATCGCCAATGTCAGCTCACTGAACTTCCTCGGTCTGTCGCCGCTGCACAATTTCGCCCAGGGCAAGCGCGAGAACAATCCGTGGGGCGAGTGCGTCACCACCTTGCAGACCACCAACGGCCAGCCGTACTACTTCAATTTCCACGCGACGCATCCGGCGGAAAACTCGCTCGGCGAGAAGGCGATCGCCAATACCATGGTGATCGGCAAGTCGGGTACCGGTAAGACCGCGTTGATCAACTTCCTGCTCAGCCAGGTGCAGAAGTTCGATCCGATTCCGACCATATTCTTCTTCGACAAGGATCGCGGCGCCGAGATCTTCGTGCGCGCCTGCGGCGGCAATTACCTGGCGCTGGAGAACGGCAAGCCCACCGGCTTCAACCCGTTCCAGTGCGAGCGCACCGAAGCAAACGTGCAGTTCCTGGCCGACCTGATCAAGGTCCTGGCCGGCAAGATCGAGTACACCTCGCGCGAGGAGGAGGACATCTTCCGCGGCGTGGAGGGCATGCTCGACACGCCCATGCATCTGCGTAGCATGACCAACTTCCGCAAGAGCCTGCCCAACATGGGCGACGACGGCCTGTACGCGCGTATGCGCAAGTGGACCGCCGGCAACTCGCACGGCTGGGTGTTCGACAATCCGGTCGATACGATCGATCTGGAGAAGGCGAGCATCATCGGCTTCGACTACACCGACGTCATCGACAATCCGGAAGTGCGGGTTCCGGTCATCAACTATCTGCTGCATCGGCTGGAAGCACTGATCGACGGCCGGCCGCTCATCTATGTAATGGACGAGTTCTGGAAGATCCTCGACGGCAAGGGCGGCCTGAAGGAATTCGCCAAGAACAAGCAGAAGACCATCCGTAAACAGAACGGCCTGGGTATCTTCGCCACCCAGAGCCCGGAGGATGCGCTCGCTAGCGACATTTCGGCGGCGCTGGTCGAACAGACCGCGACGATGATCCTGCTGCCCAATCCCAATGCCAGCAAGGAAGACTACATGGACGGCCTCAAGCTCACCGAGGCCGAGTACCAGGTCGTGGTCAGCCTGGACGAGCGCTCGCGCTGCTTCCTGGTCAAGCAGGGCCATGGATCGTCGGTGTGCCAGCTCAATCTGCGCGGCATGGACGATGCGCTGTCTGTCATCTCGGCGTCGACCGACAATATCGAAATCATGCACCATGTGCTGGAGCGCAAGGCCAAGGAGCACGGCGTCGCGCCGGACGATCTGACGCCCGAGCAGTGGTTGAACGAGTTCTACGCACGTCGCAAGGGCTCCGGAAAATCGGGTCCTGCGAGGTCGGTGTCTTCGGATAATCGGGGGGCGGCGGCGGTCAGCTGATCGCTTCGCCCAGTCACGCGTGGCAATCTTCTACAAGATCTGTGTTGAGGTGTTTATGGACAAGATGACGAAAGTCTTTAGCCGTACTGGTGTCGTTGCTGCAATTGCGCTGCTCATGCTGTTGCCCGCGACTGCTTTTGCGCAGTGGAAAGTGATCGACAAGACGCAAATTGACGAGAACAAAGCCAATACAAAGACGCTGGATCAGAAGCTGGACAAGATCCGCGGGGACAACGAGGTCGGCAAGGCCGAGAAACAGAAGTCCAGTGGCGATGAGGTCGACAAGCCGAAGGAAAAGCTGGTCAAGGTCGACGACAACTTCGGTGTGTCCGATTGTGCTAGCAAGACTGCTGGCACTCCTGTGTCAACTGAACAGCAGCAGACCTGCGAATTGATCCAGCGTACGCGCAACTCGCAGTTCAATTACATGGTGGCGATGTACGACATCACCGAAAAGCGGTTGCAGCGCCTGCGCGATCTGGAACAGCAGCGTGCGAAAATCAGCACGAACCAGATCGGCTTGCTGGAAGACAACACGAACAAGCTGATCGCGTTGCGGGCGCTGATGGATATCGATCGCCAGCAGATGGAAGCAGCGATGTTTGCCTACGAGAAGCGCTTGTCCTACCTGACCCAAGTGCAGTCAGCTGGTGGTTGGGCTGCTATGCGCGGCAAGAAAGCGCCTTCCGCCACCAATACTGGTGGAGGTGGCAGCTTGTTCGATGCGTTTGCCGGCCTTAGCGACCTGGCCCAGACGATCGCCGCTGGAGCAGTGATGAAAGGGGCACTGGAGTTGGCTAAGTCGAAAAAGCCTGATGGTGACTATAAGTCTTTGAGTATTGAGAATTAGTCTGTGTTAGGTGCTGCTTGGTTAAAAGTGGCTTGATGGCGGTTTGGCTCAGTGATGAGCATGGCATTATGGAGCGGTCATGAATTTCTTGCAGAATTACGCTAATTACGAGTTCTTCAAAGCCATCAACAATTTTCTGCGAGATGAAATCGACTACTTCCAGTGGTCATTGCTCATTCGCATGTCCGATTGGGTTGCAGTGACCGCGCTGAGCGCGTTGACGCTTTGGATTCTGTTCAAGGGCTACCAAGTTGCGACTGGTCAATCGCGCGAGTCGGCCATGGAGTTGGTCGTCAAGTCGTTGCGGTCGGCGCTGATCATCGGTGTGGCCATGAGCATGGTGGCTGCGGCTCGGCCTGAAGGAATGAAAGGACTGTATTGGAGGCTGACCGATGGGCTGAGCAGCGCGATCGTTTACACGGTGACCGGGAGCTCACAGAGTCCCTATGAGGCAATCGACGACAATCTGGCGATGATGCAGATCGCCATGACAAGTATCGATCAGATCGACAGTGCTGGTAGTCCGGATATCGAGAAGGAGAAGGATCGCGCGAGGCTGTTCAGTGGGATCGGAATGGCTGGTCCTGGAATCGTGGGTGGCTCGTTGCTGTTGCTAAACAAGTTGGCAATGGCACTGTTCATCGGCTTTGGGCCATTGTTCATTCTTTGCCTGCTATTTGATGCCACAAAGTCATTGTTCCAAAAGTGGTTGACTTATGGGATCGGCACGGTGTTCTCCTTGGGTGTGCTTAGCTTCACGGTTGGCTTGGCGACGAAAGTCGTCGCTGTGGTAGGTGCCGCGTTCTTAGCGAAGTGGGCTGTGTCGGGTGGTGCAACTGAGGGCGTCGGCAGCATGTCATTGCAGCAGGGTGGTATCGGTTTGGTATTGAGTACCCTAATCATTACTGCGCCACCTATGGCGGCTGCATTTTTCCAGGGCACGCTCGGCCAATTCTCTCCTTACTCTGGCTTTGGTCAGGTCGGACGGGATCCTGCGTCTGGTAGGCCTCGTGCGCCGCAGTCACCTGGTGGCGAATCGGCGTTTCGAGGAGGAGATTTCAATTCGTCTCAGTCCGTCACTCCTAATCACTCCACAAGGCAGGTTCAGTTTTCTTCTGACGCTTCTGGTCAAACAGGTGCCGGTAGGTACAGGCCGCAGGACGTCGTTTGATAATATGTTTGGAGGTGATGTTTTGAAGGCGATAGTCTTTGCTTCTTGCTTACTGCTCAGTCCGATGGCCTTGGCGCAAACTGCCTGCCCGTCGGGAGTGGCTCCTGGCAGTCCTCAATGTGGCCCGAGCCCCGGAGGCGAGGATGGGTCTGCGCGGTTGACGGGAGAGTGGATCAAGACGTGGGGGGCTATCGCACGCGCGTCCAGCGGAGATGTCGGAAGCAGCACTGGAAGGTTTTCGGAATCGGATGCTGAGGCCGGTGCGCTGGAAAGGTGTGCTGGCCTCGGAAATTCGGATTGCAAGGTTGTTTTTACTTACAAAAACCAGTGTGTTGCCGTTGTCCAAGGTCCTGATGGAACTGGGGTGGGAAAGATAGTGAGTGGCGCGACCGTGAGCGCCGCGAAGAAAGAAGCGCTGCGTCGCTGCAAAGAGGCTTCAGGTTCTGAGTGCACAGTCATAGGGACGGATTGCTCTAAGCCCTACTTCAGGGAATATTGATTTGCTTTTTGCGGTGGCGGATTTAACGAGTCCTGCTCTTGGTGGACGCGTTTTTTCATGTGAGCACTTTCGCCATGTGTGAATACGTATGCAGGGGCCGCTGAAATTCCTGCATCAACGCTACTCTAGCGCAGCGTTTCGCGTGCCCGTCGCACGCGCGATTTCTGCCCGAAGGGGGGCGTTGCATGTCTCAGGCTCCATGGTGGCGCGGTGCCGTCATCTATCAGATCTATCCGCGTAGCTTCCTCGACGCCAATGGCGACGGTATCGGTGATTTGCCGGGCATCGTGCGCAAGCTGGACTACATCGCGGCGTTGGGCGTGGATGCGATCTGGATCTCGCCGTTCTTCAAGTCGCCGATGGCCGATTTCGGCTACGACATCGCCGACTATCGTGAGGTCGATCCGCTGTTCGGTACCATGGCCGACTTCGATGCCCTGCTGGCCAAGGCGCATGCGCTGGGCCTGAAGGTGATGATCGACCAGGTGCTCAGTCACACCTCGGTGGAGCACGACTGGTTCAAGGAAAGCCGGCAGAGCCGCGACAACCCGAAGGCGGATTGGTACGTGTGGGCCGATGCGCGTGAGGACGGGGCGCCGCCCAACAACTGGCTGTCGATCTTCGGTGGCGTGGCGTGGCAGTGGGAGCCGCGCCGCGGGCAGTACTATCTGCACAATTTCCTTGCCTCGCAGCCGGATCTGAACTTCCACAATCCGCAGGTGCAGCAGGCGACCTTGGACAACGTGGAGTTCTGGCTGGCGCGCGGTGTCGACGGCTTTCGCCTGGACGCGATCAATTTCTGCTTCCACGATCCGCAACTGCGCGACAACCCGCCCAAACCGCCGGAAAAGCGCGTCGGCCGCGGCTTCAGCCCGGACAATCCGTACGCCTTCCAGTACCACTACTACAACAACACGCAGGCGGAGAACCTGCCGTTCCTGCAGAAGTTGCGCAGCCTGCTCGACCGCTATCCTGGGACGGTTAGCCTGGGCGAGATCTCGTCGGAGGATTCGCTGGCGACCACGGCCGAATACACCCGCGCCGGGCACCTGCACATGGGCTACAGCTTCGAACTGCTGACCGACGATTTCAACGCGGCCTACATCCGCGAGACGGTCTCGCGTCTGGAAGCGGCGATGACCGAAGGCTGGCCGTGCTGGGCGATTTCCAATCATGACGTGCAACGCGCGGTGACGCGTTGGGGGCAGGGTGCCGAGACGCCGGCCTTCGCGCGGCTGCTGATCGCGATGCTGTGTTCGCTGCGCGGCTCGGTCTGCGTCTACCAGGGCGAAGAACTGGGCCTGGGCGAGGCAGAGGTGCCGTTCGAGGCGCTGCAGGATCCCTATGGCATCGCGTTCTGGCCGAACTTCAAGGGCCGCGATGGATGCCGGACGCCGTTGCCGTGGGATGCAAGCGAGCAGGCCGGTTTCAGCGCGGGGACGCCTTGGTTGCCGATCGCGGCAGCGCATCGCGCACAATCGGTGGCGACGCAGGAGGCCGACCCGCAGTCGGTCCTGCATGCGATTCGCCAGTTCCTGGCCTGGCGCAAGCGCCATCCGGCCTTGCGTGAGGGCGACATCGTCTTCCACGAGACGGCCGAGCCCGTGCTGATGTTCCAGCGTCGCCACGCCGCGCAGCGCTTGCTGCTGGCGTTCAATCTGTCCGCCGAGGCCGCCGACGTGGCGCTGCCTGAGGGCAGCTGGCAGGCGCTGCAGGTGCCGGGCGTGGTCGCGGGTGCGGTCGAAGAGCGCTTGCGTTTGCCCGGCTATGCGATGGTGTGCCTGCAGGGCGCATGAGCGGGACCAAATGATTCCTGCGACGGCAGCGTCGCATCCTGCTGTGTGGCTACGGGACTGCCGAGCTGTTGTTTTGGAAAGACAGTCCGGCGTGCACTGCGTCGGATAGGTCTCATGCATACCACGGGCGTGGGCGCTTGTTGGACGACAAGGATCGCTCTGGAAGTTCAGTGTCCGTAGTAAGCATGTTGCGGTGACCAGGCCACGCCGTCTTCGCGGTTTGGCGTGCCCGGTAATCAGGGCACGTGTCGTCGCCGACAATCACGCCGTCCTGGAACCAAGGCCAGCTCGGAGACTTGCCTTGCTGGCCCACACAACAGACTGCTGCGTCGCTGTCGCTCTTGCTGTCGGCTAGGCGACGCGGCCACGAATCCGCCGTCATCGCTGCGCTGGTGTCCATCGCGGCAATGTCACCATGTCTGCACGCCAGCCTTTGTGATCTGCAACGCCGCTTTTCCAGCAACGCCACCTGGTCTCGATCTCGCGGCCTCCTGGCTGAGTCCCATCGTTGGCGATGGCGGTGCTGGCGTCGATCAGCTGCCGCAGCATCGCGTCGGTGCGGATGCATCCTCCGTTGTGCGGTCAGGCCGGCCAGTTCGCAGTTCAGCGTTGAATGTCCGGGCATGGCGCTTTCTGGCACGCAGAGGGCTTGGGCCATGCACTCCTGAAGTGCAGATTTTTTTCGGCGACGCGGCCATTCCGCGCGCTCGCGGCCTTTTTGTCCGGAAATTCGCGGACGCGGCGAGATCTCCATCAGTTCGCGCGCGATCGCTTTCTGTAGATCTTCTTGCAGGCGAAAGGGCTGGTGTGCGCCCTCCAGGCCGCTCGTCTTGATCCCGATCGGCAAACCAGATCGCCAACGCTGCTCGATCCTGATCTCATCGTTTTCTCTCTGGTCACCCCGGCATTTGACGCAACCGTCCACGGCAACCGCCCCAACGAAAACGCCCGCCGGGTGCGCCGGCGGGCGTCGTCTGCAGCCTCTACGCGGGACTCAGAACTTGTAGTTCACGCCCAGCATGTAGGTGCGTCCCCATTCGACGTACTCCAGCGGGCGATCCTTGGTGCCGGCGTAGGTGCGGTAGGGCGAGTTGGTCAGGTTGCTCGCCTGCAGCAGCAGGCTCAGCCCGGCCAGGCTGCTGCCGTCGGCGAAGGTATAGCTGACCTGCGCGTCGGTGACGTTCTCGCCGACCACGTAGCGCAGCGTGCGGTTGCCGTTGAAGTTGCCGATCTCGCCGATGAAGTCCGAACGCCGCCGCTGGCTGACGCGTGCTTCGAAGCCGTTGCGCTCGTAGTAGGCGGTGAAGTTGTACACGCGCTTGGACAGGCCGGGCAGGTCGATCGGCGCCGAGCCCACGCTGGAGGCGCTTTCGGGATCGACGATCTTGATGTCGCTGTCGTTGAACGTGGCACTGGCCTGGATGCCGAAGCCGCGCAGGCTGTCGGTGAACATGTCCAGCGGAAGCGAGGCGGTCAGCTCGAGCCCGCGCAGGGTGCCGCCCTTGCCGTTCTGCGGCGAGGAGAAGGTGCCGGTGGTCTGCACCGGCACGGTCATGTTGGGCGGCCGAACGTAGCTGGCGAGCAGGGCGGAGAAGTCGTAATCGTCGCGCGACTGCGTGTAGATGTAGCTCTTCAGGTCCTTGTAGAACACCGCGGCGGCCACGTAGGCCTTCTCGCCGAAGTACTTCTCGTACGACAGGTCCAGCGCGTTGGCGCGCCACGGGTCGAGCAGGGGATTGCCGCCGCTGCCGCCGGGCTTGCCGGTGGAGGTGTCCACGCCGAAATCCAGGCCGGCGCGCATCTGGTCCACGCGCGGCCGCGCCACCTGCTTGGCCGCGGCGAAGCGCAGGGTCTGCTGGTGCGGGAACAGGAAGGCCAGGTTGAGGCTCGGCAGCCAGTCGTTGTAGGTCTTGCCAGCGTCGATCGGCAGCACGTTCTGGCCGGCCGGACGCGACTGGTCGAAGTAGCTGGACTGCGAGCTCTGGTCGGCGTGCTGCAATTGCACGCCGATGTTGCCGCGCACGCCGACCTCGCCGATGTCGGTGTTGATGTTGGCGCGGAGCCAGGCCGTGGTGATCTTCTCCTGCACGGTCCACGACTTCGGAATCAGGTAGTCCAGGTTGGTGACCGGATTGAAGGTCATGTAGCGCGAGACCGCCGCCGGCACGTTCCAGGCCGGGATGGTGCCGATGCCGGCGAAGCCGAGGTTGACCGGGTCGTACTGCAGATCGCTGGCGATGCTGGTGTCGCCTTGCGCGCCGAGCAGGATGTTGCCTTCGGCCTGGGTCTTCTGCTTGCGGCGGTCGGCGTAGTTCACGCCCACGTCGATGTCCGAGAACCAGGTCAGCGCCTGCGGCGCCGGCAGGGTCGCCGCCAGGCGGCCGCCCTTCAGCCGGTCCTCGACCTCCGGCACCTTGCCGTAGCCGGAGCCGTAGATGGTGTTGGTCAGGAACAGGTTGTTCGGGTCGGAGTAGTCGCGGCCGGGGGTGATCTGCGAGAAGCCATTCGGCTTGACCACGAGACCGACCGTGTCCAGCTGCGGCATCGGCACCAGCTGCAGGTTGTTCTCCAGGTTCAGCTCCTTGCGGGTGGCCTTGGAGTAGTTCAGATCGGCCATCAGGCGCACGCTGCCGAGGTTGAACTCGTTGTTCCAGCCGAACGCGTCGATCTTGTCCTTGCGCTTGTTGTACATGCCGCGCACCAGCGGATACACGCCGCTGGCGGTGCCGCCGGTGAAGCTGCCGCTGGCGTCGACCTGCGGATTGGTGATCAGCAGGCCGGGCGTGTAGCCGCCGTTGTAGTTGCTGAGATTGACCTCGAACTGGTTGGCGGTGTCGATCTGCTCGGCTTCGGTATGGAATGCGTCGAAGGTGCTGGTCCAACTGCTGGACGGACGGAACTGCACGGTCGCCATCACGCCGTCGCGCTTGTTGTTGCCGGTGCGGCGCAGCGCCTTGATGCCGTCGGAGAAGTAGGTGCCAGGCGCCACGCCGGGGCGGCTGCCGCTGTCGGTGTTCTGCGTGGTCCACGGCTCGTATAGGCCGACCTGGTTTTCCTGGATGGGCATGTCGCTGTGGGCATAGCCGATCGAGAAGCCCAGGGTGTTGTCCAGGAACTGGTCGATGTAGCTGGCGCTGAAGCGGTTGCCGAAGGCGTCGACGTTGGCGGCCTTGCCGAGCGAGCTCTTCTGCAGGCGGCCGCTGACGGCGATCACCCGGTCCGGAAAGCTCAGCGGACGCACGGTCTGCATGTCGATGGTGCCGGACAGGCCCTGGCCGACCAGGCCGGCGTCGGGCGTCTTGTACACGGTCACGCCGTTGACCAGTTCCGAGGGATACTGGTCGAACTCGACGCTGCGGTTGTCGCCGGTGCTGACCACTTCGCGGCCGTTGAGCAGGGTAGTGGCGAAGTCGGGCGACAGGCCGCGCACGCTGATCACCTGGGCGCGGCCGGCGACGCGCTGCGCGGCCAGGCCGGGCAGGCGCCCGAGCGATTCGGCGATGCTCACGTCCGGCAGCTTGCCGATGTCCTCGGCCGAGATCGCTTCGACGATGGACGTCGAGTCCTGTTTGATCGCGATGGCGTTCTCGATGCCGCGGCGGATGCCGGTCACCTGGACCTTGTCCAGTTCGGTGACCGGATCCTTGGACGTGGTGGCGGTGGTATCGGACTGTGCCGCAGCCAGCATCGGCGTCATCGCGACGGCCAGCGCCAGCGTCAGCGCGTTGCGCTTGTGGTTCAACATTTTCCCCTCCCAGGCAATGTTGTCTTGCGAATGTCTGAACCGGCGAGGCGGCCGGATGTGCGTGTCGCGCAGCCGCAGGGCGGTGTCGCGATTGCGCTGTATGGTAGACACGCGGCTTCGTCGCGAACGTCCGCTGCATACGTATTCACTGGCCTGCATCGCATTGGAAGCGCTTTCAGGATCGCAATGTCGTGCGCGCGCCGCTACGCCGGTGCCGCGGCGAGCATGCGTGTGCTTCATGCAGCTGACGTCGCCTGGCATGAACATTCGGGTGCTGCACTGAGAGTGATGCCAGGGAGTACGCTGGCATGCGGACTACGGGCGAGCTGGCAGATGGCGCGACATGGTTAGGCGGACGCGCCACGCCGCGCCGCTGACCTGCCGTGCACGATGGCGCGGCGCCGCAGAGGCGAGCGCCGTGATCCGGCATGGCGAGTGCATCCCACCGCCGCTGTGCTGCCGGCGGTGCCGCGTGCCGCATGGTGGTGCGTCAGCGCGATGCCGCCGTGCCAGCGGAGGCCGGCGCCGGGTCCAGCGGGACGAAACGGATCGCCTGCCCGCCGCCGGGTGCCAGCTTCACCTGCAACTGATCGCGGCTGGTGACCACGCGCTGCTCGCGCACGAAGTCGAACGGATTGTGCTGGTAATCGGCGGCGTCGCCGTCGCGGTAGATCTCGGCGCGATAGCGCACGCCCGGTTCGAGGAAGCCGAGCGCGATCGGCAGCACGCGGCCGTGCTCGTCGGTGATGCTGCCGAGGAACCAGTCGCGGCTGTGGCGGTCCTTGCGCACGATGGTCACGTAATCGCCGATCTCGCCGTCGAGCACGCGGCTGTCGTCCCAGTCCACCGCCACGTCCTCGATGAAGCGGAAGGCGTCGCGGTGCTGCAGGTAGTGCTCGGGCAGGTCGGCCGCCATCTGGATCGGGCTGTACAGGGTCACGTACAGCGCCAGTTGCCGCGCCAGCGTACTCGGAATCGCGCGTCCGCCGCGGCCCGTCAGACTGAGGATGCCGGGGGTGTAGTCCATCGGCCCGGCCAGCATCCGCGTGAACACCAGGTTCACTTCGTGCTCCGGCGGGTTCGGTGGCTCGCCCCAGGCGTTGTACTCCATGCCGCGTGCGCCTTCGCGCGAGAGCCAGTTCGGGTAGGTGCGACGCAGGCCGGTGTCCTTGATCGGCTCATGGGCGTTGACCGACAGGTGGCGCTTGGCGGCTTCCTCCACCACCTTGAGATGGTGGCGGGCCATGAACTGGCCGTCGTGCCATTCGCGCCACAGCGGGCCGCCGTCGGGATTGCGCCGGTCCACCTGGCCGTCGTCGCAGACGTAGCCGGTCTTGAAGGTGTCCACGCCCAGTCGGGCATACAGATCCAGCGCCGCATCGAGCTGGTCTTCGTAGTGCTCCACCGCACAGCCGGTCTCGTGGTGGCCGATCAGGTGCACGCCCTTCTTCGCCGCGTAGGCGCTGAGCGCATCGATGTCGAAGTCGGCGGTGGCGCGGGTGAAGTCGAAGCCGTCGCCGTTGCCGACCCAGTTGCCGTCCCAGCCGGGATTCCAGCCTTCCACCAGAACGCCGCGAAAACCGTGAGCCGCGGCGAAGTCGATGTAGCGGCGGGTATTGGCGGTGGTGGCGGCATGCCTGGGGCCGCGCGCCCAGGTTTCCTGGTTCAGGTGCATCGACCACCACACGCCGATGTACTTGGCCGGGTGCACCCAGCTCACGTCGCCCAGGGCATTGGGTTCGTTGAGGTTGAGGATCAGGTTGGAATCGACCAGGCCACCGGCGGTGTCGCTGATCTGCAGCGTCCGCCACGGTGTGTCGAAGGGCAGGGACCGGCGCACCTTCCAGCCTTCCGCCGAAGGCGACAGTTGCGCATGCAGGCGCTGGCCTTCGCCGCGGCGCAGCCACATGCCGGCGTAGTCGACCAGGGCGGCCTCGTGGATGGCCAGGTGCAGGCCGTCCTGGCTGCGCAGGGTGAACGGCGTGTGCGCCAGCGGCACCTCGCGCAGCGGCGTGCGTCGGTACAGGTATTCGTAGTGGATGGGTGCGCCGGCGGGAATCCACCAAGCTGTGGCGTCGGGGACGATATCGAACTCGGTGAGCTCTTCGTCGATGACGGCCTCCTGCATGCCAGGCTGCTGCGGAAAGCTGTAGCGGAAGCCGAGCCCGTCGTCGTAGACCCGGAACACCACCGCGAAGCGGCGCTGGCGGCCGCCACGCTCGCCCAGGTCCACGCGCAGTTCGTTGTAGTGGTTGCGCACGTAGCGGCGCTCGCCCCACGGCTGTTCCCAGGTCTCGTCGACGCTGCGGCTGTGCTGGCCCAGCACCGCCAGGTCGCGATCCAGCGCGCCGTCGCGCAACTGAAAGCCCAGCCGCGATTCGCCGATCACCGCCTCGCCCAGCCGCTGCACGCGATAGCTGGGAAGGCCGTCGTCCAACTGCAGGGAGACGCGCAGGATCCTGCCCGGCGAGTCCACGCTGGCCACCGTCTGCGGCGCGGCGTGCAGGCATGGCGCAACGCACCACAATGCGCTCGCCAGCAACGACGGCACACGCAGGCGCGACAGGACCTCAAACAGCGGCATATCCCCTCCCAGGGCGACCGTGGCAGCGCATCGACTATAGCGAGGCGGTCCGCGGCCGCCATGGCGCATGCGATGAATACGTATGCAACTGCACGCGCCGCGGTGTCGCCCGTCTACCATGTCCGCAGCGCCCCGCGATGCGGAGGCGGCGACCGCAGCGCCGGCGTGCCGGCCTGCGCTTCCACCATGCAGGCAAAGAGGGAGGGAGGTCGATCGGTGCGAGCCGGTCTGCCGCTTCGATGCTGAAGATGATTTGCTTGGCCGCCACCTTGGGTGCTGCGGCGTCGGCGTCTGCTGGACAGGCGTCATTGCAGTGGCGTGGCCAGACCGCGCAGGCCGAGGCCACCGCCGACGGCGGTTTCGTGCTGCATGCGGCCCAAGGCACACGCACGGTGCCGGCGCAGCCGTTGCGCAGCGAGACCGATAGCCCGTTGTTCGATGCGCTGTTCGCGCTGGCGCAACAGGAACTGCACGACGACCAGGTGCAGGCGATCCGCGACCCGGCGTTCGATCACGGCAAGCCGTTGCCATGCGATTGCTACCAGACCGGCGAGCGCTGGCCCTACGTGTGGACCCGCGACGTCAGCTATGCCGCCGACCTGGCCCTGGCGCGGCTGGATCCGGAGCGCACGCGGCGCTCGCTGCGCTTCAAGCTGTCGCCGATGCGCGGCACCGACGCGCTGCCGGGGCTGTTCGTGGCGCAGGACACCGGCTCCGGCGGCAGTTGGCCGGTGAGCAGCGACCGGGTGGTGTGGTTCCTGGCTGCGCGCCACCTGCTGGACGATCCGGCCTTCGCCGCCGACACCCGTGCCGCACTCACTGCCACGCTGGCGCAGGATCGCGCGTTCGCGTTCGACCCGCGCATCGGCCTGTACCGCGGCGAGACCTCGTTCCTGGACTGGCGCGAGCAGAGCTATCCGGCCTGGACGCGCGAGGATGTCGGCTTCATCGCCAGTTCCTTCGCGCTGTCCACCAACGTGCTGCATTACCAGGCGCTGCGCCTGGGCGAGCGTCTGGCCCGGGAGCAGGGTGATGCACAGGCGGCCGCGCGCTACGCCGGCTGGGCCGACGCGCTGCGCCAGGCGATCGCGCAGCGTTTCTGGCGCGAGGACCGCGGTACCTACGTCGGCTACATCGGCACCGCCGAACACCCGGTGCGCTACGAAAGCTACGATCTGCTGGGCCTGTCGCTGGCGGTGCTGGCCGACGTACTGCCGGCCGCGCGCGCGCGCCAGGCGCTGGCCCGCTATCCCGCGGTGGAGGCGGGCAGTCCGGTGGTGTGGCCGCAGCAGCGCGACGTGCCCATCTACCACAACCGGGCCATCTGGCCGTTCGTCAGCGCCTATGCGCTGCGCGCGGCGCGGCAGACCGACGACAGCGCGCGCATCGACCTGGAAGTGCGCTCATTGCTGCGCGGCGCCGCGCTGGCCGGATCGAACATGGAGAATTACGAGTTCCTGAGCCAGGACGCACATGTCGACGACGGCCCGCTCAGCGGGCCGGTGGTCAATTCGCCGCGGCAGCTGTGGTCGGTGGCCGGCTACCTGGCGATGGTGATGGAGGGCGTGTTCGGCGTGGAGGACGATGGCCGCGTGCTGCCCAAGTTGCCGACCAGCCTGGTGCCCATGCTGTTCGGCGAGCGCCAGGAGATTGCGTTGCAGTTGCAGGACCGACGCATCGTGCTGCGACGGCCGGCGCAACTGCAAGGCGACCTGCTGGTCGCCGGCAAGACCCGTACCCAGGACGGCGTGACCACCGTCGACCTTGTCGCCCGCCACAGCGGCGCTGCGCCAATGCAAATGCTCACCGCCGCAGACGCCTTCGCGCCGCTGGCACCGCCGGCACCGCAGGTGCGGCGCGAGACCGGGGGCTGGCGCGTGCAGGCGGCTGCGGACACGGTGTTGTACGTCGATGGGCAGGCACGCACGGGCAGCGCCGACGGCGCGTTGCTGCCGCTGGCCGAGCGCGTCCAATGCCTGAGTCTCACCCGGAAGGGTGCGCGTTGGGAGTCGTTGCACAGCCCCACTGTCTGCGTCGGCAACGTCGCTCGCGTGGAGGGCGCCGACGGTTGGACGTGGACCGCGCCGCACGATGGCGCCTACCGGCTGAGCCTGCGTTACGTCAACGCGCATGGTCCGATCAACACCGGCGTCACCGCCGCGGTCAGACGCCTGCAGGTGCAGTGCGGCGACGCGCCAGCACAGTCGCAACCGCTGGTGATGCCGCACAGCGTCGGCGAGCAGACCTCCACGACGGCGCTATTCGAGCTGCAGGCCGGGCAACGTTGCGTCGTGCGGCTGCTGCCGGCGGCAAACATGAGCGCATTGCAGCACTTCGCGCGCTACACCGGTGGCCAGGGCGGCGCCGATGGCGTGGTCAATGCCGCCGATGTCGCCGCGCTGCTGATCGCGCCGGCCGGCCCGATCGAGGAGCGTCCATGAGCGCCATGCCACGCGCCAAGCCGGCGCTGTCGTTCTGGCAGATCTGGAACATGTGCTTCGGCTTCCTGGGCATCCAGTTCGGCTTCGCGCTGCAGAACGCCAATGCCAGTCGCATCTTCCAGACCCTCGGCGCCGACATGGACCAGGTGCCGGGGCTGTGGATCGCCGCGCCGCTGACCGGCCTGATCGTGCAGCCGATCGTCGGTTACCTGTCCGACCGCACCTGGAACCGTTTCGGCCGGCGTCGCCCGTACTTCATGGTCGGCGCGCTGTTCACCACGTTGGCCCTGCTGGTGATGCCGAACTCGCCGACGCTGTGGGTGGCGGCCGGCACGCTGTGGGTGCTGGACGCCTCGATCAACATCTCGATGGAGCCGTTCCGCGCCTTCGTCGGCGACCAGTTGCCGACGCGCCAGCGCGCCACCGGTTATGCGATGCAGAGCTTCTTCATCGGCGTCGGCGCAGTGGTGGCGAGCATGCTGCCGTGGCTGCTGGCGCACTGGGGCGTCAGCAATACCGCCGCCCCCGGCGAGGTGCCGGCGACGGTGCGCTACGCGTTCTATGTCGGCGGCGCGGTGCTGTTCCTGTCCATCGGTTGGACCGTGCTGCGCACCCGCGAGTATCCGCCCGAAGACCTGCACGCCAGCGACGTCGCCACGGCGGCCGCCGCGGCGGCGCAACCGCGCCGTGTCGATGGCGCCGCTGCGCTGTGGTGCGCGGTGGGCATTGCCGGCGCGGCGGCCATCGCCTGGTGCCGCGGCGACCGCATGCTGTACGTGCTGGCCGGTCTGTGCATCGCTTACGGCGTGCTGCAGGGCGTGGCGCCGCGGCTGCGCCGCGGACACATGCTGGCGGCGATCGTCTGCGATCTGCAGACCATGCCGCGGGCGATGCGGCGCTTGGCCGGGGTGCAGTTCTTCTCCTGGTTCGCGTTGTTCGCGATGTGGATCAACACCACCGCCGCGGTTACCCAGACCCACTACGGCACCCAGGACGTCACCTCGGCCGCCTACAACGAGGGCGCCAACTGGGTCGGCGTGCTGTTCGCCGCCTACAACGGCTTTGCCGCATTGGCCGCGATCGCCATTCCGCTGCTGGTGCGCGCCTGCGGGCTGCGCATGAGCCATCTGCTCAACCTGTGCCTGGGGGCGGCCGGCCTGCTGTCGTTCCTGTGGATCCGCGATCCGCAGTGGCTGCTGCTGTCGATGGTCGGGGTGGGCTTCGCCTGGGCCTCGATCCTGTCGCTGCCCTATGCCTTGCTGTCGGACAGCGTGCCGGCGGCGAAGATGGGCGTGTACATGGGCATCTTCAATTTCTTCATCGTGATCCCGCAGTTGGTCGCGGTCAGCGTGCTGGGCTTCGTGCTCACGCACTGGCTCGGCGGCCGGCCGCTGTACGCGCTGGCGATTGGCGGCGCCAGCCTGCTGGTGGCGGCGCTGTGCGTGCTGTGGGTGCCGTCGGATTCGGGAGCGAATGCATGATCGATCGGATGTCGCTGTTGGCGCTGGCCCTGCTGGGTGCCTGCGCTGGGTCGGCGCAGGCCCAAGCGCCTGCGCAGGAGGAGTTCTACGGCACGCTGGAGCCGTTCGCCAGCGAGGCGGTGTACTTCGTGGTCACCGATCGCTTCGTCAACGGCGATCCGGGCAACGATCACCGCGACCAGGGCGGCGCGCACCGCACCTTCGACATCCCGATCCCGGCGCCGCCGGGCGAGAGCGACAACATCGGCTACCTCGGCGGCGACTTCAAGGGCGTGGTCGACAACGCCGGCTACATCCGCGACCTGGGCTTCGGCGCGGTGTGGATCACCCCGATCGTCGACAACCCGGACGAGGCCTTCACCGGCGGCAAGCCGATCACCTGGGGCAGCTCGCTGAGCGATCGTGGCAAGACCGGCTACCACGGCTACTGGGGCGTGAACTTCTACAAGCTCGACGAACATCTGCCGAGCCCGGGTCTGGATTTCGCCGGCTTCACCCAGGCGATGCACGCGCAGCAGCTGAAGGTGGTGCTGGACATCGTCGGCAACCACGGCTCGCCGGCCTGGACCATGCCCAAGCGGCAACCCATGTTCGGCCAGGTGTTCGACCGCGACGGCACGCTCATCGCCGACCACCAGAACCTGCCGCCGTCCAGGCTGGACCCGGCGCACAACCCGCTGCACGCGTTCTACAACACCGGCGGCAACCTGGCGCAGTTGTCCGACTTCAACGAGCGCAACCCGGCGGTGATGGAGTACCTGGTCGGCGCCTACTCGCAGTGGCTGGGGCAGGGCGCCGATGCGTTCCGCATCGACACCATCGGCTGGATGCCGGACAGCTTCTGGCACGAGTTCGTGCGCCGCATCCGCGCGCAGCGCCCGGGCATGTTCATGTTCGGCGAGGACTTCGACTACAACGCGCACAAGATCGCCGGCCACACCTGGGCCAGCAACGCGGGCGTCAGCGTGCTGGATTTCCCGCTCAAGCAGGCACTGGCAGCGACCTTCGGCCACGCCCAGCGCGGCTACGAGACGCTGCAGCCGGCGCTGTACCTGGAACGCGGCCCGTACGCCAATTCGTACGAGCTGATGACCTTCTACGACAACCACGACATGGCGCGGCTGGACGCCAGCGACGCCGGCTTCATCGACGCGCACAACTGGCTGTTCACCGCGCGCGGCATCCCGGTGATCTACTACGGCTCGGAGACCGGCTTCATGCGCGGGCGCGCCGAGCATGCCGGCAATCGCAACTACTTCGGCCAGGAGCGGGTGAACGCGGCGCCGAGCAGCCCGATCTTCGCGCCGCTGCGGCGCATCGCCACGCTGCGCCAGCGCAGCCCGGCGCTGCAACGCGGCCTGCAGCTCAATCTGCAGCTGTCCGGTGATGAGGCGGTGTTCTACCGGGTGTTCCAGCATGCGGGCAGCACCCAGACCGCGCTGGTGCTGCTGAACAAGGGCGACGCGCCGCGCACGCTGGAGGTGCGTCGCTACCTGCAGCCCGGCACCTGGCACGATGGCTTCGACGGTAGTGCCACCCAGGTGACCGATGCATTGCGCGTCGAGGTGCCGGCGCATGGTGTGCGCGTTTTCCTGTCCGATGCGCCGATCGTGCGCCCGGACCTGCGCGCGCGGCTGCGTTGGCTGATGGCGGCCAAGGACGGGGTCGCGCCGACGCCGTGAACGCGGCGCTGCCGGTCGGCGTCAGCGCGCCGGCCGTCGGCGCGTCAACGCCCGAGCGGGCTCAGTTGCGCAGCAGCGACGAGCCGCGCAGCGCCAGCGTCACCGGCAGGGTGCGGCTGCTCACCGGCTGCCCGGCGATCTGCGCCAGCAGGGTGTCCACCAGCACCGCACCGGCCAGCTTGGTGTCCTGCTGCACCGTCGACAGCGCCGGATCGACGCTGGCGGCCACCGGGATATCGTCGAAGCCGGCCAGGGCCACGTCCTCGGGCACGCGCAGGCCATGCTCGCGCAGTGCCTTCAACGCGCCGATGGCGATCAGGTCGCTGGCGGCGAACAGCGCATCGAAGCGTTCGCCGCGGCCGAGCAGGGCCAGCGCCGCTTCGTAGCCTGACTGCTCGGTGGTGATCGCATCGACCTGCAGCGCCGGCGTGGCGTCGGCGTCGGCCGCGCGCAGCGCCTGCAGGTGGCCGCGGTAGCGTTCCAGGAATTCGGGGTAATGGTTGGAGGCGTCGCCGAGGAAGGCGATGCGGCGGCGGCCCTGCGCCAGCAGGTGCGCGGTGATGTCGTGCCCGCCCTGGAAGTTGTCGCTGCCGATCGACACCCCCGGCTGCCCGGGCAGCACCGCGCCCCAGCGCACGAAATGCGTGCCCTGGTCGACCAGGTGCTGCAGCCGCTGCTGTGCCTGCAGGTAGTCGCCATAGCCGAGCAGGATCAGGCCGTCGGCCTTCTGGCTGTCGCCGTAGTCGGCGCGCCAGTTGTCCGACAACTGCTGGAACGACACCAGTAGGTCGTAGCCATGGCGGGCGCAGGCGCGGGTGATCGACCCCAGCATCGAGTGGAAGAACGGGTTGATCAGCGAGTCGTCGGTGGTCGGGTCTTCGAAGAACAGCAACGCCAGGGTGCCGGCATTGCGCAGGCGCAGGCTGGAGGCGTGCTTGTCGACTTTGTAGTTCAGCTCGCGCGCGATCGCCAGGATCTTGCGCCGGGTCTGCTCGTTGACCGCCGGGCTGCCGCGCAGCGCGCGCGAGACCGTGGGTTGCGACACGCCCGCGAGATAGGCGATGTCCAGTGAGGTGGCCTTGCCTTTGATGACGGCGCATCCGGTGCGGAGAAAACGTCGGCGAAGCATGCCATGGCGGCTGCTGTAGCTCTTGCTGCGGCGCAGCGAAGGCCTCGGCGGCATACCAGGAATGACCGTTTTGGTAAAAGACCGCGATTACCATTTTGGTAAAAGCTGGTTTACCATCCTGCTCTTCGACCTGATCCGGACATGGGTGGCCCGCGGCGACGCCGGCCGAGCGTGCGACATGAGCACTACCACCGCCCTCGCGTGAGTTCCCGCCCAAGGCTGTCCGAGCAGGCGCCCTTGTGGCGCCTTCTTTCTGTCCCGCGCCCAGGCTGGCCTGCCGCCGAGGTGGCGCGGACGTCATCCCCCAGTTTCCCTTTCCGCCGACTCCCATGATCACGATCACGCTCCCCGACGGCAGCCGCCGCGAATTCGAACATCCCGTCAGTCCCATGGACGTGGCCCAGTCCATCGGCCCCGGCCTGGCCAAGGCGACCATCGCCGGTCAGGTCGATGGCCGCCTGGTCGACGCCTGTGACCTCATCGACCACGACGCCAGCCTGCGCCTGATCACCGCCAAGGACGCCGAAGGCGTGGAGATCATCCGCCACTCCTGCGCGCACCTGGTCGGCCACGCGGTCAAGCAGCTGTACCCCGAGGTCAAGATGGTGATCGGTCCGGTCATCGCCGAGGGCTTCTACTACGACATCTACAGCGAGCGCCCGTTCACCCCGGAGGACCTGGCGGCGATCGAGAAGCGCATGCAGGAGCTGATCGCACAAGACTACGACGTGATCAAGAAGGTCACCCCGCGCGCCGAGGTGATCGAACTGTTCAAGCAGCGCGGCGAGGACTACAAGCTGCGCTTGATCGAGGACATGCCCGAGGACGTCACCGCGATGGGCCTGTACTACCACCAGGAATACGTGGACATGTGCCGCGGTCCGCACGTGCCGAACACGCGCTTCCTCAAGGCCTTCAAGCTGACCCGCATCTCCGGCGCCTACTGGCGCGGCGACGCCAAGAACGAGCAGCTGCAGCGCATCTACGGCACCGCCTGGGCCGACAAGAAGCAGCTCGAGGCCTACATCCTGCGCATGGAGGAGGCCGACAAGCGCGACCACCGCAAGATCGGCAAGCAGCAGGACCTGTTCCACCTGCAGGAAGAGGGCCCGGGCCTGGTGTTCTGGCACCCCAAGGGCTGGTCGATCTGGCAGGTGGTCGAGCAGTACATGCGCAGGGTCTACCGCGACAGCGGCTACGGCGAGGTGCGCTGCCCGCAGATCCTGGACGTGTCGCTGTGGCAGAAGTCCGGCCACTGGGACAACTACCAGGACAACATGTTCTTCACCGAGTCGGAGAAGCGCACCTACGCGGTCAAGCCGATGAACTGCCCCGGCCACGTGCAGGTGTTCAACCAGGGCCTGCACAGCTACCGCGACCTGCCGATCCGCTACGGCGAATTCGGCGCCTGCCACCGCAACGAGCCGTCCGGCGCGCTGCACGGCATCCTGCGCGTGCGCGGCTTCACCCAGGACGACGGCCACATCTTCTGCACCGAGCAGCAGATCGAGGCCGAGGTCACCGCCTTCCACCTGCAGGCGCTGAAGGTGTACGGCGATTTCGGCTTCGACGACATCCAGATCAAGATCGCCCTGCGCCCGGAAAAGCGCCTGGGCGACGACGCCACCTGGGACAAGGCCGAGGCCGCGCTGCGCGCCGCGCTCGGCGCCTGCGGCGTGGAGTGGCAGGAACTGCCGGGCGAGGGCGCCTTCTACGGCCCGAAGATCGAGTACCACCTCAAGGACGCGATCGGCCGCACCTGGCAGCTCGGCACCATGCAGGTGGATTTCATGATGCCCGGCCGCCTCGGCGCCGAGTACGTGGACGAGCACAGCCAGAAGAAGCCTCCGGTCATGCTGCACCGGGCCATCGTCGGCTCGATGGAGCGGTTCATCGGCATCCTGATCGAGCACCACGCCGGCATGTTCCCGGCCTGGCTGGCGCCGGTGCAGGCCGTGGTCATGAACATCACGGACGCGCAGGCAGACTATGTAGACAACGTGCGGAAACTCCTTGCAAATCAAGGCTTCCGCATCGAGGCCGATTTGCGGAACGAAAAAATCGGTTATAAGATTCGCGAACACACGCTGCAGCGGGTGCCGTACCTGTTGGTCGCGGGCGACCGCGAGACGGAAAACGGCGCGATTGCGGTCCGTACGCGATCGGGGGAGGATCTGGGCACCATGTCGGTCGCCGCCTTCGCCGACCGGCTGCGCGCCGAGCAGTTGGCGTGACACCACCCTGGCACGGACGGAGCCTCCGTCCGCGCCAGTCCGATTCCCCTGGGAGATTGCAACATCAGTACCCCTGACAACAAACAGAACCGCAAGAACCAAGAGATCCGCGTGCCGCGCGTGCGCGTGATCGGCGCGGACGGCGAGATGGTCGGCGTGTTGACCCGCGACGAAGCGCTGGCGCTGGCCGAAGAGGATGGACTCGATCTGGTCGAGATCCAGCCGCAGGCCGATCCGCCGGTCTGCAAGATCATGGACTTCGGCAAGTTCAAGTTCGAGCAGCAGAAGAAGGCCAACGAAGCCAAGAAGAAGACCAAGCAGGTCGAGATCAAGGAAATCAAGTTCCGTCCGGTCACCGACGAAGGCGATTACCAGATCAAGCTGCGCAACATGCGCCGCTTCATCGAGGAAGGCGACAAGGTCAAGGTCAACATCCGTTTCCGCGGTCGCGAGATGAGCCATCAGGAGCTCGGTCGCGAAATGGCCGCGCGGATCGAGGCCGATCTGGGCGAAGACATCGTCATCGAATCGCGTCCGCGCCTGGAAGGCCGGCAGATGGTGATGATGATCGCGCCGAAGAAGCGCTGACCCAGGCCAGGATCGCGCCCCGCCCCGTGCGGGCGCGCGGCTGCCTGGGCGCCCACCGACATGGTCATCCCGGCGTTTTTGCCCCGGCGCAGGCTGCGTGGTGACCCCGTGCGCGCCGTTTTCGATTCCCCATTCCCCATTCTCGATTCCCGGCGCGCCAATGCGCGCCCACCCGAACCGCATGATTTGCAAGGCATTCCAAGCCCTGGCATAATGCGCGGCCCAGTTCATCGGGTTTGCCGCTCGCGCGGCAATAGGACCCGCCCGGATCCTCAGTGGATCAAGGGCTTACAAGCAGGTAAGGGCACGGACGGAAAGTGTGGCGCAGCCACCGCCCTGACCAGTGACAAAACACCATCAAGGACATTGCAATGCCCAAGATCAAGACCAACCGGGCGGCGGCCAAGCGTTTCCGCAAGACCGCCTCCGGCAAGTACAAGGCCGGCCACGCCAACCGTAGCCACATCCTCACCAAGAAAGCGACCAAGCGGAAGCGCAACCTGCGGCAGACGAACCACGTCCGTGCCGAGGACGCAGGCCGTCTGGACCGTATGCTTCCCTACCTCTGAGGACTGAACCATGGCTCGAGTCAAGCGTGGCGTCCAGGCGCGCCGTCGTCACAAGAAAGTTCTGAACCTCGCCAAGGGCTACTACAACGCCCGTCGCAAGGTCTTCCGCGTCGCCAAGCAGGCGGTGATCAAGGCGCAGCAGTACGCCTACATCGGCCGCAAGCAGAAGAAGCGCAATTTCCGTTCGCTGTGGATCACCCGCATCAATGCGGCGGCCCGCATCAACGGCATGAGCTACAGCCGTTTCATGAACGGCCTGCTCAAGGCCGGCATCACCCTCGACCGCAAGGTGCTGGCGGACATCGCCGTGCACGACGCACAGGGCTTTGCCGCCCTGGCGGAGAAGGCGAAGGGCGCGCTGGCGGCATAAGTTTGCGAGTCCCTGCAGAAACCCGTGCGTCCACGTGCGGGGTTTCGGCGGGAGCCATCGCAGGCATGCAGGGGAAGGGCGCAAGTCCTTCCCCTTTTGCGTTTTTGGGCACCCCGGCGACGGGGCGCCTGCCGGGTAGGGAGGTTCCGCATCGGCGGGACACGGTGGCCACGGGTTCGGCCGGAGCAGTGAGGCGCGAGTGCAATGAGTGAGATCGATTCCCTGAGCGGGCAGGCGCTGGCGGACATCGCCGCGGCGCAGAGTCCGGAGGCGCTGGAGCAACTGCGGGTCGCGCTGCTCGGCAAGAGCGGCAGCATCACCGCTCAGCTCAAGCAGCTCGGCGCGCTGGCGCCGGAGCAGCGCAAGCTGGCCGGCGAGGCGATCAACCGCGCGCGCGACACGGTGTCCGCCGCGCTGGCCGAGCGGCGCACGCTGCTGGAAACCGCGGCGCTGGACGCGCGCCTGGCCGCCGAGCGCATCGACGTGACCCTGCCGGGGCGGCGCGGCGAACGCGGCGGGCTGCATCCGGTCACCCGCACCCTGGAGCGCATCACCGAGATCTTCGCGCGGCTGGGCTACGAGTTGTCCGACGGCCCCGAGATCGAGGACGACTGGCACAACTTCGAGGCGTTGAATTTCCCGCCGCACCACCCGGCGCGGGCGATGCACGACACCTTCTATTTCGGCGACGGCCGCCTGCTGCGCACCCACACCTCGGGCGTGCAGGTGCGCTACATGGGGGAACATGCGCCGCCGCTGCGCATGATCGCCGCCGGCAAGGTCTACCGCAGCGACAGCGACCAGACCCATTCGCCGATGTTCCATCAGGTCGAAGGCCTGCTGGTCGACGAGCACGCGACCTTCGCCGACCTCAAGGGCACCCTGGCCGAATTCGTGCGCGCGTTCTTCGAGCGCGATTTCCAGATGCGCTTCCGTCCCAGTTACTTCCCCTTCGTCGAGCCCGGCGCCGAGGTCGACATCGCCTGGCAGCAGCCCGACGGCAGCACCCGCTGGCTGGAAGTGCTCGGCTGCGGCATGGTCCACCCGAACGTGCTGCGCAACGTCGGCATCGACCCCGAGCGCTACACCGGCTTCGCCTTCGGCATGGGCGTGGAGCGCTTCGCGATGCTGCGCTACGGCGTCAACGACCTGCGCGCCTTCTTCGAGAACGACGTGCGGTTCCTGCGGCAGTTTGCTTGAGGCTGGGAGTCGGGAAACGGGAATCGGGAATGGGCAAAGCAACGCAAAGGCTCGTTTCCCCTCTCCGTTTCCGTTCCTAGTAGACCGCGTCTTCGATTCCCCATTCTCCACTCCCGATTCCCGGCCCTTCCATGAAATTCAGCGAAAACTGGCTGCGCAGCCACGTTCCGACCCAGGCCACGCGTGAGCAGCTCACCGCGACCCTGACCGCCATCGGCCTGGAGGTCGAGGAGGTCGTGCCGCTCGGCGACGGCCTGCAACAGGTGGTGGTGGCGCGGATCGTCGAGGCTGCGCCGCATCCCGAGGCCGACCGGCTGCAGGTGTGCCGGGTCGATGCCGGGCAGGGCGAATTGCTGCAGATCGTTTGCGGCGCGCCCAATGCGCGCGCGGGCCTGGTTGCGCCGCTGGCGCTGGTCGGTGCGCAGGTCGGCGGCATCGCAATCAAGCCGGCCAAGCTGCGCGGCATCGCGTCCAACGGCATGCTGTGCTCGGCCAAGGAGCTGGGCCTGGACAGCGACGCGTCCGGCCTGTTCGAACTGCCCGACGATGCGCCGATCGGCCAGGCGCTGATCGAGTATCTGGGCCTGCCCGACGCCAGCATCGAGATCAAGCTCACCCCCAACCGCGCCGACTGCTTCGGCGTGCGCGGCATCGCCTACGACGTGGCCGCGGCCTGCGGCAGCTACGTGCTGCCGCTGGCGGTGACGCCGGCGGCGGTGAGCAGCGAGCGCACGCTGGCGGTGGCGCTGGACGCGGGCGCCGACGCGCCGCGTTACTGCGGCCGCGTGGTCGAGGACCTGGATCCGGCGGCGAAGACGCCGCTGTGGATGGCCGAGCGCCTGCGCCGCAGCGGCGTGCGTCCGCTGTCGCTGCTGGTGGACATCACCCAGTACGTGATGCTGGAGCTTGGCCAGCCGATGCATGCCTTCGACCTGGACACCTTGCAGGGCCCGGTCGGCGTGCGCCATGCGCGCGACGGCGAGACCCTGACCCTGCTCGATGGCCGCGAGGCGGCACTGGATCCGGCCTTCCTGCTGGTCACCGACGCCGATCGGCCGGTGGCGCTGGCCGGGCTGATGGGCGGCCACGCCACCCGCGTCACCGAAGCCACCCGCCACGTATTCCTGGAGGCGGCGCATTTCGCGCCGGCGGCGATCATGGGCCGCGGCCGCAAGCTCGGCCTGCACACCGATGCCGGCCACCGTTTCGAGCGTGGCGTCGACCCGGCGCTGCCGCGGCAGGCACTGGAGCTGGCCACGCGGCTGGTGCTGGAGCTGGCCGGCGGGCGGGCCGGCCCAGTGGTCGAGGCCGCCTTGCCCGAATTCCTGCCAGCGCCGGCGCCGATCGCGCTGCGCCGCGCGCGCATCCTGCGCGTGCTCGGCATCGAGATCGCCGACGCCGACGTGGAGCGCATCCTGCGCGCGCTGGGCATGGAGGTGACTGCATCGGCCGATGGCTGGCAGGTCACCGCACCCAGTCGCCGCTTCGATATCGCCATCGAAGAGGATCTGATCGAGGAACTGGCGCGCATCCACGGCTACGACCGCCTGCCGACCACCTTGCCCGGCGGCGCCACGCGCATCGCCATGGACAGCGAGACCCAGTTGGACGAGCGCAGCGTGCGCCGGCAGTTGCTGGCGCGCGAGCTGCTGGAAACCATCAACTACGCCTTCGTCGATGCCGCGCTGCTGGACCAGTGGGGGCTGCACGAGCCGCGCGTGGCCCTGGCCAATCCGCTCAGCGCCGAACTGGCGGTGATGCGTCCGTCGCTGTTGCCGGGGCTGGTCGCGGCGCTGGGCCGCAATGCCGCGCGCCAGGCCGGGCGCGTGCGCCTGTTCGAACTGGGCAAGGTGTTCGCCGCGGCGGCGGAGGCCGGTGCCGCGCCGACCGAGACCCAGCGGGTGGCGGCGGCGGTGTGCGGCGATGCCGACGCCCTGCAGTGGGGCCTGCCGGCGCGCAAGGTCGATTTCCATGATCTCAAGGGCGACCTCGAGTCCCTGGCTGCGGCATCCGGCGCGCGCCTGGACTACCGCGCGTCCACGCACCCGTTCGCGCATCCGACCCGGTCGGCCGACGTGTATCGCGAGGAGACCCGGATCGGCTGGATCGGCCAGTTGCATCCGCGGCTGCTGCAGGCGACGCAGATCGACGTGGACGTGCTGGCGTTCGAGCTGGACCTGGCGCCGCTGGCCGCGCGTGCCTTGCCGCGCGCCGCCGAGCTGTCGCGGTTCCCGTCGGTGCGCCGCGACCTGGCGGTCGTGGTGCCGGACGCGGTCAGTTGGGCGGCGCTGGCGCGCAGCGTGCGCGCGGCGGTGGGGCCCTTGCTGCGCGAGGTGGTGCTGTTCGACCGCTACGTCGGCGCGGGGGTCGAGGCTGGTTGCAAGAGTCTCGCTATGGGCTTGATTTTGCAGGACAACACGCGCACTCTGACAGACCGCGACGTGGAGGCGGTGGTCGCCGATGCGGTGGCCGCGCTGGCGCGGGAACACGACGCGCGGATGCGTGGTTGAGAAGGACAGGGGATAGCAGGGCAATGGCGTTGACCAAAGCGGAAATGGCCGAGCGGTTGTTCGACGAAGTCGGGCTGAACAAGCGCGAGGCCAAGGAATTCGTCGATGCGTTCTTCGACGTGCTGCGCGACGCGCTCGAGCAGGGGCGGCAGGTGAAGCTGTCCGGTTTCGGCAACTTCGACCTGCGCCGCAAGAACCAACGGCCCGGCCGCAATCCCAAGACCGGCGAAGAGATCCCGATTTCGGCGCGGACGGTGGTGACCTTCCGCCCCGGACAGAAGCTCAAGGAGCGAGTGGAGGCATATGCTGGACCCGGGCAGTAACCGCGAACTTCCGCCGATTCCGGCCAAGCGCTACTTCACCATCGGTGAGGTCAGCGAGCTGTGCGACGTCAAGCCGCACGTGCTGCGCTACTGGGAGACCGAATTTCCCAGCCTGGAACCGGTCAAGCGGCGCGGCAATCGGCGCTACTACCAGCGCCACGACGTGCTGATGGTGCGGCAGATCCGCAGCCTGCTGTACGAACAGGGCTACACCATCGGCGGTGCGCGGCTGCGCCTGGAAGGCGAGGGCGCCCGCCAGGAATCGGCGCTGAGCAACCAGATCATCAAGCAGGTGCGGCAGGAACTGGAAGAAGTCCTGCAGTTGCTGCGGCGTTGAACCAGGGCGGCGCCACCGCCGCTAGGAATGCCAGCGGCAAACCCGCTATAATTGCCAACTCGCCGCGAGGCGGGTCCGCCATGACGGCGGAGACGCAACACATCGGGGTATAGCGCAGCCTGGTAGCGCACTAGTCTGGGGGACTAGTGGTCGTCGGTTCGAATCCGGCTACCCCGACCATCTTTCGAAGGCCCATGTCTGCGACATGGGCCTTTTTGTTTGGGCGCGTCGGATCGGCGGCGCGCGTGCGGCCGGTGTCGGCAATGGGCTGCCCGCCGGGATGGCAACGCGTGTCGGTATCGCGACATAGGGCGATCTGTATCGGCGCAGGGAGGCTGGCGCGTCGCCGTAGACAAAATGCGCGGGATTGCGCTGTCCCGCGACGAGGTCGTCGCCCCACCAGAGCGGAAAGCCCCATGGGAACTGGGAGCTGCGCAGCGTCAATGCCTTGACATTGATCACGTTAACATCGCGTCGATGGAACGTTCACGGGTCCTTGCTACGCTGAATAGCCGGACATGTAGTTGAACCCTCACGTTACTGCGTCAAAAAAATGTCGGGTAACGCCTTGGTGGCGGCAGATGCCTGTGCCATAGTGCGTTGCAACACGAAGCTTCGCTGTTGGCCAGGGCCGTTCGTCCCAGGCAGGAATTGACACCGTAATCATCCTCCGACCGGGAACGGAACCCTGGCCGGCTGGGGGAGTGCGGCGCTTCGAAAACCAATCGACAGAGGGCATCAGCATCGCGCATGGGTAAACTTTCCGTGACCTTCCAATGGGCGCTTGCCCTGTTCTGCCTGGGGCTGCTGTCCGCATGCAGCAGCGGGCCGGCGATGCGTACCGACCTGCCGGCAGGCGATCCGCTTGCCGCTTCAATGGGCAAGCCGGAATACCTGCTCGGCCCGGGCGACCTGCTGACGGTCAAGGTGTTCCAGGTCGACGATCTGGAACGGCAGGTGCGGGTCGACAACGAGGGCCGCATCTCGTTGCCGCTGATCGGCGACGTGAAGGCCGCCGGCTCCAGCGTCAATGCGCTGCAGAAGGAGATCGCCGACCGCTACCGCAACGGCTATCTGCAGAACCCGCAGGTGTCGGTGCTGGTCGACGAGTTCACCGGCAACCGGGTCACGGTCACCGGTGCGGTCAGCGAGCCGGGCATCTATCCCATCCAGGGCTCCGCCTTGACCCTGCAGCAGGCGCTGTCGCTGGGCAAGGGCGTCAGCGACGTGGCCAGCCGCGGCAATGTGGTGGTGTTCCGCACGGTGGGCGGGCAGAAGATGCTGGCGCGTTTCGATCTGCGCGATATCCAGAAGGGCGCCGCGCCGGATCCGGCGATCTACGGCGGCGACATCGTGGTGGTGTACCGCTCCGATGCGCTGGTACTGCTGCGCACCGTGGTGCAGCTGACCCCGTTCGTGATGGTCTGGAGGGCCTACCGATGAGCGCCTCCACCTTGCCTCCCGTTTCCGCGCCGCGCCCGCGTCCTGTGGGTGCCCCGCTGAGCCCGGCCGACATCGGCCTGCTGGATTACTGGAATGCGCTGTACCGGCAGCGTTGGCTGATCATCGGCATCACCGGGGCAGTCGTCCTGCTGGCGTTGCTGGTCCTCCTGCTCATGACGCCGAAGTACCGCGCCACCAGCGTGCTGCAGATCGAGCGCGAATCGCTCAACGTCGCCAATGTCGCCAACCTGATGCCGGTGGAATCGCCGCAGGATCGCGACTTCTACCAGACGCAGTACGAACTGCTCGGCAGCCGGTCGCTGGCGCGGCAGGTGATTCGCGAGGCCAAGCTGACCGAGGCGCCGGCGTTCAAGCCGCTGGTCGATGAAGCCCTGGAGAAGCTGCAGGACAACGGCGACGGGCGTGCGCCGACGCCGCAGGCGCGTGCCGCCGCGGCGGAGAACGCGCTGGTCGGTCCGGTGCTGGACGCCTTGACCATCGAGCCGGTGCGCGACTCGCGCCTGGTGCGGATCAACTTCGATTCGCCCGACCGCGTGCTGGCCACGCGCGTGGCCAACACCTACGCCAAGATGTTCATCGCCTCGACCCAGGAACGCCGCCTGCAGGCGTCCTCGTTCGCCGCGCGCTACCTGTCCGAACGCCTGGCGCAGCTGCGCGACAAGGTCGAGGAGTCGGAGAAGAACGCGGTCGACTATTCCAGCCAGGAACAGATCGTGTCGATGGGCGAGGACAAGCCCTCGCTGCCGACGCAGAACATGAGCGAACTGAATGTGCGCCTGGCCGCGGCGCAGGATGCGCGGATCAAGGCCGAGGCGGCCTGGCGCCAGGCCGGCATCGGCGACGGCATGGGCCTGCCGCAGGTGGTCAGCAACCCGTTGATCCAGAATCTGCGCGCCGAGCAGGCCAAGATGACCGCCGATTACCAGCAGAAGTTGGCGACGTTCCAGCCCGGCTACCCGGAGATGCAGCGCCTGCAGAACCAGATCGCCGAGACCAAGCGGCAGATCGCCGACGAGGTCGCCAACATCCGCAGCGCGCTGAAGAACGACTACGAGTCGGCGCGTCAGCAGGAAACCTTGCTGGCCGACCGCATCGCCGCGCTGAAGAACGACGAACTGGACCTGCAGACCCGCAGCATCCGCTACACCATGCTGCGCCGCGAGGCCGACACCAACCGCCAGCTCTACGACGCGCTGCTGCAGCGCTACAAGGAGATCGGCGTGGTCGGCAACGTGGGCACCAACAACATTTCGATCGTCGACCGCGCCGATGTGCCGGGCAAGCCGAGTTCGCCGAAGAAGCTGCTCGGCCTGGCGCTGGCCTTCGTGTTCGGCCTGTTCCTGGCGGTGGCGGTGGCGCTGGTGCGCTACTTCATCCGCGAGGCCGAAGCCGCGGCGGCGGCCTCGGCGTGATGTCGCGGTGTCATGGCGCGCCGCACCGCGCGAGGCGCGGGTGCGTGCCGCACCGCACACAACGGCATCGGTTCGACGCACAGTCTTCAGTGAGGTGATACGTGGTTCAGCTAGGCAATGAGGTGCTCCATTATTTTCCAGCGCGGTTGTACGAAGACGTTGTTCTGTTGAAGTAATCACGGGCTGCCGTGGACCTGGGGTCGGCGAGGGAGGCGCCGCAGCGGTCCACAGGCAGGCGAAATCGAGGCCCGGCGGCGTCGCATGTTCCCCCGCATGCCGATCGACCGGGTTTGGATAGGAATCCCGATCATGCTTTTGGCAGACCTGAGTAGCGCCACCTATACGACCTCCTCGCCGCGCATGTTGTCCAAGTACGCGGCCGCGGCAGACATCCTGTTGCGCGTGTCCGACCTGACCGTCATGGTCGGCGGCGCGTTGCTCACCCACCGGTTGCTGTTCGGCACCTGGATGCCGGAACCGGCCTACCGGGTGGCGATTGGCACCACCCTGCTGTACGCGGTGATCTGCTTCGCGCTGTTCCCGCTGTACCGCAGCTGGCGCGGGCGCGGCCTGTTGCGCGAGATGATGGTGTTGAGCCTGGCCTGTGGCGGTGTGTTCGCCCTGTTCGCCATGCATGCCTTCGTGGTGCAGTTCGGCCAGCAGGTCTCGCGGCTGTGGATCGGCACCTGGTTCGTCACCAGCCTGGCGACGCTGCTGCTCTCGCGCACCCTGGTGCGCGGCGTGCTCAACCGGCTGCGCTCGGAAGGCGTGGACGTGCAGCGCGTGGTCGTGGTTGGCCTGCGCCATCCGGTGGTGAAGATCCACAACTACCTGAGCCGCAATCCCTGGGTGGGCATGCAGGTGGTGGGCTACTTCAGCAGCGACTACGACCTGTCGGTGGCCGACCATCCGCAGAAGCTGCAGTGCCTGGGCGAGGGCACCGCCGACGCGCTGATCGACTACCTCGACGACCACCAGGTCGAGCAGGTGTGGATCTCGTTGCCGTTGGGCGAACGCGACCATATCAAGCAGCTGCTGCAGCGCATGGACCGCTATCCGATCCAGGTCCGGCTGATTCCCGATCTGTTCGACTTCGGCATGCTCAACCAGTCCGGCGACCAGATCGGCAACGTACCGGTGATCAACCTGCGCCAGGGCGGCGTGGACCGCAACACCTACTTCGTGGTTGCCAAGGCGCTGCAGGACAAGCTGCTGGCCCTGGCCGCACTGGCCGTGCTGTGGCCGCTGATGCTGGCGATCGCGGTGGGCGTGAAGCTGAGCTCGCCGGGTCCGGTGTTCTTTCGCCAGCGCCGCCACGGCCTGGGCGGGCGCGAGTTCTACATGTACAAGTTCCGCTCCATGCGTGTGCAGCAGGAGCCCAGCGACGTGGTGGTGCAGGCCACGCGCGGCGACAGCCGGGTAACCCGCTTCGGTGCGTTCCTGCGCCGCACCAGCCTGGACGAGCTGCCGCAGCTGTTCAACGTGCTCGGCGGCAGCATGTCTGTGGTGGGGCCGCGTCCGCACGCGGCGCAGCACAACACCCACTACGAAAAGCTGATCCACCATTACATGCAGCGGCACTACGTCAAGCCGGGCATCACCGGCTGGGCGCAGGTCAACGGCTTCCGCGGCGAGACGCCGGAACTGCGCACGATGAAGAAGCGCATCCAGTACGACCTGGACTACATCCGCCGCTGGTCGTTGTGGCTGGACACGCGGATCATCGTGCTGACCGCGTTCAAGGTGCTCGGGCAGAAGACCGCCTACTGATGCGCCCGATGCGTTTTCTTCCCGCCGACCGTGTACAGCGCCGGCGCCGCCTCCGCGTCGCCGTCGTTCCTGCATTGCCTGCACCGAATGGGCTGGCGCATCGCGCGACGGCGCCACGCCTGGCACGCGTCCAGCGTGGCGTCGTCGCGCGATGCGCCGTCGCCGCAGCGAGGTGCGCATGCTGAGCGCGCCGGACATGCCGCTGCGCGAGCAGCGCCGCAACCTGCTGATCGAGCTGGTGCTGCTGTTCGCGGTCGGCTACAACTTCGTGCTGGCGGTGATCAACGCCAAGGTGTTCCGGGTCAGCCCGGCGATGACCTACGCGGTGGAACTGGCGGTGTACGCCGCCTGCTTCCTGCTCGGCCTGCGCGCGCTGGACCGCAAGCGCATGGCGATGGTGTTCACCGGCATCGCGCTGCTGGCGCTGCTGATGCTGGTGCGCCTGTTCATGGCCTGGACGCTGGATCCGAAGTTCTTCCGCGATGCGCTGATCCCGTTCGCCTTCCTGATGCTGGGCGCGGCCTATACCGGCTCGCTGCCGCGCATGTTCGTGCGCATGGCGCTGCTGGTGTCGCTGGTGGCGGTGTTCGAACTGGCGCTGCCCAAGGTCTACGGCGACGTGGTCAACCCCAAGAGCTATTTCGTCAACGCGCGCGGCGCCAGCGCGTCGAGCTTCTGGAACCAGGACAGCAACCTGTTCGTCAGCGCCACGAGGCCCGGCGCGCGCAACTTCCTGCCGTCCTCGAACCTGCCGCGCGCCTCCTCGGTGTTCATCGAGCCGGTGACGATGGGCAACTTCATCATCTTCTTCACCGCGATCCTGCTGACGTTCTGGCGCTGGATGCGGCCGTTCGCGATCGTCGCCTCGGTGGCGATGATCGGCTTCCTGATCGTGGCCTCGGACGGGCGCCTGGCCGCCGGTACCTGCGTGATGATGGCGCTGCTGAGTCCGCTGCTGCTGCGCATGGACCAGCGCCTGGGCTTCTTGATCTTCTTCGCGGTGATGGGCGGGGCGTGGCTGCTGGTGTGGGCCTCCGGCATCCAGAGCTATGAGGACACCACGCTGGGGCGGGTGTTCTTCACCGTCGATTCGATCCGCAGGATGAGCGCCGAAGCGTGGATGGGGCTGGACGTGGACCAGCCGTACCGCTACTTCGACAGCGGCATCGCCTACTTCATCTCCTCGCAGTCGGTGCTCTTGGTGCTGGCGTTTCTGCTGGCGTACTCGTTCGCGATGCTGATGCGCACCATCGAAGGGCAGTTG
The DNA here is from genome assembly GCF_964278005.1 of uncultured Xanthomonas sp. Taxonomy (NCBI): domain Bacteria; kingdom Pseudomonadati; phylum Pseudomonadota; class Gammaproteobacteria; order Lysobacterales; family Lysobacteraceae; genus Xanthomonas; species uncultured Xanthomonas sp. The sequence continues at coordinate 96,874 of NZ_CAXYKF010000015.1, forward strand.
TTCAAGAACCTGCTGATCTTCGCCTTCTCGCTGAGTCTGCTGGTTTCCAACGGCTATTTCTCGATCAAGACTGCGGCGCTGTGGTGGTTCGTCTGCGGGTGCCTGTGGCAGATGGCGCCGCGCCTGCGCGAGTCAGCCGCAGTGCCTGCGGCGCCGGCTCCCCGCATCCCGGCGGTGCCGGCATGAGCGCGCCCGCCACGGCCGTCTCCGCGTCCGTGCCGGCGCAGGGGCGCAGCGCACGGGCGAGCGCGCCGCGCGACATGCGCATCGATGCGGCCAAGGCGATCGCGATCCTGCTGGTGGTGTTCGGGCATGCCAAGGGCATTCCGCACGCCTACGTGATCCTGGCCTACAGCTTCCACGTGCCGATGTTCTTCCTGCTGTCGGGCTGGGTCGGCGAGGCCTTCGGCAACCGCCCGCTGACCCTGGCCACGGTCGGCAAGCTGGCGCGCAGCCTGCTGCTGCCGTACGTGGCGTTCTTCTTCGTCGCCTACGCGTACTGGATGCTGACCCGGCATATCGGCAGCAAGGCGCAGCTGTGGGGCGACCGGCCGTGGTGGGAGCCGCTGCTGGGCCTGGTCAGCGGCATCGGCCCCAAGCTCTACGTGATGCCGGCGCTGTGGTTCCTGCCGGCGCTGTTCGTGACCACGCTGGCGTATCTGGCGCTGCGTCGGACGCTGTCCTTGCCTGTGCTGGCCGGGCTGTCGTTGCCGCTGGCCTGGGGCTGGGCGTGCTGGTTCCCGGGGCAGGACATGCGCCTGCCGTTCTCCCTGGACGTGCTGCCGGTGGCGCTGTGCTTCTTCGCGATCGGTGCGCTCGCGGCCACGCGGGCGCAGTGGTGGCCGGCACGGCCGGCCGGCAATGCGCTGGCGGCGGTGCTGCTGGGCGCGGCCTGGTTCGCGATCGCCTGGCACAACGGCCGCGTGGACGTGAACATGCTCAAGTTCGGCGATTCCCCGCTGGAGTTCCTTGCCGCCAGCCTGCTCGGCAGCGCCATGGCGCTGTGCGTTGCTGGGCTGGTGCAGCATTGGGGCTGGCTGCAGTGGATCGGGCGCAACACCTTGCTGATCCTGTGCACGCACACCTTGCTGTTCTCGGTGATGGCCGGCGTCGCCGCCCGCACCGGTCTGGTCCGCGGCGATGCCTGGGGACCGGCCTGGGCGGTGTCGGTGAGTGTGCTGGCGGTACTGGCCAGCGTGCCGATCCGCGTGGTGCTGGTGCGGATCGCGCCGTGGATGATCGGCGTGCGTCGCAGCGCGGTCGCGGGAGCGACGGCATGACGGCGGCGTTGCGGGCCGTGCACGGGCGCGATGGAGGCCGGGCATGAAGGTGGTGCACGTGGTGCGCCAGTTCCATCCGTCGGTCGGCGGCATGGAAGAGGTGGTGCTGAATATCGCGCGCCGCCATCTGCAGCAGGGCCGCGACCAGGTCGAAGTGGTGAGTCTGGAGCGGGTGTTCACCGATCCGCAGCAGCGGCTGGCGCCGCGCGACAGCCATCAGGGTGTGCCGATCGTGCGCTTGCCGTACCGCGGCTCCTCGCGCTACCCGCTGGCGCCGTCTGTTTTGTCGGCAGTGCGCGGCGCGGATCTGCTGCACGTGCACGGCATCGATTTCTTCTACGACTTCCTGGCCCTGACCCGGCCGCTGCACCGTGTGCCGATGATCGTCTCTACCCATGGCGGTTTCTTCCATACCACCTATGCCTCGCGCCTGAAGATGCTCTGGTTCAAGACCCTCACCCGTGCCTCCGCACTTGCCTACGCGCGGGTGGTGGCGACCAGTGAGAACGACGGCCAGCTGTTCTCGCAGGTGGTCGCGCCGCAGCGGCTGCGGGTGATCGAGAACGGGGTGGACGTGGACAAGTTCGCCGGGCAGGGCAGCGCCACGCCGGGGCGCACGCTGATCTACTTCGGGCGCTGGTCGGTCAACAAGGGCCTGCTGGAGACCCTGGACCTGGTGCGCGCGCTGGCCGCGCAGGATCCGGCCTGGCAACTGATCGTGGCCGGGCGCGAATACGACTTCAGCATGGCCGACCTGCAGCAGGCGATCGCCGAGCGCGGCCTGCAGCAGCGGGTACGCCTGCAGGTGGCGCCGACCCAGGCGCAACTGGCGCAACTGCTCGGCAGCGCGCAGTACTTCGTCTGCCTGTCGCGGCACGAGGGGTTCGGCCTGGCCGCGGTGGAAGCGATGAGCGCGGGGCTGCTGCCGATCCTCAGCGACATCCCGCCGTTTGCGCGCCTGCAGCGCGAGTCGGGGCAGGGCGTGCTGGTCGATCCGGCCGATGCGCAGACAGCCGCGGCCACCGTTCGTGCCTTCGCCGCCGGCACCGATGCGGACTTTGCCGCGCAGCGCGCAGCGGCAATGGCCTACGCGCATCGCTACGACTGGGACCGTGTGGTCGGCGCCTATCTGGACGAATATCGCCTGGCGCTGGGCGGCACGGAGGGCGGCCGATGAGCGGCGAGAGCCAGCGCCATGGCACGTCGCAGCAGGCCGCGCCGGCGGTCACCGTGCTGCTGTCCACCGAGCGTCCGACCGCGACCACCAATCCCTATCTGACCCAGCTCTACGCGGCGTTGCCGCCGCAGGTGCAACTGCGCTTCTTCTCGATGCGCGCGGCGCTGCTGTCGCGCTACGACGTGTTGCATCTGCATTGGCCGGAGTACCTGCTGCGGCATCGCACGGCGCTCGGCACGCTGGCCAAGCAGTTCTGTGTCGCCGTTCTGCTGCTGCGCCTGCGCCTGGCCGGCGTGCCGCTGGTGCGCACCCTGCACAACGTGGCGCCGCACGAGGACAAGGGCTGGCGCGAACGCCTGCTGCTGCGCTGGATCGACCGCCAGACCGCGCGCTGGATCCGCATCAATGCGACCACGCCCGCACGCGCGCCGGCCACCGACACCATCCTGCACGGCCATTACCGCGACTGGTACGCGCCGCTGCCGCAACCGCCGCGTGTCCCCGGGCGCCTGCTGCATTTCGGGCTGCTGCGCCCGTACAAGGGCGTGGAGACGTTGATCGCGACGTTCGGCGCATTGCCCGATCCCCAGCTCAGCCTGCGCATCGCCGGCAACCCGATCGATGCGCAGATCCGCGGCGTGGTCGAGCGCGCCTGCGCCGAGGACCCGCGGATCAGTGCACGCCTGCAGTACGTGGAGGACGCGGTGCTGGCGCAGGAGGTCGGGGAGGCGGAACTGGTAGTGCTGCCGTACCGGCAGATGCACAACTCCGGCACCCTGCTGCTGGCGCTGTCGCTGGCGCGCCCGGTGCTGGCGCCGTGGAGCGAGGCCAATGCCGCTATCGCCGACGAAGTCGGCGCGCAGTGGGTGCAGCTGTACCAGGGCGAGCTGGATGCGGCGCAACTGGCGCAGGCCCTGGCGCAGGCGCAGCAGGTGCCCGCCGACGCCGTGCCGGACCTGTCGCGGCGCGACTGGAACGGCATCGGCCTACAGCACTACCGCAGCTATCTGCAGGCGCTGACCGCGCGCCGCGGGGAGGACGCATGAGCAGCGCCGAGACCCCGCGGCCGGCAGCGCCGCAACCCGGACTGGGCGCGCGCGCCGCCGGCGGCGCGGCGGTGACCATGGCCGGGCAGCTGGCCAAGATGGTGGTGCAGTTCGGCGGCATCATTCTGCTGGCGCGGCTGCTGACGCCCTACGACTACGGCCTGATGGCGATGGTGACGGCGATCGTCGGCATGGCCGAGATCCTGCGCGACTTCGGCCTGTCCTCGGCGGCGATCCAGGCCAAGCACGTCAGCCGCGAGCAGCGCGACAACCTGTTCTGGATCAACAGCGGCATCGGCCTGGCGTTGGCGATCGTGGTGTTCCTGTCCTCGTCGTGGATCGCGCACTTCTACCGCGAGCCGGCCCTGCTCGGCATCTCGCAGGCGCTGGCGGTGACCTTCCTGTTCAACGGCATGACCACGCAGTATCGCGCGCACCTGAGCCGTGCGCTGCGCTTCGGCCAGGTCTCGCTGAGCGACGTCGGCGCGCAGGTGCTGGGCCTGCTGGCCGGCGTCGGCGTGGCCCTGGCCGGCTACGGCTACTGGGCGCTGGTCTGGCAGCAGGTGGTGCAGGCGCTGGTCAATCTGCTGATCGCCGGCGCCTGCGCGCGCTGGCTGCCGCGCGGCTACCGGCGCGATGCGCCGATGCGCACCTTCCTGAGCTTCGGCTGGAACCTGATGGCCGCGCAGCTGCTCGGCTACGCCAGCCGCAACGTCGGCCAGGTGATCATCGGCCACCGCATCGGCGCCGAGGCGCTGGGCCTGTACAACCGCGCGTTCCAGCTGCTGATGATGCCGCTGAACCAGATCAACGCACCGGCCACCTCGGTGGCGCTGCCGGTGCTGTCGCAGCTACAGGACGATCCGCCGCGCTTCGGCAACTTCCTGCTGCGCGGGCAGACGGTGATGGTGCACCTGATCGTCGCGCTGTTCTCCTTCGCCTGCGCGCTGGCGATGCCGTTGATCGTGCTGGTGCTGGGCGAACAGTGGCGGCCGGCAGTGCCGCTGTTCCAGGTACTGACGCTCGGCGGCATCTTCCAGACCGCGTCCTACGCCACTTACTGGGTGTTCCTGGCGCTGGGCCTGATGCGCCAGCAACTGGTGTATTCGGTGGTCGGGCGAGTCATGCTGATCGCCTGCATCTTCGCCGGCTCGCTGTGGGGCGTGATGGGCGTGACCGTGGGCTACACGCTGGGCTTGTTGGTGATGTGGCCGCTGTCGGTGATCTGGATCGCGCGCATCGCGCCGCAGATCCCGGCCTGGGAACTGTTCAACAACGCCTTGCGCGCGGTGCTCGGCTACGGCGTCTGCGGCGTTGCCGCGTACTTTGCCGCACAGCAGTGGGGTGGCGCGTCGTTGTGGCTGCAACTGATCGTCGGCGCGGTGGCGATGGCGCTGGGCTGCCTGCTGGTGTTCGCGCTGTGGCCGGCGTTCCGCCGCGACGTGCTGGCGATCCTGCAAATGCGCATGCTGCTGCGCCAGGCGCGGGGGCCGCGATGAACGCCGGATTGCCGCGTCTTTCTTTCCCTTCCACCCGCCTAGGAGCGAGCGCATGAGCGATTCTTCCGCAGCGGCGCTGCCCGCATCGGCACCGGCCGCGGCCACCAGTGGGCGTGCGCCGTGCTATCTGGTGCTGTCGGCGCACGACTACCGCACGCCGCGTCGCGCCAACATCCACTTCATTGCCGACGAGCTGGCCAAGCGCGGCCCCACGCGGTTCTTCTCGCTGCGCTACAGCCTGCTGTCGCGGCTCAAGGGCGACCTGCGCCTGCCGCTGGACGCGACCGCCAACCAGGTGGTCCGCCACAACGGCGTGGACTGCTATCTGTGGCGCGCGCTGCTGCATCCGTTCAACACCCGGCGGCGCTGGCTGCGGCCGCTGGAAGACCTGATGTTCAAGGTCTACGCGGCGCGCGCGCCGGCCACGTTGATCCGCTGGATGCGCGAGGCCGACGTGATCGTGTTCGAAAGCGGCATCGCGGTGGCGTTCATCGCGCTGGCGGCGCGGATCAACCCGACCGCACGCAAGGTGTACCGCGCCTCCGATGGGTTGAGCACGATCAACGTCGCCGACTACATCGAGCGCGAATTCGACCGCGTGGCGCCGAGCCTGGACGTGATCGCACTGGTGTCGCCGGCGATGGCCGAGGAGGTCGCCAGCCGCCACAACGTGTACCACGTCGGCCACGGCGTGGACCACGATCTGCACACGTTGGGCGACCCGTCGCCGTACGGCGAGGGCATCCATGCTGTGGCGGTGGGCTCGATGCTGTTCGATCCTGATTTCTTCGTCGCCGCCAGCCGCGCCTTCCCGCAGGTCACCTTCCACGTGATCGGCTCGGGCATGGGGCGCGCGCCGGGCTATGGCGACAACGTGGTGGTGTACGGCGAGATGAAGCACGCCGAGACCATCCGCTACATCAAGCACGCCCGCTTCGGCATCGCGCCGTACGCGTCCGAGCAGGTGCCGGCGTATCTGGCCGACAGTTCGATGAAGCTGCTGCAGTACGACTTCTTCGGCCTGCCGGCCGTCTGCCCCAATGCCGTGGTCGGCCGCTATCCGTCGCGCTTCGGTTACACGCCCGGCGACGAGGCGTCGATCGTCACCGCGATCGGGCACGCGCTGCAGGCGCCGCACGTGCGCCATCGGCAGTGCCTGAGCTGGTCCGATACCACCGACCGGGTGCTGGACCCGGCCGCCTACCCGGAGACCCGTCTGTTCGCCGACGGCGTGGCCTGAGTCCACGCCCCGGCTTGTCCGCCGTACCCCCCGCGCAACCAAGGAGGACCGATGTCCGCATTGCAAAAATGGATCGATTACGAAGAGCGCCGGGCGCTGTTCTGGTGGAAGCCGAAGAACGGCGAGATCAACGTCGGCGATCATCTTTCCAAGATCATCGTCTCCAACGTGCTTGGCCAGCGCGATCGCACCTTGCTGGACAAGCGCGACAAGCGCACGCGGCTGATCGCGATCGGCTCGGTGCTGCACTTCGCCCGCGACGGCGACACCGTGTGGGGCAGTGGCGTCAACGGCAAGATTCCCGCCGACCGCCATACCTTCCGCCAGCTCGATGTGCGTGCGGTGCGCGGCCCCAAGACCCGCGCGTTCCTGCGCGAGCGCGGCCTGCAGGTGCCGGAGGTTTACGGCGATCCGGGTCTGCTGATGCCGTTGTTCTTCCCGCGCGAGGCGCTGTTGGCGCCATCGGCACGGCAGCCGTTCCTGGTGGTGCCGCACTTCAACGAACCGTTGGACAAGTATGCGCAGTACAAGGACCACCTGGTGCTGCCGAACCGCCAGCCGGCCGCCTTCGTGCGGCAATTGCTCGGCGCCGACTTGGTGGTGTCCAGTTCCCTGCACGGGCTGATCCTGGCCGAAGCCTACGGCGTGCCGTCGGTATACCTGGACTGGGGCAATGGCGAGGACCGCTTCAAGTACGACGACTACTACTCCGGCACCGGCCGCGGCCGCTGGCATGCCGGGCACACGGTGGAGGAATGCGTGGCGCTGGGCGGCAATACCGTGTTCGACCTGGCCGCGGTGCAACGCGGCCTGCTGGAGAGCTTTCCGCATGACCTCTGGTGAGCGCGCGACCGGCGAGGTGCTGGCGCTGGGCGGTTATCCGATCCTGCGCAGCACCGAGACCGAGTTCGTTGCCGCGTTGCTGCAGGCGCTGGCGCGCGGCGAGCGCCGCCAGGTGTTCTTCGCCAACACCAACTTCGTGGTGCAGTGCCAGGCCCTGCGTGCGCAACTGGCCGCGCCGGACGTGTGCATCGTCAACGACGGCATCGGCATGGACCTGGGCGCGCTGCTGGTGCACGGCCGCCGCTTCGCCGGCAATCTCAACGGCACCGACCTGATTCCGGCGCTGTGCCGGCAGAGCCCGCGGCCGCTGCGCTTCTTCCTGCTCGGCGGCCGGCCCGGCGTGGCCGACGCCGCGGCGCAGACCTTGCGGCAGTCGCTGGGGCAGCAGGTGGTCGGTACCTGCGACGGCTATGCCGAGTTCGCCGCGGCCGGCGACGGGCTGGCCGCGCGCATCAACGCCAGCGGTGCCGACGTGCTGCTGGTGGCGTTCGGCAATCCGCTGCAGGAGCGCTGGCTGCTGCAGCACGCGGCGCAACTGCAGGTGCCGCTGGCGTTCGGCGTGGGCGCGTTGCTGGACTTCCTGTCCGGCGCCGCCCGGCGCGCGCCGGCCTGGGTGCGCCGGCTGCGCCTGGAATGGATCTACCGCCTGCTGCGCGAGCCGCGGCGCCTGCTCAAGCGCTACAGCTGGGACCTGCTGGTGTTCTTCGCGCTGTGCCTGCGGCATGGCAGGCGGCTGGGCGCCATGCCGCCTGCACGCGACTCGCTGCGCCCCTCGTGACGTCGAGCGGCCGCCGCCGCGGAAATGGCGCGGCCTGACATCCGCACCGCCGTGCGCCGGATTAGACTGGACGCATGTCCAGCGCCGCCGCTTTCCGAATCGCCGCCTTGGTGCGCGACCTGTCGCTGCTGCCGCACCCGGAGGGCGGGCGCTACGCGCGCGTGCATACCTCGGCTCTGATGGTGCAGCACGAGCAGACGTTGCGCCCGGCCTGCACCGCGATCCGCTTCCTGCTGGCGCAGGGCGAAGTCAGCAATTGGCACCGCATCGATGCCGACGAGACCTGGCAATGGGAAGAGGGCGGTGCACTGGAACTGCTGGGCTTCGATCCGCAGCATGGCTTGCAGCGCTACCGCCTGGATGCCAGCGAGCGTGGCGGCATGCCGTCGGTGGTGATCGCGGCCGGCACCTGGCAGGCCGCGCGTCCGCTGGCCGACTACTGCCTGGTGCGCTGCGTGGTGGCGCCGGGGTTCCTGTGGGAGCGCTTCGAACTGCTGGCGGACACCGACCCGCTGGCCACGCACCTGCCGAAGCTGGCGGACTGATGACGGCGCGGCGCGGGGTGCGCGCAGCGACCGCGCCGGGGGCCGTCGCGCGCCGGCTCGGCGCGGCGTTGTGCCTGGCGGCGGCGTTGCTGGCGGCGGGCATGCCCGCCGCGCAGGCGCAGACCGCGACGCCGGCCGCACCAGCCCATCCGCCGGTGGTCGACCTGGAGGCGGTGCTGGTGAGCGGGCGCCAGCCCGGCCCGGGGCTGTGGCAGGTGCGCCGCGGCGACCACGTGCTGTGGATCCTCGGCACGGTGTCGCCGCTGCCCAAGCGCATGCAGTGGGAATCGGGCGAAGTGGAGCGGGTGATCGCCCAATCGCAACAGGTGATCGCGGCGCCGACCCTCACCCTGGACTCGGGCCTGGGCATGTTCCGCAGCCTGATGCTGCTGCCGTCCTTGCTCAAGGCGCGGCGCAATCCCGACGACCGCACCCTGCAGCAGGTGCTGCCGCCGGAGCTGTATGCGCGTTGGCTGCCGCTGAAGGCGCGCTACCTGGGCCGCGACAGCAGCGTGGAACGCTGGCGGCCGGTGTTCGCGGCGCAGGAGCTGTACGAAGCGGCGATGCGCACTTCCGGCCTGAGCCTGGGCAGCGTCGTGCAGCCGGTGATCGCGCGTGCGGCCAAGCGCGCCAGGGTGCCGATCGTGCCGGTGGTGGTGGAGGTCAAGGTGCCCGACGCCAAGCGCGCGCTGCAGGAGTTCCGGGCGACCTCGCTCAACGACAGTGCCTGTTTCGCGCGCACCTTGCAGGTCATCGATCGCGACCTGGAGACGATGCGCCAGCGCGCCAATGCGTGGTCCGAAGGCGATCTGGACACGCTGGCCGCGCTGCCCGCCAACGATCAGTACCGGGTCTGCCTGGACGCGGTCGGCGAAGCGGCGATCGCGCGCAAGCTGGGCCTGGGCGATGTGCGCCAGCGTGCGCAGGCGGCCTGGTTGCAGGTGGCCGAGCGGGCGCTGGCGCAGAACCGCTCCAGTTTCGCGGCGTTGCCGATGCAGACCCTGCAGGAGCCGGGCGGGCCGCTGGATCGGCTACGCGCCAGCGGCGCCGAGGTGATCGCGCCCTAGGTCACGCGCTGGAGACGCCGACGCAATCGAAAGCGGCATGAGGCACATCGAGAACCGTGCGCAATGCCCCAAGCAGGCACGGCATGCGCCAACCGCCATGCCGTTGCTCTGCTCGCAATCGCGACGGGTCAGCCCGCCGCGGTACGCGGTGCGCTGGCGCTGGAGCCCAGCTGCGGCCAGCGCTTCAACACCGCGGCACGGATGCCGGCGGCGTCGATGCCGGCTTCGGCCAGCAGTTGCTCGCGGCTGGCGTGGTGCTGGAACGCGTCGGGCAGGCCCAGGTGCAGCACCGGGCGCAGCACGCCTTCGGCGTTGAGCAGCTCGGCCACGCCGGAACCGGCACCACCGGCCACCACGTTGTCCTCGATGGTCACGAAGCCTTCGTGGCTCTGCGCAAGTTCCAGCAGCAGGGCGCGGTCCAGCGGCTTGACGAAGCGCATGTTGACCACGCTCAGGCCGAGCTCGCGGCCGACCTGTTCGGCCGCCGCCAGGGTCGCGCCGAACGCCAGCAGCGCCACCGAGTGGCCCTGCGCGCGCACTTGCGCCTTGCCGATCGGCAGGGGTTCCAGCGTGGTCCCGGGGGCGACCCCGGGGCCGGTGCCACGCGGGTAGCGCACCGCGGCCGGACCGGCATGGCGCAGGCCGGTGCTGAGCAGTTGCCGGCACTCGGCTTCGTCGGCCGGCGCCATCACCACCAGGTGCGGCACGCAGCGCAGGAAACTCAGGTCCAGGTTGCCGGCGTGGGTCGCACCATCCGGGCCGACCACGCCGCCGCGGTCGATCGCGAACAGCACGTCGAGCTGCTGCACCGCCACGTCGTGCACCAACTGGTCGTAGCCGCGCTGCAGGAAGGTGGAATAGATCGCCACCACGGGCTTGGCGCCGTGCACGGCCATGCCCGCGGCCAGGGTCACCGCGTGCTGCTCGGCGATGGCCACGTCGAAGTAGCGCTGCGGGTATTCCTTGCTGAAGCGCACCAGGCCGGAGCCCTCGCGCATCGCCGGGGTGATCGCCAGCAGCGCCGGCTCGGCCGCGGCCATGTCGCAGATCCAGTCGCCGAACACGTCGGTGTAGGTCGGCGCCTTGGCGCCCGGCTTGGCCACCAGGCCCTTGCTCGGATCGAATGGGCCCACGGCGTGGTAGCCGATCTGGTCGCCCTCGGCCAGTTCGTAGCCCTTGCCCTTGGTGGTGATGACGTGCAGCAGCTGCGGACCCTTGAGGGTCTTGAGCGTCTTCAGCGCGCCGAGCAGCGCCGGCAGGTCGTGGCCGTCGATCGGGCCGGTGTAGTGGAAGCCCATTTCCTCGAACAGCGTGGACGGCACGAACATGCCCTTCCAGTGCTCTTCCCAGCGCCGCACGAAGCGTGCGGTGGGGTTGCTCTTCTTGTCGCCGAGGATCTTCTTGCCGCCCTCGCGGATGGCGTTGAGGGTCTTGCTGCCGCTCATCCGGCCCAGCATCTTGGTGACCCCGCCGACCGCCTCGGAGATCGACATGCGGTTGTCGTTGAGGATCACCAGCAGGTTCGGTTCCGGGTCCATGCCGCCGGCGTGGTTCAGCGCTTCGTAGGCCATGCCCGCGGTCATCGCGCCGTCGCCGATCACCGCCACCACCTTGCGTTCGTCGCCCATGCGCTGCAGCGCCACCGCCATGCCCAGCGCGGCCGAGATCGAGGTGGAGGAATGGCCGACGCCGAAGGTGTCGTACTCGCTTTCCTCGCGCTTGGGGAACGGCGCCACGCCGTCGGCCTGCTTGACCGTGTGGATGCGGTCGCGGCGCCCGGTGAGGATCTTGTGCGGATAGGTCTGGTGACCGACGTCCCACACCAGTTGGTCGACCGGCGTGTCGTAGAGGTAGTGCAGGGCGACGGTGAGTTCGATCACGCCCAGCCCGGCGCCGAAATGGCCGCCGCTCTTGCCGACGCACTCGATCAGAAAGGCGCGCAGTTCCTCGGCGATGGCCGGCAGCTCCGATTCATCGAAGCGACGCAGTTCGGCGGGGACCTGGATGCGCGAGAGGCGCGGATAGCGGGTGGGGTCGATCATCGGAATGGAGGTTCAGCGGACCTGTCATTTTCCTCTCCATTCCGGGCACGCGCAATCAACCCGTTCATCCGCGGGCGCGTGGATGGCCGGTTTCGGCCGGGGTGCGGCAATCCGTCGCAGCGGGCGTGACGGCGGCGTGAGGCCGCGCGGCTACAACGAGAGCTTCGAGCGCTTCGGCAACTGCGCCTTCAGGAACGACATCTGGTCGGCCAGGATATTGCGGTTGGACAGGATCAGATGCTCGATCCAGCTCGGCCGGTACGGCACCGCCAGCAGCGGCATCGACGCCTGCTGCGGGGTGCGGTTGCCCTTGCGCGAATTGCAGTGGAAGCACGCGGTGACCACGTTCTCCCAGATGTCGCGGCCGCCCTTGGACACCGGCAGCACATGATCGCGGGTCAGCTGCGGGCGGCTGAACTGCTGGCCGCAGTACAGGCACAGTTGCGCGTCGCGGGCGAACAGCGCGGTATTGGTCAGGGTCGGGGTGGGGTCGAGCGCACGCGCATGCGCGTGGCCGCGCGCGGCGATGATCGGGTGCAGCTCCAGCACGCTGCGCTCGCCGCTGGCGCGACAGATGCCACCGTGGATGTGCAGGCACGGCTCGCCGAGGGTCCAGGCCACCGCGCCGCGTGCGTACAGGCAGGCAGCGTCCTGCCAGTTGATCCAGTCCAGCACGCGGCCATGTGCGTCCAGCGACAGCAGCCGGACCGAAGGCAGGTGGGAAGGGGACGCCGCAGGCGACGGGACCGCGGCCGAGGCGCCGCAGGCCCCGGTATCGATCAGACCAAGCGTTGTTGTGTCTGTCTCCATCGGGAAGACAGCTTATACCCGATTGGTGACGGTTTGTGTATCGGTCGCGGCAGGCCGTGTAACCCCGGCACGGCGTGCATGCCGGGGCTGCGTTCGGGCCTGGATGTGCGACTCAGAACTGCGCGTCGGCCAGCGTCATCAGCGGCGCGGCGCCACTGTCGATGGCCGCGGCGTGGGTCAGCGTGCGCGGCAGCAGGCGGGCGTAGTAGAAGCGCGCGGTCTCGCGCTTGGACTGCTTGAACGCCTCGCCATGCGCCGAGGCCTCGGCCGCGGCGACGCTGCGCGCCCACCAGTAGGCCAGCACCACGTAGCCGGAATAGAACACGTAGTCGTAGCTGGCCGCGCCCAGTTCCTCGGGATTGCCGGCGGCGCGCTGCAGGATGCGCTTGGTCAGCGCCGCCCACTCGGCGGCCTTCTCGCGCAGCGGCGCGACGAATTCGGCCACCGCCGGGTTGTCGGCGTGCTCGGTCAGGAAGGCCTCGATCTGCGCCAGGAACAGCTTCAGCCCCGCGCCCTGGCTGGACGCGGTCTTGCGCCCGATCAGGTCCAGCGCCTGGATGCCGGTGGTGCCTTCATAAAGGGTGGTGATGCGGGCGTCGCGCGCCAGTTGCTCCATGCCGTGTTCGTGGATGTAGCCGTGGCCGCCGAAGCACTGCAGGGCGTGATAGGTGTTCTCCACCGCCCACTCGGTCTGGCAGGCCTTGGAGATCGGGGTGAGGAAGCTGACCAGCACGTCGGCCTGCTCGCGCTCGGCCGGGTCCTGGGCGCTGTGCGCGATGTCGATCAGGGTGGCGGCATGCAGCGCCAGCAGGCGGCTGCCTTCGGTCAGCGCCTTCACCGTCAACAGCATGCGGCGCACGTCCGGGTGCACCAGGATCGGGTCGGCCGGCTTCTCCGGCAGCTTGGCGCCGCTCAGCGAACGCGACTGCAGGCGCTCGCGGGCGTAGTGCAGCGCGTTCTGGTAGGCGCGTTCGGACAGACCGATGCCCTGCAGGCCGACGCCGAGGCGCGCGGTGTTCATCATGGTGAACATGGCCTGCAGGCCCTTGTGCGGCTGCCCGACCAGGTAGCCCTCGGCGCCGTCGAAGTTCATCACGCAGGTGGCCGAGCCGTGGATGCCCATCTTGTGCTCCAGCGAGCCGCAACGCAGCGCGTTGCGCTCGCCGACGCTGCCGTCGCGGGCGACCTTGAATTTCGGCACCACCAGCAGCGAGATGCCCTTGGCGCCGGCAGGCGCGTCCGGCAGCCGCGCCAGCACCAGGTGCACGATGTTGTCGGTGAAGTCGTGCTCGCCGGCGGTGATGAAGATCTTGGTGCCGCTGACCGACCAGCTGCCGTCGGCGTTGGGCTCGGCGCGGGTCTTGAGCAGGCCTAGGTCGGTGCCGCAGTGCGGTTCGGTCAGGCACATGGTGCCGGTCCAGCGGCCATCCACCAGCGGCTTCAGGAACACCTCCTGCTGCCAGGCCTCGCCGTGCTGCTTGAGCGCCTCGACCGCGCCGTGCGACAGCAGCGGGAAGTTGCCCCAGGCCAGGTTGGCGGCGTTGACCATTTCGTTGAGCGGCACGCCGAGGGTGTGCGGCAGGCCCTGGCCGCCGAACTCGGCGGCGGCGGTCAGCCCGGTCCAGCCGCCCTCGGCGAACTGCCGGTAGGCCTCGCGGAAGCCGGGCGCGGTGGTCACCGCGCCGGTGGCCTTGTCGAGGGTGCAGCCGTGCTCGTCGCCGACCCGGTTCAGCGGCGCCAGCACGGTGCCGGTGAAGCGCGCCGCTTCCTCCAGCACCGCGTCGATCAGTTCGGCATTGGCGTCGGCATGGCCGAGGCGGGCGAACAAGGCCTCCACCTGCAGCACGTTGTGCAGCGCGAAGCGGAGATCGGTCAACGGGGCTTGATAGGTGCTCATGCGATCGCTCGTGACGAGGGCCGCGGTGCGGCCGAGGCGCCCAGGATACTATGGCGTATGGAGTATGCGCAGCCGCGCCGAACCCGCCGCTGCGCGGTGCCGTTCAGTCGAGCAGGCCGTGGCGGACCGCGTAGCGCACCAGTTCGGCGGTATTGCGCATGCCCAGCTTGTTGAGCACGCGGAAGCGGTGGTTCTCGGCGGTCTTGACGCTGATCTGCAGCACCCGCGCGATCTCCTTGGTGGTGCGGCCCTCCACGATCAGGTGGAACACCTCGCGTTCGCGCGCGGTCAGGCTGCGGTAGGGATCGGGCGGCAGCGCCTGCGGCTGCTGCATCTGCGCCACCAGTGCCTGCGCGGCCTGCGGCGAGAAGTGGCCGCGGCCGGCGTGCAGGTTGCGCACTGCGGCGATCAGGTCGGCGCTGGCGCTGTCCTTGAGCAGATAGCCGGAGGCGCCGGCGCGCACCGCGTGCAGCACGTATTCGTGTTCCTCGTGCATGGTCAGCACCAGGATCCGCGCCAGCGGCACGGTCTCGCACAGCCGCCGGACCACGTCGATGCCGTTGAGCCGCGGCATCGAGATGTCCACGATCGCCACATCCGGGCTGGTCGCCTCGGCCTTGGCCAGCGCCTCGATGCCGTCGGCGGCCTGCGCCACCACCTGGATGCCGTCGATCGCGTCGAGCACGGCGACCAGGCTTTCGCGCACCAGGGTGTGGTCGTCGGCGATGAGGACCCGGATCGGCGCGCTCATGCCGGTGCGCTCCAAGCGCGCCGACAGGGGGGATGTCGCGGCGTGTGCAGCGCCGCGCGGGTGTCGGGGCGGGGCAGGGCGATCACGTTCAATCGGCCTCCAGCGGGACCCGGATCTGCACGCAGCAGCCCTCGCCCGGGGACGATTGCAGGCGCAGGCTGCCGCCGCTCAGGCGCAGGCGTTCGCGCAGGCCGCTCAGGCCGCTGCCGCCGGCCACCAGCGCCTGCTGCGGGTCGCAGCCGCGGCCGTCGTCGAGCACCTGCAGATGCGCCCAGCCGTCGCGGGCCACCAGCCGCAACAGCACCGACTGCGCAGCCGCGTGCTTCAGCGCATTGGTCAGCGCTTCCTGCGCGCTGCGGAACAGCAGGGTCTGCAGCGCTTCGTCCAGCGTCGGCAGCGGGCCGATCTCGACGCTGACCGGGGTGGCGCCGGCGGCGGACTGGCTGCGGCCGAGCCAGCCCAGCGCGGCTTCCAGTCCCAGGTCGTCGAGGATCGGCGGGCGCAGCAAGCGCGACATCTGCCGGGTGTCTTCCAGTGCCTGCGTACACAGCTGGATGGCGTCCTCGAGCGGCGCGCGCAACGCGGCGTCGGCCGCGCCGAGCGCCGCGCCCAGTTGCGCCAACCGGTGCTTGAGCACGGTGAGGTTCTGGCCGACGCCGTCGTGCAGTTCGCGCGCCAGGCGCCGGCGTTCGTCCTCCTGCACCTTGACCACGGCGCGGCCGAGGCGGCGGAATTCGCGTTCGTTGGCTTCCAGCCGCTGCAGCAGCAGGCGGTAGCGTTCGGCGGCGGTCGTGGCGGCGTCGTTCATGGCGTGGTCTGTGCGCGCGCGACAGTGGCCTGTGCCGCGGCGCGGCGGGCGCGTTGTGCGGCGGCGTGGTCGCCGAGCGCGTCCAGGCGCTGCGCGGCCTGCGTGTGCAGGGCGGCGGCGAACAACGGGCTGCCGCGCAGCAGCAGGGCCTGCGCCTGCGCATAGCGCGCCGCGACCTGGTCGGCCGCGCCGTAGCGCAGCGCCTGCTGCAGATAGCGCAGGCGCAGCCCGGCATTGCCCAGGCGGGCGACGTCGCCCTCCAGCGCGGCGAGCGCGGATTCGTCGTGCGCCGCGTGTACCTGGACCTGCAGTTGCAGCAGGCGGGTGCCGCTGGCGCGTGCCAGCGCCTCGGCCTGGCGCAGCGCGGCGGCGGCCGCGGCGTCATCGCCGTCGCGTTCGGCCAGTTGCGCCTGCAGCAGCGCCGCGCTCGCGCGCTGTTCGCTGGACACCGAGGCGGGCGCTTGCCGCTGCACCTGCTGCAGCGCCAGCCGCGCCTGCGCCGGGTCGTCCAACGCCAGCCACACCTGCGCGCGCAGCAGGGCGATGTCGGTCTGCCCGCGCTGGTCGCGGCTCTGCTGGAACAGCCGCTGCGCCTGGTCCAGTTCGGTCAGCGCCACCGCGCGCTGGCCTTGCCAGAACGCCAGTTCGGCCAGGTTGCGCCGGCTCACCGCCACTTCCTCGAGCATCTGGTGGCGCTCGGCCTCGCGCAACGCGTGGCTCAGCAAGGTCTGCGCCTGGGTCCAGTGGCCGCGTGCGGTGGCCAGCAGGCCGAGATTCTGCGCGGTGCGCACGCGGCCGGTGGCGTCGTTGAGGTCGGCATAGGCGCGCGCGGCCTGTTCCCAGAATGCCTGCGCGCTGTCCAGGTCGCCCAACTGGAAATGCGCGAAGCCGATGTTGTTGAGCGTCTCGGCGACGCCGTGCGCATCGCCGATCGCGCGCCAGGCGGTCAGCGCGCCGCGGAACGCCTGCAGCGCCTGCGGATAGTCGCCGCGCTCCTCGGCCAACAGGCCGAGTTCGTTGGCGGCGGCGGCCTGACCGTCGCGGTCGCCCAGCTCGGCGTACAGCGCCTGCGCCTGCTGCAGCTTTTGTTCGGCCTCGGCGAAGGCACCGCCGATGCTCAGCGTGCCCGCCAGGTTGCGCAGGCTGGTGGCGACGCCACGGCGATTGCCGACCTGCCGGCGCAGCTCCACCGCGCGCAGGTACTGCGCCTGTGCCTGCTGCGCCAGGCCGAGCCGGCCGTAGCCCACGCCCAGCGCGTTCACCGTTTCCGCTTCGCCATAGAGGTCGCGCCCGCGGCGGAACAGCAGTTGCGCACGCAGCAGGTCCTCGTCTACCGCGGTGGCGGCGTTGCCGCTGAGGATCGCCAGCTTGCCCAGCGCCAGCCACAACCGCGGGTCGTCGGGATCGCGCTGCGCCAGCGTGCGCAGGCGGTCGCGCGCCGCGTCCAGATGGCCGGCCTGTGCCTGGACGCGTGCGACCTGCAGTTGCACCTCGCTGTCGTCGGGCCGGGCCGTGGCCAACGCCTGCCAGGCGCGGTCGGCAGCGGCGAGATCGTCTTCGGCCTCCAGGCGCAGCGCCGCCAGCAGCGCCAGCGTGCGCGGCCGCGCGGGCGCCACGGGCGCGCGCGCATCCAGCGCCTCGCGCGCCTTCTGTTCTTCACCGATGGCCTGCGCCGCGACCACCTCGGCCAGGCGCAACGGCGCGGACTGCGGCGCCTGCGCGCTGGCCGCGGCGAACTGCTGCAGTGCCTGCGCGCTGTCGTCGTGCTGCTGCGCTGCCAGGCCGCGCGCATACGCCTGCAGCGCGGCGGGTGGGGGCAGGTCGTCGGGTAGGGTGGCGCCTTCGCCGAGCAGCGCCCTGGACGCGATCGGCAACCAGGCGGCGTAGGCCGCGGCTGGATCGGCGGCGGTCGGTCCGTCGATGTGTTGCGGCGCGCCGCTGGCCGGGTGCAGCAGCGCCTGCAGGCGCCAGCCGGCGCCTTGGTGCTGCAGGCTCGGCTGCAGCACGCGCTGCGCCGAAGCGAGCCGGCGCAGCGCCGCCACGTCCAGCGGCGCCTGGCCGGTGGGGTCGTACTGGCGCAACGCCTGTCGCGTACGCGCGTCATCGACCACGGTCAGCGTTTCGCCGAGGCTGCCGCGCAGCCAGGTGCCGAGCGCCAGGCGTTGCTCGGCGCTGCCCGGGTCGCCGGCCAGCGGCAGGACCAGCAGGCGCGGCAGCGGTTGCGCGGCCACCACCGGCGGCGGGGCGCTGGCGCGTTGCGCCTGCCACTGCCAGGCACCGACGCCAAGCAGGGCAACACCGGCGAGCGTCGCGGCCAGGCCCAGGCCGATC
Organism: uncultured Xanthomonas sp.; assembly: GCF_964278005.1. Taxonomy (NCBI): domain Bacteria; kingdom Pseudomonadati; phylum Pseudomonadota; class Gammaproteobacteria; order Lysobacterales; family Lysobacteraceae; genus Xanthomonas; species uncultured Xanthomonas sp. The sequence continues at coordinate 114,988 of NZ_CAXYKF010000015.1, forward strand.
CGGCGCCAGCGCCGACGATCGCGCGGTAATTGCCGGCGCTCGATCGCCACGATGACCTCGCCGGCGTGCTGCAAGCGGTCGCGCGGCTGCGGGCGCAGCAGCCGCTGCAGCAACCGCACCAGCCAGCCCGGCACGTCCGCGCGCAGCCGGTCCACCGGCGGCGGCTCACGCAGCATGCGCTGGGCCAGGGTCTCGGACAGGGTGCCGCCGGCGAACGGCACCTGCCCGGCGAGCATTTCGTAGAGGATCAGGCCCAGCGCGTAGAGGTCGCTGCGCGGGTCGAGCGCGTCGCCGCGCGCCTGTTCCGGCGACAGGTAGGCGGGCGTGCCGATGACGTTGCCGAGGGTCGCGCCGAGGCCGCTGCTGGCCATCGAGCAGGCCACGCCGAAGTCGCTGATCAGCGCATCGCCACCACGCTGCAGCAGGATGTTGGCCGGCTTGAGGTCGCGGTGCACGACACCGCGCGCATGCGCCGCCTGCAGGCCGCGGGCGATGTCGCCGGCGATGCGCAGGGCGGTGTCGACGTCCAGCCGTTCCTCGCGCTGCAGCCGCGCCTCCAGCGACTCGCCGTCCACGTAGTCCATGCTGATCAGCCAGCGCCCGGCGTGTTCGGCCAGGTCGTGGATGCGCACCACGTGCGGGCTGGACACCTGCCGCGCCAGCAGCAGTTCCTGGCGGAAGCGGGCGAACGCCTGCGGCCGCTGCGCCAGTTCCGGGCGCAGCAGTTTGACCGCGACGTCGATGCCCAACGCCTGGTCGTGGGCCAGGTACACCAGGCCCATGCCGCCGATGCCGAGCAAACGCTCGATGCGGAAGCGGCCGGCCAGCACGTCGCCCGGGGTCAGGCTCTCCTGCGCGTACAGGCCGGTGGCGGTGGCCGCATCGCTCATGCCGGCCCAGGCTCCTGTTCCGCGCCGGTGTCGCGCAGCGCCTGGCGGGCGGCGATCCACAGCGCGGCGCGCTCGCAGAAGGCTTCGAGCAATTGCATGTCCAGCGCACCGATGGCGCTGCCGGCGCGGCGGCTGTCGGCGTAGATCGCGCCGAGCACGCGGGTGCCGTCGCGCAGCGGCAGGCACAGCAGGGTGCGCAGGCCGGCGGCGCAGACCGAGGCGCGCTCGGCCAGCCACGGCACGCCGCCGACGTCGTGGGCCACGGTGGCCTGGCCGTCGCGCAGGGCGCGGTGCAGGGCGCCCTCGCTGCCGGGGAGGCTGTGCTGCAGCGGCAGCGGCCCGATCCCGTGGCTGGCCGCGACGCGCTGGCCGTGCGAATCGGCCAGAACCAGCAGGCCGCGTTCGGCCTGGGCCAGTTCGACCACCGCGTCCAGGCTGGCGCCGAGCAGATCGTCGAGTCCGCCGATCTGGGCGAGCCCTTGGGTGAGGGCGGTGGCGCGATCGCAGCGGGCGCGCTGGCGGCGTTCGGCCAGTTCCGCATCGGCCGGGCTGAGCGGGGCGAACTCGGCGTAGATGTCGCCAAAGCGCAGCCAGGTCGCGGTCTCCAGCGCGATCGGCGCGGCCACGCGCACCCCGTCGCGGAAGCTGCCGTTCTTGCTGCCCAGGTCGTGCAACTGCCAGTGGCCGTCGGCCTGCGGCTGCAGTTGCGCGTGCCAGCGCGACACCGAGGGGTGTTCCAGCGCCAGCGCGTTGTCGGCCGCGCGGCCGATCGCCAGGGTCTGCCCGGCGGCGAGCAGCAGCGTCGGTGCCGGCGCGTCGGGCAGGTAGGCAGTCAGGCGCGCGGGCATCGCGGCGTGTCCTCCGTCGCGGTGGGTGCGACCGGTCCCGCAGCGCTCAAGGCGCGTAGAGACGTTGGTAGTCGATGGAGAAGCGCAGCGTCGCGGCGCCGGCCAGCAGTTCGCCGGCGGGGTTGCCTGCGCTCATGCCGGCGTTCCAGGTTTGCGCGATGCCATGGCCGGCGCGCGACGACACCTGCTCGCGGAACCCGTCCAGCGCGACCGTGGCGGCGGTGTAGTCGGCATTGGCCAGGGCGCTCTGTACGCTGTTCAGCATCGCGGCCAGCGGCGCCGCCTCACTGGCGGGCAACTGCGCCACCAGCGCCTGCAGCCGGCTCAGCTTGGCGGCCACCACGTTGGCGGTCGGGCGCAGGTCGTGGAGCACGATGAACTGCGAGAAGCCGCCGGTGGTGCCGCGGGCGCGGACGCTGCCTGGGGCGATCTCATCGGTGATGTCGCGGAAATCGCCGCCCTCCGGGGCCTTGAACAGGCGCAGGGTGCTGTCGGCGGTATAGGCCAGCGCATGGGTGTGCAGCTCCACATGCACGACGCGCCGGAACGTCAGGCCGCCGCTCGGTGGCGGTGTCACCGTGATCAGCAGCGGCAACTGCGACGGCACCTGGCCGGTTTGCGTGCTGGGCAGCCGCGGCAGCAAGGCCGTGACCTGGGCCGGGGTCAGCAGTTCTGCGCTCAGGCCGAGGTTGGCCGGGCTGAGACCGCTGGCGTTGTCGAACTCCAGCGTCAGTTCCGCGAGCGGGTGCGGGCCGGCGCCGATTGCCGCCGTCGCCACATTGCCGCTCACGTCCACCTGCACCGGCAGTGGTTGCGCGGCGAGCCCGCCGCACGCCGCGACGGCGCAGAACAGCAGGCAAACCCTTGCGAACATCGTGTGCATCTGAAACCCCCTGTTGCATGTGCCGGCACTGCGCACCGCGCCTGCGTTCCGCCCGGCACCGCGGCGCGCGGCAGCGGCCTTCGTCCAGATCATACCGATCCGTACGGGTGATGCACGCGGCCCTGGGTGTTTCCACCCACGTGCAGTAGGGGCGATCCCGGATAGGCGCCACCGCGCGGCCGCGTCAGGCTGCAGTCACCCGCCCGTCCCGGGCCCACCAACCGGAGATTCCAGATGCCCATCCGTCGTCCCGCACTCGCCATCGGCATTTGCGCCGTGCTCGCCAGTGGCGTCTTCGCTGGCGGCAAGGCCGAAGCCGCCGCGCATCTGGACAGCCTGCTGGAGTCCAAGCTGGCCAGCACGCCGCTGACCGACGAGTTGCAGATCGTCATCACCTACAAGCAGTCCAAGCCGGTTTCGGCGGCGCAGCTGACCGTGTTGCACGACCTGGGCATCACCCGCGGCGTCAGCATGCAGACCCTGCCGATCGCCGGTGCGCTGGCCACGCCGGAGGAGATCCTGGCGCTGGCCGAGCGCGACGACGTCGCTTCGATCTACTACAACGCGCCGCTGCGCTACTTCAACCAGGACGCGCGCCAGGCCACCGGGGTCGACCGCGCGCAGAGCAATCCGGGCGACTTCGGCCGCACCGTGCCGTACACCGGCCGCGGCGTCGGCGTGCTGATCAACGACTCGGGCATCGACGCCACCCACCGCGACCTGGCCTATGGCGACCGCGTGGTGCAGAACGTGCTGGCCAACACCAACCTGCACAATCTGAACTCGATGCTGCCGGTCACCTACCTGGAGGGCGTGCCGAACACCGACGCCGGTTCCGGCCATGGCACCCACTGCGCCGGCACGGTCGGCGGCAGCGGCGCGCAGTCCGGCGGCAAGTACCGCGGCGTGGCGACCGGCGCCAGCCTGGTCGGCTACGGCTCCAGCGGTGTGCTGCTGGTGCTGGATGCGGTGGGCGGCCTGGACTACGCGGCCTCGCACCAGAACAGCTTCAAGGATCCGATCCGCGTCGTCAGCAACTCCTGGGGTACCTCCGGCAAGTTCGACCCGGCCGACCCGGTCAACGTCGCCACCTACGAGCTGTACAAGCGCGGCATCGTCAGCGTGTTCGCCGCCGGCAACGACGGTCCCAAGGAGGACACCCACAACCCGTATGCGCAGGCGCCGTGGGTGATCTCGGTCGCCGCCGGCAATGTCGACGGCACGCTGGCCGACTTCTCCTCGCGCGGCAAGGCCGGCGAGCGCGATACCTTCACCACCGCCGACGGCAAGAGCTGGACCCACATCAACCAGCCCAGCATCACCGCGCCGGGCGTGGACATCATCTCCACCCGCGCCTCCACCGGCCTGTTGCCGCCGCTGGCCGCGCAGAAGGACGAAAAGCTGATCGCACCGGCGCAGCTGCCGTTCTACACCACCATGAGCGGCACCTCGATGGCCACGCCGCATGTGGCGGGTGTGGTGGCGCTGGTGCTGGAGGCCAATCCGAACCTGACCCCGGACCAGGTCAAGGACCTGATCGAGCGCACCGCCACACCGATGGCGGGACGTGCGTCCTGGGAAGTGGGCGCCGGCTATCTCAACGCCTACTCGGCGCTGCGCGAAGCCAGCAAGAAGTGACAGGATCGGGCGGACGCCAGCGTCCGCCCGATCCGCTGCAAGCGCAGTCGACCGCCGTGTCGGTGCTTGCGATGCAGCCCGGAGGCCGCCGTTCTTCGACCAAATGAAGCGCCGTCCGATCGACTGATGTCGTTGACGTTTTCGCGGTTGCCTTCGATCACGCTGTCGCCGTTCGGCGGCGTGGTCGGCAGCCACCGCGATCCCCCGTGCTGGACGTGCGGGGTTCCACCGCTCCCCGGAATGGCGTCCGGGAATCGGAATGGGCCCCGCACGTCCCGCATTCCTTTCGGCCGCACCGCGCGCCGACGCGCCGGATCGGGCACGCCGCTCCCGCACCCTGTTTTTGCCGCATGTCGGCGCCCTCTGCCTGCAATGCACTCTGTTGCCGTTCCAGCCGCGGTGTTCGCTGGATCGGGTGGCATGCCCCGGCGTGTGGCTCGCCGTGCAGTGCCGACTGCCGCGAGCGGCGACAGGGGAGCGTACCCTCCAATCCCGTGGTAGTTGCATGCGCCGCGGCTGGGTGTTTCCACCTGGCCGGCCTGGGTGCGATACCGGATTGGCCGCGCATCGGCGCGCCCGGCACGCTGCGGTGACCGCCCGCTACGGGCTTCGACGATCCGGAGATTCCGCAATGTCCATTCGCCGTCCCGTTCTTGCCGTGGGTATCTGCGCCGTCCTCGCCGGCGGTGTGTTCGCCGGCGGCGACGCCCTGGCCGCCGCCCATCTCGACCAGGTACTGGAAGCCAAGCTCGCCGCTGCGCCGGCCGGCGACGCACTGCAGATCGTGATCACCTACGATCAGTCCGGGCCGGTCTCGGCCTCGCAACTCACCGCACTGCATGCGCTGGGCATCACCCGCGGGATCACCATGCGCACGCTGCCGATCGCCGGCGCGCTGGCCACGCCGGCCGAGATCCGCGCGCTGGCGCAGCGCGACGACGTCGCCTCGATCTACTACAACGCACCGCTGCGCTATTTCAACAAGGAAGCCCGCGAGCTGACCGGCGTTGACCGCGCGCAGGGCAATCCCGGCGATTTCGGCCGCGCGCTGCCCTACAGTGGCCGCGGCGTCGGGGTGATGATCAACGACTCCGGCATCGATGCCACCCATCGCGATCTCGCCTACGGCACCCGCGTCGTGCAGAACGTGCTGGGCACCACCAACCTGTCCAACGTCGATGCGATGCTGCCGATCACCTATGCAGAGGGCGTGCCCAATACCGACCTCGGCTCCGGCCATGGCACGCACTGCGCCGGCACGGTCGGCGGCACCGGCGCGCAGTCCAACGGCGCCTATCGCGGCGTGGCGACCGGCGCCAGTCTGGTCGGCTACGGATCCGGTGCGGTGCTGCTGATCCTGGACGCGGTCGGCGGTCTGGATTATGCGGCCACGCATCAGTTCAGCTTCAAGGATCCGATCCGCGTCACCAGCAATTCCTGGGGCTCCTCCGGCAAGTTCGATCCGCAGAATCCGGTCAACGTCGCCACCTACGAGCTGTACAAGCGCGGCATCGTCAGCGTGTTCGCCGCCGGCAACGACGGCCCCAACGAGGACACCCACAATCCGTACGCGCAGGCGCCGTGGGTGATCTCGGTGGCCGCGGGCGAGAAGGACGGCACGCTGGCCGACTTCTCCTCGCGCGGCAAGCGCGGCGAGAGCGGCAGCTTCACCATGGCCGACGGCAAGACCTGGACCTATCTCAACGAGCCGACGATCACCGCGCCCGGCGTGGACATCGTCTCCACCCGCGATTCCACCGGCGCGCTGCCGCCGTTGGCCGCGGACAAGGACAGCAAGCTGATCGCCCCTGCGCAACTGCCGTTCTACACCACCATGAGCGGTACCTCGATGGCCACCCCGCACGTGGCCGGCATCGTCGCGCTGCTGCTGGAGGCCAATCCGGACCTGACCCCGGACCAGGTCAAGGACCTGCTCGAACGCACCGCCACCAACATCCCCGGGCGCACGTACTGGGAGGCTGGCGCGGGCTACGTGAATGCCTATGCCGCGCTGTTGGAAGCCAGCAAGCAGCGCAGCGGCTTCGGCAAGACGGTCAATTCCCTGCATCAGTTCTACAGCAATGCGCTGGTGCTGCCCGGCGGCAGCCAGCCGTTCGAGGTGGCGTTCTCGCCGGTGGGCACGCCGCAGACCCAGTCGTTCACCGTCGGCAAGGACGTCGCCTGGGTCAGCGCCAAGGCCACCATCGACGCCAACACCCAGGCATTGGTGCTGACCGATCCGGACGGCGTCAGCCATGGCTCGCCGGTGGCGTTGCCGTTGCTGGGCAGCACGGTCAGTGTCGGTGCGCCGGGCAAGCCGGGCACCTGGACCATCAGTGTGCGCGGCATCGGTTCGATCAGCGGCGTGCCGGTGGCGCCCAAGGGCAGCAACGGCATCGCGGCCCCGGGCACGGTGCGCGGCACCCTGGATTTCCTGCGCAGCGGCGGCTACACCGGCCTCAACGACGTCGCCAGCGGCGACCGCGATCGCGGCGCGGTGGAGTACGCGGTCGGCAACCGCCTGATCGACGGTTACGCCGATGGCTTGTTCCGCCCGCAGAATCCGCTCAAGCGCGCGGAGTTGGCGCGCTATCTGGTGATGGGTGCCGGCGTGCGCCAGGCGCTGCCGGCCACGCCCAGCTTCAGCGGGCTCGGCCGCAACGACCCGGCCTATCCGTTCGCCGAGGCGGCAGTGGGCAAGGGCGGGGTGCTGCGCGACCTGCAGCAGAACCAGGCCGCGGTGATGGGGCTGGTCGCCGGCGATTTCCGTCCCAACGACGCCGTCAGCAAGCTGCAGCTGGCGTATTCGCTGGTGCAGGCACTGGGCCTGCAGACGCAGGCGCTGGCCTTCGACGGCACGCTGTCAGTGAGCTACAACAACCAGCGCCTGCCGATCGAGGACGTGGCGGCGATTCCGAGCAACCTGCGCGGCTACGTGCAGCTGGCGCTGGATGCCGGCATCCTCAATGCGCGCTTCGCGGTGACCCAGGGGCCGCAGGACCTGCAGCCGACCCTGCATGCCTACTTCGATCCGGGCAGCACGGTGTCGCGCAGCGGCTATGCGGTGATCGCCGGGCGCTTCCTCGGCGTCAACCGGCAGGCCAAGGACTGAGGACTGCGGTGACCGCGGCGACAGCATGCGCGCAGGTGCAAGGCCTGCGCCGTGCTGGTTTCCTGCGGTAGGCGTCTGCTGCCGCTACGAGCGCGCCACTGGCAACCCGTTGTTGCCGCGGCTCGGCGGGATCTGTCCTTGCAATGTGTGGGAGCGGCTTCAGCCGCGACGCGGTGTAGCAGGAATGCGCGTCGCGGCTGAAGCCGCTCCTGCAAATGACGTTTCGTCGTTGTTGGAGCTGCCCCGAAAACCGCTCCTACACCTGAGCCTCCCTGATCGCTAGGAGCCCCATAGGCGCGGCATCAGTTTTCCCGCGGATGCACGCTCACCGTCGCGGTCATGCCGGCGGCGAGCAGGGTGCCCTGCGGCACGCTGGCCGGATCGATGCGGATGCGCACCGGCACGCGCTGCGCCAGGCGGATCCAGTTGAAGGTGGGGCTGACGTCGGCCAGCAGCGAGGTGCCGGTCGGATTGTCGCTGTCGGAGATGCCGCGGGCGATGCCCTCGACCTGGCCGTGCAGCATCAGGCCGCCGCTCATCAGGCGGATGTCGGCGCGGTCGCCGACGTGGACCCGCGGCAGCTTGGTTTCCTCGAAATAGCCGTAGACCCACATCGCATCGTCGCGGACCAGCGCCAGGCGCGCACTGCCGGCCTGGGCGTAGTCGCCCACGCGCACTTCCAGATTGGTGATGTAGCCGTCGGCGGTGGCGCGGACCTGGGTGCGCTGCAGATCCAGTTCGGCCAGGTCGAGCGCGGCCTGCGCCTGTTCCACCGATGCCACCGCCTGCGCCTGCGCCGCGGTGGCCTGGCCGCGCAGCGCCGCGCTGCGGTGCACGTCGGCCTGCGCCGAACGCGCGGTGGCTTCGGCGTCCGAGCGCGCTTCGGCGGAGATCACCGCGGCGGCGCGCGCGCGCCGTTCGGCCTGGGCGCGGCGCATCTGGAATTCCGCTTCGCTGGCCGCCTGGGTGGCGGCCGCTGCCGACAGGCTGGCGCCGGCCGCACGCGCCTGCGCCTGCGCGACCGCAAGGTTGGCGCGGGCCTTTTCCAGGGCCAGCTCGTAGCGCTTGCGGTCCACGCTGAACAACAGGTCGCCGCGTTTGACATGCTGGTTGTCGCGCACGGCGACCGCATCGACCAGGCCGGACACGTCCGGCGCGATCCGCACCACTTCCGCGCGCACGCGGCCGTCGCGGGTCCAGGGCGAGAGCATGTAATGGCGCCATAGCGCATGCGCCAGCAGGGCGGCGACCAGCACCACGATGGCGGTCAGGGCGAAACGGATCAGGGCAGGGGTCTTCATGGCGGGACTCACGGAAGAAGGAGCAGGCCGAGCGCGGCGAAGGCGCCGACGTAGACGGCCAGACGGAACAGGGAGGGATGCCAGGCGTAGCGGTACAGGCCGGCGCGGCCGGCGACCGCGTCCAGCGCCCAGGCCACCAGCAGCAGGGCCACGCCCAGCACCAGCAGGCCGGGCACGTACACGCCGGCGATCGAGAGTTCAGCGGGCAGCAGCATCGTCGGCTCCTGGGGTGGCGGTGGTCGGCGCAGGCGTATCGGCCAGCGCGGCGAGAACGGAATCGGCGTCGAGCAGCGCGCCGCGCAGCAGCAACAAGTGCTCGCGGGTGGGCTTCCAGCGCAGCGGTACCGCGCCTTCCACCTGGCTGGCGGCCAGCGCTGCCTCCACCCGCTGCAAGGCGTGCCGGTGCCGTTGCGGACTGGGATCGAGATACAGGTCGGCCAGCGCCTGCACGGCGGCCTCCACTGCGGTGGCCAAAGCCGGCGGCAGTGTGCCTTCGGCCGCATCGCGGCGCAGTTCGACCAGGGTGCGCCCGGTTTCGTGCACCGACAGCGCCCAGCCGAGCAGGTCGCGCAGTTCGTCGCTGCCCGGCGGGGTGTGCGCGACGATCTGCTGGAACAGGTCGCGGTTGACGCTCTCCAGTTGCAGCGCCAGCCCCGTCAGCGGCGCACGCGCGGCCAGCGTGGTCTGCCGCCGCAGCCGCTCCAGCAGGCGCCGGCGCTGCCAGCGGGTGCCGATCACCGGCGGCACGAATACGAACGTCGCGCTCACCGCCAGCGTCCCCAGTAGCAGCGGCACCACGCTGTTGAAGGTGGCCGCGGCGTTGAAGCTTGGCGTCGGCTGGACCGCCAGGATCGAAACGAAGGCCAGGTTGGCGCCGGTGGCGAAGCCGTACAGCGCCGGTTTCGAGGCCAGGTACAGGGTCACCAGCAGGAACGGCAGGGTGCCGGCGACGAACAGCACATAGCCGTCCATCTGCGGCAGCACCAGCAACTGGCAGATCACGCCCAGTACGATGCCGAACACGAACCCCTTGAACAGCGAGCGCGCGGCAGCGGGCGCGTTGGCGCTGGACGACAGGATCGCGCTCAGCGCCACCGCTTGGAACACCGCCGTGGCACCGCTGATCCAGCCGGCCTGGATCCACAGCCAGCACATCGTCGCCACCAGCAACGCGCTGCGCAGCGCGGTCAGTGCGGCCGCGGCGTAGTCGTTGCCGCGCACGAACACCGCGGTGTCGCCGCGGTCCTGCGGCGTGCGCCACTGCTGCGGCGCGACCAGGGTCGCCTCGGTGGCCACATAGTCGTGCAGGTCGGCGAAGAACCGCTGCAGCAGCGACACGCCGGTGTCGAATCCCTCGTGCCGTGCCGCCGGCAGGGTCGCACGCGCTTCGGCCGCACGCGTCGCCAGCGCATCGCGGCACGCCGCCAGCTTGCGCGCGGTCGCGGCTGCGCCCTCGCGTCCGCCGCGGTCGCTGAGCGCGGCCTTCAGCGGCCGATACAGGCCGATCAGCGCCTCGGCCACCTCCGCATCGCCGCTGCGCAGCAGCCGGTTGATGTAGTGGTGCAGCGCCTGGAAGCTGGTCGACACCGCCATGAAGCGCTGGTTGAGCAGGCGCAGGCGGCCGCTGCGCACCCGTGCCTCCGGATCCTCGAACACCACCGAACTGCGCAGGTCCTCGATGGTCACCGCGTCGCGCACGAAGCGCAGGTGCGCCTGCTCCATCGCCTCGCGCGGCAGCTCCCCGCCGGTGGCGTCGCGGACGAAGTCCAGGAAGCCGTCGGACGCACGGCGCACGGTATCGCGCAGGGTCTGGCGCAGCCGGCTGGGAAACACCACGTCGCTGACGATGCCGGTCACCAGCAGGCCCAGCACCACCTCGGTCACCCGCGCCACCACCAGGTTGAACACGTTCTGCGGCTGGTTCACCGCCGGCAGCGCGATCAGCGCCACCGTGTAGCCGGACAGCACGAAGGCATAGGCCTTGAAGTTGCGGTAGAGCAGCGCGCCGCCGGTGCAGGCGCCGATCCACAGCGACAGCGCCAGCACGAACAGCACCGGCTCCTGCGGGAACAGCGCCACCATCGTCAGCGCGGCGACGCTGCCGATCAGCGTGCCCAGCACCCGGTAGAAGCCCTTGGCGAAGACCATGCCGGTCTGCCGGTGCATCACCACCACCACGGTGATCATCGCGGTCATCGGCGAGGCCAGGTCCAGACGCAGCGCGATCCAGCCGGCCAGATAGATCGACAGCAGCGTGCGCAGCACGAACAGCCAGGCCTCGCCTTCGCCGCGCAGGGCGTCGGCCAGCAGGGTGCGCAGGCCTGGCGCTGCCTCGGCAGCGGCGGCGTTGGGGTGTTGCGCGCTCATGCGGCGTCCTCGACCCCGCGCAGCAGGGTCTTCAGCAGCGCCTGCAACTGCGCCAGCGCCGCCGGATCCAGATGCTGCACATACGTGTCGAGCTGGGCGGAGAGGTCGGGGATCAGCGCCTCGATCAGGCGCTCGCCGGCCTCGGTCAGGCGCAGCAGCAGCATGCGCCGGTCCTCGGCACTGGGCATGCGCTGGATCAGGCCCTTGTCGACCAGCTGACTGGTCAGACGGGTGATGTTGGCGGACTTCTCGCCCGCCGCGTCGCTCAGCTGGGACGGGTTCAAGGTTCCGTCGGGGCTGGCGTCGATCATCATCAGCACGTTGTATTCGGCGTAGCTCAGGCCATAGGGCCGCAACACCTCGTTGCTCTGGTCGAGGCTGAGCTTGTGCAGCAGCTTGATCAGCCGCAGGACCAGCGCGGCTTGCCGCGGGAAGTGCGGATGCTTGCGGGCGGTCACGTCCAGGCGCTGCTCGGTGGCGGCGAAGCGACTCATACGCGGCTCGATGGTTTGTACATGTGTAAATAATACATTTATGTATTAATTTTGCGGTAACGCCGGCTGAACGCGGCCCGCTGAAGGGGGGAGTCCAGGAAAAACGCGCGGACAGCCCTGCGCCGAGAGCGCCGTGCGTTAGCGTGCCGCGCGGTAGGTCGAAGAAGCGCCTGTGTCCGGTGAAGCGCAGGTCGACGCGCAGGCGCGTTCCGCGCCCGGGAAGCCGGGACGTCGCGTTCGAGAGAGAGAGAGAGCGGGGCAGGTGGCGCCTCAGCGCCACCGCCGGGTCAACGCAGCACGCCGTCCAGGCCGGGCGCGGGCGAGAGCATGTTGCGGGTGTCGATCTCGAAGCTGCGCGGCTTCTTGTCTTCCGGCGTCGCGGCGATGCTGCCCTTCAGGGTGTACTCCAGGCTGCGGCGGCCGGCCAGGGCGTCGGCGACGGCCATGCGCGCGCTCGAGCTGGGCTTCAGCGCGACGCTCACCACGTCCGCCGTCTCCGGGCCGATCGAAATGCCGGGCGCGGCCTGCAGGCTGCCGGCCGCTTCGCCGCCCACGCCCAGGTCCAGGCGCAGGGTGTCGTAGCGCATCGGAATGCTGCTGTAGTTCTGCAGGCGCAGGTCCACCTTCCAGCTGCCGTCCATGTTGACCGTCAGTTGCTGCACGCTGGCGGCCGGGTCGGACACACGCCGCACGATGCCGTCGCTGCAGGCGCCGAGCAACGCGGTGCACAACACGAGCAAGCCGAGGCGGAGCGGGTGACGCATGGGCGGAATCCACGGAAAGGAAGACCGGCGAAGACTACACCACACCCCTGTCTGCCGTGGTGGCGCAGCGATGGCGAGCCTCCCCCGGACTGCGCGGGCTGCGGAAGCTGGCGGCATGCCGGCGGTCGCGCGCGTGACGTGACGTGACGCAAGGCGGACAGCGGACACGCTCTATTGGCGCCTTCGCTTGGTGTCGAGCGCTTCCGCCACTGGAATGGCAGGCCCGCCCAACCTAGCTGCGCGATGGCGTCGTCCACGTCGTGCCATCTGCCGTCAGCCCTCAATCCGGCATGCGGCCGGCCTGTGGGCCGGCCATTACCCCGTTCCGTCATGCCATCCACCTCCGTTGCTGCTTCTCCGATCGCCCTTGGCGCAGCAACGCACCAGATCATCCAGGCTGACCCGCACGTGCCTGCGGACGTTCAGGTACGGCGGAATGACCGCGGCTGGCCGGGCGTCCGGTCGCTGTCCTCGGCGATCCGGCCGGCGGCCATCATCAAGGCGTCCCTGCCGTGCGCCGGCCGGATGCCGAGGACGTGTCCAGCATCGCGTGCCCTCGGATCGGACGCAGTCGGCGCAGGCCGCGGCGGTCGGTAGGAAAATTCTGCAACATTGCGCTTGCCCAATCCCGATCACCTCGCTATGATGCGCGTCCTCGCACCGGTCCTGCCGCGTTGCGCAGTGGCCGAGTAGCTCAGTTGGTAGAGCAGGGGATTGAAAATCCCCGTGTCGGCGGTTCGATTCCGTCCTCGGCCACCATTCTTTCAGGGCTTGCAGCAATGCAGGCCCTTTTCTTTTGCCGCGAGGGTTTGCGGCATCTGCATGCCTTGGCGGTGTGTTGTGCTGCCTTGGTCGCCGTCGTCGAAGGTGGCGTACGGCGTCGCCATTCGGCGTCAGGGCCGATCTCCCGCGCTGTGCAGATTTCCGCATGCGCGAGGCCTGTTGCGACGGTCCTTTGCCCTGATCGGGTGTGAAGAAGGTGTGTCCACGTCCGTAGACAACTGCGCCCAGTTCACGGTTTTTCGGGATCTTCCGCTCAATCAATGGCGCTGCCTGTCGTAATCATAGGCACGGGCAATCGGGGGAACCTGCCAATGACCAGCGGATTCGGACGGAGATGTGGCGGCGTGGCCCTGCTGTTGGCCATGGCCGGCAACGCCGTGGCAGCCCCTTCCCACCGGACCGAGCATGCAGGCGAGCAGGGCGGTCCCGGTGCGGATGCGCCCTACATCGAGCAGGTCGGTTCCGAGTGCGTGATGGTCAATACCTACCTGCAGCGGCGCGACGGGGTGGTCGAGCGCGTGGTGCTGCGCGAGCCGGTGCAGTGCGCCAGCCGGCCGGACCAGCGCTCCATGGCCGATCTGAGCAACTGACCGCCGCGCCATGACGGCCGGCGTCCCGCGCAGCGCTTTACATCACTGCGCCGCTCCTGCATAAGCTGCTGCTTCCCGTCCATCGGAACCTGCGCATGCGTCTTTCGCCGATCGCGCTGCTGTTGCTGGCGTGCCTGTTGTGCCTCGCACCGCCGCTGCGCGCCGCGCAGCCGGTGAGCTCGGTCGCCGCGTTCGATCTCGGCCGTTATGCCGGGCAATGGCACGAGATCGCGCATCTGCCGGTTTCCTTCCAGAAGAAATGCGTCGGCGACGTCACCGCGGCCTATGTGCTGCGCGACGACGGTCAGGTCGGCGTGCGCAACGCCTGCCGCACCGCCAGCGGCGACACGCTGGCGGCCGACGGTGTGGCCCGGCGGGTGGAGGGCCATCCCGGGCGGCTGCAGGTGCGCTTCGCGCCGGATTGGCTGGCCTGGCTGCCGATGGTGTGGGCCGACTACTGGGTGATCGCGCTCGACCCGGATTATCAATGGGCGCTGATCGGCGAACCCGGACGCAAGTACCTGTGGGTGCTGTCGCGCTCGCCGCGCATGCAGCGCAGCGTGTTCGAGGGCATCAAGGCCAAGGCGGTGGCGATGGGGTACGACCTCGACCCGCTGCTGGTGGTCGCGCCGCTGGACTGAGTGGGCGCTGCCGGCGCGTCGTTGCGGGCGGATCGGTGTCACATGGGCGACAGGCGCTGAGGATTGGGCCATCGCTGGGACTTTGCCGCGCGCTGTACGACGCTTGGGGCAGCGACTTGCAGTTCGCTGTGGCCGGCTGCTTCCGCCGGCGGTGGCTGGCGCCCTGGAAGATGTGCCTTGGCGCCTGCTGTCTGGCAGTGCATCGTGCATGCCGGGTGACGCGTCGCAGGCCACCGTGTGGGACGGATGCTGCAACCGCTCGGCGTCAGCCGGGAAATGCCGTCAGTGCCGCGGCCAGCAGGTCTGCGCTGTCGCCGTCGCGCAGCGCCTGCAGGGCGTTGCGGCCATCGGCCAGGCGCACCTCCCGCAGCCATTGCGACAGCGTCGCCAGATCGCTGCCGCAGCCGTTCCAGGCCACGCAGATGGTGTCGCCGACATTGTGCAGGTCGGCGTGGTTCAGATGCTCCAGGGTGCCGTCATACGCCAGCCAGGCGAGTGCGCGTTGCGCATCCTCCGGTGCGCCATAGGCGGCGCCGTCGATCAGCGACAGCAGGTCGCTGCTGTCGGCGCGCCGCCCGGCCCGGCGCCGTTCGGCGCGACGCATGCCCTGCAGGATCGCCTTGATCCTTTCTTCGTGAATGCTGTCGGTCATGAGCGGCGAGGCGATGCGGGTGGACGGGTCACTCTGCGCGCTCGGCACGCAGTTGCAGTTCGCCGTCGGCCAGGCGTGCGCGCAGCCGATCGCCGGGCGCCACCTGGGCGGCCGAGCGCACCACGCTGCCGTCGTCGACGCGGGTCAGGATGCTGTAGCCGCGCGCCACGGTCGCCAACGGGCTGACCGTCTCCAGGGCGCGCGCCAGTGCGCGCAGGCGCTGTGCATCGGTCTGCAGTTGCCGCGCCATCGCCGCCTGCGGACGTCGGCCCAGCGCCAGCAGGCGCACCCGCAGCATCGCCAGCCGCCGTTGCGGCTGCGCGGCGCGCAGCACCGCGGCGGCATGGCGCAATTGGGCATGCCGGCGTTCCTGCTGTTGCCGCCACACCGCCGCCAGCCGCCGTCCGATCTCGTGCTGGCGGCGCTGCAGCAACTGCAGGCGCACCTGCGGGCTCTGTGCCTGCAGGCGCAGCAGGGCGCGGTCGGCGCGTTGCTGCGCTTGCCGCAGCCGGTGCTGCTGCCAGCGCAGCAACGCGGCATGCTGGGAGCGCAGGCGCGCGCCGAGATCGCGCTGGTCGGGGACCAGCAATTCGGCGGCGACCGACGGGGTGGGCGCGCGCAGGTCGGCGGCGAAATCGGCCAGGGTCACGTCGGTCTCGTGGCCGACGGCCGACACCACCGGGGTGACTGCCGCGGCGATGGTGCGTGCCAGGTGTTCGTCGTTGAACGCCCACAGGTCCTCCAGCGAGCCGCCGCCGCGGGTCAGCAGGATCGCGTCGTAGCGGCCGCTGGCGTCGGCCTGGCGCAGCAAGGCGGCAATCTGCGCCGCGGCGCTTTCGCCCTGGACCAGGCTCGGCAGGATGTCCACCTGCAGCAGCGGCATGCGCCGGCCGAGCACGCTCAACACGTCGCGCACCGCGGCGCCGCTGGGCGAGGTGATGACCGCCAGGCGCCGCACGAAGCCGGGCAGGGCGCGCTTGCGCTCGCTGGCGAACAGGCCTTCGGCGGCGAGCCGGGCCTTGAGCTCCTCGAACGCCCGGCGCAACGCGCCTTCGCCGGCTTCCTCCAGATGGTCCAGCACCAACTGGTAGTCGCCGCGCGCTTCGTACAGGGTCAGGCGCCCGCGCGCCAGCACCCGCAGGCCTTCGCGCGGCACGAACCGCAGCCATTGGCTCTTGGGCTTGAACATCGCGCAGCGCACCTGCGCGCGCGCATCCTTCAGGGTGAAATAGAGGTGGCCGGACGACGGGCGGGTGACGTTGCCCAGTTCGCCTTCCACCCAGGCCAGCGGAAAGGTGCTCTCCAGCAGGTCGCGGGCCAGCGTGTTGAGCTGGCTGGGGCTGAGGATCTGGTCGGCGCGATCGGACATGCGGGCAGTGCAGGGCGTACGGGCGCCTATCCTCGCACGTCGGCAGCTGTGGCCGGCTGCGTCGACTTGGCTGCATGCCGGGCCAGCGCCCACTGCACGTGCTCGCGCACCAGCGGCGAGGGATGCTGCGCGCGCGCGCCTAGCGCGGCCAGTACCTGTGGCGTGGTCGGCGCGTTGCCCAGCGCCACTGCCAGATTGCGCAGCCAGCGCTCGTGACCGCTGCGGCGGATCGCGCTGCCTTCGGTGCGGCGCAGGAACTCGTCTTCCTCCCAGGCGAACAGCTGCGCCAGCGTGGCCTTGTCCAGATCGTTGCGCGCGCGGAAGTCCGGCTCGTCGCTGCGCTTGGCGAACTTGTTCCAAGGGCAGATCAGCTGGCAGTCGTCGCAGCCGAAGATGCGGTTGCCGATCGCCGCGCGCAGTTCCTCGGGAATCGCGCCGTCGTGTTCGATGGTGAGGTAGGCGATGCAGCGGCGCGCATCGAGTCGGTACGGCGCGACGATCGCCTGGGTGGGGCAGACGTCGATGCAGCGCGTGCAGGTGCCGCAGTGGGCGCTGGCCGGCGGGTCGATCGGCAGCGGCAGATCGACGTAGATCTCGCCGAGGAAGAACCAGGAGCCGCCGTTGCGGTCGATCAGGCAGGTGTGCTTGCCGATCCAGCCCAGGCCGGCGTCGCGCGCCAGCGCGCGTTCGAGCACCGGTGCCGAATCGACGAACACGCGGTGGCCGAACGGGCCGATCTCGTCCTGGATGCGCTCGGCCAGCTTCTGCAGGCGGTTGCGCATCAGCTTGTGGTAGTCGCGGCCCAGCGCATAGCGCGCGACGTAGGCGCGCTCGCCGTCGCGCAGCGTATCCCAGGCCGAATCGTCGTCGTTGCGGCCGTAGTCCAGGCCCACCGAGATCACCCGCAGCGTGCCGGGGATCAGTTCCGCCGGGCGCGAGCGCTTGTCGCCGTGCTGGGCCATCCAGTGCATCGTGCCGTACAGGCCCTGTTGCAGCCAGTCGCGCAGATGCGCCTCGTCCTGCTGCAGTTCGATGCCGGCGATGCCGCAGCGCTGGAAGCCGAACGTGCGCGCCAGCGCGCGGATGCGCGCGGCCGCGGCGTGGGGATCGGCGATGTCGAGACGGGCGGACATCGCACAAGTATAGAATCCCGGGCATGCACGACTGCTTCGATCTCTATGCCACCGCGGATGCGCGCCGCATCGATGCGCAGGCCACCGCGCTGCTGGGCGGCGACGGCTACACGCTGATGCAGCGCGCCGGCCAGGCCGCGTGGCAGACGCTGTTGCAGTGCTGGCCGCAGGCGCAGCGCATCCTGGTGGCTTGTGGCAGCGGCAACAACGGTGGCGATGGCTACGTGCTGGCGCGGCTGGCGCATCGCGCCGGGCGCCAGGTGCGTGTGCTGCAGTTGTCCGGGCGCGGCCCGCAATCGCCGCTGGCGCAGCGCGCCTGCACCGACTACATCGGCGTCGGCGGTCGCATCGAGGAGTTCGACGCGGCACTGGCGCCGGCCGACGTGGTGGTCGATGCGTTGCTCGGCATCGGCCTCAATCGCGCGCCGGACGCCGAACTGGCGGCGCTGCTCGGCGCGCTGGGCGGACTTGGCGCGCCGGTACTGGCGCTGGATGCGCCCAGCGGCGTGGACGCCGAAACCGGAAGCGTGCCCGGCGCAGTCCTGCCGGCGACGCTGACCTTGCAGTTCATCGTCGCGCACGCCGGCTTGCATACCGGTGCGGCCTTGAACCATGTCGGCGAGCGCGCGCTGGCGACGCTGGAGGTGCCGCCCGCCGCATTCGCCGACTGCGCGCCGCGCGCACAGGCCTGGACCGTCGGCGCCTTGCGCCGCCATCTGGCGCCGCGCCGGCAGGACAGCCACAAGGGCGACTCCGGGCATGTGCTGTGCGTCGGCGGCAATCTCGGCAGCGGCGGAGCGGTGATGCTCAGTGCCGAATCGGCCCTGCGCAGCGGCGCCGGCCTGGTCAGCGTCGCCACCCGTGGCGCGCACGTGGCGCCGCTGCTGGCGCGTTGCCCGGAGGCGATGGCGCATGCGGTCGACGAGGCGGCGGCGCTGGCGCCGTTGCTGCGCAAGGCCAGCGTGGTCGCGCTCGGGCCCGGGCTGGGCCAGGACGATTGGGCGCAGGCGCTGTGGCAGACGGTCCTGGCCGATTCGGACCGCGCGCTGATCCTGGACGCCGATGCATTGAACCTGCTTGCGCAGGCGCCGCGGCCCGTCCCGCAGGCGGTACTGACCCCGCATCCCGGCGAGGCCGGGCGCCTGCTCGGCATCGCCACCGCCGAGGTGCAGCGCGATCGCTTCGCGGCCGCTGCGGCCTTGGTCGAACGCTACCAGGCGACGATTGTGCTGAAGGGGGCCGGCAGCCTGGTCGCCGCGCCGGGGCAGACGCCGCGGGTGATCGCCGCCGGCAATCCGGGCATGGCGGTCGGCGGCATGGGCGATCTGTTGACCGGGGTGGTCGCGGCGCTGCGCGCGCAGGGCCTGTCGGCGTTCGAGGCGGCCAGCGTCGGCGCACTGCTGCATGCCGGCGCCGGCGATCGCGCGGCTGCCGCGGGCCAGCGCGGGTTGCTGCCGACCGATCTGTTGCCGGCGCTGCGGCGCCTGTCCAATCCGGAATCCGAATCATGAGCCTCAGCTTGTTCCTGCCCGACAGCGAGGCCACCGAACGGCTCGGTCGCGCGCTGGCCGCGACCCGCCCGACGCAGGCCGCGGTGCATCTGCACGGGGATCTGGGTGCCGGCAAATCGACCCTGGCACGGGCGCTGCTGCGCGCGCTCGGGGTGCAGGGCGCGATCCGCAGCCCCACCTACACCCTGGTGGAGCGCTACCCGCTTGCCGATGGCGAGGCCTGGCACCTGGATCTGTACCGCATCGGCGCGGCGGGCGAGCTGGATTTCCTCGGGCTGGACGAGGGCGGGGCCACGCTGTGGCTGGTGGAATGGCCCGAGTGCGGCGGCGACGTGCTGGCGCCCGCCGATCTGGACGTGCGCCTGGCCGTGCACGGCGACGGGCGCCGTGTCGCCCTGCAGGCACGTACCGATGTGGGGACCGCCTGGCTGGCGCAGCTGGCCCAGCAGGCCGACTTGCAGGGACTTTTTGCCGGCTGACGCTAGAAAGTGAAGGCAGGTTATGGATTATTAAGGGAAAACCGCTTGCCTTTGACTCCCGGCGATGTTTGAATCGCGTTATGCGCCCGGGGACCCGTTTTTTCGCCAGTTTCGCCGCTGCCGCAGGCTGGTGCCTGGCGGCGCAGACGGCGTTTGCCGGGCAGGTGCAGTCGGTCTCGCTCGACAACGGCGCCACCGGCACCCGCGCCGAGATCCGTCTGCAGGGCAGCGGTGGCTTCAGCACGCTGTCGCTGGCCAATCCCAATCGCCTGGTCGTCGATCTTCCCGATTCCTCCGCTGCCAAGGGCCTGAAGCTGCCGGCCGGCGGCGGCGTGGTCAGCGCAGTGCGCACCGGCCATCCGGTGCCGGGCACCTTGCGCATCGTGTTCGACCTGAGCAGTTCGGTGGTGGCGTTCAAGCCGCAGATGCAGACCATCGGCGGCAGTTCGGTGCTGGTGATCGAGTGGCCGGGCGAGGCCCCGGCGGGCAAGGCGGTCGCCGCCGACGCGCCGGCAACCGTGGCCCCGCTGCCGCAGGCCGCGCCTGTCGCAGCGCCCGAGCCGGTAGTGGATGCGCGCGCCGAAGCCGCACGCGCGACCGCGGCACTGACCTCGTCGGTGGTGCAGCGTGCCAGCCAGCCTGCGCCGGCTCCGGCGCCGCCGCCTGCCGCGCCCGCGCCAGCCCCGACCGTCGTTGCCTCTGCGCCGAGCGTTGCTGCCGCGGCGGCCGGCCGTCCTGTGCCCGGCGTTGTGCCGACGCCTGCGCCTGCGACAGTCGCGCCGCCGGCGAACGCGCCGTCCGAGCGTGACGACGCGGACGACGATGCGGCGGTGGCTGCTGCCGCCGAAGCACGGCCGGTGATGCCGAGCGCGGCCTCGCGGGTGAAGATGGCGCCCGGCATGCGTCCGCTGATCGTGGCCATCGATCCCGGCCATGGCGGCCAGGATCCCGGCGCCAGCGGTCCGACCGGCAAGCACGAGAAGGACGTGACCCTGGCGATCGGCCGCGAACTGGCGCGCCAGATCAACGCCACGCCGGGCATGAAGGCCTACATGACCCGCACCACCGACGTGTTCATTCCTCTGCCGATGCGCGCGCAGAAGGCGCGTGCGGCCAAGGCCGACATCTTCATCTCGATCCACGCCGACGCAGCCGAGAACCGCAGCGCGACCGGCTCCTCGGTGTACGTGCTGTCGACCAAGGGCGCGTCCTCGCAGCGCGCACGCTGGCTGGCGGACAAGGAAAACGCCGCCGATCTGATCGGTGGCGTGCGCCTGCAGAAGACCGACAGCACCCTGGCCAACGTCTTGCTGGACCTGGCCCAGAGCGGCCACATGAAGGCCTCCGAAGATGCGGCTGGGCATGTGCTGGGCGGGCTGAAGCGGATCGGCAACAACCACAAGCCCGAGATCGAGCGCGCGAACTTCGCGGTGCTGCGCACCTCGGACATGCCGGCGATGCTGGTCGAGACCGCCTTCATCTCCAACCCGGACGAAGAACGCCGGCTGACCGATCCGGCCTACCAGCGCCGCATCGCCGGTGCCGTGCTCGACGGCGTCAGCACCTTCTTCACCCGGCAGCCGCCGCCGGGCACGCTGTTCGCCGCGCGCGCGCAGGCCGAGGCGGAAGCGGCCAGCACGGTGGCCGGCGGCAGCCGCTGAGGCGCTATCATTAACGGCTGATCCTCGATGACGGCGTCCGCGCCGCGAGCCGTGCCGATGTTCTTTGCCTGCTGTCGTTTCCCTCCCGCCAATTCCTGTGCGCGCCTGCGCATGCATGGAGCGAAGACGGCATGAGCATCCGGCAGCTGCCCGAGATCCTGATCAACCAGATCGCCGCCGGCGAAGTGGTCGAGCGGCCGGCTTCGGTGGTCAAGGAACTGGTGGAGAACGCGCTGGACGCCGGCGCGCACCGCGTCGACATCGATCTGGAAGAAGGCGGCGTGCGCCTGATCCGCATCCGCGACGACGGTGGCGGTATCGCGCCCGAGGAACTGCCACTGGCCATCTCGCGGCACGCGACCAGCAAGATCGCCTCGCTGGACGACCTGGAATCGGTGGGCACGCTCGGATTCCGTGGCGAAGCGTTGCCGTCGATCGCCTCGGTCAGCCGCTTCACCCTGGCCTCGCGCCGATCCGGAGACGAACACGGCGCTGCCCTGCAGGTCGACGGCGGCAAGGTCGGCGAGGTGCAGCCGCGCGCATTGCCGCCGGGCACCCTGGTCGAGGTCCGCGAGCTGTTCTACAACGTGCCGGCGCGGCGCAAATTCCTGCGTGCCGAGCGCACCGAACTGGGCCACATCGAGGAGTGGCTGCGTTCGCTGGCGCTGGCGCGCCCGGACGTGGAGCTGCGCGTCTCGCACAACGGCAAGCCGTCGCGGCGCTACAAGCCGGGCGATCTGTACTCGGACGCGCGCCTGGGCGAGACCTTGGGCGAAGACTTCGCAAAGCAGGCGCTGCGCGTGGACCACAGCGGTGCCGGCCTGCGCCTGCATGGCTGGATCGCGCAGCCGCATTACTCGCGCGCCAGCGCCGACCAGCAATACCTCTACGTCAACGGCCGCTCGGTGCGCGATCGCAGTGTCGCTCATGCGGTGAAGATGGCCTACGGCGATGTGCTGTTCCATGGCCGCCAGCCGGCTTATGTGCTGTTCCTGGAACTGGAACCGGCGCGGGTGGACGTCAACGTGCATCCGGCCAAGCACGAGGTGCGTTTCCGCGATGCGCGGCTGATCCATGATTTCGTCTACCGCACGCTGCAGGATGCGCTGGCGCAGACCCGTGCCGGCAGCCTGCCCGGCGCGATCGGCGCCGACGCCGCGCTGCCGCCGCCAGCCGCGGGTACTGCGGCCTGGGCGGGCACAGGCGCGCCGAACAGTGGCGGTGGTGGTGGTGGTGGTGGTGGCGGGCAGGGCTACGGTTACGGCGCGCAGTGGCGCCCGGCGCAATCGCCGTTGGGCTTGCGCGTGGAAGAGGCGCCTGCAGCGTACGCGGCGCTGTACGCGCCCACCGCCGATGCGGGAAGCGCCGCAGGCCTGCCGCGGCAGACCCAGGACCCGGCCGGCGGCCTGCCGCCGACTGCCGCCGACAGCGGCGTGCCGCCGCTCGGCTACGCCATCGCGCAATTGCACGGCATCTACATCCTGGCCGAGAACGCCGACGGCCTGATCGTGGTCGACATGCACGCCGCGCACGAACGCATCGGCTACGAGCGCCTGAAGACCGCGCACGACGGCATCGGCCTGCATGCGCAGCCGCTGCTGGTGCCGATCACCCTGGCAGTCGGCGAACGCGATGCCGACACTGCCGAGCGCGAGGCGGAGACGCTGGCCGCGCTCGGGTTCGAGATCACCCGCAGCGGACCGCAATCGCTGCACGTGCGCAGCATTCCCGCGCTGCTGGCGCAGGCCGAGCCGGAGGCCTTGCTGCGCGACGTGCTCACCGACCTGCGCGAACACGGCCACAGCGGTCGTGTCGCCGGCGCGCGCGATGCGCTGCTGTCGACCATGGCCTGCCACGGCGCGGTGCGCGCCAACCGCCGCCTCACCATTCCGGAAATGAACGCACTGCTGCGCGACATGGAAGCCACCGAGCGCTCCGGACAATGCAATCATGGGCGTCCGACCTGGGCGCGGTTCACCCTGGGCGAGATCGATCGTTGGTTCCTGCGGGGGCGGTGATGGACAAGCGGATGTGGACGGCGGCGCTGCTGGCGGCGCTCGTCGCCTTGAGTGGCTGCGGCAAGCAGGCGCCGGCACCGGCCGCGCCGAAGGCGATGGACGCGCGCTTCGTGGCCGACGAACAGGCCTGGCGCGCGCAGCGCCAGCGCGAACTGCAGGCGCCGGACGGCTGGACCAGCCTGGTCGGCCTGCACTGGCTGGAATTGAAGGAGCACTACATCGGCAGCGGCCCGGACAGCGGCATCCGCCTGGCGGTGGGGCCGGCGCGGATGGCGCTGGTGTCGCAGGCGCAGCGCGAGGTGTACCTGACCCCCGAGCGCGGCGCCGCCCTCAGCGTCGCCGGCGCGCCGGTGCAGGGGCGGATCCGCGTGTACAGTGACCACGATCCGCTGCCGACGGTGATCGACTTCGACGACGGCAAGGGCAAGCTCAGCCTGATCGAACGTGGCGGCCGTTATGCGCTGCGGGTCAAGCACGCCGATGCGCCGACCCGGCTCGGTTTCGCAGGCGTGCCGTACTGGCCGCTGACCGAATCCTGGCGCGTGCGCGGGCGTTTCGTGCCCAATCCGCCGGGCACGACCCTGCCCATCGTCGACATCATCGGCGTCACCACGCCATCGCCGAATCCCGGCGCGCTGGAGTTCGAGCGCGGCGGCAAGCGCTACCGCCTGCAGGCGATCGGCGAACCCGGCCAGCCGCTGTTCGTGGTGTTCGCCGACCGCACCAGCGGTCGCGGCAGCTACCCCGCCGGGCGCTTCCTGGACGTGGACCCGCCCGCGGCCGACGGCAGCGTGGTGCTGGATTTCAACCGCGCCTACGACCCGCCGTGCGCGTTCACCCCCTTCGCCACCTGTCCGTTGCCGCCGCCGGAGAACCGCCTCGACCTGGCGGTGGATGCCGGCGAGAAGGCCTACGCCGCCGCCCATTGACCCGAGGATGCCGATGACCCCGTTCCCGCGCCTGTTGCGCCGCCTGCTGCTGGGCCTGTCGCTGTGCCTGGTGCTGCCGGCACTGGCCCGCACGCCGCCGCCGGTGGCCGCGACGCCTGTCGCGCCCGCCGCCGCAGCGCCCACGGTGGTGCCGCCCACGCCGCTGTTGTGGAAGGTCAGCGGCCCGCGCGGCACGCTATACCTGCTGGGCTCGTTCCACATGCTCAAGGCCGATGACTATCCGCTGGCGCGCGAAGTCGATGCGGCCTACGCAGCGTCGCCGCGGCTGCTGTTCGAACTGGCGCCGAAGGACGTGGACGCGCCGCAACTGGGTGCGCAGATGCTGCAGGCGGCGCAACGCCACGACGGCAAGCGGCTGCAGGACGATCTGGACCCGGCGACCTGGGAGCGGCTGCGCCGCTATGCCGCCGGCCACGGCCTGCCGCTGGCGCAGATGAGCGGCTTCGAGCCGTGGTTCGTCGGCCTCAGCATCAGCATCGCCGACATGAAGGCGCAGGGCCTGGAGGCCGATGCCGGGCTGGATCGTCATTTCATGACACTGGCCTTGCAGGACGGCAAGAGTGCCGAGGGCCTGGAGACCGCGCAGGCGCAGATCGACCTGCTCGACGGCATGGACCCGGTGGAGCAGAAGCAGATGCTGACCGAGGCGCTGGACGACGCCGAGCAGGGCGCCGCGCAGACCCTGCGCCTGCACGACGCCTGGCGCCGCGGCGACGAGCGCCAGCTGTGGCAGGAGATCGGCGCGCAGATGAAGCGCGACTACCCGCGGCTGTACCAGCGCATCGACGTGGAGCGCAACCAGGCCTGGCTGCCGCGCCTGGAGCAGCGCCTGAAGGACGGCGGCGGCGACACTCTGGTGGTGGTGGGTGCGCTGCACCTGCTCGGGCCGGACGGCGTGGTCGACGGCCTGCGCGCGCGCGGCTACAAGGTCGAGCGGATCTGCGGGAACTGCAAGCCGGCGAAGTCGCGCTGACACACGCCTGCGAGGCTTCGCCCGTACCCTCATCCGCCCCTTCGGGGCACCTTCCCCCCAAAAGGGGGCCGTGGTCCCGATGGGAGAAGGGAGAAGCTGGAGCCCCTCTCCCGCCGGGAGAGGGGTTGGGGTGAGGGTAGGGGCGCGAAGCGCTCCGTCGAATCAAATCCGTGAGGCTTCGCCCGTACCCTCATCCGCCCCTTCGGGGCACCTTCCCCCAATGGGAGAAGGGAGAAGCTGGAGCCCCTCTCCCACCGGGAGAGGGGTTGGGGTGAGGGTAAGGGCGCGAAGCGCTCCGTCGAATCAAATCCGCGATGCTTCGCCCGTACCTCATCCGCCCCTTCGGGGCACCTTCCCCCCAAAAGGGGGCCGTGGTCCCAATGGGAGAAGGGAGAAGCTGGAGCCCCTCTCCCGCCGGGAGAGGGTTGGGGTGAGGGTAAGGCGCGAAGCGCTCCGTCGAATCAAATCCGCGAGGCTTCGCCCGTACCCTCATCCGCCCCTTCGGGGCACCTTCCCCCCCAAAAGGGGGCCGTGGTCCCAATGGGAGAAGGGAGAAGCTGGAGCCCCTCTCCCGCCGGGAGAGGGGGTGGGGTGGGGGTAGGGGCGCGAAGCGCCCCGCCGAACCTCACCAGATCGCAATCCTCAGCGCGGACGCGACTTCGGTGCGGCGCCCGCCGGCGGTTCGCCAGGCTTGCCGGTGCCCGCGCCAGCGGCTGGGCGACCGAAGCCGGCGCCGAGGTTGCGCTGGAATTCCTGCCACAGCTCCAGGTTGCGCTCGGTGAGCTGGTTCATCATGGTCCACGGGGTCTGCCCCAGCAGATTGCCCATCTGCTGGCGGAACTGCTGCTGCTGGTCGAGGAACACCTGCATGCTGCGCTCCAGGTAGTTGCCCATGAAGCCCTGCAGCGAGTCGCCGTAGAAGCGGATGATCTGGCTGAGCAACTGCGTGGACAGCATCGGTTCGCCGTCCTGTTCCTGGTCGGCGATGATCTGCAGCAGCACTGCGCGGCTGAGGTCTTCGCCGGTCTTGGCGTCGCGGACTTCGAATTCCTCGCCGTCGATGATCAGCTGGCGGACGTCTTCGATGGTGATGTAACTGGAGATCTCGGTGTCGTAGAGGCGGCGATTGGGATACTTCTTGATGATGCGAATCTCAGCCATGAAGCGATCGCTCTGTGACGGTAGGCGCGCAGCATGGCGCAGCGCAGCAGGGCTTGCAACCGCCGAAAGTACCTGAACACGCGGGTGCAGCAAAAAAATCATGCTGCGCAGCATTCGCAGCGCAGCAAAAGTCCACAGGCCGCCGTGGCGGCCAATGCGGGATAGCGTTACCTCGCGCGAAAGCCGCCGCCTGAGCGATTCAGCCGCTCACCACCCCATGTGGTGGCCGCCGTTGATGTCCAGGTTCGAGCCGGTGATCCACGCGGCCTCTTCGGCGACCAGGAACGCCACGGCGTAGGCGATCTCCTCCGGCTTGCCGAGACGCCCGGTGGGGATGTCGGCGGCGATCTTGGCGCGCACTTCCTCCGGCACCGCCATCACCATGTCGGTGGCGACATAGCCCGGCGAGACCGTGTTGACGGTGATGCCGTAGCTGGCGTTCTCGCGTGCCAGGGAAATGGTGAAGCCGTGCATGCCGGCCTTGGCCGCAGCGTAGTTGGCCTGGCCGTACTGGCCCTTGAGACCGTTGATCGAACTGATCTGGATGACACGCCCCCAACGCTTCTGGCGCATGCCCTCGATCACCGGGCGGGTGACGTTGAACACCGAGTTGAGGTTGGTGTTGATGACTTCGTGCCATTGCTCGGCGGTCATCTTGTGGAAGGTGGTGTCGCGGGTGATGCCGGCGTTGTTGACCAGGATCTCGACCGGACCGAGTTGGCGTTCGACCTCACGCACCAGGGTCTGCGCGTGCTCGGGCGAGGCGACGTCGCCGGGCACGATGGCGACGTCGTGGCCACGCTCGCGCATGCGCTGCTGCCAGGCCAGGGCCTTGGCCTGGTCGCGGTAGTTGCTGGCCACGCGGTGGCCCTGCGCGGCCAGCCGCTCGCAGATTGCGGTGCCGATGCCGCCGGTGCCGCCGGTGACCAGCGCAACGCGTGATGTCATGGATGTCGCTCCGGATAGAAATAGTGGGAAAGGACGGCCGCGGCGCGGCCCAGGGTCCGATTCTAGTCAGCCTTGATGTCGCTGGGGATAGCCGGTGCGACTGGCGCCGCATCATCCACGCGTCGGTCCTGCGCCGGCAACCGCGCCGGGTCGAAGGCGCGCAGCGCGGCGGCCAGCAGCGCCGGCACCGACCCGGCGCCGGCCAACGCTGCCGGCGGCTGGCCCAGCGTCGCCCAGACCAGGCGCAGCGCCGGCAGCGGGTCGGCATCGTCCAGCGGCAGCGCCGCGTGCGACTTGGACAGCTTGCGGCCATCGGCGTCGAGCAGCAGCGGCAGGTGCAGGTAGCGCGGCGTGGGCAGGCCCAGCGCACGCTGCAGCAGGATCTGCCGCGGCGTGGAGTCCAGCAGGTCGGCGCCGCGCACCACGTCGGTGATGCCTTGCGCGGCATCGTCGACCACCACGGCCAGTTGGTACGCCCAGCAGCCGTCGGCGCGCAGCAACACCACATCGCCGACCTCGGCATGGACGTCCTGGGCCAGCCGGCCGCGCACCGCGTCGTCGAAGGCCACCACGCTGGCCGTACCGGGCGGCACGCGCAGACGGATGGCCGGCTGTGCGCGTGGCGCGTCGGTGACGCAAGCGTGGTGCACGCCCCCCTGCGCCGCCAGGGCGCTGCGGCTGCAACTGCAGGGGAAGGCGAGGCCGGCCTGCAGCAGCCGCTGCAGGGCGTCGCGGTAGATCGGATCGCGCTCGCTCTGCCGCAGCACCGGTCCGTCGGCCTCCAGGCCGCAGGCGCGCAGGCTCGCCAGTTGCCGTTCGGCGGCGTCGGGCACGCTGCGCGGGCGGTCCACGTCCTCGATGCGCAGCAACCACTGGCCGCAGGCGTGGCGGGCGAGCAACCAACTGCCGAAGGCGGCGAGCAGCGAACCCAGGTGCAGCGGGCCGGTGGGCGAGGGCGCGAAGCGGCCGCGGTAGGGAGGCGGGGACATGGACAAGCTGAATCCTCGGTCAGGTACGCGCTTGAATTCAAGCGGCCGACACCGCAGATTCGAGCCAATCCTTCCATTTAATCTGTGCGGAGCCCACGCTCACATGTTCAATCGTATCGTCCTGTTCCTCATCACCAACCTGGCGGTGCTGGTGCTGGCCGGCATTGTCATGTCCGTGTTCGGGGTCAACCCCAACCAGATGGGCGGCCTGCTGGTGATGGCCGCGATCTTCGGCTTCGGCGGCTCGCTGGTGTCGCTGCTGCTGTCCAAGTTCATGGCCAAGCGCGCCACCGGTGCGCAGGTGATCACCGAGCCGCGCAACCACACCGAGCGCTGGTTGCTGCAGACCGTGCAGCGCCAGGCGCAGGCCGCCGGCATCGGCATGCCCGAGGTCGCCGTGTACGACGGCCCGGAGATCAATGCCTTCGCCACCGGCGCCAACCGCAACAATGCGCTGGTCGCCGTTTCCACCGGCCTGCTGCAGAACATGACCGAGGACGAGGCCGAGGCGGTGCTGGGCCATGAAATCAGCCACATCGCCAACGGCGACATGGTGACCATGGCATTGCTGCAGGGCGTGCTCAACACCTTCGTGATCGTGCTGGCGCGCGTGGTCGGTGGCGTGGTCGACAGCTACCTGTCCGGCAACCGCGATGGCCGCCGCGGCCTGGCCTACTACGCGATCGTGATGGTGCTGGAGCTGGTGTTCGGCCTGTTCGCGACGATGATCGCGATGTGGTTCTCGCGCTACCGCGAGTTCCGCGCCGACGCCGGCGGCGCCAGCCTGGCCGGCCGCGCCAAGATGATCGCGGCGCTGCAGCGGCTGGAACTCAACCATGGCCAGAGCACCTTGCCGTCGCAGGTGCAGGCCTTCGGCATCGCCGGTGGCCTGGGCCAGGGCCTGCGCAAGCTGTTCATGAGCCACCCGCCGCTGTCCGAGCGCATCGCCACCCTGCGCGCCTCGCACGTCAACGCGACGGTGAGCTGATAGTTCGCTAGATCGACACGCCGGCCGGCGGAGCGCAGGCTCCGCCGGCCGTTGCTTTTGCGAATCCCCAATCCCCAATCCCCAATCCCGAATCGCGGCCCCTCAGGCAAAATCGAACGTCATCCCCGGCGCTGCCAGGCCGACGAATTCGCCCTGCACGTAGTCGACGCCAGCGCTGAACAGCAGGCTCATCGAGGTCGCGTCGGACACGAACTCGGCGATGGTGCGGATGCTCGCCGACTGCGCGCGCGCGGTGATCTCGCGGATCTTGTCCTGGTGTTCGCGGGTCTGGGTCAGGTCCTGGGTGAAGCCGCGGTCCAGCTTCAGGAACGAGGGCTGGAAGTGCGCCAGCAGCTGGAACGAATCCAGGCCGGAGCCGAACTGTTCCAGCCCGACCTTGCAGTCCAGGGCGGTGGCGTCGGCCAGGAATTGCTGGGCGTTGCGCAGATGCGTGAACACCTTGGCTTCCGGCGTCTGCAGCCACAGGCGGTCGCCGGGCACGCCGTGCGTCGCCAGTTCGCGCCGGATCAGGTCGACCATCTGCGTGTCGGCGAAGGCCTCCGGGCTGACCTTGACCAACAGGCTGGTGGCGTGGCCGGCGCGCTGGCGCTCGCCGATCACGGCGATCGCACGAGAGACCACCCAGCGGTCGATCTCGGCGGTCAGGCCATGCTCGGCGGCGATGCCGAGGAAGGTCGACGGGCCGATCAGTTCGTCGTTGCGCTCCAGGCGCAGGTAGGCCTCGTACAGCTCGTGCTGGTCGCCCTGCAGGTTCAGCACCGGCTGGTAGTGCAGCAGGAAGCCGTCGCCGGCCAGGGCCTCGCGCAGGTGCTGGACCCAGCGCTGTACGCGCTCCTCTTCGAGGCGATCGGCCGCGCCCGGGTCGAAGATCTTGCAGGCGTTGCCGCCCAGTTCCACGGTCGCCTGCACGTTCTCGCTGGCGCGGGCCAGGACCTGGCCGACGCTGGCGATCTTCTCGCCGATCTGCACGCCGCCGATGCTGACGGTGACCGTGGCCGAGCGCTCGCCGACGCTGAACACCTGGCTGGCGTAGGCCTGCAGCAGGCGCTCGGCCAGCGCCGCGGTGCGCGCGTAGTCGCCTTCCAGCAGCAGGGCGAAGTTGTGCTCGCCGAAGCGCGCCGCCTGTACGTCGCCGTCGATGGCCGCGGCCAGGTGCTGGGCCAATGCGGCGACCAGCGCGTCGGCCGAGTCCAGGCCGATGTCGGCCAGCAGCCGCGCGTAATGATCCGGTTCGACCAGCAGGAAGCCGTACTGGCCCTCTCCGCGGCCGACCTGGGCCACCGCGGTTTCCAGCGCCAGCATGAAGGTCGGGCGGTTGAGCAGACCGGTGACCTGGTCGCGCTGGCGCAGGTCCTCGACCTCGCGCGCCAGTTCCGGGTCGAACTCCTCGCGGCGGCGGAACACCACCTGCACGCAGGCCTCGCCCTCGTAGCTGGCGGTGGCGAATTCCATCGTCGCCGGAAAGCTGTCGCCTTCCAGGGTACGCGCGTCCACCTGGTACTGCGCCGGCGGCGGCTCGCCCTTGCTCAGCGACTTCAGCACCTGCTTGAAACCTTCCACGTGTTGCGGGGCGACCATGTCCAGCAGCGACACGCCTTCGACGTCGTCGAACGACTCGAACCCGAACATCTCCAGGTAGGCGTCGTTGGCGCGGATGTGCATGCCCTCGTGGATGTAGGCGATCGGATCGCGCGAGGAGGCGATCAGTGCGTCGCAGCGGCGCTCGGTCTCGCGCATCTGCGCCTCGATCCGGCGCAGGCCGCGCCGCGCCTGCAGGTCGGCCCAGGTGGTGCGGACCACCGCCAGCAAGTGCTCGGGCCGCTGCCGCAGCGCGATCGCGCGCGCGCCGCCCGCCACGGCCTCCAGCCATTCCTGTTCGTCGATGCGCTCGGCCAGCACGATGACCGGGATGTCCTTGCCGCTGGCGGCGACCCGTTGCAGCACCTGCGGCAGGGGGATCGACTGGGCCTGTGCGCTGAGCACCAGGTCGATCGGCTGCGCGGCCAGCATCGCCGACAACTCCTCGGCGTGCTGCGGCCGCGACGGGCGCACCGCGATGCCGCTGTTGCGCAGGCTGCTGACGATCGCCTCGGCGTCTTCGCCGCTGTCGTCGACGATCATCAGGCGGAGGGTGATGTCTTTGCCTGTGTGCATGAAGCCTCCCGGGGACGGGGTTTAATACACGATGCCCGCTGTCGCGTCCATGTTGTTCGGGAATGGGGAATCGGGAATGGGGAGTCGCAAGAGCGGGCTATTGTGTCTGAACGTTCGCGGGCGGACCGGGACGCGCTCGCAACGAGCGGTGTTTCGATTCCCCATTCCCGATTCCCCATTCCCGGCCGCTAGGCCGCCAAACCAGCCGCATGGCCCGAGGCCCAGGCCCACTGGAAGTTGTAGCCGCCCAGCCAGCCGGTGACGTCGAGCACTTCGCCGACGAAGTACAGGCCGGGTACGCGTCGCGATTCCATGGTCGAGGACGACACCTGGTCGGTGTCCACGCCGCCCAGGGTGACTTCGGCGGTGCGGTAGCCCTCGGTGCCGCTGGCCACCAGCGGCCAGGCGCCGAGCAGCTCGGCGGCGGCGCGCAGCTGTGGCTCGTCCAGCTGGCGCACCGGCTTGTCCGGCAGCCACACCTCGCACAGGCGTTGTGCGAAGCGGCGCGGCAGTGCCTCGCCGAGTACCGTGCGCAACTCGGCGGCGCCGCGCAGGCGTTTCTGTTCGCGCAGCCAGGTCGCCGCGTCCTGCCCCGGCAACAGGTCCAGGCGCAGGTCGTCGCCCGGTTGCCAGTACGAGGAGATCTGCAGGATCGCCGGGCCGCTGACGCCGCGGTGGGTGATCAGCATGAAGTTGCGGAAGCGCGCACCGTTGCAACTGGCCTCCACCGGCAGCGCCAGGCCGGACAGGTCGTGCAGGCGTTCCTGGTGCTTGCCGCTCAGGGTCAGCGGCACCAGCCCGGCGCGGGTCGGGAGCACGGCGTGGCCGAACTGCCGCGCCAGGTCGTAGCCGAAGCCGCTGGCGCCGAGGCTGGGGATGGACAGGCCGCCGGTCGCTACCACCAGCGAGGCCGCATGCACCGGGCCATCGTCGGTGTCCAGGCGGAACCCCTCGCTGCCGCGTTCCACCGCGCGCACGCTGCAGTCGGTGCGCACCGTCACCCCCGCCGCGGCGCACTCGTCCACCAGCATGCGCACGATCTGCTTGGAGGACACGTCGCAGAACAACTGCCCCAGTTCCTTCTCGTGGTAGGCGATGTGGTGGCGTTCGACCAGATCGATGAAATCGGCCGGGCGGTAGCGGGCCAGCGCCGATTTGCAGAAGTGCGGATTGGCGGACAGGAAGTTGCCCGGCCCGGTGCCGGTATTGGTGAAGTTGCAGCGGCCGCCGCCGGACATCAGGATCTTCTTGCCGACCTTGTTGGCATGGTCGATCACCCGCACCCGGCGCCCGCGCTGGCCGGCGGCGATCGCGCACATCAGCCCGGCGGCGCCGGCGCCGAGTACCACGACATCGGTGCGGAGGGGGGCGGTCCCGGCGCTCATGCCGCGGCTTTGCGCACCGTGGGGGTGAAGGCGAAGCTGCCGCTGTCGCCCAGCCACTGCACCTCGCCGTCCTGGATCACCACGTCGAAGCGCATGCTGCGCTGGATCAGCTCGGCCGCCGCAGCGACGGCGTCGGCCGGCAGGTCGATCACCTGTACCGGCTTGAGCTTGATCAGCGCGGACGCGTTCTTGTCCCACCAGATGTCCGCGACGCGGCCGCCGTAGTTGGCCACCACCACCGAGCGCGCCCGGCCGCAGGCCTTGCGTACCCGCGACTCGTCGGGCTGGCCGACCTCGATCCATTGCTCGATCGCGCCGGTGTAGTCCATCCGCCACAGGTCGGGTTCGTCGTCGCTGCTCAGGCCCTTGCCGAACAGCAGGCGCTCCTCGGCGTACAGGGCGAAGGTCAGCAGGCGCGCCATCAGCCGCTGATCGGTTTCGGACGGGTGTTGCGCCAGGGTCAGGGAATGGGCGGCGTAGTAGCCGCGGTCCATGTCGGAAATCTGCAGCTCCGCCTTGCGGAGGGTGGCGGTGAGGGCCATGCGGCTACCGGGATCGAGGGCGCACTAGGATACGGTGTGGGGCCGCCGCTGGCCGGGGACTTGTGGGGAAGCGGGAGAATCGAGGCCGGGGGGGCGCGTGTCCGACCCGGGGCCGGGGTGGGGGGAGGGGGAGCCACAGCCACCTCCGGCGTGGTCGCAGGCTCAGTCGCCGTTGTCCGGTCCAGGGCGGATTTGCGCAGTTTCCGCGGATCGGCAGGCGGATCGGCAGCGCCGGCGTTAACTTTAGGGTGGGGTTCAGCTTCCTTGTGGTGGATCCCGGTTTGTCTACACAAACATGTCGCTTTTTGATCACGACCCGCGTATGGTGGCCCCACTGTGTTTGCTAGAGTCACCGTGAATCGTGGCTTGGTGCAGTAGATCTCACGATCCACTTCATCGTTCCGCTCGCTTTACTAACGCCTGCAACTCAGTCTCGGCCTCGATTTCCGATGGCTGCGATTTCTTCAATTCAATGTTTCAGGAGTTAGCAAATGTCTGAGCGTCAGAACGGTACCGTGAAGTGGTTCAACGATGCCAAGGGCTTCGGCTTCATCACCCCGGAAAGCGGCCCGGACCTGTTCGTGCATTTCCGCGCGATCCAGGGCACCGGCTTCAAGTCGCTGCAGGAAGGCCAGAAGGTGACCTTCGTCGCCGTGCAGGGCCAGAAGGGTATGCAGGCTGACCAGGTGCAGGCCGTCTAAGGACGTCTGCCACCGCAAGGTGCCGAACGCCGGGAGCGCAAGCTTCCGGCGTTTTTGTTTGGGCGTTTCTTTTTCGGACAGCGGGTTCCCGCTGATCGCGGCGCCGTCGCCATGGCGCCAGATGCAGCGACCATGCCCTGCATGCGCGGGTTCACACCTGCATCCGGCTACCATGGCGGCCCCCGAGCTCCGGAGCCGTCGCCATGATCACCGTGCATCACCTCAACCAGTCCCGGTCGCAGCGCGTGCTGTGGTTGCTGGAGGAACTGGCGCTGCCGTACCAGGTGATCAAGTACCAGCGCGATCCCAAGACCATGCTGGCGCCGCCGGAGTTGCGCGCGATCCATCCGCTGGGCAAGTCGCCGGTGCTGGTGGACGACGGTCACGTCCTCGCCGAGTCCGGGGCCATCCTCGACTATCTGGTGGACCGCTACGACACCGGCAGCACGCTATCGCCGGCGCCGCAGCCGCTGGATTCGCCCGAGCGCCTGCGCTACCGCTACTGGATGCACTACGCCGAGGGGTCGGCGATGCCGCCGCTGCTGATGAGCCTGGTGTTCGGGCGGATCCGCTCGGCGAAGATGCCGTTCTTCGCGCGGCCGATCGCCAAGGCCATCGTCGACAAGGCGATGCATGGTTTCGTCGGTCCGCAGGTGCGCCTGCACCTGGACTGGATGGAGCGCGAACTGGCCGAGACCGGCTGGTTCGCCGGCGACCGCTTCACCGCCGCGGACGTGCAGATGAGCTTCCCGGTGCAGGCCGCCGCGGCGCGCATCGGCCTGCAGACGCATCCGAACCTGGCCGGGTTCGTGCAGCGGATCGAGCAGCGCCCCGCCTATCAGCGCGCGCTGCAGCAGGGTGGTCCATTCGAACTGCTCGGCAGCGCGGACGGCTGAGTTCCGTCCGCATCGTCCGGGTCAGCGGGCGGCGGGACGTGCCGGGCAGGCACGCACGAAGGCGATGCTGTCGGCCATGACCGGCAGCGCCGGGTCGTCCTTGCGCAGCGCCAGCACCAGGCGCATGTGGCCGACGCCGGGATAGGTCTTCAGTTCGGCCGGTACCCCGGCGCGCTCCAGCGCGGCCTGCAGCGACTGGCTGTTGTGCGGCTCCACCACGGTGTCGGCGTCGCCGTGCAGCAGCAGCGCCGGCGGCTCGTCGCCGTCGACGAAGTTCACCGGCTGCGAGCGCCGCTGTTGCGCCGGGTCCTGGCCGAACATGCCGATCAGGTCCGGGTCGGTCAGCGGCAGGAAGTCGTAGGGGCCGGCCAGCCCGACCAGGCCGCACAATTGCCGCGGCGACAGGCCCTGCGCCTGAAGCCAATGAGCGTCGGTGGCCAGCAGCGCGGCGATGTGCGCGCCGGCGGAGTGGCCCATCAGCACCAGCCGTTGCGGATCGCCGCCGTAGTCGGCGGCATGGCGCTGGCTCCAGGCCACCGCCGTGGCGGCATCGCGCATGAAGCCGTCCAGGGTCACCTGCGGATACTTGCGGTAGTCCGGCACGATCGCGACCACGCCGTGCCGCGCCAGCGCTTCGCCGGCCCAGCGGTAGTTCTGGCGGTCGCCGGTCTTCCAGGTACCGCCGTGGAAGAACACCACCACCGGCGCGTGCTCCACCCCGGCGGGGCGATACACGTCCAGTGCCAGGCCATGCGCCGCGTCGTAGACGATCCCGCGTTGCTCGTGGAGGCCATGCCGCGAGGAACTGGCGTTGAGGCCGCCGAAGAACAGGCTGCTGCAGGCCGAGACCAGCAGCGAGGACAGGGCGATCAGGGCGTTGCGGGGCCAGCGGGGCGAAGACGGTCGGTCGGACATGGGCGATCCCTGAGAGGAGCGCGGAGCATGCCGGATGCCCATGTCGGCGGCGAGTGGAGGTGGGGCGGGGAGTGAGGATTAGGCAGTGGGGATTGGTGGAAGCGTGGCTTCCTGCGCGTGCGCTGTGCCTTGGCGGCCGACCGACCCTCACCCCAACCCCTCTCCCGTGGGGAGAGGGGCTTGCCCCCCCTTCTCACTCCGGGAGAAGGTGCCCCGAAGGGGCGGATGAGGGTAGGAGCAGCGCCTGGTGCAGTTGAAGCACTGCATGCGCTTCGCGCGTGGCACTGGGTGTGCACCCTATGCTCACCTCGCGGACTTTCCAATGAAGCCTGCGACTTCTACGCTCTTGCCCATGCCTTCCTTGCGTTTCGACAATCGTTTCGTCGCCGAACTGCCTGGCGACCCGGAAACCGGTCCGCGGCGCCGCGAGGTGCTGGGCGCGCTGTGGTCGCCGGTCGAGCCGACGCCGGTCGCGGCGCCGCGGCTGCTGGCGTATTCGCCGGAGGTGGCCGCCTTGCTCGGGCTGTCCGAGCAGGAGGTGCGGGCGCCGGAGTTCGCCGCGGTGTTCGCCGGCAATGCGCGCTATCCGGGCATGCAGCCCTATGCGGCGAACTATGGCGGGCATCAGTTCGGGCATTGGGCCGGACAACTCGGCGACGGCCGCGCGATCTCGCTGGGCGAGGCGCTGGGCGTGGACGGGCGGCGCTGGGAGCTGCAGCTCAAGGGCGCCGGGCCCACGCCGTATTCGCGCGGTGCCGACGGCCGCGCCGTGCTGCGCTCGTCGATCCGCGAGTTCCTGTGCAGCGAGGCCATGCATCACCTGGGCGTGCCGACCACACGTGCGCTGAGCCTGGTCGGCACCGGCGAGACGGTGGTGCGCGACATGTTCTACGACGGCCACCCGCGCGCCGAACCGGGCGCGGTGGTGTGCCGGGTGGCGCCGTCGTTCGTGCGCTTCGGCAGTTTCGAGCTGCCGGCCGCGCGCAGCGACACCGCCTTGCTACGGCGCCTGGCCGATCTGGTGATCGCACGCGATTTCCCGGCGCTGTCCGGCACCGGTGGCGCACGCGATGCGGCCTGGTTCGCCGAGATCTGTGCGCGCACCGCACGCATGGTGGCGCACTGGATGCGGGTCGGCTTCGTGCACGGGGTGATGAACACCGACAACATGTCGATCCTGGGCCTGACCATCGACTACGGCCCCTACGGCTGGGTCGACGACTACGACCCGGACTGGACGCCCAACACCACCGATGCGCAGGGGCGCCGCTACCGCTTCGGTACGCAGCCGCAGGTCGCGTACTGGAACCTCGGCCGGCTCGCGCAGGCGCTGGCGCCGCTGTTCGACGACGTCGCGCCACTGCACGACGGCCTGGAGCGGTTCCGTGCGGAGTATGCGCAGGCCGAGCGCGACAACATCGCGGCCAAGCTTGGCCTGGCGACCTGCGGCGACGCCGATGTGGCGCTGATGCGCGACCTGCTGGATCTGCTGCAGCAGGGCGAGGTCGACATGACCCTGTGGTTCCGCGGCTTGAGCGCGCTGCCGTTGACGCCGTGGACGCCGGCGCAGGCCCTGGCGGCACTGGCCGACGCGTTCTACGACCCCGCCAAGCTGGCGGCGCAGGCGCCGGCGTTCGAGGCCTGGCTGTCCCGCTATGCGCAGCGCCTGCAGCAGGATCCGCTGCCCGCCGCCGTGCGTGCGGAGCGGATGCGCGCGGCCAACCCGCGCTACGTGCTGCGCAACTACCTGGCGCAGCAGGCGATCGACCGCGCCGAGCAGGGCGACACCGGCGGCATCGACGAGCTGCTGGAGGTGATGCGGCGTCCCTACGACGAGCAGCCCGGGCGCGAGGCCTTCGCCGTGAAGCGTCCGGACTGGGCGCGCAGCCGGGCTGGTTGTTCGATGCTGTCGTGCAGTTCCTGAGCGGGGCCGGCGCGTGCGCTCAGGGCGCGGTCGCGCCGCGATAGCGCCAGGCGGCCAGGAAGGTCGCCACCACTTCCTCCGCCAGCGCCTGCTGCGCGGCCGCGTCCGGCGCCTGTCCGTTGAGCATCGCGCCGGGATAGGCATAGCCGAAGGTGGCGCCGATGAACGCGGTGGCGGCGAGGGTGGGGCGTGCGACCTGCACGTCGCCGCGCGCGTGCAGGGTCTGCAGCAAGGCGCTCAGGCGCTCGCGCAGGCGGCCGGCGCGGCGCTGGTGCAGCGACTGCAGCAGGTCCGGCATCTGCGCGCTGGCCTGCACCAGCAGGCGATGCAGGCGCAAGGCGTCGGGCGCGTACAGGTGCGCCGGCACGGTCAGCGCGATCTGCCGCAGGGTCGCGGGCAGGTCCTGCGCGGTGGCGCTGCCGATGTTCTCCAGCCGGGTCTGCAGCTCCTCGCCCAGGGCCTCGAACACCTGCATCAGCAGCTCGGCCTTGCTGGAAAAATGGTTGTACAGGCTCTGCCGGGTGAGCCCGGCCTGGCTGGCGATCTGTTCCAGCGACACGTCCAGCCCGTGTTCCAGCAGCAGGGTGCGTGCCGCCGCCAGCAGGCGTGGCCGCGCCAGTGCCGGCCGTCCACGCGGGCGCGCGGGGACGCCCGTTGTCGCCGGCTCGGACGTCGCCGTCGCAGTTTGCGCATCCTGGCGGCGAAGGGTTGTGCTTCCCTTCATGATTGTTTTTTTGTCTTTGAGTAAATTAAATGATCCTCCCCGCCGTCCCCAGGATCAAGCGCATGCCCGCGCCTTTCGTCCAGCGCCGCCGCGCGCTGCCGTTGCTGCTGTCCGTCGTCGTGCTCGCGTTCGCCGGCTGCAAGGGGGGAGGCAAGGCCCCGGCGCCGGCAGCGAAGACGGTGGAGGTGGTGACCCTGCAGCCGCAGAGCGTGCCGCTGAGCGTGGAACTGGCCGGGCGTACCGTGGCCTCGGAAGAATCGGAGGTGCGGCCGCAGGTCAGCGGCATCCTGCGCCAGCGGCTGTTCGAGGAGGGCGCCACGGTGCGGGCCGGGCAGCCGTTGTTCCAGATCGAGCCGACCCTGTACCAGGCCGCCGCCAACCAGGCGCAGGCCAACCTGGCCACCGCCGAGGCCACGCTCGCCGCCGCCACGCTTCGCGCCGAACGCTACCGCACCCTGGGCAAGACCCGGCTGGCCGCGCAGCAGGACGTGGACGATGCGCAGGCCGCCTACAAGCAGGCGCTGGCCAGCCGCGACGCGCAACGCGCGGCGCTGGACACCGCGCGCACGCAGCTGCGCTTCGCCACGGTGCTGGCGCCGATCGGCGGGCGCATCGGCCGCGCGCGGGTGACCCCCGGCGCGCTGGTCACCGCCAATCAGACCGATGCCATCGCCAAGATCCAGCAACTGGATCCGATGAACGTGGACATCACCCAGTCCGGCAATCAGTTCCTGGCGCTGCGCCGGGCGATCGCCGCCGGCGGTGTGCAGCCGGCCAGCACGCAGGTGCGGCTGACCCTGTCCGACGGTACCGCGTATCCGTTGCCGGGAACGCTGGAGTTCGCCGACCTCGACGTGGAGGAGACCACCGGTGCGGTGACTCTGCGCGCGCGCTTCCCCAATCCCGATGCGCAACTGCTGCCGGGCATGTATGTGCGCGCGCTGGTCGGGCAGGGCGTGCGCCAGCAGGCCCTGCTGGTGCCGCAGGCGGCGGTGGACCGCACCCCGCGCGGCGAGGCGGTGGCCTGGGTGGTGGGCGCCGACGACGTGGTGCGCCAGCGCGAGTTCACCACGCTGCGCGCGGTCGGCGACCACTGGCTGGTCGGCGATGGCCTCAAGCCCGGCGAGCGGGTGGTGGTGGCGGGCCGGCAAGGCCTCAGCGACGGCGCCAAGGTGACGGTGAAGACCGCCGCCGCCACGGCCGCGCCTGCCGCCAGCCAGGGCTGAGCCGGCATGCTGCCGCGTTTCTTCATCCACCGCCCGATCTTCGCCTGGGTCCTGGCCATCTGCATCATGGCCGCCGGCGCCATCGCCGTGTTCACCCTGCCGATCGAGCAGTACCCGGACATCGCGCCGCCCTCGGTCAACGTCACCGCCACCTACAACGGCGCCTCGGCGCAGACCGTGGAGGACAGCGTCACCCAGGTGATCGAACAGCAGATCAAGGGCATCGACCACCTGCTGTACTTCTCCTCGACCAGTTCCTCGTCGGGGCAGGCGCGGATCAGCATCACCTTCGACCAGGCGGCCAACCCGGACATCGCCCAGGTGCAGGTGCAGAACGCGGTCAACCAGGCGCTCAACCGGCTGCCGCAGGAAGTGCAGCAGCAGGGCGTGACCGTGGCCAAGTCGCAGGGCGACAGCCTGATGGCGGTGGCGATCTACGACCGCACCGACCGCATGGACAACGTCGACATCTCCGACTACCTGGTCAGCACCCTGCAGGACCCGATCAGCCGCATCAACGGCGTCGGAGAGATCAACGTGTTCGGCGCGCAGTACGCGATGCGGGTCTGGCTGGACCCGCACAAGCTCAACGCCTACCAACTGATGCCCGGCGACGTGCGCAGCGCGATCCTGGCACAGAATACCCAGGTCACCGCCGGCGAACTCGGCGCGTTGCCCACCGGCGCCGATCAGGAACTCAACGCCACGGTCACCGCGCAGTCGCGGCTGCAGACGCCCGAGCAGTTCCGGCAGATCATCCTGGCCACGCGCGCGGACGGTTCCAGCGTGCGCCTGGGCGATGTGGCGCGGGTGGAGATCGGCGCGGAGAACTATCAGAACAACGCCACGCTCAACGGCCACCCGGCGTCCGGCTTCTCGGTGACGCTGTCGGCCGGCGCCAATGCGATCGCCACCTCCGATGCGATCCACGCCACCATCGAACGGCTCAAACCGACCTTCCCGCCGGGCCTGGACGTGGCCTATCCGCGCGACAGCACGCCGTTCGTGCGCATCTCGATCGAGAACGTGGTGCACACCCTGGCCGAGGCCATCGTGCTGGTGGTGGTGGTGATGTTCCTGTTCCTGCAGAACGCGCGCGCCACGCTGATCCCCGCGATCACCGTGCCGGTGGTGCTGCTGGGCACCTTCGGCATCCTCGCCGCGGCAGGCTTCACCATCAACACGCTGACCCTGTTCGCGATGGTGCTGGCGATCGGCCTGCTGGTCGACGACGCCATCGTGGTGGTGGAGAACGTCGAGCGGATCATGCATGAGGAACACCTGCCGCCGCGCGAGGCTACCGAGCGCTCGATGGGCGAGATCACCGGTGCGCTGATCGGCATCACCGTGGTGCTGGGCGCGGTGTTCCTGCCGATGGCGTTCTTCGGCGGCTCCACCGGCATCATCTATCGGCAGTTCTCGATCACCATCGCCTCGGCGATGGCGCTGTCGGCGCTGGTCGCGCTGACCCTGACCCCGGCGCTGTGCGCGACCCTGCTCAAGCCGGTGGAGCAGGAGCGCAAGCTCGGCCGTTTCTTCCAGTGGTTCAACCGCAGCGTCGAGCGCGGCCAGCAGGCCTACCAGCGCCGCCTCGGCACGGTGCTGCAGCGGCCGCGGCGCTGGATGGCGCTGTATGCGCTGGTAGCGCTGGCGATGGTGGTGCTGTACATGCGCATGCCGACCGGCTTCCTGCCGGTGGAGGACCAGGGTCAGGTGCAGATCCAGTTCACCACCCCGGAAGGCACGCCGCTGGCCAAGACCCAGGCGCTGGGCAAGCGCATCAGCGATTACTTCATGACCCACGAGAAGGCCAATCTCACCGCGATCTTCATGGTGGTCGGCCGCAACAACGCCGGCGCCGGGCAGAACGCCGGCCAGGCCTTCGTGGCGCTCACGCCGTGGGGCGAGCGCAACCGCGACAACACCGCGCAGGCCATCATCGACCGCGCCAACGCGCATTTCCGCGGGGTCGGCGACGCCAAGATCAGCGTGCTGTCGCCGCCGGCGGTGCGCGGCCTGGGCCAGTCCAGCGGCTTCGAACTGTGGATCCGCGACAGCGACGGCGCCGGCCGCGCGGCGCTGCTGAAGGCGCAGCAGCAGGTGCTCAAGGAGGCCGGCGACGATCCGCAGCTGACCGCGGTGCGGCTCAACGGCCTGGGCGACAAGGCGCAACTGCAGGTGGACATCGACCACGCCCAGGCCAGCGCGCTGGGCCTGGCGCAGAGCGACATCAACGCGACCCTGGCCACCGCCTGGGGCGGCAGCTACGTCAACGACTTCATCGACCGCGGCCGGGTCAAGCGCGTGTACGTGCAGGGCGATGCGCCGTACCGCGCGCTGCCGGAGGACATCGCGCAGTGGTACGTGCGCGGCAGCGGCGGGCAGATGGCGCCGTTCGCCAGTTTCGCCAGCACCCACTGGACCCGCGGCCCGCAGTTGCAGCAGCGCTTCAACGGCCTGCCGGCATCGCAGATCCAGGGCGGCGCGGCGGCCGGCAGCAGTTCCGGCGAGGCGATGCAGCGGATGCAGGCGCTGGTGGCCAAGCAGGGGGGCTTCGATCTGCAATGGAGTGGGCTGTCCTACCAGGAGCAGTTGTCCAGCAACCAGACGCTGTGGCTGTACACCGCCTCGATCCTGTTCATTTTCCTGTGCCTGGCGGCGCTGTACGAAAGCTGGTCGATCCCGGTGGCGGTGCTGCTGGTGATTCCGCTGGGTGTGGTCGGCACCGTGCTGGCGACCACCCTGGCAGGCTTCGTCAACGACATCTACTTCCAGGTCGGCCTGCTGACCACGATCGGCCTGTCGGCGAAGAACGCGATCCTGATCGTCGAATTCGCCGAGGCGCGGCAGCGTGCCGGGCGACCGTTGCTGGAGGCGACACTGGAAGGCGCGCGGCTGCGCCTGCGACCGATCGTGATGACCTCGCTGGCGTTCGTCGCCGGTGTGCTGCCGCTGGCGCTGTCCACCGGCGCCGGCGCCTCCAGCCGCCGCGAGATCGGCGTGTGCGTGATCGGCGGCATGGTCACCGGCACCGTGCTGGCAGTGTTGCTGGTGCCGTTGTTCTTCGTGCTGGTGCGCGGCTTGTTTCGCGGGTCCGCGCGGCAGGACGCGAGCGCAGCGGCGACGTAAATCGTAGACCGACGAGGCGGCTCCGCGACGCGGTGCCGCCTTGCGACTAGACTTTGCGTTCCCCCACGCCATACGACTGTGCGATGAACGATTCCTCCTGCTGCGGCGCGCCCAGCGACGCACCGGCCCACTGGTCCGGCCGCATTCGCGATATCGCTGATTTCCCGAAGCCGGGCATCGTGTTCAAGGACATCACCCCGCTGCTGGCCGACGGCCCGGATTTCGCCTCGGCGCTGGACGAGATGGCGCGTCCGTGGCGCACCACGCCGCTGCAGGCGGTGCTGGGCATCGAGTCGCGCGGCTTCATCCTGGGCGCGGCGCTGGCGCACGAACTGCGCACGGGCTTCGTGCCGGTGCGCAAGCCGGGCAAGCTGCCGGGCAGGACGGTGACCCAGGAGTACGCGCTGGAGTACGGCAGCGACCGCATCGAAATGCACGCCGATGCGCTGCCGGCCGGTTCGCGCGTGCTGCTGGTCGATGACGTGCTCGCCACCGGCGGCACCTTGCGCGCGGCCCTGGCGTTGGCGCAGCAACTGGAACTGGAAGTGGTCGGCGCCGCGGTACTGGTGGAACTGCAGGCGCTGCGTGGACGCGATCGCTGGAGCGAGACCTTGCCGCTGCTGGCGACGCTGACGTACTGAGCACGGCCACTGCTCCTGGTAGCGCAGGTGGCGCGGCCGGGGATCGACGTATTGGGCGCGGCCGCGGCGCACATGCGTCGTGGCGATCGCGCATGGCGCGGGCGATGCCTGACGCTGCAACCGCAGGCACCGTGTCAGGTCGGGTAGATCACCGTTTCCAGGCTGGGGTCCGCATGCGCGGCGGCATGGCTTAGGTGGCCATCGAACGGACCGACCTTGCAGATCCGGCCGTCGTCGGCGAACACCAGCTGCAGTCCGTGTTCGGCTTCCCAGTCGCAGTTGCATTCCAGGCTGATGCGCAGGCGGCCGTCGCGGTAGCGGCTGACGTAGGCTTCGCTGCCGAACTGCACGTGCGCCCATATTTCGTCGGGACCGGCGATGTCCGGGCACGGCCATCCGTACTTGGCGCACAGCGCCTGCGTGTGCGTGTAGTAGGCGAACACGTGCGGCGCGGCGGCGGCGAAGACCGCGGCGTCGAGTTGCAGGAACGTCGCAATGGCGGACGCGGCGTCGGCCGGGATGTCGCCGGCGGCGCAGTCCTCCAGGATGAAACAGCAGGTATGGTGCATCCACGCCACCGGCACCGCCTCGCTCCACAGGTTGCCGTCCTCGTCCGGTTGCAGCGACGCCAGGACCTGCTGCGCCGCGGTCACAGCTTGGCGACCCGGAACCGGCGGCCCTTGATCTTGCCGGCCTGCAACTGCGCCAGCGCCTTGCCGGCATGGGCGCGGGCGATGGCGACGTAGGAGCGGGTGGGGTAGATGGCGATCTTGCCGATCGCCGCGCCGGACAGCCCGGCATCGCCGGTCAGCGCGCCGAGGATGTCGCCGGGACGTAGCTTGTCGGTCTTGCCGCCGTCGATGCGCAGGGTGACCATCGCCGCCTGCGGCAGCTGCGCTGGCCGTGCGGTGGCCAGCGGTGCGCGCGACCAGCGCAGCTGTTGGCCCTGCTCGGTTTCCAGCGCCTGCGCGCGCGCGGTCTCGCGCGGCGCCACCAGGCTCAGGGCCAGGCCGTGCTTGCCGGCGCGCGCGGTGCGGCCGATGCGGTGGCGGTAGGTCTCGGTGTCGGTCGGCAGTTCGTAGTTGATCACCGCCGCCAGGTCTTCCACGTCCAGCCCGCGCGCGGCCACGTCGCTGGCGACCAGCACGTTGCAGCTGCGGTTGACGAAGCGCACCAGCACCTCGTCGCGGTCGCGCTGTTCCATGTCGCCATGCAGCGCCAGCGCGGAGAAGCCGAACTGCTGCAGCGAGCCGGCGACCTCGTCGACCTCCTTGCGGGTATTGCAGAACACCACGCTGGATTCGGGAGTGAAGCGCAGCAGCAGGCCGGCCACCGCCTTCTGCCGGTAGGTGGGGTCGACCTCGAAGAACTGCTGGTCGAT
Source organism: uncultured Xanthomonas sp. (assembly GCF_964278005.1). Classification (NCBI taxonomy): domain Bacteria; kingdom Pseudomonadati; phylum Pseudomonadota; class Gammaproteobacteria; order Lysobacterales; family Lysobacteraceae; genus Xanthomonas; species uncultured Xanthomonas sp. The sequence continues at coordinate 159,770 of NZ_CAXYKF010000015.1, forward strand.
CTCCGGCGCGCTGTCGGCGCCTTCGACGGTGATTTCCGCCGGTTCCTTCAGCAGGTCCCGCGCCAAGGCGCGGATTTCCTCGGGGAAGGTGGCCGAGAACAGCAGGCTCTGCCGGTGCTTGTCGCAGCGGCTGGCGATCTCGCGGATCGGCTCCTCGAAGCCCATGTCGAGCATGCGGTCGGCCTCGTCCAGCACCAGCGTGCGCACCCCGCCCAGGTGCAGCGCGCGCTTGCGCGCCAGCTCCTGGATCCGGCCGGGCGTGCCGACCACCACCTGCGGGTCGTGCGCCTCCAGCGAGGCCAGTTGCGGCGCCAGCGGCATGCCGCCGGTCAGCACCACCAGTTTCATGTTGGGAATGCCGGTGGCCAGCTTGCGCAACTGCTTGCCGACCTGGTCGGCTAGTTCGCGGGTCGGGCACAGCACCAGCGCCTGCGCGCGGCTCAGCGCCGGATCCAGCTTGTGCAGCAGGCCCAGGCCGAACGCCGCGGTCTTGCCGCTGCCGGTGGGCGCCTGCACGATGACGTCCTGGCCGGCCAGGATCGGCGGCAGGCTCTGCGCCTGCACCGGGGTCATGCGGGTGTAGCCGAGCGCGTCGATGCCGGGCGCGAGCGCCGGGGAAAGGGAGAGGGTGGCGAAATCGTTCATGCGGCATTTTAGCTGGTGGGGCCGGGACTCGGGACCCGGGACCCGGAACGTCAACAGCAAAAGGGCATTTCGACTCGCACGACGCGCCGCTTTTTGCTTTCCGGGTCCCGGGTCCCGGGTCCCGTACAATACGGCATGCCTCTTATCACTCTGCAGAACCTCGACTACAGCGTCGGCGGCCCCTTGCTGCTGGAAAAGACCGACCTGTCGATCGAGCCGGGCGAACGCATCGCCCTGATCGGCCGCAACGGCGCCGGCAAATCCACCCTGATGAAACTGATCGCCGGCGAGCTCAAGCCCGACGACGGCGAGGTCCGCGTGCAGCAGGGCGTGCGCATCGCCCGGCTGGAACAGGAGGTGCCGCATGGCGCCGCCGGCAGCGTGTTCGACGTGGTCGCCGACGGCCTGGGCGAACTCGGCCATTGGCTGGCCGAGTTCCATCGGCTCAGCCATGCCGCCGAATTCGACGGCGATGCGCTGGGCGCGGTGCAGTCCAAGATCGATGGCGCCAATGGCTGGGCCCTGGACCAGCGGGTCAACGAGACCCTGACGCGGCTGGAACTGGATGGCGACGCCGAATTCGCGCGGCTGTCCGGCGGCATGAAGCGCCGCGTATTGCTGGCGCGCGCGCTGGTCTCGGCGCCGGACCTGTTGTTGCTGGACGAGCCCACCAACCACCTCGACATCGAGGCCATCGACTGGCTGGAAGGCTTCCTCAAGGGCTGGAACGGCAGCGTGGTGTTCGTGACCCACGACCGGCGTTTCCTGCGTGCCCTGGCCACGCGCATCGTCGAGATCGACCGCGGCCAGGTCAGCAGCTGGCCGGGCGACTGGGCCAATTACGAGCGCCGCCGCGAGGAGCGGCTCAATGCGCAGGCGCAGGAGAACGCGCGCTTCGACAAGCTGTTGGCGCAGGAGGAAGTGTGGATCCGCCAGGGCATCAAGGCCCGGCGCACCCGCGACGAGGGGCGTGTGCGGCGGCTGGAAGCGATGCGCCGCGAGCGCACCCAGCGCCGCGAACTCGGCGGCAACGTGCGCATGGAGGCCGCGCAGGGCGAGTCCTCCGGCAAGAAGGTGATCGAGGCCAAGGACCTGAGCTTCGCCTTCGGCGCGCGCAGCATGGTGCGCGACTTCTCCACCACCATCCTGCGCGGCGACCGTATCGGCCTGATCGGCCCCAACGGCAGCGGCAAGACCACGCTGCTGAAGCTGCTGCTGGGCGAACTGACCCCGGACCAGGGCGAAGTGCGCGCCGGCACCAATCTGCAGGTGGCGTATTTCGACCAGTACCGCGCCACCCTGCGCGAGGACTGGAGCGCGATCGAGAACGTGGCCGAGGGCCGCGACTTCATCGAGGTCAACGGCAAGCGCAAGCACGTGCACGCCTACCTGCAGGACTTCCTGTTCACCCCGGAGCGTGCGCGCGCGCCGATCACCCGTCTGTCTGGCGGCGAGCGCAACCGCCTGCTGCTGGCGCGGCTGTTCGCGCAGCCGTCCAACCTGCTGGTGATGGACGAACCGACCAACGACCTGGACGTGGAAACCCTGGAGCTGCTGGAAGAACTGCTCGGCGACTACAGCGGCACGCTGTTGCTGGTCAGCCACGACCGCGACTTCATCGACAACGTGGTCACCTCGACCATGGTCATGGAAGGCGACGGCCGCATCGGCGAATACGTCGGCGGCTACAGCGACTGGGTACGCCAGCGCCCGGCGACGCCGGCCAGCGCGATGGCGGTGGCCAAGGCCTCGGCCACCGCGGCGGCGACCACGCCGGTGGCGGCCGCTGCAGCGGCGCCGGCGCCCGCGCCGGCCAAGCGCAAGCTCAGCTACAAGGACGCGCGCGAACTGGAGCAATTGCCGGCGCGGATCGAAGCGCTGGAACAGCAGGTCGCGGCGCTGACCGAGGCGATGGCCGACCCGGCGTTCTATCAGCGCGACGCGGCGGCGGTGACCGCGCATACGCAGGCGCTGAGCCAAGCGCAGGCGGACCTCGATGCGGCGTATGCGCGGTGGAGCGAGCTGGACGGTTGAAGAGCCGGGGCTCGGCACAAACACCCTGGGCCTGCGGCGGCAACGAACACGGCGGCCGCTTTACCGAGATCAAAGACCGGATGCGTGGGCGTTGGGGGGATCGCGTCGGGGCTGAAGCCCCTCCCACATGGGGCATGTGCGGTGGCCTGTTGTGCGAGCGGTTCTCGGCGCAGCGCGGTCAGATCAATCCGACTCGGCGGGCGCTTCCGCTTCCTCGCTGCCGCCCACGAATGCGACGAAGCTGACGCCGTCCTGCGCCCACTCGCGGGCGACGTCGTCGAGAATGTCCAGCAGCACGTCGAAGGCCGGCTGCGCCACCGCCTGCAACTGCCCGGCGTCCTCTAGCAGCAGCGCGTAGCCGCGCGGGGAGGGCAGCCAGGACAGGTCGCGCAGGCCGTCGGTCAGCGCGTCCCAGTTGCGGCCGAAGCCGGGCGGGAAGTCGAGCTGCGCGGTCAGCCGCATCAGCAGCATGGCCTTGCCGGTGCAGCCATGCAGGTCGATCCGGCACAGCCGCAGGCCGGCGTCGCGGGCTAGGGCGGCGACGCTGTCCAGGTCGCGGTTGGCGACGCGGTAGAGGCCGGAGGCGGCCGGCTCGGCCAGGTTCAGCGCGAACGGGAAGCCGCTCATCGCGCCGGCCCCGCGCCACCGACCTGGAAGCTGCGGAAACTGTCGTAGTGGTCGTCGCTGTAATACCAGACTTGCGGCGGCGTGCCGCCGGTGACGATGCGGCGCGTGCCGCGATGCGACAGGCCTGGCGTATCGACGGTGTACTCGCGGTAGTAGCCGCGCGGTTGCGCCGGCAGGCGGTTCTCGCGGTTGCCGAACACGCTGCCGTCCTGGCGGTGCGGGAACGGGCCGCCGCGCTGGATCAATGCCACCGTGGCGCGGGCTTCGGGCGGCAGGAATGCGGGCAGCTCCGGCGCCGCCGCTTCCGATGCGGCGGCTGCCTTGCCGGGCGCGGTGTACGGCGCCTGCGCGGCCGCGTCGAGCGAGGGCGCGAATTGCTGGTGCGGCGGATGCTGCAGCCCGCGGATGCCCCACAGCCCGCCCACCAGCAACACGATGGCGGCGATCAACAGCACGGGCTTGCGCATGGACTCTCCTGCAGGAACGGCGGCGGCGCGCGGCATGGCGCTATCGCGCACAGTATGGGCCGGCCTGCCTGTTCCCGCTCTAAACGCCGCCGGTCACCGCCGTGACGCAGGCGATTCACATCCGACTAACCCGGGCGTGGGGCATGGTAGGCGCCGATTCGCTAGGCCGGTCGGCACCGCCGCCGCGGGATGGGACGATGTTTCCCCAGCCGCGCCCTTGGTAAGGTCGCCGACCGTCCCTACCATTGCTCACGCAACGCTCGTCCTTTCGACGGCGAAAGTCCAGGAGAACCGCATGGCCTACACCCTCCCCAAGTTGCCCTACGCCTACGACGCGCTGGAACCGCACATCGATGCGCAGACGATGGAGATCCATCACACCAAGCATCACCAGACCTACATCAACAACGTCAACGCCGCGCTGGAAGGCACCGAGTACGCCGATCTGCCGATCGAGGCGCTGGTGTCCAAGCTGAAGTCGCTGCCGGAGAACCTGCAGGGCCCGGTGCGCAACAACGGCGGCGGCCATGCCAACCACTCGCTGTTCTGGACGGTGATGGCGCCCAACGCCGGCGGCACCCCCAGTGGCGACGTCGGCAAGGCGATCGACAGCGAGCTGGGCGGCTTCGACAAGTTCAAGGACGCCTTCACCAAGGCTGCGCTGACCCGCTTCGGCAGCGGCTGGGCCTGGCTGAGCGTCACCCCCGACAAGAAGCTGGTGGTCGAGAGCACCGCCAACCAGGACAGCCCGCTGTTCGAGGGCAACACCCCGATCCTGGGCCTGGACGTGTGGGAACACGCCTACTACCTGAAGTACCAGAACCGTCGTCCGGACTACATCGGCGCGTTCTTCAACGTGGTCGACTGGAAGGAAGTGGAGCGCCGCTACCACGCCGCGATCGGCTGATCGCGCGCCAGCGCTGCACCATGAAGAAGGCCGGGTTCGCCCGGCCTTTTTTTGTGTGGATGCCCGCCATAAGCGCTGGAAGTGCGGGTGGGGCGTGGCTGCCAGGTTGGTATGCTGCCCTCGCGCGCGTGACCAGCGTGCTTCAGCAGCGATGGCGGCCTATGCCGCATTGGCCGCCGCTTGCGCCGCTGCGTCGCCAGGGCGCGCTAAACCTTTGGCGTGCAGGCGCAGGAGCGGCTTCAGGGCAGCTCTGCCAACGACGAAAGACAACTGGCAGCAGCGGCTTCAGCCGCGATGGGCGTTACCGGGAATGCTTTGTCGCGGCCGAAGACGCTTCTACAGATGACGCTGTGCGTGACGAAAGCAGGGAATCGGCGATGCCCGATCGTTCCGGTCCGATGGCATGCCGATGCCGATCCACCCCCATGCGCCGCATCGCAAGGCGGTGATCGCACGGCGCGCGAACGTGCCCAGCCTGCCGTCCGCTATGGCGCCGGTTGCAGCGATGTCGGTATCGGGTCCAGCGGTTGCAGCGCCATCAGCAGGCCGCGCGTGCCGGCCACGGGCAGGTCGGGCGCCGGCGCGAGCAGGCGTGCGCCGTGCAGCGGGCGGAAGTGGCCGCGTTCGAAGAACACGTGGTCGGCCGCCGCCGCCGTGCCTGGCGCACGCACGTCGATCCGGTTGCGCGCCGATTCGCCGCGTACGCTGCCGTCCTCGAAGCGCGTTGCCAACGGCGCCAACTCGGGCGCACGCGCCGCGGCGAAGAAGCCACCCGCCAGCAGCGACGGCACGCCCTCGGCGGTGGCATCGATCCAGGCCATCAGGTCCTCGGCCTGTTCGCGGCGGCTGGCGCCGCCGTCGCGCGTCGCGTGCAGGCGGGTGAAGTAAAGGTTCACCGGCTGCCCGTGCAGGTCCACCCGTACCAGGCCGGCGACACTGTAGTCCTCCAGCGGATGCAGCAAGGTCTCGGCCTCTTCCAGCACCGGCAGGCGGGTCAGCAGCGCATTGCCGCGGCGTTGCGGCCGGCTGGGCGGATCGGGGCTGATGAAGTGGCAGTGGTAGCCCAGGCGCGCGGCCAGCCATTGCGCCTGGTTCGGCATCTCCGGCGTCTGCAGCACCTCCTGCAGGGCGATGGCGTCGGGATGCAGGCGCTGCAGGGCCACGGCAATGCGCTCGCGACGTGCGATCCAGTCGTCGCCGTCCTGCGTGGCGCGCGGATCCGGGGCGAGCGTGAGCGTGACCACGGTGAGGGCGGCGTCTGCCGTGGCCGAGGCCGTCGGCACCGCGTCCGCCGCCACGTGCGCCTGCGCCAATGCCGCCACGGCCAGCAACAGCCAGCCGGTGCGATGCCATCGGAAGACGCGGGGAGTCATGCGGGCGATGCTACGGCGCAGCGTCTCAGGGTTGCGTATACAGCCGATGGTGCTGCGGCGTCCGCCACACAATCGGTGCCGCGCAGGTGGCAATGACGAACATCGCCCCACCTCCGGCGCGCACAGGCGCGGAGGCGGGGCGGGGACCGGTACACACGGCGCGCGTGCGCCGCGCGCCTCGGTCAATGCTGCAGCACGCCGTCCTTCAGGTGCAGCGGCGCGCGCGCCTCCACCTGCGTCGCCGAACGGCCCAGCAGCAGTTCGTAGTCGCCGGCGACGATGTGCCAGTGGCGCTGCTTCGGGTCGTAGTCGGCCAGGGTCTTGGGCTCGGCGACGATGCTGACGTGGCGGCTCTCGCCCGGCTTGAGCAGCACCTTGTCCCAGCCGACCAGGCGGATCGGGGTGTGATGGCCCTGCGGCAGGCGCAGGTACAGCTGCGGCACGTCGGCCCCGTCACGATCGCCGGTGTTGCGCACGTCGAAGCTGGCGACGACACGGTGACCGTCCGCCTGCACCTTGAAGTTGCCGTAGGCGAACGTGGTGTAGGACAGGCCGTAGCCGAACGGATACACCGGCTCCAGGCCGCGTGCGGCGAACCAGCGGTAGCCGACGTTGGCGCCTTCGATGCTGTAGTCGACGTTGCTGCCGGCCGGTTGCGCCGGCTTGAAGCCCAGGCCGGGAATCGACGGCCGCGGCAGTTGCGACACGTCGCGCAGCCAGGTCACCGGCAGGCGGCCGGACGGGTTGACCTCGCCCAGCAGCAGCCGCGCCAGGCCTTCGCCACCGCGGATGCCCGGGTACCAGGCTTCCAGCACCGCCGGCACCTGCTGCAGCCACGGCATGGCGACCGGGCCGTTGGTCTCCAGGACCACCACGGTCTTCGGGTTGGCCTTGGCCACGCCGGCGATCAGCGCGTCCTGCTTGTCGGGCAGGGCGATATCCGGCAGGTCCACCGACTCGGCCGACCACTGCGTGGCGAACACGATGGCCACATCGGCTTCGCGCGCGAGCTTGGCCGCCGCCGCCGCGTCGTCGCCGCTGGCGTAGTCGATCTGCGCGTCGGGCAGGGCCTTGCGCAGCGCCTGCAGCGGCGAGGACGGATGGAACATCACCGGGCCCGGCCAGGTGGTCGGGGCGATCCCCGGCACCGCGTTGCCGCCGTTGACGGTGATGCCGACCATCGAGGAGCCGCCGCCGCCGATCACGCCCTTGTCGGCATGGCCGCCGATCACCGCGATGCGGCGCAGGTTGCGCGACAGCGGCAGCAGCTTGCCCTCGTTGCGCAACAGCACCGTGCCTTCCTCGACCACGCGCTGCACGGCCAGGCCGCCGGCGGCGTCGTCGATCGGCTGGTGCTGCGGCGGGTTGTCGAAGCTGCCGGTGGCGATGAAGGCGCGCAGGATGCGCTTGACCATGTCGTCCAGGCGCGCCTGCGGCACGGTGCCGGCGGCCACCGCCATGCGCAGCGGCTGGTCGAAATACACCGCCTTGTCGAACACTTCGCCGGCCGACTGCTGGTCCAGGCCGGCCAGCGCCGCCTTGGAGCCGCTGTGCACGCCGCCCCAGTCGGACATCACGTAGCCGGGGAACTTCCATTCCTGCTTCAGCACCTGGTTGAGCAGGTAGTCGTGCTCGCAGCCGTACACGCCGTTGATGCGGTTGTAGGAGCACATCACCGAGCCGGGCTGGCCGATCTTCAGCGCCAGCTCGAAGGCCAGCAGGTCCGACTCGTGCATGGCCTGCTCGCCGATGTCGGCGCTGTGGGTGTTGCGCCCGGTCTCCAGGTCATTCATCGCGAAGTGCTTCATGGTCGAGACCACGTGCTGGCTCTGCACGCCGCGGATCGATTCGCCGACCATCGTGCCGGCCAGCAGCGGATCCTCGCCGGCGTACTCGAAGTTGCGGCCGTTGCGCGGGTCGCGCTGCAGGTTGACGCTGCCGGCCAGCAGCACGTTGAAACCCTGCTGCCAGGCCTCGCGGCCCATGGTGGCGCCGCCGGCGAAGGCCAGTGCGCGGTTCCAGGTGGCGGCGGTGGCCGGGCCGGAGGGCAGCGCGGTGGCGTGGTCGCCGGGGCGGATGTTGCCGGGGTTGGTCACGCCGAGGCCGGCATCGGCCAGTTGCTGCGACGGGATGCCCAGGCGTTCGATCGCCGGCACGTAGCCGGCCGAGCCGAGCGCACCGGCCGGCTTCGGGCCGCCGTCCTTGCCCAGGCCGAAGTAGCTGTGCAGCATCTGGAACTTCTCGTCCGGGGTCATCGCCCGCACCAGCAGCGCGGCGCGCCGGTCCGGCGACAGGTTGCGGTCGTTCCAAGGGCGCTGCGCAGCGGCGGCGTTCGGCGTGGACGCCGTGCCCACGGCCGCCGCCGGCGGCGCGGCGACGGCAGGCGAGGCCAGCGCGAGGGTCAGGCAAAGGGATCCTGTAAACGTTTTCATATCGGGGCGAACAGCCTCTTCAGCAGATGACGGGAAGGCGCATCGGGGGAGTCGGGGGGAGGGTGGAACCGCGCGTCAGGACGGTGCTTCGTCGCTGCGCATGACCGGGTACAGGCGGTAGCGCTCGTCCCAGGAACTGTGGCGGCGGTAGAAGAACTCCAGCCGCGCCTGCGGATCCTTGGCGAAGGCCGCGTCGTGTTCGAGCTTGTCCTCGAACTCGGCCTTGAGCGCCGGATCGCTGGCCAGCATCTGCCGCGCCACGTCCTCGGCGACGTAGTCTTCCATGTACTCGGCGCGCTCGAACGCGCTGTTGAATTCGCCCCATTGCAGCAGCGAGTCCGGCGCCTGCGGTTCCAGCAGCGCCATCAACAGCCGCGCCTTGGGCTGGGCGATCGGCACGAACAGCGCGCCGGCGCCGACGGCGCGGGTCTCCGGCTTCCAGGCGCCGGCGACGCTGAGCCGCTGGTGGCCTTCGGACGAGCGGGCGGCGAAGCTGGCGGTGTCGGCGCGGAAGGTCTGCACCGGCAGGGTGGCGTCGTGCTCCAGCGTGCGGAAGGCGATGCCGTGCTGGCGCAGCTTGGCGCCGACCAGGGCGGCCTGCGCCGCCGGCACCAGGTAGCCGGCGCGCGGCGCGGCGACTTCCACGCTGGGCACGACCTGGTCGCGCAGCGGCACGCGCCAGATCTGTGGGGTGCGCTCGTCGTAGCGGGTCATCAGCGCGCCGGACACCGGCGAGGGCGTGCGCGTGTAGGCGTAGCCGCGGAAATCCACCAGGTGCGAGGCGTCGGTGGTGCGGTAGTCCAGCGCCACGGTCTTCCCGCCCAGGGCCTGCGCACGAGTGTCGGCCGCCAGCGCGTCGGCGCGCCACTGCGCACCGTGCCGCGCCACCTGCTGCAGCACCGAGACGATGGTGTTGCGGGTGATGCGCACGCGCTCGGGGTAGTGCTTCCAGGAATGCGTTTCCACCAGCATGCCGAAGCGGTTGCGCAGCTGGAAATAGCCATGCGAGAAGCGCGGCGTCGGCACCCCGTCCTCGAAGCCGGAGGCGGGGTCGTCGTTGACCACGAAGGAGGGGTAGTAGGGCAGCGGCAGCGAGCCCTGCCGCTTCAGATCGGCCAGCACGCTGTCGCGCAGGCGCAGGCCGTCGCCGCGCAGCGCGGTATCGCCGGCGTGCAGCGGTTCCACCTGGATCGACACGTCGTGCTCGAACTGCGCGCCGTCGGTGACATGCAGGTCCACGTACAGCAGCGGATCCCATTGCTCGACCAGGCGCAGCATCGCCTGCATCTCCGGCGCGTCGGCCTTGACGTAATCGCGGTTGAGGTTGAGGTTCTGCGCGGTGGTGCGCCAGCCCATCTGTTCCGGACCACGCTGGTTTGGCCGGTTCCAGGCGCCGAAGCGCTCGTGCCCGTCGACGTTGAACACCGGCACGAACAGCCACACCTGCCTGTCCAGCGCGCCGCGCGCGGCCTGGCCGTCGAGCAGTTGGCGCAGCGCCAGGAAGCCGGCGTCCTTGCCGTCGATCTCGCCGGCGTGGATGCCGCCCTGGATCAGCACCACCGGCAGCTTGCGCGCCTGTGCGGCCGCTGGATCCAGCGCGCCCGAGGTGGACACCGCCAGCGCCTTCATCGGCCGGCCTTCCGGGGTGGTGCCGAAGTCGAAACAGCGCACCGCCTGCGGATAGCGCTGCGCGAAGGCATCGCACAGCGCGATGGTTTCGGCGTAGCGGCCGGTGCGCGCGAATCCGCTGCGCTCGGCTTCGGTGGACAGGCCCGCCTCACTGGCCAGCGACGGCATGCTGCACAGCAGCATCGGCAGCAACAGGGTGGCCAGCCAGGGTCGGATCATCTCGGCACCGTCTCGGGACAGGCCCCCATGATGCGGGCAGCGCGCCGATTGCGAAAGCACCTAGGGCGTGTCCTAGCGGTTCGATTCGCCGGAACGATCGGGTAACCTTCTGAAAATTTTGCCTGGACGAGGGCCCGTGAGCAGCCAAGCCACCACGAGACACGCCGCATGAGCGCGGCGCAGGAGCGCACCGCCGCGCGCATGCCGCGGCAGATTCCGTACATCATCGGCAACGAGGCCTGCGAGCGCTTCAGCTTCTACGGGATGCGCAACATCCTGGTGCAGTTCCTGATCACCTCGCTACTGCTGCAGGAAGTGACGGCGCCCGGCCGCGAGGCCGAAGCCAAGCACATCATGCACAGCTTCATGATCGGCGTGTACTTCTTCCCGCTGCTCGGCGGCTGGCTGGCCGACCGCTTCTTCGGCAAGTACAGCACCATCCTCTGGTTCAGCCTGATCTACTGCGTGGGCCACCTGTGCCTGGCGCTGTTCGATGGCCATCGCAACGGCTTCTTCCTCGGCCTGGGCCTGATCGCGCTGGGCGCGGGCGGGATCAAGCCGCTGGTGGCCTCGTTCATGGGCGACCAGTTCGACCAGGGCAACAAGCACCTGGCCAAGGTGGTGTTCGACGCCTTCTACTGGATCATCAACTTCGGCTCGCTGTTCGCCTCGCTGCTGATCCCGCTGGCGCTGAAGAACCTGGGGCCGGCGTGGGCGTTCGGCATCCCCGGCATCCTGATGCTGGTGGCGACCCTGGTGTTCTGGGCCGGGCGTCACCGCTACGTGCGCGTGCCGCTGCCGCCCAAGGATCCGCACGGTTTCGCCCAGGTGGTGCGCACCGCGCTGCTGCGGCAGGCGCCGGGGCAGGGCCGCCCCGGCCTGGTCCTGGCCGGCGTGGCGGTGCTGCTGGCGCTGGCGACGTTCGCCCTCGTGCCGACCCTGGGCCTGGTGATCTGCCTGTGCCTGGCGCTGGTGTTGCTGCTGGCCGGCATCGGCGGCGGCACCTGGTGGCAACTGGAGCGCGCCCGCGCGCTGCATCCGGACGCGGCGGTGGACGGCGTGCGCGCGGTGCTGCGGGTGCTGGTGGTGTTCGCGCTGGTCACCCCGTTCTTCTCGCTGTTCGACCAGAAGGCCTCGACCTGGGTGCTGCAGGGCCAGCAGATGCAGATGCCGGCGTGGTTCAGCGCCTCGCAGATGCAGGCGCTGAATCCGGCGCTGGTGATGCTGCTGATCCCGTTCAACAACCTGGTGCTGTATCCGCTGCTGCGCCGCCGCGGCTACGAGCCGACCGCGCTGCGGCGGATGACCGCCGGCATCGCCTTCAGCGGCCTGGCCTGGGTCGTGGTCGGCACGCTGCAGGTGATGATGGACGGCGGCGACGCCCTCTCCATCGCCTGGCAGATCCTGCCATACGCGCTGCTGACCTTCGGCGAAGTGCTGGTCTCGGCGACGGGCCTGGAATTCGCCTACAGCCAGGCGCCGCAGTCGATGAAGGGCGTGGTGATGAGTTTCTGGAACCTCACCACCACCGTCGGCAACCTGTGGGTGCTGCTGTCCAACGCGGCGGTGCGCAACGACCGCGTCACCGCGCACATCGGCAGCACCGGGCTCAGCGAGACCGCGTTCCTGATGTTCTTCTTCGCCGCCTTCGCGTTCGTCGCCGCACTGCTGTTCGGGCTGTACGCGCGCCGCTACCGCATGGTCGACCACTACCGCCCCGCCTGAGACCCCGCATGCCCTCCGTCACCCCCGTCAACCTGATCCTGATCGTCCTCACCGTGCTGGTGTCGTGGGCGGCGTTCAACAACCGCCGGCTGCTCGACCGGCTGATCCTGTGGCCGCCGGCGATCGACCGCCACAAGCAGTACGACCGGCTGGTGACCTACGGCTTCATCCACGCCGATTTCCCGCACCTGCTGTTCAACATGGTCACGCTGTACTTCTTCGGCGGCCCGATCGAGGTGCTGATGGAGCGGCTGACCGGCAACATGCTGGTGTACCCGCTGTTCTACCTGTCGGCGTTGGTGGTCTCGATCCTGCCCAGCTACCTGAAGAACCAGAAGAACCCCAACTACATGAGCCTGGGCGCCTCCGGCGCGGTGTCGGCGGTGCTGTTCGCCTTCATCCTGATGGCACCGTGGACCGGGATCTTCTTCTTCTTCATCCCGATTCCGATTCCCGCCATCCTGTATGCCGTGTTCTATGTCGGCTACAGCATCTGGATGGACCGCCGCGGCGGCGACAACGTCAACCACAGCGCGCACCTGGCCGGCGCGGCGTTCGGCGTGATGTTCCTGCTGATCATGGAGCCGTCGGTGCTGCAGCACTTCCTGGGCGAGCTGGCGAACCCGCGCTTCGGGCGCGGCTGATCCGCGACGCGGTGGCGTCCGCACGGGCGTGCGGCGCCGCGCGATCGGCACATCTCTCATTCGCTGCGCTGGGTATGCGCCGTGGCGCCGATGCGGTCGTGGGCACGCATCGCGCTTGGGCAGGTGGCGGTCCGTTGGGCCGCCCTCCGGGTTCAGCGGGTCTGCTGCCCGCGCAACTGCACCTTGGCGCTGCCGATGGCGGCGTTCTCGTAGGTGCGCTTGAGGCGCTGGTAGACCTCGTCGTCGAGCTGCTGGAACTCGCCGCCCTGGTGGTCGCCGCTGACCGACAGTTGGAACAGCCCTTCCAGCAAGGAGGCGTTGTGGTCGCCCTGGTCGTATTTGCTCTCGGTCTCGCTCATGCGCGTGGTTCCCTGTTGGATCGCTGCGTGATGGGAGGTGCAACTCCCATGCCAGGTTTTCGGCCTGTCCTGGTGGTATCGGCCGCGCGCGGCACGACTTGAGCGGCGTAGGGCTGACGCGCCGCGTCGGCGGCGTGACGCCCTGGGGCAGGTGTTTCACATCGCCGCGGCAAGCCGCAGCGGACACTGCCTGCTCCGCGACACATCCCACTTCCCATGTCCGCACCGAACGTCCCGATCGCGCACGATCCGCAGCAGCACCGCTTCAGCCTGCAGGTCGACGGCCACCGCGCCGAACTCGACTACGTGCTGGAGCAGGGGCGCATGGTCATCACCCACACCGGGGTGCCTGGCCCGATCGGCGGGCGCGGGCTGGCGGCGCAACTGGTCGCCGCTGCGCTGGACCATGCGCAGGCACAAGGCTGGAAGGTGGTGCCGGCGTGTTCGTACGCGGCCGTGTTCATCCAGCGGCATCCGCAATACGCGGCGCTGCTCGATTGAGCATCGGGCACCGCAACGGCGCGATAATGCGCGCCACTTTTACAGGCATTGCAGGAACAGGGGCAGTCGACGTGAGCAGGGCACAGACGATGGGCAACGGGCGGATGGCATGGACGGCACTGGCGGTCGCCGCGGCGCTGGCACTGGCCGGCTGCAAACGCGAGGAACCGGCCGCCGCACCGGCGCCCGCTGCGGCACCGGCACAAAGCGAGGCTTCCGCGGCGCCGGAGCTGGCGCAGGCCACGCCGCCGGAACTGAAGGACATCGTCGAACACAGCCCCAGCTATGTGGTCGGGATCACTTTTCCGCCGTCGATCAACCGCTATCCCGGACTGGCCGAGGCGGCCAACCGCTACGCGCAGAGCGCGCGCAGCGAGCTGATGGAAGCGGTCGACGGGCTGGGCAACGATCGCCCGCGCGCGCCCTACGAACTCTCGCTGCAGTTCGAGATGCTGCTGGAGCGTCCGGATCTGGTCGCGCTGAGCGCCGATGGCAGCCGCTACACCGGCGGTGCGCACGGCGAACCGCTGGTGGCGCGTTGGGTGTGGCTGCCGCAGCAGCAGCGCATGCTCACCGCCGAGACACTGATCCCGGATGCGTCGCACTGGAAGCAGGTGGCCGGCTATGTCGCCGCGCAGCTGCGCCAGGCGGTGCAGACGCGGGTGGATGCCGAACAGGTGCCGCCGGAGGACCAGGACGAGCAGGTGCGCAGCGCCAGCAAGATGATTGCCGAAGGCACCGAGCCGCAGCCCGGCAACTTCAGCCAGTTCCAGCCGTTGGTCGACGCGGCTGGCAAGATCACCGCCTTGCGTTTCGTGTTCCCGCCATACCAGGTGGGGCCGTACGCCGATGGCACGCAGACGGTGGACGTGCCGGCCAGCGTGCTGCGCGAGCTGGTGGCACCGGAATACGCGCCGCTGTTCGCCGCCTGAGCGGTGGCCGGCGCGCCAGCGCGCGTCGGCGTCGGCGTGCGGTGCACTGCGTCGACAGCATGCGGGAACGCAACGCGTGCCCTCGTCGGAACGATGCGCAATGGGTAGCATTGGCGGCTACCCCACTTGCAATCGATTTCTTATGGGCAGTTTCGATCAGACCGAGCGGCGCGTGGCGCACACCTGCGCGCGCTATCCGGCCTTCCCGCGCGAGCCCGCCGTCCTGGTCCGGCTGGTCAAGCACCTGTACAAGCGCGTGCATGCCAACGCCAGCGGCGTGCTCAAGGAGTACGGCATCAGCCCGCCGGAGTACGAGATCCTGATGATGCTGTACGGCACGCCCGAGCAGTGCATCACCCCCACCGAGGTGGCCGAGGCCGCCAGCGAGAAGCCGGCCAACATCACCCGTCTCACCGACAGCCTGTGCAGCAAGGGGCTGCTGTCGCGCACCGCCAGTCCGGAAGACCGGCGCAAGGTTGCGCTGACCCTGCAGCCGGCCGGCATCGCCCTGATCGAACGTTTGCTGCCGGACGTGTGTGCGTTCCTGGAGACGGAAACCGCGGCGCTGGATGCCGGCGAGCAGCAGCAGCTGGAGAAACTGCTGAAGAAGATGCTGGCCGGCATCGACGGCCTCGACGCTGCCACCGAGTCGAAGACGCAGGCAGCGCTGCCCTGAGGGCACCTCGAAGAAGGTGCGTCAGCGGCATCGAGCGTGAATCGATGTGCTGCAGGAGCGACTTCAGCCGCGACCGGCGTGTCGGAAACGCGCGTCGCAGCTGAAGCCGCTCCTGCCGGACGCGTTCCGGTGTGCTTCGGAGGTGTTCTAGGCGCGTTGCCCATCCCAAAGCAGGCAGGACATCGGCCTGTTCCTAGCGCCAGCCGCGTGCGCGCGCGCGCTGTTCGCCGTCGGCATCCAGCGCCTCGCCGGCGATGCGCGCATCCACCGCCTGAAGCACCGCGGCCGGCATCGGGCTGGCCGCCATGCGCATGCCGCCGCCGTCTTCGCGTTCGCCGGCGGGCGCCAGCAGTTCCACCCGCCATGCGCCGTCGCGCTGGCAGGCCAGGCCGGCGTTGGCGTTCGACAGCGCGAAGGTGCGGCAGTAATGGCCGTCGCGATCGCGGAAGCTCAGGCCGATGCGCACGCTTCCCTGGGACTGGCCGGACAACTGCTGCGTCAGCGCCTGCGCCAGCGCGCCCTCGGCGACGCTCCCCTGGGCCGCCGCGACCGTCGGGCCGTGCGCATCGCCCTGCGGCAATTGCCGCTGCGCGATCCACAGCCCCAGCAACAGCGCCGCCGCCAAGGCCGCCGGCAGCGCCCAGCGGCGCGGCGCACGCGGCCGCAGCGGCGTCGGCCGGCTTGCCTGCGCCGTCGCATGGATGGGTGAGGGCGGCAGCGTCGCGACCGCGTCGTCCTTGCCGGGCGCGCCGGTCGGCCGTGCCCGCGCGGCGGCGAGCAGGCGTGCGGGCAGCGCTTCGTCCAGCACCGGGGCGAAGCCGGCGCGCAACCGCGCCTGCAGGCTGCGCAGCCGCTCCAGCGCCTGCGCCAGTTGCGGGTCGGTACGCAACGCCGCTTCCACCTGGGCGGCCTGCGCCGCATCCAGTTCGCCGTCGGCGTAGGCCTGCAGCGTGAGTGCGTCGATTGTGGTGTTCATGCGGTCGCCTCCAGTGACGCCTGCAGGGCTTCGCGCCCACGCGCGAGCCGGCTGGTGAGTGTGCCGAGCGGAATTTCCAGCACCGCCGCGGCATCCTTGTAGGACAGGCCTTCGATCAGCACCAGTGCGATCGCCAGGCGTTGTTCCTCGGGCAGGCCGGCCATCGCGGCCTGCACGGCCATCCAGTCCTGCTGCCGCTCCAGCGGCGTGTCGCCGACGTGTTCGCCCTCGGTGGCATCGACGAAGACCTGTCGCCGTCGCCGCTGCGCCCGCACCTCGTCGATCCAGGCGTGGCGGATGATGCCGTACAGCCAGTACTGCAGCGGCGTCTCCGGCCGCCATTGCCCGGCGCGGCGCAGCGCGCGCTCGATCGCGATCTGCAGCAGGTCGTCGGCGTCCTCGCGATAGCCGGCGACGGCACGCGCGAAGCGCCGCAACTGCGGCAGCAGGGTACAGATGCCGTCGCCGACGGCGGCCGTCGGATCGGCGTGCATGTCGGTGATACGTTCGGCGGAGGGGTTTTCTTCCATGGGCGCGGCGCGGCGTTCACCGCGTGTCGGGATGGCAGGATTAGTGTGGCACGCCAACAGGGGCGGACAACGGAGCGGGGCATGGCGACGGGCAGACGAATGCGCTGGATGGCCGTGGCATGGCTGGCGGTGGCGACACCGGCATGGGCGCAGCTGGCGCTGCCGTCGGCCGGCGGGCTGGTGCAGGACGTCACCCAGGGCATGCAGGGCGGCATGAATCGGGTGGGGGAGTCGCTGCAGGATGCGCGCGGCGATCTCGAACGGCTGCGCCTGAAACGCCTTCAGGCGCTGCTGCGCAGCGATCCGCGCGGGCTGGAGCGCGACGAGGGCGGCGCCGTGGTGATGCGCGGGCAGGTGGTGGCGCTGGAGCCGGACCCGGCCGCGCTGCAGGCGGCGCAGGCGGCCGGCTTCGCGGTGTTGGAGCAGCGCAGCTTCGGCGAATTCGGCCTGCGCCTGGTGGTGCTGCAGGTGCCATCGGGCCTGTCCACGCGCCGCGCGCTGCAGCAGCTGCGCGAGCGCGATCCGCAGGGCGATTACGACTACAACCACGTCTACAGCGGATCGGCGGCGGCGCCACCGGCGCCCGCCAGCGCCTCCGCCGCTCCGGCAGCCGCTGGCGCCGCGACGGGCGGCTTCGTGGTCGGCCTGATCGACAGCGGCGTGGATGCGGCGCATCCGGCCCTGGCCGGCGTGCAGGTGCAATCCTGGGGCTGCGACGGGCAGGTGCGCGCGCAGCCGCACGGCACGGCGGTCGCCTCGCTGCTGGCCGGACGCGCGGTGGCGCACGGGCCGTTCGCGCGCACGCTGTATGCGGCCGACATCTACTGCGGGCAGGCCGACGGCGGCACCGTGGTGGAGTTGGTCGGCGCGTTGGCTTGGATGGCACAGCGCCAGGTGCCGGTGATCAACATCAGCCTGATCGGCGGCCCCAACCGCGCGCTGCAACTCGCCGTGCAGCGCATGCTCGCGCGCGGCCACGTGCTGGTCGCGGCGGTGGGCAACGACGGCCCGGCTGCCCCGCCGCTGTACCCCGCGGCCTATCCCGGGGTGATCGGCGTCACCGCGGTGGATGCGCGTGCGCGGGTCTTGCCGGAGGCGGGGCGAGGGCCGCAGGTGGCCTTCGCCGCGGTCGGCGAACTGATCGCCGCGGCACCGCAGGGCCGCTGGCAGACGCAGCGTGGCACCTCCTTCGCCGCGCCGCTGGTGGCGCGGCTGGCGGCGCAGGCCTTGCCGCAGCCGGATCCGCAGGCGGCCGCGCAGGTGCGCGCGCAGTTGCAGGCGCAGGCGCGCGATCTCGGTGCGCCCGGCACCGATCCGGTGTACGGCGCCGGGCTGCTCGGCGCGGACCTGCCGCTGCAGCGCGCGCCGGGCGGCTGAACGCATTCTGTCTGCGTCCCGCCTGCACGGGATGTTCTGCGTCGCTCGATTCGTAGGGAAACATGAGAGCCGCAGATGGCCTGCGGCGACACGAGGAGAATGCGATGAACGGCAAGACTCTGTTGGCGAGCGCGGTGCTGGTGGCGTCGGTGGCGCTGACCCCGGGCGTGGCCGGCGCGCAGGTGCTGGGCGGTGCGGGCAGCGTGGGCGGTGCGGTCAACGGCACCCTGGGCGGCCTGGGCGGGGGCAGCCTCGGCGGCAACGGCATGGGCGCCGGCCGCCTGGACGCCGGAATGCCGCTGGATCGCGCCCGCAGCGGCATCGAGCAGTCCTCGCAGCGTGCGCGGATGGCGGCGCAGCGGGCGGCGGCGCGTGGCGCGGCCACCGCAGACGGCGCGGCGCAGACCGCCGGCGCCGCGGTGAACCAGGGCCGCACGCTCGCCGGCAATGCCGCCGCCAGCGGCAGTGCGGCGGCACGCAGCGCGGCCGGCAGCGCAGTCGGTCAGGCCGACGGCGCGCTCGGCGCGGCGACCAGCGCGGCCAATCCCAGCGCGGCGCTGGCGACCGCCGGCAATGCCGCCGGTGCAGTCAATGGCGTGACCGGTAACGGTGCTGCGTCGCGTGCGGCCGGTAACGGCAGCGGCAACGGCGTCGCCAGCGGCGGCAGCCTGCCGACGGTGCTGGCGCTGTCCGGCAGCGGCAGTGCCAACGGCGCGGCCAGCGGCAGTGCGTCGCACAGCGTGGGCACGCACGGCGGGTCGGTGTCGGGCCAGGCGGGTGCGGGTGGCCAGGGCGGTGCGCAGGCCGGTAGCGGTCAGGCGCAGGGGCAGGCCGGCGGCAATGCCTCGCTTGGTGCCAGCATCGACGCCTCCAGGGACGGCCAGTAAGCCGCTGACGGCCACGCGCGGCGTGCCGTGCGTGGCCATCGAAGCCACTGGCTGAAAAAACACGACGCCCGGCTGAGCCGGGCGTCGTGCGTTTCGCTTCATGCGGCGGGTTGGTCGTGGGAGCGTCCCAACGACGTCGTCGCGACGTGGCGGCACGGCCGGAGGCCGTGCCGCAGTGCGCCTCAGCGTGCGCTCGGCGTCGCCGCCGGCGTGGCGTTGAGGCCGCGCTTCTCCAGCAAGGGTTCGATCTGCGGCGCGTGTCCGGCGAAGTCCTGGAACAACTGCATCGCATCGACGCTGCCGCCGCGCGAGAGCAGGGTCTTGCGGAAGCGGTCGCCGTTGGCGCGGCTCAGCCCGCCATGCTGCTTGAACCACTGCTGGGTGTTGGCGTCCAGCACCTCGGCCCAGATGTAGGCGTAGTAGCCGGCCGCGTAGCCGCCCATGATGTGGCTGAAGTACGGCGTGCGGTAGCGCGGCGGCACCGGCGCATAGGCGATGCCGTCGGCGGCCAGCGCCTTGGCCTCGAAGTCCATCACGCCCGATGCCGGCGGCACCTGGCCGGCGCTCAGCTGGTGCCAGCGCTGGTCGAGCATCGCCGCGCCCAGGTACTCGGTGGTGGCGAAGCCCTGGTTGAACTTGGCGGTGGCCACCACCTTGTCCAGCAGTGCCTGCGGCATTGGCGCGCCGCTCTGGTAGTGCTTGGCGTAGTGCTTGAGGATGGCCGGATCGTCGGCCCACATCTCGTTGACCTGCGAGGGGAACTCGACGAAGTCGCGCGGCACGCTGGTGCCGGAGAAGTACGGGTACTTCACGTTCGAGAACATGCCGTGCAGCGCATGGCCGAACTCGTGGAAGGCGGTGGTGACCTCGTCCCAGGTCAGCAGGGTCGGCTGGCCGGCCGGCGGCTTGGGGATGTTGAGGTGGTTGGCGACCACCGGCTTGTCGCCGGTCAGCGCCGACTGCGACACGTAGGAGCTCATCCAGGCGCCGCCGCGCTTGGACTCGCGCGCGTACATGTCGGCGATGAAGATCGCCAGCTGGCTGCCGTCGGCGTCGAACACGTCGTAGACCAGCACGTCGTCGCGGTAGGTCGGCAGGTCGGTGCGCTGCTTGAAGGTCAGCCCGTATTCCTGGTTGGCGGCGTAGAACACGCCGTTTTCCAGCACGTTCTTCAGTTCGAAGTAGGGCTTGAGCTGGGCCTCGTCGAAGTCGTACTTGGCCTGGCGCACCTTCTCGGTGTAGTAGGCCCAGTCCCAGGCCTCGAGCTTGAAGCTGGGCTTGCCGGCGGCTTTCTGCTCCTGGTCGATCATCGCCTGCAGGTCGGCTGCCTCGCGCTTGGCGTTGGCCACCGCGGCCGGGGCCAGCTTGCCGAGCATCGCGTTGACCGCTTCGGGGGTCTTGGCGGTCTGGGTTTCCAGCGAGTAGGCGGCGTGGTTCGGATAGCCGAGCAGCTTGGCGCGGTCGGCGCGCAGGGTCATGATCCGCGACACCAGCGCGGTGTTGTCGTACGGGCCGCCGTGGCTGCCGCGCGACACCGAGGCTTCGTAGATCTTCTGCCGCAGGGCGCGATCCTTGAGCTGGGCCAGCGGCGGCTGGCCGGTGGTGTTGAGCAGGGCGATCACGTACTTGCCGTCGAGCTTGCGCGCCTTGGCCGCTTCGGCGGCCGCGGCGATCTGCGCGTCGGACAGGCCGTCGAGCTGCTTGACGTCGTCCACCACCACCGCGGCGGCGTTCACTTCGGCCAGCACGTTCTGGCTGAACTTGGTGCCCAGTTCGGCCAGTTCGGCGTTCATCGCCTTGAGCTTGGCCTTGTCGGCGTCGTTGAGCTTGGCGCCGTCGCGGACGAAGTCGCTGTGGTACTTCTCGATCAGGCGCACGCCCTCCGCGTCCAGACCGAGCTGGTTGCGGGTGTCGTACAGGGTCTGGATGCGCGCGAACAGCTTGGGATTGAGCGCGATCGCGTCGCGGTGCGCGGCCAGCTTGCCGGCATACTCGGCCTGCAGTTTCTTGCGGGTGTCGTTGGTGTCGGCGCCGACCAGGTTGAAGAACACGGTGGTGGCGCGGTCCAGGACCTGCCCGCTCTTCTCCATCGCCACGATGGTGTTGTCGAAGGTCGGTTTGGCGGTCTGATCGGCGATGGCCTGCATTTCCTTCAGCTGCTGCGCCATGCCGGCGTCGAACGCGGGCGCGAAATCGCTGTCCTTGATCTTGTCGAACTGCGGGTAGTGCAGCGGCAGCGGGCTTTCGGCGAAGAACGGGTTGGCCTGCGTGGCCGCCGTGGCGGCGGTGGGCGTGGTGGCCGGAGCGGCGTAGGCGGGCATGGCGAGTCCGAGCGTGGCGGCGAGGGCAAGGGCGAGGCGAGAGGTCATCAAGCGGTATCCGCAATCATGGTGATCGGGCAGGCTACCCCAGGCCGGCAGGCGTGACCCGTGACGAAAGCCATGGGAGCGCTGCAGCATCGACGCTTGTTTCGCAAGGCTTTGCGGCATTTGGCGTGAACCTTGATGCAGTGCGCTTTCGCGCGTGGCGGCGCCGGTGCGGCCACGCATCGGTGATGCGCTGGCGATGTGCGTTGGCGCGTTCGCGCCCACCTCTGCGACGCCGCCTCGCGTATCGGCCCCGGTTCGCTGGCGACGCGTGCGGCCACCGCGTAGCATCGCCTCGACCCAGCGCCGCTGCGGCGCGCCGCACCACGAGGATCCATGGACACGCCGACCACCGCCTACGCCTTCACCGCGACCACGCTCGACGGGCAGGCGCAGCCGCTTGCCGACTACGCCGGCAAGGTGCTGTTGATCGTCAACGTCGCCTCCAAGTGCGGTTTCACCCCGCAGTACGCCGGACTGCAGGCGCTGTGGCAGCGCTACCGCGAGCGCGGGCTGGTGGTGCTGGGCTTTCCCTGCGACCAGTTCGGCCATCAGGAGCCGGGCGATGCCGCGGAGATCCGTCAGTTCTGTTCGCTCAGTTACGACGTCGATTTCCCGATGTTCGCCAAGGTGCAGGTCAACGGCGATGGCGCGCATCCGCTGTGGCGCTGGCTCAAGCAGCAGAAATCCGGGCTGCTCGGCATCGCCGCGATCAAGTGGAATTTCAGCAAGTTCCTGGTCGGCCGCGACGGCCAGGTGCTGGCGCGTTATGCGCCGACCGACAAGCCGGAAGCGCTGGCCGACGAGATCGAGCAGGCGCTGGGGTAACGATTCGGCCGAGGACGCTCGGCGTGGTCTTGAATGCTGGATGCCTGCTCTTGTGGGAGGGACTTCAGTCCCGACGCGTTTAGCTGAAAAGCGTCGGGACTGAAGTCCCTCCCACAAAATACTCCCCACTATTTCGCTTTGACCTGCCGCCGTGTCGCTTATCCGGCAGGAGCGGCTTCAGCCGCGACGCTTTACCGGTAACGCCTGTCGCGGCTGAAGCCGCTCCTATGATCGGAGACGCGCAGCGCCGTCACTTCTCGACGAACGCGCGCTCGAACACGTAATGCCCCGGCGAGCCGATGCGCGGCGAGGCGACGAAGCCGCGGGCGTCCAGGGTATGGCGCAGGTCGGCCAGCATCTGCGGGCTGCCGCAGATCATCGCGCGGTCGTGTTCCGGGTTCAGCGGTGGCAGGCCGAGGGTGCGCTGCATTTCGCCGCTTTCGAGCAACTCGGTGAGGCGGCCGCGGTTGCGGAAGTCCTCGCGGGTCACCGCCGGGTAGTACAGCAGCTTTTCGCGGATGGTCTCGCCCAGGAACTCGTGCTGCGGCAGTTCCTTCTCGAAATAGTCGCGGTAGGCCAGATCCTTCTCGAAGCGCACGCCGTGGGTGAGGATCACCTTGTCGAAGCGCTCGTAGGTTTCCGGATCCTTGATCACCGACAGCCACGGTGCCAGGCCGGTGCCGGTGCCCAGCAGGTACAGGTGACGGCCCGGGTGCAGGTCGCTGATCAGCAGGGTGCCGGTGGGCTTCTTGCCGACCAGCACCGAATCGCCGGGCTTGATGTGCTGCAGGCGAGAGGTCAGCGGGCCGTCCGGCACCTTGATGCTGAAGAACTCCAGTTGCTCTTCCCAGTTGGCGCTGGCGATGGAGTAGGCGCGCAGCAGCGGCCGCGTCTCCGTCTCCAGGCCGATCATCACGAACTGGCCGTTGTCGAAACGGAAGCCGTCGTTGCGGGTGGTGGTGAAGCTGAAGTAGTCCTCGGTCCAGTGGCGGACATCGAGCACCGTTTCGGGGCCAAAAGCGGAAGACATGCCGTTGATCGTGATGGGGAAGGAACGGCGGCCATTCTACCCCATGCCGGTTCAAATGAGATCAACTCTCATTTGAGGATGGGGCGGGTCACGGCGCTGCGGCTCACTTCTCGAACGAGACCTCGTAGGACAGGTACAGCGGCGCCTGCGGCGGCGCCAGCAGCGGGCGCTGGCGCAGGAAGCGCTCCAGGCACAGGGCCAGCGGCGTGGTGCCGTTGCGCCAGCTGGCGCCGACGCTGCCGTCGGCCTGCACCTGCACGACCACGGTGAACGGCGAGGTGTCCGGGCGCGGCGTGGCGCAGCTGGCCACGCCCTCGTCCAGCGCCGCGCGTTGCAGGGTCTGCAGGCGTTCCTGCATGGACGCCGGCAGGCCGGCCTCGTCGCGGTCGGCCAGGGCCTTGGCCGCGGCGTAGTCGGACGGTGCCGGCGTGTCGGCGGCGGGAGCGGCGAGCGCCGGGACGGCGAGGGCGGCGGCGAACAGGCAGGGCAGGGTGCGGAGCATGGCGGTGTCGGAAGGGGCGGACCAGGCTCAACGATACCCAGCGGCCTGCAGTTCGAACAGTTCCGCGTAGCGGCCGCCCTGCGCCATGAGTTCGTCGTGGGTGCCGCTGGCTTCGATCCGGCCGTCGGCCAGGACCAGGATGCGGTCGGCCATGCGCACGCTGGAGAAGCGGTGCGAGATCAGCACCGCGGTGCGGTTGTCGGACAGTTCCTTGAAGCGCTGGAACACCTCGAACTCGCTGCGTGCGTCCAGCGCGGCGGTCGGCTCGTCGAGGATCATCACCTGCGCGTCGCGCATGTAGGCGCGGGCGATGGCGATCTTCTGCCACTGCCCGCCGGACAGGTCCACGCCGGTCTTGAAGCGGCGCCCGATCACCTGCGCGTAACCCTGCGGCAGGCCGTCGATCAGCTCGGCGGCCATCGCCCGCTGCGCGGCGGCGCGGATCCGTGGCGCGTCGTCCAGTGCGTCGACCTGGCCGACGCCGATGTTCTCGCCGGCGCTGAAGTGGTAGCGCACGAAGTCCTGGAAGATCACCCCGAGGTTGGCGCGCAGGTCGTCCAGGTCGTAGTCGCGCAGGTCGCGCCCGTCGAGCAGGATGCGGCCCTCGTCCGGGTCGTACAGCCGCGCCAGCAGCTTGACCAGGGTAGTCTTGCCGGCGCCGTTCTCGCCGACCAGGGCCAGCACTTCGCCGGCGCGCAGCGCGAAGTCCAGGTGCCGCACCGCCCACTGTTCGGCGTCCGGGTAGCGAAAGCCGACGTTCTCGAACACGAAGCCCTGCACGATCGGCCGCGGCACCGGTACCGCGCCCGGGCGGGTGCGGATCTCCGGGACGATGCGGAAGAACGAGTACAGATCGTCCAGGTACAGCGCCTGCCCGGCCACCTGCGAGAAGCCGATCAGCAGGCCTTCCAGCAACTGCCGCAGGCGCAGGAAGCTGCCGGCCAGGAAGGTCAGGTCGCCGATGCTGAAGTCGCCGCGCACGGTGCGCCAGGCGATGTAGCCGTAGGCGCAGTAGTAGCCCAGCGTACCCAGCGCCGCCAGCAGCGTGCCCCACAGCATGCGCTTGCGCGCCAGCGCGCGGTTGGCCTGGAAGTAGCGGTCGGCCAGGGCGCGGTAGCGCGCGATCAGGAAGTTGTGCAGGTTGAAGATCTTCACTTCCTTGGCGGTCTCGACGCTGGCGCCGAGCTGGCGCAGGTAGTCGAGCTGGCGGCGTTCGGCCGTCCATTGGAAGTTGAGCGAGTAGCCCAGCGCGTTGAAGTGCGCCTCGCCGATGAAGGCCGGCACCAGCGCCACCGCCAGCAGGGCGATGAGCCACGGCGCGTAGACCAGCAGGCCGACCGCGAAGCTGACCACGGTGATCGCGTCCTGCACCTGGCCGAACAACTGGCTCATCAGGTTCATGCGGCCCATGGTCTGGCGCCGCGCGCGGTCCAGCCGGTCCTGCTGCTCCGGATCCTCGAAATCCTCCAGGTCCAGCTGCGCGGCGTGCTCCATCAACTGCATGCTGGTGGTGTTGTTGAACAGCTCCGACAGCAGCGTGTCGGCGTAGCTGACCAGCCGCCCGAGCAGGTCCGAGGCGATCGCCAGCGCCAGCTCCAGGGCCAGCAGTTCCAGCAGCCGGTTCAGGCGGCCGCTGGCCAGGGCCTGGCCCAGCGTGTCGAACCCGGGCGATTGCCCAACCAGGTGGATGGCCTCGTCGATGATCAGCTTGCCGACGTACAGCGCGGCCACCGGCAGCAGCGCGCGGATCACGCGCAGGCCGATGCTGCTGAGGGTCAGCCAGCGGCTGGTCTGCCAGATCTGGCGCAGGAACGGCGGCAGGTTGCGCATCGCGTCGAAGCGCTCGCGCAGGCTCGGGCCGGGGCGGGACGCGGCGCGGGCGCCGCCATGAGAAGGGGAGGAAGATGCCATCGGCGCATTGTGCCGGGGGCGGGTGTGCGCGGGGAGTGTGGGGATTAAGCCCCTCTCCCACCGGGAGAGGGGTTGGGGTGAGGGTCCGGCGCGAAGCGTCTCGCGGAGTTGGATGTGCGAAGCTGCGCCCGTACCCTCATCCGCCCCTTCGGGGCACCTTCCCCCAAGAAGGGGGCCATGGTCCCGAGGGGAGAAGGAACAACCTAGCCTCTTTCCCACCCGGAGACGGGTGTGGGTGCGGCGCGAAGCGTCTCGCGGAGTTGGGTGCACGAGGCGTCGCCTGTACTCTCATTCGCCCATTCCGCGCACCGTGCTATTGCGCCAACCCTTGCCGACGTTCGACGTGGTACTGCTGCAGAGAATCTGTGCCCGCCGGACGTGTCGGCAAAGCCCATCGCGGCTGAAGCCACTCCTACAGGGATTTGCTGGCTTTCTACAGGAGCGGCTTCAGCCGCGACCGCCTGTACTCACAGGAACCCATGAGCGTAAGTCCACTGCGCAGTGCAACGGCCAATCAAATGACGCCGCGCTCGACCTACTCGTCCAAACGCAAGGTCAGGCACTTGGCGGCGCCGCCGGCCTTGAGGAATTCATCCAGCGGGGTCTGCACCACGCGGTAGCCGATCGCGGCCAAAGCGGCGCAGAGCGCGGGCGAGGCGCGGTTGAGCAGCAGGGTGTCGTCCAGGTCCACCGCGTTGCAGGCGAAGGCGAGGGCATCGGCCTCGCCCACGGCGATGCGCCGCGACGCCGGGATGTGCTGGGCGATCGCCTGTTGCGCGTCGGCGTCGAAGGCGGCCGGGTAGTACAGCAGGTAGCCGTCGCGCAGCGGGCAGAAGCAGGTGTCCAGGTGATAGAAGCGCGCGTCGACCAGGCGCAGCGGCACCACCTCGATGTCCAGCAGGTCGGTCAGCTCGTGCGCGGCGGCCAGGTCGCTGCGGTGGCCGTGGCCCATCCACAGCCGGCGAGCGCCGCGGTCCAGCAGCGCGTCGCCGGCGCCTTCGAAATACACCTGCTCGGGCAGTTCGCAGATGCGCAGGCCGGCCTGGCGGCACCAGGCGGCGAACAAGGCTTCCTCGCCACGGCGTTCGGCGTGGCGGAAGCGGCTGGGCACGAAACGGTCGCCGAGCACCAGGCCGGCGTTGGCGCTGAACACCATGTCCGGCAGGCCCGGCGCGGCAGCGATGCAGTCGACGCGGGCGCCTGCCGCCTCGGCAGCTGCCACCAGCGCGTTCCACTGCGCCTGCGCGCGCTCGCGGCTGGCGGCGTGGACGTTGCCTTCCATCCACGGATTGATCACGTAGTCCACCGCGAAGTGCTGCGGCGCGCACATCAGCAGGCGATGGCGGTAGCTGGCGCTGGCGCGGGACTGCGGTTCGGGGGAGGCGAGGGCCAGGTCGGTCTCGTCGGCCAGGCCGACAGCAAGGGCGTTCTCGATCATGCGCGCGCTCCACGTCTGGGATGCGCGCCACGCTAGCGGCGGCGTGTTGCGGGGACATGTCGGTCTTGGTGGCGGGAGTGGGGATTCGGGATTGGGGATTCGTGCAAGCAGAACCGCGCGCGCTGGGGGGCTGCCTGGCGTTGGCGTGTAGGCCGTACGTCCAGCTGCCAGCACTCGGGATTCGGAAGCGCTATGCATCCCGCCGGTTGCGCGATCCTGCCTCCGAATCCCCAATCCCGACGCGCAGCACCCTTACGGCAGCGCCGGCTGCAGTCCCACGCCCAACCGGTTCCACGCGTTGATCACGGCCACGGCCATGGTCAGCGCACTGATCCCGGCCGGATCGAACTGCGCCGCCAATGCGTCGTAGGCGGCCTGCGGCGGCGCGCCGGCAGGCAGCGTGGTCAGCGCTTCGGCCCAGTCCAGCGCGGCGCGCTCGCGGGCGTCGAAGAAGCGGCTGTCGCGCCAGGCGGCGAGGGTGTCGAGCTTGCGCGGTTCGGTGCCCGCCCTGCGCAGGGCGGTGGCATGCATGTCGATGCAGTAGGCGCAGCCGTTGAGCTGGGAGACGCGCAGGAACACCAGTTCGGTGAGGGCACTGCCGAGCGTGCCGTCGTGGACCTGCTGGCTGGCGCTGAGCAGGGCGCGGAATGCGTCGGGTTCGTGGCGGGTGTAGTCGATGCGATGGAAGTGCATGGTGGGTCGCGCATGGCGGCCACCATGGCCGCCTTCCCCTCCAGGACGCGGCGGTGCGTCGCGGCGTGACAGCGCCGGCGCAGGTCAGTCACGGCTGGCTGCAGGTCGCGCCGTCGGCACCGGCAGCTTGTCCGGGTTCATCAGCGTCAGCACCTCGGCGATGCGCTCGCCGTCGATCACCAGCAGCGTCGCCGACTGCAGCCGCGGCCCCAGGAAGCGCAGGATCGCCGGTTCGCCGTTGACCGTGCCGATCCGCGCCTGCAGGCCCAGGCCGCGCCGCGCCACGGCCCAGTACAGCCGGCCGATGCGCTCGGCGCCGTGCAGGGGGCGCAGGCTGGCGGTGACCTTGCCACCGCCGTCGGAGCGCAACTGCGCGTCGGCGTGCAGCAAGGCGGCGATGGCGGCGCGGTCGCCGCGCTGCGAGGCGTGCAGGAAGCGCTCCAGCAGCTGGCGGTGGCGTTCGGGCGTGACCGCGAAGCGCGCCTGGCCCTGGCCGAGCCGTTCGCGCGCCCGATGCACCAGTTGCCGGCAGCCGGCCTCGCTGCGCTCCAGGGTGCGGCCGATCTGCGCGTAGTCGTAGTCGAACGCTTCCTTCAGCAGGAACGCCGCGCGCTCGTGCGGGTTCAGCCGCTCCAGCAATGCCAGGAACGCCAGCGACACCTGCTCGGCGCGGTCATGGCGCTCGGCCGGGTCGGCGTCGTCGGCGATCTCCAGCGGCTCGGGCAGCCACGGGCCGACGTAGTGGACGCGGGCGCTGCGCGCCGCGCGCAGGCGGTCCAGGCCGAGCCGGGTGGTGGCGGTCACCAGCCAGGCCTCGGGGTCGCGGATCGTGCTGCGGTCGCTGGCCTGCCAGCGCAGCCAGGCGTCCTGCACGGTGTCCTCGGCGTCGGCGCGGCTGCCGAGCAGGCGGTAGGCCAGGCCGAACAGCCGGGGGCGGTGGGATTCGAAGGTCGGATCGTGGGTCATGACGACCAGGACGGAACAGGGCGTGCTGGCGTGACAGCGGGCGGGGCCGCCACTTTGCCCTAAAATGGGCGGGTTTCCCCCCGCCAGCCGCAGAGCCAGCCGTGACCTCGATCAAGCAGGAAGACCTCATCCAGTCCGTCGCCGACGCGCTGCAGTACATCAGCTACTACCACCCGGTCGACTACATCAAGAACCTGTCCGCGGCCTACGAGCGCGAGCAGTCGCCGGCGGCCAAGGACGCCATCGCGCAGATCCTGATCAATTCGCGCATGTGCGCCGAAGGCCACCGGCCGATCTGCCAGGACACCGGCATCGTCACCGTGTTCCTCGAGATCGGCATGAACGTGCGCTGGGACGACGCCATCATGGGCGTGGAGGACATGGTCAACGAGGGCGTGCGCCGCGCCTACAACCATCAGGACAACAAGCTGCGTGCTTCGGTACTGGCCGACCCGGCCGGCAAGCGCCAGAACACCAAGGACAACACCCCGGCGGTGGTCAACGTGAAGGTCGTCCCCGGCGACACCGTCGACGTCATCGTCGCGGCCAAGGGCGGCGGCTCGGAGGCCAAGAGCAAGTTCGCCATGCTCAATCCCTCCGACTC
Source organism: uncultured Xanthomonas sp. (assembly GCF_964278005.1). Classification (NCBI taxonomy): domain Bacteria; kingdom Pseudomonadati; phylum Pseudomonadota; class Gammaproteobacteria; order Lysobacterales; family Lysobacteraceae; genus Xanthomonas; species uncultured Xanthomonas sp. The sequence goes on from NZ_CAXYKF010000015.1 coordinate 189,048, forward strand.
CATCGTCGACTGGGTGCTCAAGACCGTGCCGACCATGGGCGCCGGCTGGTGCCCGCCGGGCATGCTCGGCATCGGCATCGGCGGCACCGCCGAGAAGGCGATGCTGCTGGCCAAGGAAGCGCTGATGGAGCCGATCGACATCGTCGACCTGCAGGCCCGCGGCGCGTCCAACCGCGCCGAGGAACTGCGCCTGGAGCTGTACGAGAAGGTCAACGCGCTGGGCATCGGCGCGCAGGGCCTGGGCGGCCTGACCACGGTGCTGGACATCAAGGTCAAGGACTATCCGACCCACGCCGCCAACCTGCCGGTGGCGCTGATCCCCAATTGCGCGGCGACCCGCCATGCGCACTTCAACCTGGACGGCAGCGGCGCGGTGATGCTGGAGCCGCCATCGCTGGAAGACTGGCCCAAGCTGACCTACAACCCGACCAATGCGCGCCGGGTGAACCTGGACACCATCACCCGCGAGGAAGTGGCCAGCTTCAAGCCGGGCGAGACGATCCTGCTCAACGGCAAGCTGCTCACCGGCCGCGACGCCGCGCACAAGCGCATGATCGACATGCTCAACCGCGGCGAGACGCTGCCGGTGGACTTCACCAACCGCTTCATCTACTACGTCGGCCCGGTCGATCCGGTGCGCGACGAAGTGGTCGGCCCGGCCGGCCCCACCACCGCCACGCGCATGGACAAGTTCACCCGGCAGATGCTGGAGCAGACCGGCCTGTTGGGCATGGTCGGCAAGTCCGAGCGCGGCGATGCGGCGATCGCCGCGATCCGCGACAACAAGGCGGTGTACCTGATGGCGGTCGGCGGCTCCGCCTACCTGGTGTCCAAGGCGATCAAGGCCAGCAAGGTGCTGGCGTTCGAAGACCTGGGCATGGAGGCGATCTACGAGTTCGAGGTCAAGGACATGCCGGTGACCGTGGCGGTCGATGCCAGCGGCGAGTCGGTGCACAAGACCGGCCCGCGCGAGTGGCAGGCGCGCATCGGCAAGATCCCGGTGGTGGTCGAGGCCTGATCGGCCGCAGCGCGAACGCCGGCGAAGTCGCCGGCGTTCTGCGCGGCGCTGGCGGTGCGCCGGCGCCGCGGCAATAATCGGCGCTGGTTCCGTCTCCGGGGAAAGCGTCGTGTCCATCGTGCTTTACGGTTCGCCCAGTACCGCCTCGTTCGTCGTGCACTGGTTGCTGATCGAACTGCAGGTCGATTTCGAACTGCGCATGCTCGATTTCGACCGCCAGGAGCAGAAGAGCCCCGAGTACCTGGCGCTCAACCCGCAGGGGCGGGTACCGACCCTGGTGCTGGACGGGCAGGTGCTGACCGAATCGGTCGCCATCGCCATGCACCTGGCCGACCTCTATCCGCACGCCGGCCTGGCGCCGCCGCCCGGCACCCATGAACGCGCGGCCTATTACCGCTGGATGCTGTTCGGCGCCTACACTCTGATGCCGGTCTACCGCGACTGGTTCTATCCCGACGAACCGGCCGGTGCCGACAATGCCGAGCGCGTGCGCGCCAGTGCCCGCGCGTTCCTGGAAAAGGCCTGGGACGAGGTGGCGACCCACCTGGAGCAGGGCGGCCCGTATCTGCTCGGCGAGCACTGCAGCGCCGCCGACTTCGTGCTGGTCATGCTGATGCGCTGGTCGCGCAACATGCCGCGGCCCACCGACAGCTGGCCGGCGCTCAAGGCGCTGGCCGAGCGGATGAAGGCGCGCCCGGCGTTCCACGAGACCTATCGGCGGGAAGGCATTACCGACTGGGCGTGAGGTATGGCGCGGAAGCGTGGTTTCGGAAGCAACGGTGGCTATGTCGTGGGGCGTCGGCTATCGGGGCGCGGCAGCTTTCTCCGGACAACGAAGATAGGTTCGTTGAGACTCCGCTCGTCCGTTTTTTCTGGTCTTCGACATGAGAGCCGAATCAGCAAAGCGCTGATTCACAAGCACGTGCGCTGACCGCTCACGTGATTCACCGCGCGCAAGAGGCGTCGCGCGTCGCCGCGCAGCATGCGGCGCCCCCTCCTGCGTCACGTTGTCGCACCCGCCACTGCGGCTGACCCGCTGCCGACGCGGCCGCCTAGAATGATGCGGTGTCCGTCCTCCGTGCTCCCGCCCGACTGCGCCGCCTGATGCGCTGGCCCGCCTTGCTGGCCGCGCTGTTGCTGGTGGTCGCGCCGGTGGCCAGCCGGCTGCTGGAGACCGCAAGCCTGTCGGTGCCGATGTGCACGACGGCCGGGTTGCAGGCGATGCCGGAACTGCCACCGGAACACGGTGCCGCGCACGCGATCCACGCCGATCACCACGAGGTGTCGGGCGCACAGCGCGACCATGGCCCGGCGCATGCCGCCTGCGATTACTGCCTGCTCGCCGCACGGCTGTTGCCGTGGCTGGCGATCGTCCTGCTGCTGGCTGCGGCCTTGCCGGCGCCAAGGGCCGCGACGCCGCTGCGCCATCGCGTCCATGCCGCCGTGCGCTGGCGTGCGCACGGCGCACGCGGGCCGCCACCGAATCTCCAGAACGCTCTCCTGTTTCCGGTGCGCTAGGCGCGCCGGCGCCGTTCTTTTCTGGAGTTCACCTCATGCCTCAGTTCCTGCCGTCGCCCGCGCGGGCGGCGTTGTCGTGCTGCATTCTTGCCACTCTGTTTCCCGCTTCCGGCCATGCCGAGGCGCCCGATGCCACCACCCTCGACCGGATGCAGGTGACCGCCACCGCGCCGGTCGCGCCGCTGACCTGGACAGTCGATCCGAAGCTGCCGCGGCAGCCGGTGCCGGCCAGCGACGGTGCCGACTATCTGAAGACCGTGCCGGGCTTCGCCGCGATCCGCAACGGCGGCACCAACGGCGATCCGGTGCTGCGCGGCATGTTCGGCTCGCGGCTCAACGTGCTCAGCAACGACGGCACCCTGGTCGGCGCGTGCCCGGCGCGGATGGACAACGCCTTGTCCTACATCGCGCCGGAGACCTTCGACCGGCTCACCATCGTCAAGGGCCCGCAGACCGTGCGCTGGGGGCCCGGCGCCTCCGCCGGCACCGTGCGCTTCGAGCGCGACACCCCGCATTACGCGGCGCCGACGCTGGAGGGCGAGGCCAGCGCGCTGGTCGGGTCCTGGAACCGCAACGACCAGAACCTGGACCTGCGCGGCGGCAACCGCAGCGGCTACGCCCGCGTGGACGCCAACCGCTCCGAGTCCGGCGACTACCGCGATGGCGACGGCGCAGTGGTGCCGTCGCGCTGGCGCAAGTGGAATGCCGACGCCGCGGTCGGCTGGACTCCGGACCCGGACACCGTGCTGGAACTCTCCGCCGGCAGCGGCGACGGCCTGGCCCGCTATGCCGGGCGCAGCATGGACGGCACCCAGTTCCGTCGCACCAGCTACGCCGCGCGTTTCGAGCGCACCGACCTGCCCGGCGCCTGGGAAGCGCTGCGCGCCAACGCCTACGTCAACGACGCCGACCACGTCATGGACAACTACACGTTGCGCCGGCCCAACCCGCAGTCGGCGATGCCGATGCCGATGGCCGCCAACGTGGACCGGCGCACCAGCGGCGGGCGCGTGGAATCGGAGTGGCGCTGGGAGCAGGTCGTGGTCCAGGCCGGCGTCGACACCCAGCAAAGCCGCCACCGCGACCGCAGCGCCAGCGGCGAGGGCGCATACCGGACCGTGCCGTGGCGCACCGACGCGCGGTTCGACAATCTCGGCGCCTTCGCCGAGGCGACCTTCGGCGCCGGCACGGCGCAGCGCTGGATCGCCGGCCTGCGCCTGGATCGCGCGCAGGTCGAGGACACCCGGCGCAGCATCGGCATGATGGGCATGCCCAATCCCACCGCCGGGCAGACGCGCAGCGAAGACCTGGGCAGCGGCTTCCTGCGCGTGGAGCGCAACCTCTCGGCCGACACCGTCTGGTATGCCGGCCTGGGCCGCAGCGCACGCATGCCGGACTACTGGGAGCTGTTCTCTGCCGACATGGGCCCGATGGGCGCGGCCAACGCCTTCGCCGGGCTGCGCCCGGAACGCACCACCCAGCTCGATCTCGGCCTGCAGTACCGCAGCGCGACCGTGCAGGGTTGGGTCTCCGCCTACGCCGGGCGGGTGCAGGACTTCATCCTCTTTACCTATGCCGACGGCGGCATGATGGGCACCACCACCCGCGTCGACAATGTCGATGCCCGCATCGCCGGCGCCGAGGCGGGACTGGATTGGCAGCCGTTGCACGGCCTGACTCTCGGCGGCACGCTGGCCTACGCCTGGGGCGAGAACCGCAGCGACGGCACGCCCTTGCCGCAGATGCCGCCGCTGGAATCGCGGCTCCGACTGGAGTGGGAAGGGCAGCGCTGGTCGGCCGGGGCGTTGCTGCGCGCGGTGGCGCGGCAGGGGCGGGTGGCGTTGGACCAAGGCAACGTGGTTGGCCGCGACCTCGGCCGCAGCGCCGGTTTCGCCACGCTGGGGGTGAGCGGCGGCTACCGGGTCAGTGAGGGGCTGCGGCTGAGCGCCGGCATCGACAACGTGTTCGACCGCCGCTACAGCGAACATCTCAACCTGGCCGGCAGCGCCGATTTCGGCTTCCCGGCCGACCCGGTGCGTATCGCCGAACCGGGCCGCAACCTGTGGCTGAAGGGCAACTACCGGTTCTGAGCGACCGGCGCACGCGACGCCCAGGCGGGCGTCGCGTGCGCCGCTCAGCCGTGGCCGATCAGAACCATTCCAGCAGCGAGATGCCGACGCCGACGTAGGTGGCGCGGTGGTTGTAGTCGATCATGCTCTCGCCATAGCCGTCGAACACCTGCACATGGCCGCGCAGCAGATTGCTGATCGGGAAGCCCCAGTCCAGCTGCACCGCGCCGTGCGAGCGGTCGCCGCCGCGCAGCGAATGCCGTGCCATCAGCGCCACCTCGTGGCCGTTGCGGTTGTAGATCAGGGTCGCGTCGCCGCGGCCCATGTAGTCCTCGATGTCCGGATTGTTGTCCTGCTTGCGGCTCTCCGGGATGCGGTACCAGGGGCGCAGCACCAGCGCCCAGTTGTCGCGGTCCAGGCCGATGTTGAGCATCGCCCGGTTCCAGCTGCGCGACAGCGGATCGCTGCGGCCGTTGGACTGGTGGGTCAGTTGGATGCCGGTCATCCGTCCCTTCCAGCCGAACAGGCTGTAGTTGTTGCGGAACACCAGCATCAGTTCCGGCTCGTAGTTGGTCTCGCGGAACGGCCGCGACTGCTCGGAGTTGTACACCTGCCAGCGCGAGCTCTGGGTATAGGCGCCCCACAGGTCGCCGTTGTCGCCGAAGATGTTCTCCACGATCTTGGTCTTGAAGCTCAGCTGGAACTTCGCCTCCACGCTGTCCAGCGGCTCGGCGGTGGTCACCGTGTTGACCGGGTTCGGCGAGGACGGCAGCTCGTTCTTCTTGCTGGTCCAGAACGCCGGCAGCAGGTACACCGGCTTGTAGGCGCGCAGCTGGAAGGTGCCCAGCTTGGAGTCCTTGGCCAGTTCCCAGCGGCTGTCCAGCAGCGAGCCCTTGCCGGCATTGGCGATGGTGCTGTCGTAGCGGTCCTGCTTGAAGATCGCGGCGGCGCGCTGGCGGGTGCGCTCGGCGACGCCGGCGTCTTCCGGCACGCTGGCGTCCAGCTGTTGCTTCTGGCGTTCGCTGGCAGCCTTTGCCGCGGCATCGGCGGCCTGCGGATCGGCGGTGCGGCGCGACAACGCCTGGTCGTAGCAGGCCAGGCGGGCGGCGTCGCTGGAAATCGCCACGCAGGCTTCCGGCGAGGCGGGGGTGGGCAGGACTTCCTGCGCGTGCGCAAGCGGCACGGCCGCGATCGACAGCAGCAACAGGGGACGGACCTGACGATGGGACATGCGGTTCTCGCTGCAACGGGCGGCGCGGGCGGGTGGTGCGCTGCCGGGGTGAATGGCCGGCAGGGAAAATACAGGAAGCGACGACAACAGGGTCATCACACGTTCATGCTGCCGCCGCGACGCCGGCTTCAGGCGTACTGCGTCAGAGCAGCCAGGCCATCGCGAACACCGCGAGCATCGCCAGCGCCAGGCCGAGCTTGGCGGCGGTACCCAGGACGATGCCCAGCCAGGTGCCGACGCCGACGCGGGTCGCCTGGCGCAGCTCGCGGCCGTGCCAGTACTCCCCGACCAGGGCGCCGACGAAGGGGCCGACGAACAGCCCGATCGGCATGAAGAACATGCCGGCGATCCCGCCCAGCACCGATCCCCACAGCGCCTTGCGGCTGGCGCCGACGCGCTGCGCGCCGAACGCGGTGGCCAGCAGGTCGACCAGCAGCGACAGCGCGGTGAGCACGCCCAGCACGGTCAGCGTCGGCCAGCCCAGCCGCTGGAAGCCGTCGGCCCAGGCCGCCAGCAGCATCCCGGCGAACATCAGCGGCGTGCCGGGCAGGGCCGGCAGCAGCACCCCTGCCAGCCCGACCAGAACCAGGAGACCGGCACAGACGTAATAGATGAACGCAGGGTCCACGTGGCTCACCGCGGGGGAGATTTGGGGGTTGACAGATGGGGTCTTTTTGCTGATTGCATTTTCATTTTGACCGGGGTAAGTTGCAGCCGCTGCGTTTGCAAAGGTCACCGTGAATCGTGGCCTGATGCGGTAGATCCACCGATCCGCTACATCGTTATACCTCGCTTCCTCCTTGCAACCAGCCGCCGCACCCCACGGCGTACCCACCCCTGAGACGTGTTCCAAGGAGTAAGTCGATCATGAACGGCACTGGCAATCGCGAAAACGGCACCGTGAAGTGGTTCAACGATGCCAAGGGTTTCGGTTTCATCAGCCGCGAAAACGGCGAGGACGTGTTCGTGCACTTCCGGGCGATCCAGACCCAGGGCTTCAAGAGCCTGAAGGAAGGCCAGAAGGTCAGCTTCACCGTGGTGCAGGGCCAGAAGGGCCTGCAGGCCGACGCGGTGCAGCCGCTCTGAGGCGCTGTCGCGCGCGGCGCCGCGCGCAGCAAAAAGGCCCGCGCTGCGGGCCTTTTTGCGTTTCGGGGCAGCTCGCCGAGGCCGATCAGCGCGGCACGACGCGCCCGTTGACCACGCGCACGTAGGTGTTCTCGCGCACCCCGGCCAGGTCGCGCTGGTTGACCACGATCACCCGGCCGTCGTCCATCTGCACATGCACGTCGTAGGTGTCGCTGGTGACGTTCTTCTGGATCTGGTTGCCGGCCAGCGCGCCAGCCGCCGCGCCGGCCACCGCCGACACGTTCTGGTTGCCCTTGCTGCCGCCGGTGTGGTCGGAAATCTCGTGGCCGGCGACCGCGCCGACGATGCCGCCCAGGATCGCGCCCGTGGCCGACGGCGCGGTGCGGCCGGACGGTACGGTGTCGATGCGGGTGACGATGCCGCAGTCGGCGCAGCGGGTCTGCGTGTAACCGCCGCGCGCCGGCTGGCTGTAGCCGCCGCCGTAACCGCCGCCATAGCCCGGGGACGTGGCGCAGCCTGCCAGCGCCAGGGTCGCCACGGCAGCGGTGGCCATCAGTTGAATCTTCATGGGTGCTCTCCTCGACAGTGATGGAGCGCGGCGGCAGCGCCGCGTTCGCACGCATCCTGTCCACCCCTGCGTGAATGAAACGCCAACCCTGGCAGGTGCCGTTCAGCCTCGCGCCGGCTTGCGTCAGCGGCAATTCATCGATACGCGCACTGGCACATGTGCGCTGAAGCCACGCCGACAGCGCAGCGAGGCCTGCGTCGGTCCGTCAGCGAAACCCCTGCAGCAAGCTCGGCGCCGCTCTCAGCGAACGCTCAGCGGAAATCGCGGTGGCAGGCGTCGCAGCGTTCGTCGATCTGCTGGCGCGCCTGCGCCAGCGCGGCGCAGTCGGTCGGCGGCTGTGCCAGCGCCGCGTCCACACCGGCGCGCAGCGCATCGGCGTGCTCGCGGAAGCGGCTGTCGTCGGCCAGGTCGGGAAACGCCGTGCCCAGTTCGTCGCCGAGCAGGCGCAGCGTGCGCAGCCGCGCCTGCGGACCCGCGCCGCTGCATTGCCGGTGCGCGGTGTCGCGTTCGAGCAGCGCCAGTTGCTTGCCCATCACCTGCATCAGGCTGCGCGGGAACGGATCCTGCCGCGCCTGCACCGCGCGCAGCGCCATCACCGTCAGCACCAGGCCGAGCAACAGGCCGGCCAGCAGCACGAACAGATAGCGTGAGGTGGAGGCGGGCGGGGATGAGGGCGGCTTGGCCATGGCAGGCATGCGCAGCGGGATGGAGTGCCGATGGTACGCCTGCGGCGACGCGTCGCGCGCGGGCCGCCAAGCCACGCCGCGAATCCCCAGTCCCCAGTCCCCAATCCCGGCTCCCCAGGCAATCCCCTAAAATGCGCGGATGAACGAACAATGGCGCGAACGCTTCGCCGGCATCGACCGGCTCTACGGGCAAGGCACGATCGCGCGGCTGGCGCAGTGCCGGGTGGCGGTGGTGGGCATGGGCGGGGTCGGCTCGTGGGTGGTCGAGGCGCTGGCGCGCTCGGCCGTCGGGCATCTGACCCTGATCGACGCCGACGACATCTGCGTGTCCAACACCAACCGGCAACTGCCGGCACTGGCCGGTCAGTACGGGCGCAACAAGGCGGTGGCGATGGCCGAGCGCTGCGTGGCGATCAATCCGCAGATCGAGGCGGTGGCGGTCGAGGCCTTCCTCACCCCGACCAACATCGCCGACTTGCTCGATGCCGGCTTCGACCTGGTGATCGATGCCTGCGACAGCTTTCGGGTCAAGGTCGAGACCATCGCCTGGTGCCGGCGGCGCAAGCTGCCGCTGCTGACCGTGGGCTCGGCCGGCGGGCGCACCGATCCGACCCTGGTGCGGATCCGCGACGTGTCGCGCACCGAGCACGACGCCATGCTGGCGCTGATCCGCAAGAAGCTGCGCAGCGAATTCAATTTCCCCAAGAACCCGCAGCGCTATTTCGGCGTGCCGGCGGTGTACTCGCTGGAGAACGTGCGCTATCCGCAGGCCGATGGCAGCGTCTGCGGACTGCGTCCTGTGCTGGGGCCGGATGCGGCCTTGAACCTGGACTGCGGCGCCGGGCTGGGCGCGGCCACCCACATCACCGGTGCGTTCGCCTTCGCCGCGGTCGGCAAGGCGCTGGAGATGCTGTTGAAGCGCGCGGTGGCGCGCGAGGCGGCGGCCGCCTAGCGCGCGCTGGACGGCGGCGGCGCGTCCGGGGCGCGCGTGGCCGCGCCGCTCATCAGGTTGCGCTCGGTGCCGGCCTGCAGGAAGGCCAGCCGTTCCAGGTCGTGCGCCGGCTGCGGCCGGCCGAACAGGAAGCCCTGGAAGTGCCGGCAACCCATGGCCGAAAGCATCTCGCACTGCTGCGCATCCTCGATGCCTTCGGCCAGCGCGACCATGCCCATCACCTCCGAGATCTCCACGATCTTGGCCAGCAGGCGCCGCGAGGACTCGTCGGCCTTGGCGTCGTTGACGAACTGCCGGTCGATCTTGAGCTTGGTGACCGGCAGCGTCCTGAGCATGGCCAGCGACGAGAAGCCGGTGCCGAAATCGTCCAGCGCCCAGCCGATGCCGAACGCCTTGAGTTCGTGCATCTTGGCGCGCACCCCGGCGGTATCCACGTACAGCGCCGATTCGGTCAGCTCGAATTCCAGCGACGCCGGCGCCACGCCCTCGCTGGTGATCACCTGCTTCACCGACGCCACGAAGTTGGGATCGAGCAACTGCACCGGGCTGACGTTCACCGCGACCACCAGCGCACGCAGATCCTGCTCGTGCGACCAGCGCCGCAGCGTGCTGCAGGCCTGGCGCAGCACTTCCAGTCCCACGTCCCGAATCAGCTGGCTCTCTTCGGCCAGCGGGATGAACTTGTCCGGGGTCAGCAGCTTGCCGCTGGGATGGCGCCAGCGCACCAGCGCCTCGGCGCCGAGCATGCTGCCGTTCGCGCTCACCTGCGGCTGGTACAGCACCTCGATCTCGCCATTGCCGACTGCGCGCGCCAGTTCCCGCTCCAGCGAAATGCGCGCGTTCACGTCGTTGCGGTAGATGTGCAGGATCGCCGCGAGCAGGCCGGCCGCGCAGGCCATGTTGGAGATCGCGCCGAGCCGGCGCATCCCCGGCGGTGGCGAGGACGCCGGCGCCAGCCAGTCCAGTTCGCCCGAACCGAACGCGACGAAGGCGCCCAGGCATGCCAGCGGGAACACCAGCGCGCGGTAGCGGCGGCTGCGGTCGAACACGAACAGCGCGCCGGCCGCCAGCGGCAGGAAGAAGGTGTGCACCGAGCGCGGCACCGTACCGATCGGCGCATCGATGATCGAGATCACCAGCACCACCACGAACACGCCATGCGCCACCAGCGACAACGAGGCCTCGTCGCAATGGCGGCGGCGGCACAGCGCGAGCAGGCCGACCGCCGTGAGCCCGACGAAGGCGAGCGCCAGTTCCGGCCGGCCGTAGTACAGGTAGCACACGGTCCACAAGGCGCCGAGCGTGGTGCACGAGACCCCGGCCAGGGTCAGGGTGCTGCGCATCTTGCGGCTGCGATTGCTGTCGCGGAATTTCAGGGAGACCCAGCTTTCGCCGTTGGAGACGTGTTTCTCCGAACTCGCGGCGCTTTTCATCGTCGTGGCGCTCGCATGCGCGATGGCTCTGCTCGCGCCGGGGCGGCCGCTGAGGAGGCGATCGCACGCGTGCGCCGCGCGCTGTGGAGAAGCGGGTAGGGGATACGGCTTGCCGGTTGTTTCACGCCAGGATGATCCGATCTGCCAGAACGCGTGCCATCGAGCCGGCCGCCGAGCCTTGTGCTGAGAGCGAACGGGTTCACACTCCGGTGCCTGGCGGACAAAAGATCCGCTCGCCGTTCAGCGCGGTGCACAGTAGCAGAAGCCAGCAGGCGGAGACCCTGTCGAAAGACCGTGATCCGGTAGCCCAGTTCACAGTTTCGTACGAAAGATGCGCGGCAAGCGACGTTCGCGCGGATCGCTGCAGCGTGGAGCTGCGCGTTGACTGGTGTGCCGGTGTGCCGAGCGGCGCTTGCGCGGGGCGCAACCACGCCGGCGAGCGGTGTGCGCTGTGTCTGCGGGACAGTCCTGCGTCAGCCCGGCGCGGCTGTGTCGGGAAGCACGTCGGGCAGGCCGAACAAGCGCTGCGCGTTGGCCGTGGTCTGCGCGGCGATGGAGGCGGCAGGTGCGTCGCGCAGCTCGGCGATGGTGTCCAGCACCGTGCGCAGCCGTGCCGGTTCGTTGCGCTGGCCGCGGATCGCGGCATCGGGCTGGTCCGGCGCATCGGTTTCCAGCAGCAGTTGTTGCAACGGCACCGTGGCGGCGAGCCGGCGCAGGCGCTGCGCCCGTGCGTAGGTGACAGGCCCGCCCAGGCCGATCAGGAAATCCAGCGACTGCAACTGTGCCGCCTGCTCGGCGCTGCCGGCGAAACTGTGCACCACGCCACGCAGGCGCCCGACCTTGCGGATCGCCAGGATCACCGCGTCCACCGCGCGCCGCGCATGCACGATCACCGGCAGGTCGAACTCTCGTGCCAGTTGCAGCTGGCCGGCGAAGTAGCGCTGCTGGTCGGCTTCGTCCAAGCCTTCGACGAAGAAGTCCAGGCCGCATTCGCCGATCGCGCAGGGACGCTCGCGTTCGATCCACTCGCCGAGCAAGGCCAGGTGCTCGGGCCGGTGCTCGGCCAGAAACAGCGGATGCAGGCCATACGCCGGATACAGGCCGGGCGCGGCCGCGCAGACCGCACGCAGCTTCGCCCAGGACGCCGCGGTCACCGCCGGCACCACCTGCGCCTGCACGCCCGCCGCCTGCGCGCGCGCGATCACCGCGTCGCGGTCCGGATCGAACTCTTCCGCGTCCAGGTGGCAGTGGCTGTCGATCAACGGCATCGGCGCTCAGCGGCGCACGCGTTGCGCGGTCGAGTTCAGCGGCTCGGTGGCCGGCGCCGGGGTGCGGGTCTTCCAGTTGGCCAGCAGCAGGGTGCCCAGGCCGAACACGATCTCGTCGATGAAGGGCACCGGATCGGGCAGCAGCACGCTCAGCACGAACAGCCCGGCGGTGATCTTGAACAGCGTCGGGTAGCGCAATTTGCCCGCCCAGCGCAGCAGCGGATAGACGATCGGGTTGGGCATGTCAGGTGCTCCGGGGCAGCGGTGGAAACGCTAACAGCTTTGATATGGCGACGTTCCGGGGGCGTTACCAGTCGCGTGTACGCCGCGTTACTGAATAGGGAGCGGATCGGTTCAGCTTCGGCATGGTAATCACAGCACCGTAGACAACGCGGTCAGCCCGCAGGAGAGCACACATGAAAAGCACTACGACAACCGTTCTGGTCGCGGCTGGCGCCTTGCTGGTCGGCGGCGTCGCCACCGCGGCCTTCATGAACAATCGTGACAAACCGGTGGACGTCGCCAGCAGCGACGTGCGCCCGGCCCTGGACAATACCCGCGGCGACAGCGCGATGGACAACAGCGTCGGCGGCAAGCTCGAGTACGCCGACGTGGTCCGGGTCGACCCGATTACCCAGAAGCAGCAGCGCTACGCCGAGGTGATCGGCACCGAGCCGCTGCGCCAGACCTCCACCACCACCACGCCGCGCCAGGTGTGCAACGACGTGGTGGTACAGGAGCGCCTGCCCGAGCGCGACGGCAATGTCGGCGGCACCGTGGTCGGTGCGGTGGTCGGCGGCCTGCTCGGCAACCAGATCGGCCATGGCAACGGCCGCAAGGCCGCGACTGCGGCCGGCGCGGTGGCCGGTGGCTTCATCGGCAACCGCATCGACCAGAACCACGTCGGCGGCCGCGTGGTCGACCGTACCGAGCGCCAGTGCCACACCGAGAACAGCACCGCGCAGTCCTCGACCATCACCGGCTACAACGTGACCTACCGCAACGACGACGGCACCACCGGCACCATGCGCATGGACAGCAAGCCGGGCAGCCGCATCGCCATGGGCACGCAGGACGTGGTCAAGGGCTATGACGTGACCTACCGTTACGACGGCCAGGAAAAGACCGTGCGCATGGACGACCGCCCGAACAGCGACCGCCTGCCGGTGCTGGACGGCCGCCTGGTCACCCAGACCGCCTCGGCCGGCGACGTCGCCGTCAGCCAGCGCTGAGTCGCAGCGCGGTTGCACCTCCGAAGGCCGGCGCGTGCGCCGGCCTTCGTCTATCTGCGGGCGGCGGCGCGGGCGGGACCGATACAATGCGGTTTTCGCCGTGGATGCCGCCATGCCCCTGCCTTGCGACGACCTGTTCAACGTAGCCGCGCTGCTCAGCGAGGAGGAGCGCGCGATCCAGCAGGCGGTGGCGCGCTTCGTCGATGCGAAAGTGCTGCCGGTGATCGGCGACGCCTTCGACCAGGCGCGGTTCCCGCGCGAACTGGTGCCGGAACTGGCGCAACTGGGGCTGCTCGGCGCCAGCCTGCCGGCCGGGCAGGGCGGTGGCGGCCTCAACGCGGTCTGCTACGGCCTGATCTGTCAGGAACTGGAGCGCGGCGACAGCGGCCTGCGCAGTTTTGTCAGTGTGCAGTCCTCGCTGTGCATGTACCCGATCCATGCCTATGGCAGCGACGCGCAACGCCAGCGCTGGTTGCCGGCGATGGCCGCCGGCACGGCGATCGGCTGTTTCGGCCTGACCGAGTCCCAGGGCGGCTCCGACCCGGCGGCGATGCAGACCCGTGCGGTCCGCGACGGCGATGGTTGGCGCCTGAGCGGCAGCAAGATGTGGATCACCAACGGCAGCATCGCCGACGTGGCGATCGTGTGGGCGCAGACCGACGACGGCATCCAGGGTTTCCTGGTCGAGGCCGGTACCCCGGGCTTCGGCACCCAGGACATCGCGCACAAGATGAGCCTGCGTGCCTCGGTGACCTCGGCGCTGTTCTTCGACGATGTGCGCCTGCCCGACAGCCAGCGCCTGCCCGGCGTGCGCGGTCTGAAGGGTCCGCTGGCCTGCCTGACCCAGGCCCGCTACGGCATCAGCTGGGGCGCGATCGGCGCGGCCATCGCCTGCCTGCGCGAGGCGCTGGCCTATGCCGGCGAGCGCATGCTGTTCGGGCGGCCGCTGGCGGCGACGCAGAGCGCGCAGATCAAGCTGGCCGACATGGCACGGCGCATCGCCAGCGCGCAGTTGCTGGCGCTGCAACTGGGCCGGCTCAAGGACGCCGGCACGCTGCAGCCGGCGCAGGTGTCGCTGGCCAAGTGGAACAACGTGCGCATGGCCCTGGACATCGCCCGCGAATGCCGCGACCTGCTCGGCGGAGCCGGCATCACCACCGACTACGGTGCGATCCGGCATGCGCTGAACCTGGAATCGGTGATCACCTACGAGGGCACCGAGACCGTGCACCAACTGGTGGTCGGTCGCGAACTGACCGGCATCAATGCGTTTTGAAGCCATCGCCCGCGGCCGGCCGCGGGCCTGTTCAAAGGAGAACCGACGATGAGCGTCTTCGATGTGCGCGTGGAAACCGAGCGCCTGGTGCTGCGCCCGCCCACTGCCGAGGATTTCGCGGCGTTCTGCGCCTTTTCCGCCGACGCCGAGACCATGCATCACCTTGGCGGCGTGCAGGCGCCATCGGTGGTCTGGCGCAGCCTGACCTCGCTGGTCGGCAGCTGGCAGTTGCAGGGATTTGCGATGTTCTCGGTGATCGAGAAGCGTAGCGGGCAGTGGATCGGCCGGGTCGGTCCCTGGCAGCCGTACGGCTGGCCGGGTCCGGAGGTCGGCTGGGGCATCGCCCGCGCGTTCTGGGGCCAGGGCTATGCGCCGGAGGCGGCCGCGGCGTCGATCGGCTGGGCGTTCGCGCAATTGGGCTGGGCCGAGGTGATCCACACCATCGTGCCGGACAACGCCAACTCCAAGGCGGTGGCGGCCAAGCTAGGCTCGCGCTACCTGCGCCAGGACCGCCTGCCCGAGCCGCTGCAGGCATTAGACGTGGAAGTGTGGGGGCAGTCGCGCGCGCAGTGGCAGGCGCGGGGCTGAGCCACGACGACGGCGGCATTCGACACAGGAGCGGCGCATGGCATCCGAACGTTTTCCCCTGACCGTGTACGGCATGGCGCTGTCCGGCAATTGCTACAAGGTGCGGCTGTTGCTGGACCAGCTCGGCTGCGGCTACCGCTGGGTCGAGGTCGACAGCGCCAACGGCCAGACCCGCACCCCGGCGTTCCTGGCCAAGAATCCCAACGGCAAGGTGCCGTTGCTGGAACGCGAGGATGGGCGCGTGCTGGCCGAATCCAACGCCATCCTGTGCTGGTTGGCCGAGGGCACCGGGTATCTGCCCGCCGATCCCTGGCAGCGCGCGCAGGCGCTGAGCTGGCTGTTCTTCGAGCAGTACAGCCACGAACCCTACGTGGCGGTGGCGCGTTTCGTCTGCGGCTGGACGCCGCCCGACTCGCCGCGCCGTGCCGAACTGCCGCGCCTGCGCGAGGGCGCGACGCGGGCGCTGGCGGTGATGGAGCAGCATCTGCAGGCGCAGGCCTGGTTCACCGGGCCGGCCTACGGCATCGCCGATATCGCGTTGTTCGCCTATACGCATTGCGCCGGCGATGCCGGCATCGCGCTGACCCAGTATCCGGCACTGTGCGACTGGCTGCAGCGGGTGCGCGCGACGCCGGGTTTCGTGGCGCTGCCGCCGCTGCCGGAGGACGTGCAGGCACGCCTGGCGCAGACCGGGACGTCAACGGCGTTCACCTGACTGCCGCGCGCCGGCAGCTAGCCTGCAGGTCCATTCGGTCAGGAGTAACGCCATGAGCCAGTACCGCATCGCCGTGTTCGTCGGCAGCCTGCGCAAGGAGTCGTTCAACCGGCGCCTGGCGCACGCGCTGGAGCGACTTGCGGGCGACCGCGCCCGTTTCGAGTACGTCGAGATCGGCGACCTGCCGCTGTACAACCAGGACCACGACCACGACTATCCGGCGCAGGGCCGGCGCCTGAAGACGCAGGTCAGCGGCGCCGACGCGGTGCTGTTCGTCACCCCCGAATACAACCGTTCCATTCCCGGCGTGCTCAAGAACGCCATCGACCTGGGCTCGCGGCCGTACGGCGAGAGCGCCTTCGCCGGCAAGCCGGCGGCGGTGTGCGGGACCTCGCCGGGGGCGATCGGCACCGCCATGGCGCAGCAGCACCTGCGCAACGTGCTGGCCTACCTGGACATGCCGGTGTTGGGGCAGCCGGAGATCTTTCTGCAGTTCAGGGAGGGCCTGATCGCCGAGGATGGCGCGATCGACGACGAGCGCACGCGCAAGTTCCTCGCCGGCTTCGTCGACAAGTTCATCGCCTGGATCGACGAACTGCAGGCCTGAGCGCCATTGCGGCGCATGCCGTGGTGCGCGGATGGGGCAGTGAGAGCCTTGTGTGACGCGGCCTCGGCGAGGTTCTCAACCGCTTGTCCCCAGACTTGTCCCCAGCCTCTGGCGAGGCGGGACGACGCAGGTGCCGCCGCTCAGGCAGGCGCCCTGTGTTGAGCGTCGCCCTAGCCCCGGCCGGGCGCGGCGACTAAAATCGGCGCCCGGGCCGCGGTGAGGCCGCGCCCGGCGCCCGCGCCCCACAGAGAAGACCCAGCCTATGTCCGCCCGTCCCGGCTACCGCGGCGATCGCAAAAGCGAGCGCAGCGAACGCAGCGAGCCGCGTCTCGACCAGTTGCGCGTGCCGCCGCACTCGATCGAGGCCGAACAGGCCGTGCTCGGCGGCCTGATGCTGGCACCGGACGCCTACGACCGGGTCAACGACCAGCTCACCGAGAACGATTTCTACCGGCGCGATCACCAGTTGATCTACCGCGCGATCCGCGAGTTGGCCGAGAAGGGACGCCCGTTCGATGCGGTGACGCTGGGCGAGTGGTTCGAATCGCAGGGCAAGCTGGAGATGGTCGGCGATGGCGCCTACCTGATCGAACTGGCCAGCACCACGCCCTCGGCCGCCAACATCGTCGCCTACGCCGAGATCGTCCGCGACAAGGCGGTGCTGCGGCAGTTGATCGAGGTCGGCACCACCATCGTCAACGACGGCTTCCAGCCGGAAGGGCGCGAGAGTTCGGAACTGCTGGCGTCGGCGGAAAAGGCGGTGTTCCAGATCGCCGAGGCCGGCGCGCGCGGGCGCAGCGACTTCGTGGCGATGCCCGGCGCGTTGAAGGACGCGTTCGAGGAACTGCGCAACCGCTTCGAGAACGGCGGCAACATCACCGGCCTGCCGACCGGCTACAACGACTTCGACGCGATGACCGCCGGCCTGCAGCCGACCGACCTGATCATCCTCGCCGCGCGTCCGGCGATGGGCAAGACCACCTTCGCGCTGAACATCGCCGAATACGCGGCGATCAAGTCGAAGAAGGCGGTGGCGGTGTTCTCGATGGAAATGTCCGCCTCGCAGCTGGCGATGCGCCTGATCTCCTCCAACGGCCGCATCAACGCGCAGCGCCTGCGCACCGGCCAGCTCGAGGACGAGGACTGGGCGCGGGTCACCGGTGCGATCAAGATGCTCAAGGAGACCAAGATCTTCATCGACGACACGCCGGGCGTGTCGCCGGAAGTGCTGCGCTCCAAGGCGCGCCGGCTCAAGCGCGAGCACGACCTGGGCCTGATCGTGATCGACTACCTGCAGCTGATGTCGGTGCCCGGCAACAGCGAGAACCGCGCCACCGAGATCTCGGAGATCTCGCGCTCGCTCAAGGGCCTGGCCAAGGAGCTGGGGGTGCCGGTGATCGCGCTGTCGCAGCTCAACCGCTCGCTGGAAACCCGCACCGACAAGCGCCCGGTGATGGCCGACCTGCGCGAATCGGGCGCGATCGAGCAGGACGCGGACATGATCGTGTTCATCTACCGCGACGACTACTACAACAAGGAAAATTCGCCGGACAAGGGCCTGGCCGAAATCATCATCGGCAAGCACCGTGGCGGCCCGACCGGGTCGTGCAAGCTCAAGTTCTTCGGCGAATACACCCGCTTCGACAATCTCGCCCACGACTCGGTGGGCGCATTCGAGTGAGCCTGCGCGCTACGCGCACATCATCTTGCGAGTGCGGCGCCCGGTACGTTCCGGGCGCCGGCTGGTAGCGTATGGAGCGAGGATCACTCGGGGATCTGGATTTCCATGTTGCTAGTGGTGTCGTAGGTGTTGGCACCATATTCTGCGTGGTGAGTGCACACCACGGTGATCTTGCGATAGGTGCCATAGCCGAGGACCCAAGGAGATTTGAAATGCACGTCGACCAGGGCGCCGTTGCGTTCCTCGTCGTAGTCAGACTCGGAGTGGCCATATACGTCGTAGGCTTTGCAGTTCACGTTCATGTAATCGGCGTCGACACGGTTGTTACTGGCATTGGCGAAGCGCGAGTACGCGCGGATCACCACACGCTTGGCACCGGCTGGACCATTTTCGGTCTGATATCCCTGGTTCTGGATCACGCCCTGCAGCGTGTAGACCGGCGTGCTGCCGCCGCCACCACCGCCGCCACACGATGCTTCGGCGTCGCCTTGCAAGACTTCGTTCTGCTGCAGCCCGGGTTCGGGCTCGCACGCCATCGCCAGCGGGGCGGCGAGGCTCAGTGCGAGGGTGAGGGCGGCTTTTGCGATGCGCTTGTCCATGGGTCTTGCTCTCCTGAAATCATTGCGGATGTCGGCGATGGGCGTGGCCGTGCTGCGCCGTTGGCTGCCCGCAGCGCGTCGCGGCCCTGTCGATGCAGGTCCGGGCGCGGGCGGTTCGGGGCGCACGCAACCGCGCTCGCCGGCCGTGATGACCGTGAGATCGCAGAGGCGATGGCGGATGTTCCCCCCGTGCGCGCGAGACGGCCGTGGCCATGTCGTGCGCGGTGCAGCGAAAGCACGAATGACGTCCTTCCCCGGAACGTCATCCATCAGCAGCGGTCGCGGCGCCGTTTCGACATGACGGCGCCCGCCACGGCGTTATAGCAGGGCGGACGAGGCGCGCGTGCGCGGCGCGCGGCGATGTCTACGAAATCCGGCCAGCGCGACACTTGCTGCGCCAGGATCGGCGGTGTCGAAGCATGTGCGACTCGCGCCGCATGCTCACCTGGCCGCTGCACCCGATCCGTATCATGGCGCGTCCTTCGCTGCGTCCCTTCGCATGAGCTACGCCATCGTCTGGTTCCGGCGCGACCTGCGCCTGCACGATCAACCTGCCTTGCAGGCCGCTTTGGATGCCGGCCATACGCCGGTGCCGGTGTATCTGCACAGCCCGGAAGACGAGGGCGCATGGGCCGCCGGCGCGGCTTCGCGCAGTTGGCTGCAGCGCTCGCTGGCGGCGCTGGACGCGCAACTGCGTGCGCGCGGTTCGTGCCTGATCCTGCGCCAGGGCCCGGCCGAGACCGCCTTGCGCCAGGTGATCGCCGACTGCGGCGCGGTGGCGGTGTACTGGAACCGGCGCTACGAGCCGGCCACGCAGCCGCGCGATGCGCGGCTCAAGCGCGAACTGCGCGAGCAGGGCCTGGAGGTGCACAGCCACAACAGCGCGCTGCTGTTCGAACCCTGGCAACTGGCGACGCAGCAGGGCGGCCCGTACAAGGTGTTCACCCCGTTCTGGCGCAGCGCCTTGAGCCATTGGCAGGTGCCCGCGTTGCAGGCCGCGCCGAAGGCGCTGCCAGCGCCGCCCAAGGATCTGGACAGCCTGCCGCTGCAACGACTCGGCCTGGCGCCGGCGCTGGACTGGGACCGCGGCTTCTGGGAGGTCTGGCAGCCGGGCGAGGCGGGCGCACACGAGGCGCTGGACGTGTTCGTCGACGGCGCGCTGCGCGACTATCTCGATGGCCGCGACCGCCCCGACCAGGTCGGCACCTCGCGGCTGTCGCCGCACCTGCATTTCGGCGAGATCGCGCCATGGCGCATCGTCGCGACGCTGGAACGGCAGCGCCGCGCCGCCACCGCCGCGGCGATCGACGGCTACATCCGCCAGCTCGGCTGGCGCGATTTCGCCCACCACCTGCTGCACCATTTCCCGGACACGCCCGAGCGCAACCTCAATCCGCGCTTCGAGCGCTTTCGCTGGGCCAAGCCCGATGCGGCGACATTGCACGCCTGGCAGCGCGGACGCACCGGCGTGCCGATCGTCGATGCCGGCCTGCGCGAGCTGTGGCACACTGGCTGGATGCACAACCGCGTGCGCATGATCGTCGCCAGCTACCTGTGCAAGCACCTGCGCGTGCATTGGTCCGAAGGCGCGCGCTGGTTCTGGGACACCCTGGTCGATGCCGACCTGGCCAACAACACCCTGGGCTGGCAGTGGGTGGCCGGCACCGGCGCCGATGCCGCGCCGTATTTCCGCGTGTTCAATCCGGTGACCCAGGCGCAGAAGTTCGATCCGAAGGGCGAGTACATCGCGCGTTGGGTGCCGGAACTGGCAGCGCTGCCGGTGGCCGACCGCTTTGCGCCCTGGCAGGCACCGCAGCGACTGGCGCACGCCGCCCCGCAGTATCCGCGGCAGCCGATCGTGGACCTGGCCGCCGGCCGCGATGCGGCGCTGGCCGCCTATCGCGAGACCGCCGCCGGCTGAGCACTGCGCGGTGTTGCGTGGCGCAGCACGGCCGCAGGCGCGATTGACGCCCTTCGCGGGGCCATGATTCACTCCGGGCTCGGACAGGAGCCCGCATGGCCACCAGCTCAGCTCGCCGCAAGCCGCAGCGCGAACCGATGTCGCGCGTGGACACCGCCTGGTTGCGGATGGACCGGCCGACCAATCCGATGATGATCACCGGCGTGCTGATGTTCGACGAGCCGCTGACCCTGCCTGCGCTCAAGCAACTGGTGCGCAAGCGCTTCCTGGCCTTCCCGCGGTTCCTGCAGAAGCCGGTGGAGACCGCCACCGGCGCCTACTGGCAGCGCGACGACGATTTCGATCTGGACTGGCACGTGCGCCTGTCGGCCTTGCCCGGGCGCGGGCAGAAGAAGGCGCTGGAGCGCTTCGCCGGGCAGATGGCCTCCACGCCCTTGGACAAGACCAAGCCGCTGTGGCAGTTCCACCTGATCGAGCGCTACGAAGGCGGCTCGGCGCTGGTGGCGCGCATCCACCACAGCTATGCCGACGGCATCGCGCTGGTGCAGGTGCTGCTGTCGCTGACCGATACCCAGCGCACCCCGGAGCCGTCGGCGCAGCTCGGGCGCGCCTGGCTCAAGGACGACGGCAAGGAGGTGGTGCGCCGGGTCGGCGCGGTGGACCGCTACCTCAAGCTCGGCGGGCGCATGCTCGACAAGGGCCGGGCGATGGCGCAGGACCCGAACCTGCCGCAGATGCTGGCGCGCGAAGGCGGGCTGATCGGCCGTGAACTGGTCAATGCGCTGCTGCTGGCCGACGATCCGCCGACGCTGCTGCGCGGCCGCCTCGGCGTCAGCAAGCGCGTGGCCTGGGCCGAGCCGCTGGACCTGGACGAGGTCAAGGCGGTCGGCCGCGCCTGCGACTGCACGGTCAACGACGTGCTGATGGCGACCATGGCCGGCGCCTTGCGCGATTACATGCTCGAACGCGGCGAACGCCTGGACGGGGTGACCCTGCGCGCCACCGTGCCGGTCAACCTGCGCCCGCTGGAGCACGCGCGCAAGCTCGGCAACCACTTCGGCCTGGTGTTCCTGGACCTGCCGGTGGGCGAGGCCAATCCGGTGCGGCGCCTGCAGTGCGTGGCCGAGTCGATGCAGCAGCTCAAGCAGTCGCGCCAGGCGATGGTGGTGTTCGGCCTGCTGGCGGCGGTGGGCATGGCGCCGGCGGCGCTGCAGTCGGCGGCGCTGGACCTGTTCAGCCGCAAGGCCACCACCGTGGCGACCAACGTGCCGGGGCCGCAGCAGCCGCTGTACCTGGCCGGCAGCCGCGTGCGCGAGATGATGTTCTGGGTGCCGCAGACCGGCTCGATCGGCGTCGGCGTGTCGATCATGAGCTACAACCACCGCGTGCACTTCGGCCTGATCGGCGATGCGCGGCTGATTCCCGATCCGGACGCGGTGATGCGGCGGGTCGGCGCCGAATTCGAAAAGCTGCTGTACCTGGCGCTGATGGGCGATTGGGAGCAGCCGCTGCGCGCGGCCGACGCCGAAGACCTGCTGCCGTCTTCCTGAACCGGGCGCATCGCGCGCCGGGCTGCGTTCATCCGCGCCTCGCGTGGCCCTGTTTATGCTGCGGCCACGTCAAACCAGGTTCGGAGAGAACATGATGAAAACGACCACCCTTCGCGGCGTGTCCGTGGCCCTGGCCAGTGCGCTGGTGCTGTCCGCCTGCGCCACCGGCGGCTCCTACGTGCAGCGCGACCAGTACGGCAATCCCACCGAGCAGCAGAACCGCACCGGCCGCGGCGCGCTGATCGGCACCGCGGTCGGCGTCGCCGCCGGCCTGCTCAGCGGCAGCAGCGCCACCGAGCGCCGCCAGCACGCGATGATCGGCGCCGGTATCGGCGCGCTCAGCGGCGCGGCGATCGGCAACTACCAGGATCGGCAGGAACGCGCGCTGCGCGAGCGCACCGCCAACACCGGTATCGACGTGCGCCGCGACGGCGACAACATCACCCTCAATCTGCCCGACGGCATCACCTTCGACTTCAACCAGTCCACGCTCAAGCCGCAGTTCTATTCGGCGCTCAACGGCGTGGCCCAGACCCTGGGCGAATACAACCAGACCATGATCGAGGTGGTCGGACACACCGACAGCATCGGCAGCGATGCGGTCAACCAGCGTCTGTCCGAGCAGCGCGCGTCCTCGGTGGCCGCCTACCTGACCGCGCAGGGCGTGCAGCCCGAGCGCATCCAGACCCTGGGCGCGGGCAAGAAGTACCCGATCGCCGACAACAGCACCGAGGCCGGTCGCGCGCAGAACCGCCGCGTGGAGATCCGCGTGGTGCCGCTGCGCGCCTCGGCCGGCTGACCGATCCGATCCGCCGACCGCAACGACGAACGGGCCGCACTGCGGCCCGTTCGCGTTTTTGCGCTGCTGCTGCGACGCGTTGTGCGCGGCGCGGCTCAGACCAGTGCCGCGTCCTCTTCGTCCTCGGCTTCCGTCTCCAGCGCCGCCGGCACCGGCGCCGGTGTGGCTGCGACGCGGGGCAGGCTGGCCAGCGACTGGGTGTTCATCGCCACACCGCTGCAGAGGGTGAACTCGGCGCCGTCCTCGGCCTGCTGCGTGGCCAGCTTGGCCGGGCACTGCGCCATCATGTAGCTGACGTCGAAGTTGAGCTTGTCGACCAGGAAGTCGACGAAGGCGCGCACCTTCGGCGAGAGCATGCGCCCGCCCGGGAACACCGCGTTGAAGTCCAGGTCCGGCCCGACCCAGCCGCCGAGCACGCGCCGCGCCTTGCCGGCCTCGATCAGCGGCTTGATCGTCGCGTCGCTGGCCAGCACCAGGCCTTCGCCGCAGACCAGGCCGCCGATCAGCGCCGCCGAATCGTTGGCCAGCAGGATCGGCTGGACCAGGAATTCGCCGCTCTGCTTGCCGTTGCGCAGCGGCCAGCACAGCCGGTTGCCGCCGCCGCGGCCGTTGCTCAGCGCCAGCGTGCGGTGGTGCTGCAGATCGTCCGGATGCAGCGGTTCGCCATGGCGCTCGATGTAATACGGGCTGGCGAAGACCTGGGTGCGGAAGGTGGCGAGCTTGCGCGCGACCATGGTCGAATCCGGCAGCGTGCCCATGTGCAGGGCCACGTCCACGCCTTCGGCGATCGGGTCGACCTTGTCGCTGGTCATGATCATCTCCAGGCGCACTTCCGGGTGCTGGCGGTGGAATTCGCCCAGGATCGGCGCCACCCACGAGATGCCGGCCGAATAGGGCACGCTGAAGCGCAGCCAGCCGCGCGGGCCGGCCTGCAGCTGGCCCACCGCGCTCTCGGCTTCCTCCAGTTCGCGGGCGATGCGCTGGCAATGCTCGTGGTAGACCGCGCCGGCCTCGGTCAGCCCGAGCCGGCGCGTGGTCCGGTGCAGCAGGCGCGCGCCCAGCCGCGCCTCCAGGTCCTGCACCTTGCGGCTGACGGTGGTCTTGGGCAGGCCGAGGGCGTTGGCCGCGGCGATGAAGCTGCCTTGCTCGACCACCTTGACGAAGATCAGGGTGTCGTTGAGATCGTGGCTCATGGCGGTTCCTTGAGGTGGAGACGATTGGACCGATAGCGGGACGATTATTCCCCTTAATTCGGACTAATCAAGTGCGACTTTGGCGCCTAATTTGTCCGCATTCGCCACCGCCGACGGTCTTTGCTCATGTCGATGCGCACCCTGTTCCAGTTTTTCGCCTGCCCCGATCGCCAGCTGCGGCGCCGTTCCGCGCCGGTGGCGACGGCGCAATCCCTTTACCCGAGTGCGTTTCGCGAGTTCACGCCGCCGCCGCGGCGGCAGGGCGGCAGCAGCCTGCGCCTGGGCGCGTCCGGCACCGACCGGCTGGGGCGAATCGCGATTGTCCCGTCCGCGGGAGGAAAAGTCCCGTGAGCGGGATGTTGGCCCCCGAAGTCCTGGTCCTCGGGGGCAGCGGCACGGTCGGGCAGGGCGTGGTCCAGGCGTTGCTGGAGGCGGGCAGCCCGGTGCTGGCAGTGGCGCGCGATCGCGCCCGCCTGACCGCGCTGCGCGATCGCCACCGCGACGAACCCGGGCTGGACGTGCTGTCCGGTTCGGTCGGCACCGACGCGGCTGCCGCGGCCCTGGTCGCCGAGGTCGCGCAGCGGCCGCGGCCGCTGGCCGCGGTGGTCGCCGCCCTGGGCAGCCCGCTGCGCCCCGGGCGCCTGCTGGAGCGACCGCTGGGGGCGCTGCGCCGGCGCCTGGATGCGGATCTGCTGCCGCATCTGGCTGCCGCCCGGCATCTGTTGCCGCTGCTGGCGCAGCACGAGCGCGGCGCCCGTTACGTGCTGCTGGGCAGCCCCTGCGCACTGCGTGCCTGGTCCGGGCACGGCGACAGTTCGGTCGCGGCCTCCGCGATCCGCATGCTCGCGCAGGTGCTGCACGAGGAAGCCAAGCCGCTGGGCGTGCACGTGCACCTGCTGTCGCTGTCCGCGCCGGTGTGCCGCAGCGACGACGCCATCGGCGACTGCCCGGAGTGGTTCACCACCCTCGGCGTCGGCCGCGCCGTGGTCCACCTGCTCGCCGATGCGCAGCGGCCGGACCGCGCCCTGGTCGAGATCGACCGCCGCCACTTTGCCCAGCCGCGCAGCGCCTTGCTCACCCCCTTGCCGTTTTCCTTCTCCACCCACGAGGTCTTTCCATGAATCCGATTCCGATGCCGTCGCGCCTGCTGCCGGGCGCACTGCGCCCGCTGGCGGTGGCGCTGCTGGTCGCCACGCTCGCCGCCTGCGGCGGCAAGGCCAACGAACAGGGCGCGCCGCCGCCGCCGAGCGTGGGCGTGGCGCCCGCGCTGCAGAAGCAGATCAGTCAGTGGGACGAGTTCAGCGGCCGCGTCGAGGCGGTCGAGCACGTCGACCTGCGCCCGCGCGTGTCCGGCTACATCGACAAGGTCAACTACGTCGAAGGGCAGGAGGTGAAGAAGGGCGATGTGCTGTTCACCATCGACGCGCGCAGCTACCGCGCCGACCTGGCCCGCGCCGAGGCCGATCTGGCGCGCGCGCGCACCCAGGCCAAGCTCAGCGCCAGCGAGGCCGCGCGCGCCAAGACCCTGTCCGAACAGCAGGCCATCTCCACCGAGAGCTGGGAACAGCGGCGCGCCGCGGCCGAGCAGGCACAGGCCGACGTGCTGGCCGCGCAGGCGGCGGTGGACAGCGCACGCTTGAACCTGGAATGGACCCAGGTGCGCGCGCCGATCGCCGGCCGCGCCGGCCGCGCGATGGTCACCGCCGGCAACCTGGTCAGCGCCGGCGACAGCGCCAGCGTGCTGACCACGCTGGTGTCGCTGGACAAGGTGCACGTGTACTTCGATGCCGACGAAGGCACCTTCCTGCGCTATGCGCAGATGGCGCGCGACGGCCAGCGCCCGAGCGAGCGCGACGGCAGCCTGCCGGTGCAGGTCGGCCTGGTCGGCGAGGACGGCTATCCGCATGCCGGCAAGGTCGACTTCCTCGACAACCAGTTGGTGCGCAGCACCGGCACCATCCACGTGCGCGCGTTGCTGGACAACGCCGATCGCCGCTTCACCCCCGGCCTGTTCGCGCGGGTGCGGCTGCTCGGCAGCGGCCGCTTCGACGCGGTGCTGATCGACGACCGCGCGGTGCTCACCGACCAGGACCGCAAGTACGTCTACGTGGTCGACAAGGACGGCAAGGCGCAGCGGCGCGACGTGCAGCTCGGCCGCAGCGCCGAGGGCCTGCGCATCGTGCGCAGCGGCCTGTCCGCCGGCGACAAGGTCATCGTCGACGGCGTGCAGAAGGTGTTCATGCCCGGCATGCCGGTGCAGGCCAAGCCGATCGCGCAGACCGCGTCGCCTGCCGCACCGCGCCAGGCCGTCGCCCTCGACTGAGTCGCGGGCGCCGACGCAGCACCGGCCGGGTCATGACCTGCCGGCCGCGCCCCGCCGGGCCCGCGATGGCCCGGCGTCGCCACCGGCATGCCTGCGTCCGCGCCCGGCCCCCCGTTTCATCCGTTTCCAGGACCACCACCCATGGACTTTTCCAGATTCTTCATCGACCGGCCGATCTTCGCCGCCGTGCTGTCGATCATCATCTTCGCCGCGGGCCTGATCGCCATCCCGCTGCTGCCCATCGGCGAATACCCGGACGTGGTGCCGCCTTCGGTGGTGGTGCGCACGGTGTATCCGGGCGCCAACCCCAAGGTCATCGCCGAGACCGTCGCCACGCCGCTGGAGGAAGCGATCAACGGCGTGGAGAACATGATGTACATCAAGTCGGTCGCCGGCTCCGACGGCGTGCTGCAGATGACCGTGACCTTCCGCCCGGGCACCGATCCGGACGATGCCGCGGTCAAGGTGCAGAACCGCGTGGCGCAGGCGCAGGCGCGCCTGCCCGAGGACGTGCGCCGGCAGGGCGTGACCACGCAGAAGCAGTCGCCGACCTTCCTGATGGTGGTGCACCTGACCTCGCCCAAGGGCAAGTACGACACCCTGTACCTGCGCAACTACGCGCGCCTGCACGTCAAGGACGCGCTGGCGCGGATCCAGGGCGTGGGCGATGCGCAGGTGTTCGGCGGCGGCGACTACGCGATGCGCGCCTGGCTGGACCCGGAGCGGGTGGCCGCGCGCGGGCTCACCGCCAGCGACGTGGTCGCGGCGATGCGCGAGCAGAACGTGCAGGTCTCCGCCGGCCAGCTCGGCGCCGAGCCGATGCCGGAGAGCAAGTTCCTGACCCTGATCAACGCGCAGGGCCGCCTGCGTACCGAACAGGAGTTCGGCGACATCGTGCTCAAGGTCGGCGCCGACGGCCAGACCGTGCGCCTGTCCGACGTCGCCCGGCTGCAGCTGGGCGCCGGCGACTACACCCTGCGCGCGCAGCTGGACGGCAAGAACGCGGTCGGCATCGGCATCTTCCAGGCGCCGGGCGCCAATGCGCTGCAGATCCGCGACCAGGTCATCGCCAAGATGGACGAGCTGACCAAGCAGTTCCCGGACGACGTGAAGTACGAAGCGGTGTACGACACCACCATCTTCGTGCGCGACTCGATCAGCGCGGTGGTCCACACCCTGCTGGAGGCGGTGCTGCTGGTGGTGCTGGTGGTGATCCTGTTCCTGCAGACCTGGCGCGCCTCGATCATTCCGCTGATCGCGGTGCCGGTGTCGGTGGTCGGTACCTTCGCCGCGTTGTACCTGCTGGGCTTCTCG
This sequence comes from uncultured Xanthomonas sp., assembly GCF_964278005.1. NCBI lineage: Bacteria > Pseudomonadati > Pseudomonadota > Gammaproteobacteria > Lysobacterales > Lysobacteraceae > Xanthomonas > uncultured Xanthomonas sp. The sequence goes on from NZ_CAXYKF010000015.1 coordinate 216,675, forward strand.
ATCAACACGCTGACCCTGTTCGGGCTGGTGCTGGCGATCGGCATCGTGGTCGACGATGCGATCGTGGTGGTGGAGAACGTGGAGCGCAACATCGAGGAGGGGCTGACCCCGCTGGCAGCCGCCCACCAGGCGATGCGCGAGGTGTCCGGCCCGATCATCGCGATCGCGCTGGTACTGTGCGCGGTGTTCGTGCCGATGGCGTTCCTGTCCGGGGTCACCGGGCAGTTCTACAAGCAGTTCGCGGTGACCATCGCCATCTCCACGGTGATCTCGGCGATCAACTCGCTGACCCTGTCGCCGGCGCTGGCCGCGCGCCTGCTGCAAGGCCACGATGCGCCCAAGGACCGCTTGTCGCGTGGCATGGAGCGGCTGTTCGGCGGCTGGCTGTTCCGTCCGTTCAATCGCTTCTTCCACCGCAGTTCCGACCGCTACCAGGGTGCGGTGTCGCGCATCCTCGGCCGCCGCGGCGCGGTGTTCGCGGTGTACGTGGCGCTGCTGCTGGTCACCGGACTGATGTTCAAGGCGGTGCCGGGCGGCTTCATCCCGACCCAGGACAAGATGTACCTGATCGCCGGTGTGAAGCTGCCGGAGGGCGCCTCGATCGAGCGCACCGACGCGATGCTGCGCAAGGTCGCCACCATCGCCATGCAGACCGATGGCGTGGCGCATGCGATCTCGTTCCCGGGCCTCAACGCGCTGCAGTTCACCAACACGCCCAACACCGGCGTGGTGTTCCTGCCGCTGAAGCCGTTCGCCGAGCGCCACCGCAGCGCGCTGGAGATCAATGCCGAGATCAACCAGCGCATCTCGCAGTTGGGCGAGGGCATGTCGTTCGCCTTCATGCCGCCGCCGATCCTCGGCCTGGGCAATGGCAACGGCTACCAGCTGTTTATCGAGGACCGCGCCAACCTCGGCTACGGCGCGCTGCAGAACGCGGTCAGCACCATGCAGGGCGCGGTGGCGCAGACCCCGGGCATGAGCTTCCCGATCGGCACGTATCAGGCCAACGTGCCGCAGCTCGACGCCGAGGTCGACCGGGTCAAGGCCAAGGCCCAGGGCGTGGCCCTGACCGATCTGTTCGACACCTTGCAGACCTACCTGGGCTCGACCTACGTCAACGACTTCAACCAGTTCGGCCGCACCTGGCAGGTGATCGCCCAGGCCGATGCGCCGTTCCGCGAGAGCGTGGAGGACATCGCCCGGCTGCGCACCCGCAACGCCAACGGCGAAATGGTGCCGATCGGCTCGATGGTGACGATCAAGCAGACCTACGGTCCGGACCCGGTGCTGCGCTACAACGGCTATCCGGCCGCCGACCTGGCCGGCGAAGCGGATGCGCGCTCGCTGTCCTCGGCCGAGGCGATGGCCAAGATCACCCAGATCGCCAAGCAGGTGCTGCCCAACGGCATGGAGATCGAGTGGACCGACCTGAGCTACCAGCAGGCCACCCAGGGCAATGCGGCGCTGGTGGTGTTCCCGCTGGCGGTGCTGCTGGCGTTCCTGGTGCTGGCGGCGCTGTACGAGAGCTGGACGCTGCCGCTGGCGGTGATCCTGATCGTGCCGATGACCCTGCTGTCGGCGCTGTTCGGGGTGTGGCTGAGCGACGGCGACAACAACGTGTTCGTGCAGGTGGGTCTGGTGGTGCTGATGGGCCTGGCGTGCAAGAACGCGATCCTCATCGTCGAGTTCGCCCGCGAGCTGGAACTGCAGGGCAAGGGCATCGTCGAATCGGCGCTGCAGGCCTGCCGCCTGCGCCTGCGCCCGATCGTGATGACCTCCATCGCCTTCATCGCCGGCACGGTGCCGCTGGTGTTCTCGCATGGCGCGGGCGCGGAAGTGCGCTCTGCCACCGGCATCACCGTGTTCGCCGGCATGCTGGGCGTGACCCTGTTCGGTCTGTTCCTCACTCCCGTGTTCTATGTCGCCCTGCGCAAGCTGGCCGGGCGGCCGCTGGTCTCGCATGCGCCGGCCCACGCCGACGCGCCGGCGCACGGCTGATCCTTTTCCCATCCTTCTCAGGAGTTTCGCAATGAACGCAGCACACAAGATCGCCCTGGTCACCGGCGCCACCCGCGGCATCGGCCTGCACACCGTGCGGCAGCTGGCCGAAGCCGGCGTGCACACCCTGCTGGCCGGGCGCGACGCCACCCGCGCCAGCGCCGCGGCCCTGGAACTGCAGGGCGAGGGCCTGCCGGTGGAGCCGTTGACCCTGGACGTCACCGACGCCGCCAGCATCGCCGCCGCAGTGGAGACGGTGCGCGCACGCCATGGGCGGCTGGACATCCTGGTCAACAACGCCGGCATCCTGCGCGACGACCCGCGCCTGAGCGTGTCGCAGCAGAGCCTGGAGACCTGGCGCGAGACCTTCGACACCAACCTGTTCGGCCTGATCGCGGTCACCCAGGGGTTCCTGCCGCTGCTGCGCGAGGCGCCGGCCGCGCGCATCGTCAACGTCTCCAGCGTGCTCGGTTCGCTCGCCCTGCATAGCCAGCCCGGGTCGCCGATCTACGACTTCAAGGTGCCGGCCTACAACGTGTCCAAGAGCGCGGTGAATGCCTGGACCATCCAGCTGGCCTACGAACTGCGCGAGACCCCGATCAAGGTCAACACCATCCACCCCGGCTACGTGAAGACCGACATGAACGCGGGCGAGGGCGAGCTGGAAGTGGCCGACGGCGCGCGCAGCAGCGTGATGATGGCGCTGCTCGACGCCGACGGCCCCACCGGCAGCTACACCCATGTCGGACAGGTGCTGCCATGGTGATCCGTCCCGTCTTCGGCGCACTGGCGCTGGCGCTGCTCAGCGCCTGCGCCAGCGTCGGCCCCGACTACCGCGCACCGGCGCAGCCGCCGGTGACCCTGCAAGGCACCGCGTCGCCGGTGTTCGCGACCGACTCGCCGGTCGCGTCCTGGTGGGCGCAGTTCGACGACCCGGTGCTGGAACAGCTGGTGCACGACGGCCTGGTCGCCAACCTGGACCTGCGCCTCGCCCTGGCGCGCGTGCACGAGGCGCGCGCGGTCTTCGCCGAGCAGCGTCTGGACCAGGCGCCGCATGTCACCGCCGGCGGCGACTACACCCGCGGCAAGGCCCCGGACGCGGACGCCGGCGGCGCGCGCGTGCTCACCGAAAGCTACCGGCTGGGCTTCGATGCTGCCTGGGAGCTGGACCTGTTCGGGCGCCAGCGCCGCGCCAGCGAAGCGGCGCGTGCGAACCTGGAAGCCGAACAGGCGGGCCTGGCCGACGCCCAGGTCACCGTGGCCGCGGAGGTGGCACGCAACTACTTCGCCCTGCGCGGCACGCAGAAGCGCATCGTGCTGGCGCGGACCACGCTGGACAACCTGCGCGACACCCAGCGGCTGACCGAGACCCGTTGGCGACTGGGCGCCGGCAGCGAACTGGACGTGCAGAGCAGCCGCGCGCGGCTGAAGGCGATCGAGGCCGACATCCCGCTGCTGGAAGTCGATGCCGCACAGGCGCGGCACCGGCTGGCGGTGCTGCTGGGCAAGCCGCCGGGCGCGCTCGACGCACTGCTGGCGCCGCAGCCGACCCCGGCCTATGCGCGGGCCTTGCCGCTGGGCGATACCACGCAGTTGCTGCGCCGGCGTCCGGACGTGCGCATCGCCGAACGCCGTCTGGCGGCGGCGACCGCGCGCGTCGGCGTGGCCACCGCCGACCTGTTCCCGCGGATCAGTCTGTCCGGTTTCGTCGGCTTCCTGTCCGGCGATGCCGGCGCCTTGCTGCACGGCCGCAGCAAGGCCTGGTCGCTGACCCCGTCGATCCAGTGGGCGGCGTTCGACATCGGCAGCGTGCGGGCACGCCTGCGCGCGAGCGAGGCGCAGGCCGACGGCGCCGCGGCCGACTACGAGAAAGCCGTGCTCGGCGCACTGGAGGACACCGAGAACGCCTTGACCGCCTATGCCCACGAACAAGCGCGGCTGGCGATCGTGGCCGAACAGACGCAGGCGGCGCAGCGTGCCGAAGCGCTGGCGCAGATCCGCTATCGCGAAGGCTCGGAGGATTTCCTGACTCTGCTCGATGCGCAGCGCACGCAACTGACCGCCGAGGCGGCCCTGGCCGACGCCGAAGCGGCGGTGAACATCGGCGTGGTGCGGGTGTACAAGGCGCTTGGTGGTTGGGGGCAGGACGCGGGCACGGAGGCCGGCAGTAGGGACGTCGCGACCACCGCGGTGGCGGCGTCCGCGGTGCAGGCGCCCTGAGCAGGGCGCTGCAGCTGCCGCGGTGCGGGCCGACCGTTCGCACCGCGGCGCTTGGTCGGCACCGCTCGTCATGTGCTCTCGCCGCCATCCGGCCGCGTCCCAGGTTTGTCTGCAGGAGCGGCGTCAGCCGCGCCGGGCGTTCCCGCTGAAGCCCGGCGCGGCTGCATGGCAGGCGACTCCCGCAATGGCGTGCGGCGAGCCCTCCGTGTGCACTGTGGGATGGACTTCAGTCCCGACGCAGTGGGCCATCGGAACGCACACCACTTCGCACGGCATGACAGGTGACGCCCTCACGATGCTTCCTGCCATTGGAGCCGCCCTGGTGACGGCTACCGGACCGAAGGCCAGCCGGGCACGCGGCAGATCGCTGCGGGTGCTGGTCGCTCAGTCCTGCGCCACGTCCTCGGCGATCACATAACGGTCGCGGCCGTTGTTCTTGGCCTGGTACAGCGCGGTGTCTGCGCGCGAGAACCAGTCGTGCCACTGCACCTCGTCGCACAGCATCGCCGCACCCAGCGACACGGTGATGGTGCCGTTGGGGCCGCGCAGCGCAGAGCGGGTGGCATCGTGCAGGCGCCTGGCGAAGGCGGACAGTTCGGTCGCGGACTGCAGCCGTGCCACCACCACGAACTCCTCGCCGCCGAACCGGAACACCTCGTCCGGCGCACGTACCTGCGCGCGCAGTAGCGCGGCCAGCTCGGCCAGCACCCGGTCGCCCTCGGCATGGCCGTAGAGGTCGTTGACCTCCTTGAAGTGATCGATGTCGAGCACGATCAGCCCATGCCGGCGAGTCGCACGACGCGGATCGGCCACCCGTTGCGACAGGCTGCGCTCGAGCATGCGGCGGTTCGGCAGCCCGGTCAGCGAATCGTGCGACGCCAGTTGTTCCAGCTGCACGCGATCGCCTTCCACCCGCAACGCGAGCATGTAGCCCAGCCCGGTGATCAGCAACGACACCGAGATCATCGAAAAGAAGTGCTCGGCACCCAGGGTGCTCGGGGTCACCACCAGCAGCACCGCGATCAGCGTGGCATTGCAGGCCAGCGCGACATGGCGCGTCACCACGAAGAAATTGCTCATCATCACCAGGTACAGCCACGGCACCGCGGCGTGGCGCAGTGCATGGCAGGCCAGGGCGCTCCCCAGCAACCAGCTCAGCGACAGCAGCGGATCCATGCGGCCGTCGCCACGGTGCAGCGCCAGCCAGGTCGCCAGCGCGGCCAGGCCGGCCAGCGCGGCGCCGGCCAGTGCAGTCAACGGCGCGCCGATCGCCATCTGATAGACGGCGAACAGCAGCAGCACCCCGGCCGTGGACGGACCGAGTGTCTTGATGATGCCGAGCCGGAAGTGCCGACGCAGGGTCAATCCGGCGCTCACGGGGCTGGACTCCGGAGCGGCGCAAGTTCATTGCAGGCGGGCTGGCGAGGGCGGGCAACGAACATGGCGACGTCAGGATGGCGAAGAGGTGTTGCGGTGGCAGAGGCAAGTTCCATGCCTGAGGTTCTTTTGTGGTGAATATCCCGAAGCTGACCGCGGCGCAGCGGGATTGCCGACACGTATGGCATCACGACGACGTCGCATTGGCGGAGGGATCGGCGTCGCGCCGATCAACCTGCGCCACGCGGCAGACGTTGTCTGGCGGCGGGTGGTACAGCGCTGTTGCGAGGACGCTCGCGCCTGCCTCTACCCGCCGGAGAGGGTGGCGCGCAGCGCCGGATGAGGGCACGGGCGAAGCGGGGCGCTAGCCGGGCAAACCGTACTCTCGTCGCGTGGGGGCGGTGTTGTGTGCAGATGGACGCAGCGCCGGCCGGACGGGCTATCTCTGCAGCGCTACCGTCGCCGGCGCGATGGGATGAGCAAGACGTGCCGGCCAGGAGGCGGGTTACGCTTCGCTGCCGTCGATGGCCTTCAACCCCTTCTGGCTGAGCGCCAGATCGCCGTCCTCGCCTTGCGCCGCGTAGTCCTCGCGCACCGCCCAGGTCGCCTCGGCTTCGCTGACCGGGGTGGTGGCATGGATGTCCTGCAGGATACGCAGTTGTTCCTGGGTCAATGGCATGGGGAGTGTCCGAATCGAGGAGGGCGTCTGCCACCGTACAGACCGGCGGTGACGGGTATGTCGGCGCGTCGCCGATGCCGCCATCGCCAGTGCCCGCCTAGGCTCTTGGCGGCGGCGCGGTTGGCATGCGCCGTCATCGCACGGCAACGACGCCGCCGACATCATTTCGCAACGCCTCAAGGACGCCGGCGTAACGGACACGGACGCATGATGCGCCTACCAGCTGTGCGGCCGGGGCGATGCCTGGGGCTGCTTCAAGGATGCAGGCATCCGCGGCTGGACCACTTTCTTCGCGCACCGGCAGGTAGATCGCCTGCTGGTGCGTTGGCATGTCAGCTGGCACTGCGCGAGGCCATGCGCGGCCTGCCGCGCATGGTCGCCTCAGGCGCTCCTGGGTGCCGAACAGCCGTGCATCGTGCATCGTCCGGAGCAGGTGGAGCAACGCCTAGTGCCGAGGCATTGGGAAGGGCGACCTGATCAAGGGCGCGTTCAACCGTTCGTGCGTGGGCAGGCTGGTGGAGCGCAAGGCCCGGCTGGCGGTGCTGTGCGAGAGCAGGGGGCCCGGCCGGCCTCGGAATCCTCAGGTCCCCCACGTATGCTCCGGCTCCTGCGCGTCGTCCACACCCGCCTGGCATCCAGTCGTTCTAATTGGCTAATTCAACGGCCTTTACCGGCTTGTACGCGGCTCCGTCTCCTTCCAGGATGACTTTGACCTTCATCTGGAGGATTTGTGCGGTTTGCGCCAGTTTCAGAATGTTCTGGCCTGCAATATCTCCGCAATACCACTCTCCGCCCTGGAAGTTATGTCCTGTGGGTGACCCCGCGATCTGAAAGAAACAGGTGCTCCCGGTATTGTTCGCCTTGACATTTCTCAGGTATCCGGTTTCGGTATATTCGCCTGCCATTGCATTCAGGCTCAATGACGAAAGGCAGATTGCGATTGCAAAGGCTGGGGGCTTGATTTTCATTGTCGTGCTCCTGTTTTTTCGTGTGGGTCCACTAAAACGAACGACTGCAATGCGCAGACTCGTGTGGGGTGTGGACATCTGTTTGGTTTGTGGCCGTCTACAGTATTTTTGGGGGGGCATCAGATAGAACGTGCACCACCCACTCTCCCGGCAAGCGCAATGCCCGCTGGGTAAACGGTGGTTCGATTTTTCAGGGAAATACTGTGCTGGAGACGGACGTCGGTATGTCGATGGTCAAAGTATAATGCTGGATATTATTTGTTTGTCATAGAGCCTTTTGATGATTTCGTACCTGGGGCATGAATGCGAGGATGCTCTCGATCTGCTCGATGCCGGGAAGCCGTTCGCCGCGTCGCAGACGAAGCGCAGCGGTAGTTCCATCGCATGCTCATTGAGCGCCAGTACCACCTGGCTCGCTGGCTCGTCTACCACCAGGTATGGTGAGTCGCTGGGCTGTTCTCCATCGAAATCAGCGTTGAAAGCGTCCGAAAGATTCCATCGATCCTCCCAGAAGTCGTTCGAGTACAGCACCGAGTCTTCGTCATCGTAATAGTCGTCGACCATCTCTTGGTTGAGCTCGGCGTGACTGATGACTCTGCCGAAAGGAAACCCATCGACCGCCACATATTCGGACATGCCGTCATAGTCGATGATGAGTTGATTGATTCTTTGCCATTCCGGGGAGCCCGCCACATGGCTGTCGCGGACTCTTTGCAGGGAGGACGAAACACTATAGAAATTGCTGCCCGGCATGATCATGTAGATCCATGCGCTCTGATCGCTGCCGACCATGCTCAGGCAATGGTTGACGACTGCTTTCAAATCCGAGCTCGTCGATACGAAGGCGGAGGTATAATGCTCGACACTTTCTCCGGTGAAGTGATGGGCGAGGTCGTAGTCGCGGATTCTGCCGTTGTTGTGCGGATAGAACCCGCCGGCTTGTTGAATTTCATCGGGTGACCGCGTATCGCATCTGAAAAGAAAATCTGGTGGGTCGTTTGCCCAGGCCAGTGAAGGACAGATGATGAGACAGAATAGACAGAGCAGATTTTTCAATTCCAGAACTCCAGCAGATTTCTCAAGGCGATGGCTCCATAGGCGATGAATATGGAAATGATTGTATTTATTGAATATGTACAATTATTAAACTCGCCAATGAAAATGGGCGAAAACTCATTGGCATTTGCGATTGGGTTTTCATATTCAGCCCCATGGTCGGGCAGTTCCATGCCCCCGGCCTTGATGGTGTAGGGGGCGCGCCTGCTTCCCTCGCAACGCGGACAGCGCTTGGCTCGGGAAATCGTCGTTCATGCTCGCGTCCTGTCGCATCCGATCGAATGCCCCCGAGAGTGCTGCAGCGGCGCGCGAGGCAGCCAGACGGGCGACATCGCCCATCGGTAGAAAACGGGGTGCACCAAGTGGCTCGGGCCAGCGAGGGTCCGAAGATCGGTGGGAGCGAAGATGCGCGCCTATGGCACAGCCGGGCGGCGCAGAAAATAAGGCTTCGGCACGGGGTTTGATACCTCGTTTGATACCTGGACCAGGCTCAAATCGATCATCAAACCCCGGGCCAAACCTTCGTAGAATCAAGCGTTTACTGCTCTTTTCCGCGATCAGATGGTGGAGGTGGGCGGAATCGAACCGCCGTCCGAAGGCACTCCATCCCCGGCACTACATGCTTAGCTCATCGTTGGATCTCGCCCCGGAACAGCACGATGTGCGAAGCGCATCCCGGGACCAGCCTGCTTGATTTAGCCAATGGCTGACAGGCAGCCACCACCGGCGATTCCGTGATAATGACCCTACGTCGCGAGCACGGACACAAGCGATTTCGGGGCTAGGCCTTAAGCGGCCAGTGCGTAGTTGTCGTCGTTGGCAACTATAAGTTTGCGGCTGGATTTACGAGGAAAGCTGCCCCCTCGGCATGCGCCAAGCGATTTTGCAACCCCCGTCGAAACCAGTGCACCCCCGGGGACAACGTCAAACGCTGACCCGCACAGTGTAGGGATCGGGGAGGCCAGTCACAAGCCTTGAGACGGGCCCCGCTTAAGCTGGCTTCACTGCGACGCCGGCCCTGTCACGCCGCCGTCCCCCAGGCATTCCCCCAGGCATGGAGCAGCGCAATGGCAAGCAGACAGCCGCGTGGCCGCAGCAACGGGCGTACGCCCAAGGCACCCGTCACGTCCTCGACGTCCACCCCCGGCAAGGCGCCGGCCAAGGCGCCGGCGAGATCTGCCGCCAAGCCGACAGCAACAGCGCGCAAGACGCCAGCGGGTGGTACGCGGGCTGCCAAGGCGGCGAAGAAGACGACGCCGGCATCGGCAGCTCCATCCACGAAGGGACCTGCATCGGCAAGGCTGGCAGCACCGGCCAGATCCGACGCCGCGGCTCCCGGCGCCAGCAGGCCTGCCTCGGCGACGCTCGCCGCCGCGCCACCGGCGGGCACCGCGCTGCGGCCCAAGGCCACCGGCGAAGGTTCGCTGGCGCAGGGGCGGGCACGCACGGTCGTCTACATCCATGGCATCGGCAACAAACCGCCGGCCGAGGTGTTGCGCTGCCAATGGGATCGCGCGCTGTTCGGTCGCGCGATGGGCGAGCGCACGCGCATGGCCTACTGGGTCAACCGCGAACGCTATCCGTCGCCGGAGCCCGGCGATTGCCAGGATCAGGACCGCGGCCCGGTGTTGAACCAGGCCGAGCAGCGCGTGCTCAGCGCACTCGGCGTGGCCCCGCAACTGGCCGATCTGCGCCAGCTCGCCGACACGCTGGCCGCCAGCGAGGCCGAGCGCGCACGGCTGCACCAAGTGCTGGACGAGGTGGAGGCGGCGGTGCCGGCACCGGCGGCTGCAGTCGCCGACGTGCACGCGCAGGGCGTGGTCGACGTGCTCAACCGCGCACTGCTGAAGCTGATCTCCGCGGCGCTGCTGCAGGACGTGCACGACTTCTTCTTCGTGCCGGCGCGGCGTACGCAGATGCGCGAGAGCCTGCTGCAGCGCATCCGCGCCGGTGGCGGCCCGTTCGTGGTCATCGCGCACAGCCAGGGCTCGCTGATCGCCTACGACGTGCTGCGCGAGCTGCAGCCGCAGGACTGCGAGGTGTCGCTGCTGCTCACGCTCGGCTCGCCGCTGGGGCTGCCGGTGGTGCGCAGCATGTTCAAGGAGTGGACCGGCACGCCGAAGCTGCCGTTCCCACCCTGCGTGGCGCGCTGGGTCAATGTCGCCGAACGGCGCGACCCGGTGGCGCTGGACGATGATCTCAGCGACGACATCGCCGATGCCGGCGGGCGCTTCCACAACATCGCCGGGTCGAAGATCAACCCGGATTGGCAGCACAACCCGCATTCGGCCGCCGGCTACCTGTCCATCCCCGACGTGCGCGCCGAGGTGCGGCGCGCGGTGGGCGTGGGCTTCGATCAGCCGATCGCGCATCCGGTGCTGATCAAGGACCTGTCCGACCAGTTGGAGGCGCGCGCGCCGGATTACCGGCATGAGGTGCTGATCGAACTGGAGAGGTTGTCCGAGGCCGGCGATCCGGCGCAGCGCAAGCATGATCTGATCGCCGCGTTGCGCACGCTCACCGAGGCCTCCACCGGCCTGCACGGCGAGGCGCTGGATGCGCAGATCGAACTGGAGGACACGCTGCAGCGCTACGTGTCGGCGCGGCTGACCCGGTTCGAGATCGAGAGCCTGCGCGAGCGCTATCGCGACCTCAACCTCAAGCGTTTGTGGCGCGATGCGGGCAAGCGCGCGCTGATCTACCAGTCGCGCAGCACGATCCAGGTGGACGCGGCACAGGTGGCCTATCGCGCGCTCGGCAGCGGCATCGGCTGGGCGGTGCTGGACAGCGGCATCGCCGCGGCGCATCCGCACTTCCATACCGCCGGGCAACCGGCGACCGTGCTTGCCCAGTGGGACTGCACCCAGCGCGGACGCCCGCGCGTGTTGCGCCCGGGCGAGGCCGGCTTCGACACGCTCGACGGCAATGGTCACGGTACCCACGTGGCCGGCATCATCGCCGGGCAGTGCGAAGCGCCGCTGCCCGGTTTGCCGGCCACTGCGCCACTGCAGTTCGCCGGCATGGCGCCGCTGGCGCGGCTGTACGGGCTGAAGGTGCTGGACGACGACGGCAACGGCCGCGACTCCTGGATCATCAAGGGCGTGCAGCAGGTGGCCGAGCTCAACGAGCGCGCCGGCGAGCTGGTGGTGCACGGGGTCAACCTGAGCCTGGGCGGCTACTTCGACGCCGAGAGCTACGGCTGCGGCTTCACCCCGCTATGCAACGAGTTGCGCCGGCTGTGGCGGCAAGGCGTGGTGGTGGTGATTGCCGCCGGCAACGACGGCCTGGCCTGGCTGATGCAGGGCGATGGCGAGGCTTACCCGCTGAACCTGGACCTGAGCATCGGCGACCCGGCCAACCTGGAGGAATCGCTGGCGGTCGGTTCGGTGCACAAGAGCAGCCCGCACAGCTACGGCATTTCGTATTTCTCTTCGCGTGGCCCGACCGCCGATGGCCGCTACAAGCCGGATCTGGTCGCGCCGGGCGAAAAGATCCTGTCGGCGCACCACGGCTATGCGCTCGAGGATCCCGGCACCTGGATGGTGGAGATGAGCGGCACCAGCATGGCGGCGGCGCATGTGTCCGGGTTGATCGCCGCGTTTCTGTCGGTGCGCCGCGAGTTCATCGGTGCGCCGGATCGGGTCAAACAACTGCTGCTGGCGCAGTGCCTGGACCTGCAGCGCGATCGCTACATGCAGGGCAGTGGGCTGCCGAGCCTGATGCGGATGCTTGGCGGGACGTGAGTGGGGCGGGGATGATCAGCCATTCGGCTGCTGAAAAGCCGGGGATTCGAAATTGGGGATTCGCAACGTCGGTTCCCTGGGCAGCGCGGTCTCCCGTGTGGGAGCGGCTTCAGCCGCGACGCGGTGAGGCCGGGATTTGGGGGCGGGGATCGAGGGGCGAAACAGGCTCGGAGGCCGCATCGCCTTTCATGTCGGAATCTGCTTTCGCCGCAACGGGTGACTGCCGATGTTTCCGGATGAGGGCATGAAACGGGCTGCGCGTCTTCTGCGGCCGGTGCGACCGAATCACGTCGCGTTCCGACTTCATCGCGTCGCGGCTGAAGCCGCTCCCACAAGGGCATCCATGCACCGCGGTGCGCTCTTGCGGCTGCCGTGCCACGGTGTTACGGCGTCGCACTTGCGGCTGAGCTTGTGGGAATGGGAGCTGCGGTTGCGACTCCCCAATCCCGAATCCCAAATCCCAGCTCCTCAGGCATTCTTGTTGTGCCGGCGCATGATGCGCTGCTTGTCGCGGGCCCAGTCGCGGTCCTTGGCCGCGTTGCGCTTGTCGTGGTCCTGCTTGCCCTTGGCCAGCGCGATCTCGAGCTTGATCTTGTTCTTGCTCCAGTACATCGCGGTGGGTACGAGGGTGTAGCCGTCGCGTTCGACGCGGCCGATCAGCTTGTCGATCTCGTTCCGGTGCAGCAGCAGCTTGCGCGTGCGGCGGTCGTCGGCCACCACGTGGGTGGAGGCCTGGATCAACGGGGTGATCTGCGCGCCGAACAGGAACAGCTCGCCCTGGCGCACGAAGGCGTAGCTCTCGCCGATGTTGGCGCGGCCGGCGCGGATCGACTTCACCTCCCAGCCCTGCAGGGCCAGGCCGGCCTCGTAGCGGTCCTCCAGGTGGTATTCGTGGCGCGCGCGCTTGTTCAGGGCGATGGTCTTGTTGGCCGTCGCGCCGTTTGCTTTATCCTTGGCGGGTTTCTTGCTCATCTTGCTATTGTCTCCGATTCGGGGCCTCCCGAACGTCTTGGTCCCACTTCCGTCCCGAATGCCTATCATCCGCCGCAGCGCTCTGGTCGAACACGCCGCAACGCGCATGTTCGATCTGGTCAACGACGTCGCCGCCTATCCGCGCCGGTTCGCCTGGTGCGATGCGGCGCATATCCTCGAGCAGAACGACCGCGTCCTGGTCGCGCGGCTGGACCTGGGTCTGGGTTCGTTCCGCACCTGGTTCACCACCGAGAACAGCCTGCAGCGCCCGGATCGCATCGATATGCAGCTGCGCGACGGTCCGTTCAAGCGCCTGCAGGGGCAGTGGACCTTCCAGGGCTTCAACGAGCACGCCAGCAAGGTCAGCCTGATGCTCGACTTCGAACCCGCCTCGCGCCTGCTGGGGCCGGCGCTGGCGCTGGGCTTCCAGAGCCTGGCCGACCGCATGGTCAACGACTTCGTGCGCGTGGCCGACCGGGAACAGGCCTAGCCGCCATGCAGATCGAGGTGGTGCTGGCTTGGCCGGAGCGCTTCGTGTCGCAGCGGCTGGATCTGCCGGAAGGCGCGACCGTCGCCGATGCGCTGGCCGCCGCCGCGTTGCCCGAAGCGACGCCCGGCATGCCATGCGCGGTCTACGGCGAAGTCGCCGCGCCGACGCGGCTGTTGCAGGACGGCGACCGGGTGGAACTGCTCAGGCCGTTGCTGATCGACCCGAAGGACGCCAGGCGACGCCGCGCCAAGCCGCGCTGAGCGGCGGGGCGCGACGCGGCCGCCGGCTCATTCGCCGCGGCGCTGCTTCTTCTTGTCCTTGGCCAGGTTGCGGCCGAACTGGCGCACGCTGTTCTTGGCCAGCTCTTCGTCCTGGTCCGGGAAGTAGTCGCCTTCCCAGCGGGTGACCATGTCGTTGTCGAAGAACACGACGAAGTTCTTGATCTCGGTACGGCCCACGCGATCGACACGCTCGGTGGAGGTGTAGTCCCAGCGCTGCGCATGGAACGGATCCGGGATCGAGGGGCTGCCCAGCAGCGCGCTGACCTGCTGCTTGCTCTGTCCGACCTTCAGCTGTTCGACGGCCGACGGCTTGATCAGATTGCCCTGGTAGATGGGCTGCTTGTAAATGATGCCGCAGCCAGCGGTGGACAGGGCAACAGCGGCGACCAGCAGGAGATTGCGCATCGGGGACAGGGCTGAATGAAATCACGTCAATGATACACTCCCGGCGACCGCCGCGACCCATTCCCAGGCAGCTGGCGATAAACCAGCTATGAACGGAGACGCCATGGAATCCCACGATCTGCGCAAAGTCGGCCTGAAGGTCACGCACCCCCGGATGCGCATCCTCGAGCTGCTGGAGCAGAAGTCGGCGCGGCACCACATGACCGCCGAGGAGATCTACCGGCAGTTGCTGGACCACGGCGACGAGATCGGTCTGGCCACCGTGTACCGGGTGCTGACGCAGTTCGAGGCGGCCGGGCTGGTGCTCAAGCACAACTTCGAGGGCGGCCAGGCGGTGTATGAGCTGGACCGCGGCGGCCACCACGACCACATGGTGGACGTGGATACCGGCAAGATCATCGAGTTCGAAAGCGCGGAGATCGAGGAATTGCAGCGCAAGATCGCCGCCGATCACGGCTACGAACTGGAAGAGCACTCGCTGGTGCTGTACGTGCGCAGCAAGCGGCCGAGCGGCAAGAAGGGTTGAGTTCTGCGGCCGGGCGAACCCGGTTAGCGTGTCGCCCCTTCCTGTGCGCCAGATGCGCTGGGGCTTCGCCACGTACCCTCACCCCAACCCCTCTCCCGGTGGGAGAGGGGCTAGGGCTTCTCCCTTCTCCCGTCGGGAGAAGGTGCCCCGCAGGGGCGGATGAGGGTGCGGGTGTCACCGCGCGGATCATGTCAGCGGGTCGCTCCGCGCCGGCCCCTCACCCTAACCCCTCTCCCGGTGGGAGAGGGGCTAAGGCGTCTCCCTTCTCCTGCCTGGAGGAGATGCCCCGCAGGGGCGCGGATGAGGGGCCGGGTGTTGCCGCGTGGATCACGTCAGCTGGTCGCTCTGCGCCGAACCCTCACCCCAACCCCTCTCCCGGTGGGAGAGGGGCATTTGATGCTTTCAGTGACCTGTGGCGCCTGAGCAGGGCTGCACTGCCAGGCGCTGCCCGATCGCCAGCCACTCAGCCCGCGCTGAGCAGCAGCCGCTTGGCCGCGGCGCGGGCTTCCTTGCTGACCTCGACCCCGCCCAGCATCCGTGCCAGTTCTTCCTCGCGCTGGCGCGGGGCCAGCAGTTCCACCGAGCTCTGGGTCATGCCTTCGACCGGCGCCTTGCTGACCCGGTAGTGGGCGTGGCCCTGGGCGGCGACCTGCGGCAGGTGGGTCACGCACAGCACCTGGCGCTGCTCGCCGAGCGCGCGCAGCTTCTTGCCGACGATGTCGGCGACGGCGCCGCCGATGCCCGAGTCCACTTCGTCGAAGACCATGGTCGGGACCGCGTCCAGGCCCAGCGCGGCGACCTCGATCGCCAGCGAGATGCGCGACAGTTCGCCGCCGGAGGCGACCTTGCGCAGGGCGCGCGGCGGCTGCCCGGCGTTGGCGGCGACCAGGAACTCGACCCGCTCGGCGCCGGCCGGGTCCGGCCGTTCGGTGTCGTGCGGCTCGAGCTGGATCAGGAAGCGCCCGCCGCCCATGCCCAGTTCGCCGATCAGCGCGGTGGTGTCGTGCGAGAGCGCCTGCGCTCCGCGGTCGCGGGTGGCGGTCAGGGCGGCCGCGGCGCCGCGCCAGGCCTGGGTGGCCTGGGCGATCTCGGCGTCGAGCACGTCCAGCCGCTCGCCGGCGCCGCGCAGGCTCTCCACTTCGGCCAGCAGGGCGTCGCGGTGGTCGGCCAGCGCGTCCACGCCGATCCGGTGCTTGCGCGCCAGGTCGTGCAGGCGGCCGAGCTTGCGTTCCATCTCGTCGAACTGCGCCGGGTCGGCATCCAGGTCGTCGCGGACCCGGTCGATCAGCGCCAGCGCTTCCTCCAGCTGGATGCCGGCGCTGTCGATCAGCGCCTGCACCTCGGCCAGGCGCGGGTCGTACTCGCCGACCTTGCCGAGTTCGTGGCGGGTCTGCTGCAGCAGGTCCAGCACCGCCGGCGCCTCGTCGCCGTTGAGCCGCTGCGCCGCGCCTTCGCAGGCGCCGATCAGCGCGGCGGCATGGGCCTGGCGACGGTGGTTGGCGTCCAGGGCGGCGATCGCCGCCGGATCCAGGTCCTCGCGCTGCAGCTCGGCCAGCTGGTGCTGCAGGAAACCGATGCGGTCGCTGACGTCGCCCTGCGCCAGCAGGGTCTCGCGCTCGCTGAGCAGGCCCTGCCAGCGGGCGGCGGCGGCGCGCACCGCGGCCCGCTCGGCCTCGTTGCGGGCGTAGGCGTCGAGCAGGCCGAGCTGGCTGCCGCGCGAGAGCAGGGCCTGGTGTTCGTGCTGGCCATGGATCTCGACCAGGTGGCCGGCCAGCTCGGCCAGTTGCGACAGGGTCACCGGGCGGCCGTTGATCCAGGCGCGGGAGCCGCCGTCGGCGCGGATCACCCGGCGCAGCTGGCAGTGTTCGTCGTCGTCGAGTTCGTTCTCGCGCAGCCAGGCGCGGGCCTGGGCGGGGGCGACGAACTCGGCCGACAGTTCGGCGCGGTCGGCGCCGTGGCGGACCACGCCGCTGTCGGCGCGCAGCCCGGACAGGAAGCCGAGCGCGTCCACCATCAGCGACTTGCCGGCGCCGGTTTCGCCGGACACCACGGTCATGCCGGGGCCGAATTCCAGTTCGGTGCCGCGTACGACGGCGAAATCCTTGATCGAGAGATGTCTGAGCATGGGGTCTGCATCCGGAGCCGCGCAACGCTAGCATGCGCGGGTAGGTGGGCCAATGACTTGCCAAGCCGGCGTGCAGACATTATCTAAGGACCAGTCTCACGGGTTGATTCCATGCGCGCTTCCCCGGTCCATTCCAGCCTCGATCCGCGTGCCCGGCAGCTGCTGCGCACGCTGATCTCGCGCTATATCCGCGACGGCGAGCCGGTCGGCTCGCAGACCCTGGCCCGGCATGCCGGGCTGGACGTGAGCCCGGCGACGATCCGCAACATCCTGGCCGACCTGGAGGACGCCGGGCTGCTCAGCTCGCCGCACACCTCGGCCGGGCGCGTGCCCACCGCCACCGGCTACCGGGTGTTCGTCGACAGCCTGGTGCAGATGCGCCCGCCGGCCGAAGGCGAGGTGGCACGGCTGCGCGCGGAGATGGCCAATGCCGCCGGCACCCAGGCCTTGCTCGGCAGCGCTTCGGAGCTGCTGTCGGCGATGACCCACTTCGTCGGCGTGGTCAGCGCGCCCAAGCGCGAGCAGTTCGCGTTCCGGCACATCGACTTCGTGCCGCTGGACGCGCGGCGGGTGCTGGCGATCCTGGTGTTCGCCGACAACGAGGTGCAGAACCGGGTCATCGAGCCGCGCAAGGCCTACGAGCCGGCCGAACTGGAGCGGGTGGCCAACTATCTGAACCGGCATTTCGCCGGGCGCGCCCTGGCCGACATCCGCGCCAGCCTGCTGCGCGACCTGCGCCACGCGCGCGACGAGATGGAGCAGCTGCTGGCGCACAGCGTCGAACTGGCCGAGCAGGCGCTGGCCCCGGCCGGCGACGACATGGTGCTGGCCGGGCAGACCAAGTTGATGGGCGTGCAGGACCTGTCGGACCTGGAGCGGCTGCGCGAGTTGTTCGAGGTCTTCGCCAGCAAGCGCGAACTCCTGCAACTGCTCGAACGCACCATCCGCGCGCCCGGCGTGCGCATCTTCATTGGCGAGGAAACCGGCATGGTGCCGCTGGAGAGCGTGTCGCTGGTGACCGCCCCGTACATGGCCGGCGGCCAGGTGCTGGGCGTGCTGGGCGTGATCGGCCCCAAGCGCATGGACTACGACCGGGTCATCCCCCTGGTCCAGACCGCCGCCGACGTCCTCGGCGCCCGCCTGGACCCATCCCCGCCCGGCGACCGCTGAGCCACGCGCAGGGCGCCGCCCGCAGCGCCCTCCGCCAGCCGACCGTCCCGCCGTACCAGGCGAATCCCCAATCCCGACTCCCCGGCTTTTCAGCAGCCGAATGGCTGATCATCCCGGATTCACTTGAATCCGCCCGCACCGCCCACATAGGTGGTCCGGTAAGGCGGGACGTACCCCGCCAGGGACCCGGACATGACGCAAGAGCACCCCGAATTCGATTCCGAACACCTGACCGAGGCGCAGCAGCCCTCGACCGATCCGCTGCAGGCGGAGATCGAGACGCTGCGCAGCGAACTGGCCCTGGTCAAGGCCGACGCCCTGCGCGAGCGCGCCGACCTGGAGAACCAGCGCAAGCGCATCGCCCGCGACGTGGAGCAGGCGCGCAAGTTCGCCAACGAGCGCCTGCTCGGCGACCTGCTGCCGGTGTTCGACAGTCTGGACGCGGGGCTGACCGCTGCCGGCAGCGAGCCCAGCCCGCTGCGCGACGGCCTGGAACTGACCTACAAGCAGTTGCTCAAGGTCGCCGCCGACAACGGCCTGACCCTGCTCGACCCGACCGGCGAGCCGTTCAACCCCGAGCATCACCAGGCGATCAGCCAGGCCGAGGCCGAGGGCGTGGCCCCGGGTCATGTGATCCAGGTGTTCCAGAAGGGCTACCTGCTCAACGACCGCCTGCTGCGGCCCGCTCTGGTGGTGGTGGCCAAGCACGACTGAGCGCGCCGGCCGCCCGCGCCTGAACCCGGCGCGGCGGCGGTGGAACGCTAATTTGCGGCGATGGCTTGAATGACCTGCAGCCATCCCTATATCCGAACCAGATCCCGGCACTGGCCGGCTACACGACCTTTCAGGAGTCATTGCAATGGGCAAGATCATCGGCATCGACCTGGGCACGACCAATTCGTGCGTGGCGATCATGGACGGCGGCAAGGCCCGCGTCATCGAGAATTCCGAGGGTGACCGCACCACGCCTTCGATCGTCGCCTACACCAAGGACGGCGAAGTGCTGGTGGGCGCCTCGGCCAAGCGCCAGGCCGTCACCAACCCCAAGAACACCTTCTACGCGGTCAAGCGCCTGATCGGCCGCAAGTTCACCGACGCCGAAGTGCAGAAGGACATCGGCCTGGTGCCGTACAGCATCGTCCAGCACGACAACGGCGACGCCTGGGTGGCCACCGCCGACGGGCGCAAGCTGGCCTCGCAGGAAATCTCCGCGCAGGTGCTGGAGAAGATGAAGAAGACCGCCGAGGCGTTCCTGGGCGAGACCGTCACCGAGGCGGTCATCACCGTGCCGGCGTACTTCAACGACAGCCAGCGCCAGGCGACCAAGGACGCCGGCCGCATCGCCGGCCTGGACGTCAAGCGCATCATCAACGAGCCGACCGCGGCCGCGCTGGCCTACGGCCTGGACAAGGGCCAGGGCGGCGACCGCAAGATCGCGGTGTACGACCTGGGCGGCGGCACCTTCGACGTGTCGATCATCGAGATCGCCAACGTCGACGGCGAGAAGCAGTTCGAAGTGCTGGCCACCAACGGCGACACCTTCCTGGGCGGCGAAGACTTCGACAAGCGCGTCATCGACTACCTGGTGGAAGAGTTCAACAAGGACCAGGGCATCGACCTGCGCAAGGATCCGCTGGCGCTGCAGCGCCTGAAGGACGCCGCCGAGCGCGCCAAGATCGAGTTGTCGTCCTCGCAGCAGACCGAAGTCAACCTGCCGTACGTCACCGCCGACGCGTCGGGCCCGAAGCACCTCAACATCAAGCTGACCCGGGCCAAGCTCGAGGCGCTGGTGGAGGACCTGGTCAAGCGCACCATCGATCCGTGCCGCACCGCGCTGAACGACGCCGGCCTGCGCGCCAGCGACATCACCGAGGTGATCCTGGTCGGTGGCCAGACCCGCATGCCGAAGGTGCAGCAGGCGGTGGCCGAGTTCTTCGGCAAGGAGCCGCGCAAGGACGTCAACCCCGACGAGGCCGTGGCGCTGGGCGCGGCGATCCAGGGCGGCGTGCTGGCCGGCGACGTCAAGGACGTGCTGCTGCTCGACGTGACCCCGCTGAGCCTGGGCATCGAGACCCTGGGCGGCGTGTTCACCAAGATCATCGAGAAGAACACCACCATCCCGACCAAGGCCTCGCAGGTGTTCTCCACCGCCGAGGACAACCAGTCGGCGGTGACCGTTCACGTGCTGCAGGGCGAGCGCGAGCAGGCCCGCTACAACAAGTCGCTGGCCAAGTTCGACCTGTCCGGCATCGAGCCGGCGCCGCGCGGCCTGCCGCAGGTGGAAGTGTCCTTCGACATCGACGCCAACGGCATCCTGCACGTGTCGGCCAAGGACAAGAAGACCAACAAGGAACAGAAGGTCGAGATCAAGGCCGGCTCCGGTCTGTCGGACGACGAGATCCAGCGGATGGTCGCCGACGCGGAAGCCAACCGCGAGGAAGACAAGAAGTTCCACGAGCTGGTGCAGGCGCGCAACCAGGCCGACGGTCTGATCCACGCCACCCGCAGCGCGATCACCGAGCACGGCAGCAAGGTCGGCGGCGACGTGATCGGCAAGGTCGAGTCGGCGCTGGCGGACCTGGAAACCGCGATGAAGGGCGACGACAAGGGTCAGATCGAGGCCAAGACCAAGGCGCTGGAAGAGGCCGGTCAGTCGCTGTACGCGGCCGCGGCGGCGGGCGAGCAGCAGCCGGGCGGCAACGCCGGCGGCGCGCATGCGTCCTCGGCCCACGCCGACGACGTGGTCGACGCCGAGTTCACCGAGGTCAAGGACGACAAGAAGGCGTGATCCAGCCTTAAGGAATCGGTTTTCGAAGGAGCGGTGCTCAGGCTCCGCTCCTTCGCCGTTTTAAGGTTCCCGGTTTCATCGCCGCTATGACCGATCGCTACAGGATGCCCGTTTTGAACCATTCTCCATTCCCCATCGCCGATTCCCAGCCATGAGCAAACGCGACTATTACGAAGTGCTGGGTGTGGCCCGCACCGCCAGCGACGACGAGCTGAAGAAGGCCTATCGCCGTTGCGCGATGAAGTACCACCCGGACCGCAATCCCGGCGACCAAGCCGCCGAGGCCGCGTTCAAGGAATGCAAGGAAGCCTATGAGGTGCTGTCCGACGGCAACCGCCGGCGCATGTACGACGCGCACGGCCACGCCGCGTTCGAGCACGGCATGGGCGGGATGGGTGGGGGCCCTGGCGGCCCGGACATGGGCGATATCTTCGGCGACATTTTCGGCAACATCTTCGGTGGCGCCGGCGGTGGCGGGCGTGCGCCACGGCGTGGCGCCGACATCGGCTACGTGCTGGAGCTGGACCTGGAAGAAGCGGTGGCCGGCATCGAGCGCCGCATCGAGATTCCGACCCTGAGCGAATGCGAGCACTGCCACGGCAGCGGCTCGGAGGACGGCAAGGTCGAGACCTGTGGCACCTGCCACGGGCGCGGTCAGGTGCGCATCCAGCGTGGCATCTTCGCCATGCAGCAGACCTGCCCGCAGTGCGCCGGTCGCGGCCAGATCGTGCAGAACCCGTGCGGCGTGTGCCATGGCGCCGGGCGCGTGGAAGAGACCAAGGTGCTGTCGGTGAAGATTCCCGCCGGCGTCGACAACGGCGATCGCATCCGCCTGTCGGGCGAGGGCGAGGCCGGTCCGGCCGGCACTCCGCCGGGCGATCTGTACGTGGAAGTGCGCGTGCGCGAGCACCCGATCTTCCAGCGCGACGGCGACGACCTGCACTGCGAGGTGCCGATCCGCATCTCGCAGGCGGCGCTGGGCGACACCGTGCGCGTGGCCACCCTCGGCGGCGAGGCGGAGATCCGCATTCCGGCCGAGACCCAGACCGGCAAGCTGTTCCGCCTGCGCGGCAAGGGCGTGCGCTCGGTGCGCAGCCGCAGCGAAGGCGACCTGTACTGCCGGGTGGTGGTGGAGACGCCGATCAATCTCACCGCCGACCAGCGCAAGCTGCTGGAGCAGTTCGAGTCCACCTTCACCGGCGAGGACGCGCGCAAGCATTCGCCGAAGTCGGCGACCTTCATCGATGGGGTGAAGGGGTTCTGGGACCGGATGACGTCGTGAGGTGAGCCGGGATTAGGGATTCGGGATTAGGGATGACCAGCCTGCGGCTGTCGGAAGCCGGGATTCGGGATTGGTGATGACCAGCCTGCGGCTGTTGAGAGCCGGGATTCGTGATGGTCCCGGTGTTGTTTCCCGCAGTGCTTTTGTGGGAGGGGCTTCAGCCCCGACGCTTTACCGTTAAAGCGTCGCGGCTGAAGCCGCTCCTACAAGTGGAATGCTTCGCCGCTGAGCGGAGTGAGAAATAGAAATTCTTGATTCCGGATGTTGTTTGGACTTCTCCCGCATCCTGGCCCCTGTTGCAGGAGCGGCTTCAGCCGCGACGCTTTCTCGTCGGAGCGTCGCAGCTGAGGCCGTTGTTGCTGAAAGCCCCCGCAACACGGCGCATGCACGCGCCTCTTGGCGCTCTTGCGCCGGCGCTACACTACGGCGATGAACGCTTCCGCCGACAGCTCCGCTGCAAGTCATCTCATCCATGGTCGCCGCCAGCGCCCCGACGGGCCGGTGCCGGTCGACGTCATTTCCGTGCAGTCGCAACTGGTCTACGGCCATGCCGGCAATAGCGCGGCGGTGCCGCCGTTGCGCGCGCTGGGCATGCGCGTGGCCGAGATCCCGACCACCCTGCTGAGCAATGCGCCGTTCTATGCGACCTTGCGCGGCAAGGTGCTGCCGTCGGACTGGTTCGCCGATCTGCTGCTCGGCGCCAGCGAACGCGGCCTGCCGCAACGCGCGCGCATGCTGGTGTCCGGCTACTTCGGCAGCGTCGGCAATGGCGCCGCCTTCGCCGACTGGCTCGACGCCACCCTGCCGCAGTGCCCGACGCTGCGCTACTGCCTGGACCCGGTGATCGGCGATACGCATACCGGCCCCTACGTGGAGCCGGGCCTGGAAGCGATCTTCGCCGAGCGCCTGTTGCCGCACGCATGGCTGGTGACGCCGAATGCGTTCGAACTCGGCCGCCTGACCGGCATGCCGGCACTGGCGCAGGACGAGGCGATCGCCGCGGCACGCGTGTTGCTGGCGCGCGGGCCGGAATGGGTGCTTGCGCATAGCGTCGGCGGCGATGCCGGGCAATTGGTCACGCTGGCGGTGAGCCGCGAGGCGGTCTACCGCTGGTGCTCGCCATTGCTGCCGGTGGATGTCGCCGGCACCGGCGATGTGTTGATGGCGCTGCTGGTGGCGTTCCTGTTGCGCGGCGACAGCTTCGAGGCGGCGATCGGCCGCGCCATCGCCGGCGTGCATGCGGCGCTGGAGGCGACCCTGGCCGCGGACGTGGAAGAACTGGACGTGCTGGCGGCGGCGCCGGCTGCGCTGGCCACGCCGCTGCGCTTCGTCGCCGAGCGCCTGGCGTGAGCCTGCGCCCGGTCGTCGGCATCGTCGGCAGTGCCGGCGCCTATGGTCGCTGGCTGAGCCGCTTCTTCCGCGAGCGCATGCAGTTGCAGGTGATCGGCCGCGATCCGACCGACCCGCAGTCGCTGGCGCCGGAGGCGCTGCTGCAGCAGGCGCAGGTGCTGATCTTCTCCGCGCCGATCCGGCACACGCCGGCGTTGATCGGCGAGTACGTGCAGCGCGCCGGCGGCCGCGAGCGCGACCAGCTGTGGCTGGACGTCACCTCGGTCAAGGCCGCGCCGGTGGCGGCGATGCTGGCCTCGCAGGCGGAAGTGGCCGGCCTGCATCCGATGACCGCGCCGCCGAAGTCGCCCACGCTCAAGGGCCGCGTGCTGGTGGTCTGCGAGGCGCGGGTGGCGCAGTGGCAGCCTTGGCTGCAGCAGCTGTACGCGGCGCTGGAAGGCGAGTGCGTGCGCACCACGCCCGAGCACCACGACCGGGTGATGGCGCTGGTGCAGGCGATGGTCCACGCCACGCATCTGGCCCAGGCCGGCGTGCTGCGCGAGCATGCGCCGGCGCTGGGGCCGTTGCAGGCGCTGCTGCCGTACCGCTCGGCCTCGTTCGAACTGGATACCGCGATCATCGCGCGCATCCTGGCCTTGAATCCGGCCATCTACGAAGACATCCAGTTCGGCAATCCGCATGTCGGCGATGTGCTGGACGGGCTGATCGCGCAGCTGTCGCGGCTGCGCGATCAGGTCGGCCGTGGCGATGATGCGGCGCGCGCGCAGTTTCGTGCCGAGTTTCTCGACGCCAACCGGCAGGCGCTGGGCGAGGCGGTGATCGCGCAGGGCAACTACAGCTACGAACGGGTGGGGTACTTGCTCGCCGATCTGACCGAGCAGGCCACGCTCAGCGTGTACTTGCCGGAAGACCGCGCCGGCTCCTTGCGCGCGCTGCTGCACGTGTTCGAGCGCCATGGGGTGAATCTCGCTTCGATCCACTCCTCGCGCACGCAGGCGGGCGAGCTGCATTTTCGGCTCGGCTTCGATCCGGCCAGCGATGCGGGGGCGGTGCGTGGCGCGGCGGCAGAGATCGATGCCAGTGGGATCGGGCGGGTGCTGGCGGGGTGAATTGCACAGCACGCCGTCGTGGCTGAAGCCGCTCCTGCAGGAACTTGCGGCGAGTTGGCTGGGGCACTGTGGGAGGGACTTCAATCCCGACGCGGTGCGCCATCGGAACGCGCACCGCTTCGCTCCTCGCGGCTTCAGCTGCGCTCCAGAACACATGGACGCACGACGCCCACCTCTGGATTCATCCACAGCGCATGTGGATCGTCACTGCGCAAACATGTGGATAACCCTCGGCGCGCCTTGCTGCGCAAGCCTGTCAAGCCGTGTGGCGAAAAATTCACCAGCTTGCCGCCAGCACCCCGAACGCCAGTGGCGATGACGGGGCATGGCGGCACAGCGTGGTGGCGACGCTAGACCGCGGTCAGGGTCAACTCGCCGCCGGTGGTGACGAACTGCTGGCCGCGGCGGATCAGCTTGCGGCCGTCGGCCAGTTCGTAGCGCAGTCCGCTGTCGGCGTGCGGGTCGTGCTGCGCCTGCTGCTGGCGCGGCGCATCGTCCTGGAACTCGGTGATCAGATAGGCCTCGCCGTCGGGACCGAGGGCGGGCAATTGGCGAAAGGACATCGGAAGCCTCCTGTCGAACGCTGCATCGAATGCGGGACGCCGGAGCGGCGGCCGCGGGCGCGCGGCCGCAGCGCAGACGCGGCTCGACCGTAGTCCCGCCGCCGTTAGCGCGGCGTGCTCAGTCGATGAATTGAAGGCGAGCGAGTTCGGCGTACAGCCCGTCCTGCGCCAGCAGCTCGGCGTGGGTGCCCTGGGCGACGATGCGGCCATGGTCCATCACCACGATGCGGTCGGCCTTCAGCACGGTGGCCAGGCGGTGCGCGATCACCAGGGTGGTGCGTCCGGCCATCAGCCGCTCCAGCGCTTGCTGCACGGCGTGTTCGCTCTGCGCGTCCAGGGCGCTGGTGGCCTCGTCCAGCAACAGGATCGGCGCGTCCTTGAGCAGGGCGCGGGCGATGGCGATGCGCTGCTGCTGGCCGCCGGACAGGCGCGCGCCACGTTCGCCCAGTTCGCTGGCATAGCCCTCCGGCAATTGCCGCAGGAACGCGTCGGCTTCGGCCGAGCGCGCGGCGGCCTCGACCTCGGCCTCGCTGGCCTCGAGCCGGCCGTAGCGGATGTTGTCGGCGGCGCTGGCGGCGAACAGGGTGGGGTGCTGCGGCACCAAGCCGATGGCCGCGCGCAGTTGCGACGGATCCAGCGTGCGCAGGTCCAGGCCGTCCACCTGCACGCTGCCCGATTGCGGATCGTGGAAGCGCATCAACAGCGCCAGCACGGTGCTCTTGCCGGCGCCGGAGGGGCCGACCAGGGCCACGCTCTCGCCGGGCCGCACGTGCAGATCGAAGCCATCCAGCGCCGGGTGATCGGGTCGCTGCGGGTAGCGGAAGCTGACGTTGTCGAAACGCACCTCGCCGCGCAGCGGCTGCGGCAGCGCGCGTGGCTGTGCCGGCGCAACGATGTCGGGGCGTTCCTGGAACAGTTCGGCGATGCGGCCCATGCCGCCGGCCGCGCGCTGCAGGTCGTTCCAGACCTCGGCCAGCGAAGCCACCGAGCCGCCACCGAACATCGCATACAGCACGAACTGGCCGAGCGCGCCGGCGCTCAATTCGCCGGCGGCGACCTCGTGTGCGCCCGACCACAGCACCAGCACGATGGCGCCGAAGATCAGCACGATGGCCGCGGCGGTGATCAATGCCTGTGCACCGACCCGGCGCCGCGCCACCGCCACGGTCTGCGCCAGCGCCTCGCCGAAGCGGCCGCGTTCGTAGCCTTCGCGCGCGTAGGCCTGCACCGTGCGCACCGCGCCCAGGGTCTCGGCGGCCAGGGTGTTGGCGTCGGCGACGCGGTCCTGGCTGGCGCGCGAGATCTTCTGCAGGCGCCGCGCGCCGAGCACGATCGGCAGCACCGCCAGCGGGATGCCGAGCAGGGTGTAGGCGGCCAGGTGCGGGCTGGTCACACACAGCATCACCACGCTGCCGACCGCGGTGACCGTGCTGCGCAGCGCCACCGACATGGTGCTGCCGATGACCCCGCGCAGCAGTTCGCTGTCGGCCGACAGGCGCGAGACCAGTTCGCCGCTGCGGTTGCGGTCGTGGAAGCCGGCGTGCAGGCCGATCAGGTGCGTGTACAGGCGCTCGCGCAGGTCGGCGACGACTTTCTCGCCGAGCAGCGACACGAAGTAGAAGCGCGTGGCGGTCGCCACCGCCAGCACCAGCGCGACTGCGAACAGCAGGGCGAACGACTGATTGATGCGGCTGCTGTCGCTGAAGCCGTGGTCGATCATCTGCCGTACCGCGACCGGCAGGCTCAGCGTGGCGCTGGAGGAGATCGCCAGCGCCACCAGCCAGGCGATCAGCAGGCCGCGCCGGCGACACACGAACGGCCACAGGGTGCGCAGGCTGCCGAGTCTGCGCAGCGACTTGGCCTGGTCGGCCGACGGGGTGTTCATGCGGGGGCGGGTTCCGAACAGCGGACCCGATTGCGAGTGGCGTCGCGCAGGCGGGTTTTCAAGGCGTCGACGCGATCGCGGGGCAGGCGCAGGCGCAGTTCGGCGCCGCCGGCGTCGAAGCGTTCATCGAGTTTTTCCGCGGCGCAGGCGCTCAGCGCGGCATGCACCGCGCCCAGGTCGTCGAAGCCGCAGTGCAGGGTCAGCAGGCTCAAGGCCAGCAACGGTTGCCGCGGCGCCAGGCGCAGGCATTCGGCCGCACTGCCGCCATAGGCGCGGACCAGACCGCCGGCGCCGAGCTTGATGCCGCCGTACCAGCGCGTGACCACCACCACCACGCGGTCGAAGCCCTGGCCGTCGATCGCGGCCAGGATCGGCCGGCCGGCGGTGCCGGCGGGCTCGCCGTCGTCGCTGGAACGGTATTCGTCGCCGTGGCGGTAGGCCCAGCAATTGTGGGTGGCGTCGGCCACCATCACCTGCTGCACGAATGCCAGCGCTGCGCCGGCGTCGGCGATCGGCGCGGCGTGGGCAACGAAGCGGCTGTGCTTGATCTCCACGCTGTGGCTGACGGGGTGCGGGAGCGTATCGGGCATCGGCGGCATTGTAGACGAGGTGCGCTGCCGGCCTGCGGCGCAGGCGCCGGCAGCGCGCGGCTCAGTCCTGCAGCAGCGGGCGCAGGTCTGCAGGCACCGTGCGGTGCGGGTGGGTGCGCTGGAAGCGCAGCAGGCTGGCGCGGGCGACGTCCAGTTCGCCGCCGTCGCGGCGCTCGCGGATCCGTTGCAGCCAGCGCCGCGGGGGCAATCGTGCGTCGGCCTCCACGGCCACTTCCACTGCGGCCGCCAAGACGCCAGCGGAGGACCGTGGCTGCGCCGATGCGGCAGTGGGCGCGGCAGACGACGTCGAAGGTTGCAGCGACAGCGCCTCCGAGGACCCGGTCGCTGCCGCCTGCGCGCGCGGGACGGCCGCCAGCTTGGCCTGGCGGGCGTCGTCGGTGGGCGCGCTGCGTGCCCAGGTGTCCTGCGTCGTTGCCGCGCGCGCCGGTGCGCGCAAGGCCATGGCGGCGGGGGCGGCTTGCTGTTCGGCGGCCGGTGCGGCAGCCGGCTCGCTGCTATCCGCTGCGATCGCCGGTGGCGGTGGTGCCGGGGCCGGCGGTGCAACTGGCGCCACCATCGCCGGTGACGCGGGAGTGGCCAGGCTCTTCGCGGGCACCGGCTTGCGCGCCTGCGCCTCCGGCAGTGGCGCGGCAGGTGCTTCCGCTTCCATGCGCGCCGAGGCCACAGGGGCGGGTGCTGTGGCCTTGGGGGCCGCCGGCGCGGTGGCATCCGGCGCCGGTTCCGCGGAGGGCGGTGCCGGCGATGCGGCTGGCGCAGAAGCGGCGTCGGTGGCGGGCGTCGCTGCCGGAGCAGGCGCTGCCGACGGCATCGGCGCCGAGGGCACCGGCGGGCGTGCGCGCCAGGCGATGCCGGCCACCAGCACCAGCGAGGCGGCCAGGCCGAGCCAGGTCGGCCAGCGTGGCCGCGACGCCGGCGGGGCGGCACGCGATGCGGGCGCCGGGCCTGGCCCGGCCGGGTCGGCGGTCGCGATGGAGGCGGGTGCGGACGCTGGCATCGCGGTGGCGGCTTGCGCCCGTGCGCGCTCCGCGGCGCTGCTGGGATACTCCGGGACCTCGGCGGCTCCCGGTGCGACCGCCGCGCGCGCGGCAGCCAGGATCGCCGCATCCAGCGCCGGCGGCGGCAATGCCTGCCGGCCCAGGCGCAGGCGTTCGGCGAGCGCGCGCTCTTCCGGGGTCAGCGGTTCGTCGGCGCTCATCCGCCCAACCTCGCACGCAGTTTGTCCATCGCATAGCGCAGCCGCGACTTGACCGTCTCGCGGCCGACGCCGGTGATGTGCCCGATCTCGTCCAGGCTCAATTCCTGCTCCAGGCGCAGCAGCAGCACGTCGCGTTGCTCCTCGGGAAGCGCATCCAGCGCCAGTTGCAACTGGCGCCGTTGTTCGAAGGCGGACAACTGCCGCTCCGGGGTGTCGGGGTCCTGCACGCGCGCGGTGCGCAGGTCGGCGTCGGCCGGCGCCGGCGGGCGGTGCTTGGCCGCGCGCCAATGGTCGCCAAGCCGATTGTGGGCGATGCGCAGCAGCCAGGTGGTGAACGCGGCCTGCGGCTGCCAGTCCAGGCGTGCGGCGATCACCCGCTGCCACACGTCCTGGAACAGTTCTTCGGCCAGCGCCCGGTCGCGCAGCTGCCGCAGCAGGTATTGGTACAGGCGGCCGCGATGGCGCAGGTACAGAGTCTCGAACGCGCGTGCGTCGCCGGCGGCATAGGCCAGCATCAGGGCTTCGTCGCTCGCGTCGACCGGGGCGTCCACGGCGGCAAGCCTAAGCGTTCGCCGGTCCGCCGCATAGTCGGGAGGCGGGGGCCCGGGAGAGGGCGTCGGTGACGGACATTCGGACAACATGGGTAGACAAACGCGTATCGCGACACTTCGGGGTCGATCGGGCGTCGATCGGTGCATGCAACGGGTATGCTGGGGGTGAAAGGGCGAGCGTGGAGCAGTTCCGGGGGCCCTGCAGGAGAATCGTTGTCGATGCTGTTCAATTCGTCCGCCACCGCCCGCGAAGACGCTTCCGGCGGCCATGCGCCCGCCCGCACGGCGCAGGCCTTGTGCGGGCTGCTGCCGCCCGGCAGCGCCGTGGTGGTCGGCTGCGGCGACGGCGTGGTCGGGCGCCTCCACGGCGCCAGCGCGGAGGCGCCGGAGTGGCTGCAGGCGCTGGTCGCGCAGACGCTGGCCGCCACCGAGTTGCCGCCGTCGACGACACCGACGGTGCTGCACGTGCATCGCACCGCCGAGGGGGCCTGCGTGGTCATCGGTGCGCAGGTGAGACGGCCGCTGGACGAAGCGTACCGCGCCGCCTGGTGCGAGGCCGCGGTCGCCTTCGGCCTCAACCTGCTCGACACCGAGCGCATGCGCGCGCGCATCGAGGGCCTGGAGAAATCCAAGCAGCTGCAGCAGGCGCTGTACGAGATCGCCGATCTGGCCGGCGCCGATCTGGAAATGAGCCAGATGCTGCAGCGCGTGCATGCGGTGCTGGAATCGCTGATGTATGCGGAGAACTGCTACATCGTCGAATACGACGAAG
Source organism: uncultured Xanthomonas sp. (assembly GCF_964278005.1). Lineage (NCBI taxonomy): Bacteria > Pseudomonadati > Pseudomonadota > Gammaproteobacteria > Lysobacterales > Lysobacteraceae > Xanthomonas > uncultured Xanthomonas sp. The sequence goes on from NZ_CAXYKF010000015.1 coordinate 246,791, forward strand.
ATCAGCAGAGCATGCGCTTTCTGTACTTCTCCGACCGCCACGACGACTTCGTCGCCGATCCGGAGCAGACCTACTTCCTGCGCGACATGCCGCACAGCCTCACCGTGGGACTGCTGCGCCACGGCCGCGCGGTGCGTGGGCCCTCGGAGCAGGTGCGCGAACGCCTGCAGGTCGGCTACAACGCCGAACACGGCCCGGAGAGCCGCGACTGGCTGGGCGTGCCGATGCTGCGCGAGGGCCGGGTGTGCGGCGCGATCGTGGTGCAGAACTACGACTACGCGCTGCGCTACACCGACGCCGACCGCGCGCTGCTGGCCTACGTGGCGCAACACGTGCAAACCGCGATGGACCGGCGCCATGCGCAGGTGCAACTGGAGCGGCGGGTGCACCTGCGGACCCAGGAACTGCAGCGCGCCAACCGCGACCTGCAGGACGAGATCCAGGAGCGCAAGCGCGCCGAGACGCTGCAACTGGCGCTGTTCCGCATCGCCGAGCTGGCGATCCGCTCGGAGAGCCTGCAGCAGTTCTACACCGAGGTGCACGCCATCGTCGGCGGGCTGATCGACGCGCGCAACCTGTACATCGCGCTGCTGTCCGACGACGACACGATGCTGGAGTTCGTCTACTCGGTGGACGAGTTCACCCCTTACCGGCCGCAACGGCGCCGCGGCCGCGGACTGACCGAGTACGTGATGCGGGTGCGGCGTCCGCAACTGCTCGAACTTCCCGGCATCGACGCCTTGCTGGCGCAGGGCGAGGTACAGGAGTACGGCCAGCGCCCCTACAGCTGGCTGGGCGTGCCGCTGTTCGACGAAGGCGAGGTGATCGGCGCGATCGTGGTGCAGAGCTACATCGCCAAGGTGCGGTTCACCGAGCACGACCAGCGCCTGCTGACCTTCGTCGCGCACAACGTCGGCAGCGGTCTGGCGCGGCAGCGCGCGCAGGAACGGCTGCGGCTGGCGCACGCGGAGCTGGAGCAGCGCGTGGAGGAGCGCACCCGCGAACTGGCCGAGGTCAACGAGCAATTGCTGGCGCAGATCGCTGAACGCTGGCGTGCCGAGCAGCGCCTGACCCACCAGGCGCTGCATGATGCGCTGACCGGGTTGCCGAACCGGTCGCATCTGCTGGACCGGCTCAGCGAGGCGATCTCCCGTGCCCGCGGCGGCGGCAGGACCTTCGCCGTGCTGTTCCTGGATCTGGACCGGTTCAAGCTGGTCAACGACAGCATCGGCCACGCCGCCGGCGACGAGATGCTGGTGCAGGTCGCCAAGCGCATCGTCTCCACGATCCGCGGCCAGGACGTGGTGGCGCGCCTGGGCGGCGACGAATTCGCGGTGCTGACGCCGTGCGAGCACGGCCTGGACGGTGCGCGCGAACTGGCGCGGCGGCTGCTGCACGTGCTCGGCCAGCCGATGTGGGTGGCCGGCCGCGAACTGTTCCCGTCGGGCAGCCTGGGCATCGCGGCCTGGCATCCGCGCTACCACAACGGCGAGGAGATGCTGCGCGACGCCGACGCGGCCATGTACCGGGCCAAGGCGCAGACGCAGGACCGCTGCGTGGTGTTCGACGAGGCCATGCGCGAGGCGGCGCTGCGCAGCCTCGATCTGGAGGCGGACCTGCGTCGGGCGATCAACAACCGCGACTTCGAGCCGTTCTACCAGCCGATCGTGCGCCTGCGCGACGGCGAGGTGATCGGCCACGAAGCGCTGCTGCGCTGGCGCCACGAAAGCCGCGGGCTGCTGGTGCCGAGCCAGTTCATCGACCTGGGCGAGGAGAGCGGCCTGATCGAGCAGGTGGACTGGCTGCTGTACGCGCAGGTGATCCGGCGCCTGGCGCAGAGCGAGGGCGGCTACGTCTCGGTCAACGTCTCGCCGCGGCATTTCCGCTCGCCGGATTTCACCGAGCGGCTGTTCGGGCTGATCGACACCGCCGGCGCCGATCCGCGTCGCCTGCGCGTGGAGATCACCGAGGTGGCGCTGCTCGACGACGCACCGCGCACCCTGACCATCCTGCAGGCGCTGCGCGAGCGCGGCGTGCTGGCGCAACTGGACGACTTCGGTACCGGCTTCTCGGCGCTGTCCTACCTGCACCGCTTCCCGATCTCGGTGCTGAAGATCGACCAGAGCTTCGTCGCCGGCCTGCAGGACGAGGGCAGCACCGGCAGCCACGCGCTGGTACGCGGCATTCTCGCCCTGGCCAGCACCCTGGGGATCGAGACGGTGGGCGAAGGCATCGAGACCGAACAGCAACTGGCGACCCTGCGCGAACTGGGTTGCGACTACGGGCAGGGCTATCTGCTCGGGCGCCCGGCCGCCGCGCCGCAGCTGCTTTGAGGCGATCGGGTGCGGGAGCGCGGCGCCATGCGCCCGTTGCTCGCAGCGCGACGCGTTGCGGCGCGTTTGTTCGATTCGCGCCTCCGATGCTGGAGCGACTGAAGATGCCGCCATGGCAGGTTGCCGCGTAGGAGCGGCTTCAGCCGCGATGGGTTTTATCGAGCACGCCCGTCGCGGCTGAAGCCGCTCTTGCAGGACACGTCCTGTCGGTATGGGCGGTGGCCTAAACGGTTCGCCACGCGCCAAGCGCTTGCCGTGGATCGGATGCGCCTGGCGCAACGCGTTGCGCCGCTTTTTGTCGATCCGCGCCGCAGGAACGATCGTGCGCCGGAATTCATGGCGCGTCGCCACGCGTCATGACGTTGCCGCTTTTCGGCGTCTCAGCGCAACGCGTTGCGGCGCTTTTCATCAATCCGCGCCATGCAAGCAGTGATGCGCCGGAATTTCTAACGCGTCGCCACGCGCGAGGCGCTAACTGCCGATCGGATGCTCTCAACGCAGTGCGTTTCGACGCTTCTCGTCGATCCGCGCCGCAGTGGCGGTGAGGCGCCGGAGTCGGTAGCGCGTCGCCACGCGCATTGACCCCGCCGCCCGTCAGACGCTCCTAGCGCAGCGCGTTGCGTCGCTTTTCATCAATCCGCGCCATGGAAGCAGTGAGGCGCCGGAATCTGTAACGCGTCGCCACGCGCCAGATGCTTACCGCCGATCAGAGATGCTCTCAGCGCAGCGCGTTACGGCGCTTCTCGTCAATCCACTTCGACGCCTGCGCCGGCGTGTACTCCCGCATCCAGCCCAGCATCGTGTCGATGTCGCTGCCGTACCACAGGTCGGCGCGCTGGTCCGGGTGCAGGAAGCGCTCCTCGACCATGCGATCGATCATGCCGATCAGCGGCGCGTAGAACCCTTCCACGTCGAGGAAGGCGCAGGGCTTGTTGCCGATGCCGAGCTGGCGCCAGGTCAGCATCTCGAAGATTTCTTCCATGGTGCCGAAGCCGCCGGGCAGAGCGACGAAGGCATCGGACAGGTCGAACATGCGCGACTTGCGCTCGTGCATCGAGCCGACGATCTCCAGCTCGGTGAGGCCGCGGTGCGCCACTTCCCAGTCGGCCAGCTGCTTGGGAATCACGCCGGTGACCTCGCCGCCGGCGGCGAGCACCGCATTGGCCACGGTGCCCATCAGGCCGACATTGCCGCCGCCATAGACCAGGCGCAGCCCCTGTTCGGCGATGCGTGTGCCCAGCGCGGTGGCACGTTCGACATAGGCGGGCTTGTTGCCGGCGTTGGAGCCGCAGTAGACGCAGATGCTTTTCATCGGGAATGGGGAGTCGGGAATGGGGATAGGGAAAATCAAAAGCCGAAACGCATAACGCCGGACTCGGGCCCGGCGTTATGCAGTGGGAATGCAGTGCCGGGAATGCGCTTGCCATTCCCGATTCTCCATTCCCGTTTCCCGGCTTCAATTGGCCTTATGAATCGCCCGCTTGCTCACCGCCATGGCCGCGTCGTGGATCGCTTCGGACAGGGTGGGGTGGGCGTGGCAGATGCGCGCCAGGTCGTCGGCCGAGCCGTTGAACTCCATGGTCAGCACGCCTTCGTGGACCAGTTCGGAGACGCCGACGCCGACCAGGTGCATGCCCAGGACGCGGTCGGTCTCGGCGTGGGCGATGACCTTGACGAAGCCCGCGGGCTCGCCCATCGCCACCGCACGGCCGATCGCGGCGAACGGGAAGCTGCCGGCCTTGTACGGCACGCCTTCGGCCTTGAGCTGCTGCTCGATCTTGCCGACCCAGGCGATTTCCGGCTCGGTGTAGATGACCCACGGAATGGTGTCGAAGTTGACGTGGCCGGGCAGGCCGGCGATCAGTTCGGCGACCGCGATGCCTTCCTCGAAACCCTTGTGCGCGAGCATCGGCCCGCGCACGCAGTCGCCGATCGCCCACACGCCGTCCACGCCGGTGTGGCAGTGCGCATCGACCTCGATCTGGCCGCGCTCGTTGACCTTGACGCCGGTACCGTCGGCCAGCAGGCCCTTGGTGGCGGCGCGGCGGCCGACGGCCACCAGCAGCTTGTCCACGTTGAGGGTCTTCTCGCCTTCGCTGTCGCTATAGGTGACGATCACTTCCTGCTTCTTGCCCTTGCCGGTGACTTCGGTCTTGGAGACCTTGGCGCCGAGCTTGATGTCCAGGCCCTGCTTCTTGAATTCCTTCAAGGCGGTCTTGGCCACTTCGGCATCGGCCAGGGCCAGGAAGTCCGGCAGCGCTTCGAGGATGGTGACCTCGGCGCCCAGGCGCTTCCACACGCTGCCCAGTTCCAGGCCGATCACGCCGGCGCCGATCACCGCCAGGCGCTTGGGCACTTCGGTGAAGTCCAGCGCGCCGACGTTGTCGACGATGGTCTCGCCGTCGAACTTGGCGAACGGCAGTTCGATCGAATCCGAGCCGGCGGCCAGGATCACGTTGGTGCCCTTCAGCTCGACTTCGCTGCCGTCGTGCTGCTTGACCTTGACCACGTTGCCCGGCTGCCCCGCGTTTGCTTGGAGCTCGCCGAAGCCGTAGTACGGGGTGATCTTGTTCGCCTTGAACAGCATCGCGATGCCGCCGGTGAACTGCTTGACGATCTTGTCCTTGCGCCCGACCATCGCCGCGACGTCGATCTTGGCATCCTTGAAGCTGATGCCGTGCTCGCCGAACAGGTGGCCCATGTTCCAGAACTGGCGCGAGGAATCCAGCAGCGCCTTGGACGGAATGCAGCCCACGCGCAGGCAGGTGCCGCCCAGCGCCGGCTTGCCGTCCTTGCCCAGCGCTGCGTCGATGCACGCGGTCTTCAGACCCAACTGGGCGGCGCGGATGGCCGCGTGATAGCCGGCGGGACCGGCTCCGATGACGACGACGTCGTATTGTTCGCTCATTTCATTCGCTCACACGGGAATGGGGAATAGGGAATGGGGAATCGCAAAAGCGCAGGCGCCTGCCGCCTCCCATCCAGGTCCAGGCGGGAACAGGGCAGGGAAATGGGCGCTTGTCCCATTCCCCACTTTCCATTCCCGATTCCCGGCTCTTACAGACCGAACAGCATCCGGCCCGGGTTTTCCAGCTGGTTCTTGATGTCGACCAGGAACTGCACCGAGTCCTTGCCGTCGATGATGCGGTGGTCGTAGGACAGCGCCAGGTACATCATCGGCGCGATCACGACCTGGCCGTTCTCGGCGATCGGACGCTCCTTGATCGCGTGCATGCCCAGGATCGCGCTCTGCGGCGGGTTGATGATCGGGGTCGACAGCAGCGAGCCGAAGGTGCCGCCGTTGGTCACGGTGAAGGTGCCGCCCTGCAGTTCTTCCAGGCTCAGCTTGCCGTCGCGCGCCTTCTTGGCGTAGTCGGCGATGCCCTGTTCGATGTCGGCGAAGGACTGCCGCTCGACGTTGCGCAGCACCGGGGTGACCAGGCCCTTGTCGGTGGACACGGCGATGGAGATGTCGCTGTAGCCGTGATAGATGATGTCGTCGCCGTCGATCGAGGCATTGACCAGCGGGAAGCGCTGCAGCGCGTTGGCCGCGGCCTTGACGAAGAAGCTCATGAAGCCGAGCTTGATGCCGTGGGCCTTCTGGAACTCGTCCTGCAGCTCCTTGCGCGCCGCCGAGACCTTGGCCAGGTTGACCTCGTTGAAGGTGGTCAGCATCGCGGTCGAGTTCTTCGACTGCATCAGGCGCTCGGCGATGCGCTTGCGCACGCGGGTCATCGGCACGCGCTCTTCCGGACGCGCACCGCTGGCCTTGCCGGCGCCGCCGTTCTTGGCGTAGTTGAGGATGTCTTCCTTGGTCACCGCGCCGCGGCGGCCGGTGCCTTCGACCTGCGACGGATCCACGCCTTCGGTGATGGCGCTGAAGCGCGCGCCCGGCGGCAGGCTGGACACATCACCGGCGGCCTTCGGCGCGTCGGCCTTGGCGGCCTTCGGCGCTTCCGCGGCGGCGGCCTTGGGCGCTTCGGCCTTCGGGGCCTCGGCGACCTTGGCCTCGGCCGGCGCCGCAGCGGCGGTCGCGCCTTCCTCGATGATCGCCAGGATCTGCGAGCTGGTCACGGTGGCGCCGGTCTCGAACTTGATCTCCTTCAGCACGCCATCGACGGGCGAGGGCACTTCCAGCACGACCTTGTCGGTCTCCAGGTCCACCAGGTTCTCGTCGCGCTTGACCGCCTCGCCGGCCTTCTTGTGCCAGCTGGCGATGGTGGCATCGGATACGGATTCGGGCAGTACCGGAACTTTGACTTCGGTGGCCATTGCAGGGGGCGTCCTAGTGGTGTCTTTTTTGAAGTGTGAAAGGGTGTTTATTCAGCGACTTGGTCGTTGAACGGATTCAACAGCGCATCGGCGACCAGCTTCAGCTGCTCTTCCACGTGCTCGGCGAAGTGGCCGGCGGCGGGAGACGGCGAGCGGGCGCGGCCGGCGTAGTGCAGGCTCTGTCCGTCGGCCAGGCAGGCCTGCAGGTGGTGCTTGATCTGGTACCAGGCGCCCTGGTTCTGCGGCTCTTCCTGGCACCAGACCAGGTCGGTGGCATTGCCGTAGCGCTTCAGTTCGGCCGACAGCAGCTCGCGCGGGAACGGATACAGCTGCTCCACGCGCAGGATGGCGACGTCGTCCTGGCCGCGCTTGGTCTGGTCCTCGAGCAGGTCGTAGTAGACCTTGCCCGAGCACGCGACCACGCGCTTGACCTTCTTCGGGTCGGCCTTGGCGTCCGGGATCAGGTGCTGGAACTCGCCGTCGGCCAGTTCTTCCAGGGTCGACACCGCCAGCTTGTGGCGCAGCAGCGACTTGGGCGTCATCACCACCAGCGGCTTGCGCGTGGACATGCGCATCTGCCGGCGGATCATGTGGAAGGCCTGCGCCGGGGTGGTCGGCACGCAGACCAGCATGTTCTCCAGCGCGCACAGCTGCAGGAAGCGCTCCAGGCGTGCGGAGCTGTGCTCCGGGCCCTGGCCTTCGTAGCCGTGCGGCAGGAACAGCGACAGGCCCGAGATGCGGCCCCACTTGGCTTCGCCGGCGGCGATGAACTGGTCGATCACCACCTGCGCGCCGTTGGCGAAGTCGCCGAACTGCGCTTCCCAGATGCACAGCGCGTTGGGATCGGTGGTGGAGTAGCCGTACTCGAAGCCCATCACCGCCTCCTCGCTGAGCAGCGAGTCGATCACGGTGGCGTCTTCCGGGTTCTCCACCAGCTGCCGCAGCGGCAGGTAGTAGCTGTCGGTCTTCTGGTCGTGCAGGATCGCGTGGCGGTGGAAGAACGTGCCGCGGCCCGCGTCCTGGCCGACCAGACGCAGCTTGTGGCCTTCGCCCAGCAGGGTGGCGTAGGCCAGGTTCTCGGCGAAGCCCCAGTCGCCCGGCAGTTCGCCGGCGGCCATCTTCACGCGGTCCTCGTAGATCTTGGCCACGCGCGGGTGCAGCTCGACGCCGCCCGGGATGGTGGTGATGATCTTGGCCAGCTGATCCAGGGTCTTGCGCTTGACCGTGGTGTCGACCTTGTCCGACAGCTTGCCCGACAGGTACTTGGACCAGTCGATGGCGAATTCGTCGGGCTTGCGGGTCGCCAGCTCGGTGGTGTATTCGCCCGAGTCGAGCTTGTTGCGGTAGCCGTCGACCAGCGCCTGCGCCTCGCCGGCCTGCAGCACGCCTTCGCTTTCCAGCTGGGCGGCGTACAGTTCGCGGGTGGTCTTGTGCTTGCGGATGGTCTGGTACATCACCGGCTGGGTGGCCGCCGGCTCGTCGGCCTCGTTGTGGCCCCAACGGCGGTAGCAGACCAGGTCGATGACCACGTCCTTGTTGAACTGCTGGCGGAAGTCGTAGGCCAGGTTGGCCACGAACGCCACCGCGTCCGGATCGTCGCCGTTCACATGGAACACCGGCGCGCCGATCATCTTGGCCACGTCGGTGCAGTACAGCGTGGAACGGGCGTCGTCGCGGGCGCTGGTGGTGAAGCCGATCTGGTTGTTGACCACGATGTGCACGGTGCCGCCGACCGCGAAGCCGCGCGCCTGCGACATCTGGAACAGCTCCATGACCACGCCCTGGCCGGCGAACGCGGCGTCGCCGTGGATGATCACCGGCAGCACCGACTTGCGCGCGGCGTCGCCGTAGCGCTCCTGGCGCGACCGTACGCTGCCGACCACGACCGGATCGACGATTTCCAGGTGCGAGGGGTTGAACGCCAGCGCCAGGTGCACCGACTTGCCGTCGGCCACCGCCACGTCGGCGGAGAAGCCCATGTGGTACTTCACGTCGCCGGTGTGGGCGCGGTCGTCGTGGGCGTGCTCGAACTTGCCTTCGAACTCGTCGAACAGCTTGCGCGGGTTCTTGCCCAGGGTGTTGACCAGCACGTTGAGGCGGCCGCGGTGGGCCATGCCGACCACGATGTCCTTGACCGCGTCGTTGCCGGCGCGCTGCACCAGCACGTCCATCATCGGGATCAGCGAGTCGCCGCCTTCCAGCGAGAAGCGCTTCTGGCCGACGTACTTGGTGTGCAGGTAGCGCTCCAGGCCCTCGGCGGCGGTGATCCGCTCCAGGGTGCGGCGGCGGCTGGCGGTGTCGCCGGCGATGTTGCCGCCCGCGTTCTCCAGGCGCTGGTAGATCCACTGGCGCTGTTCGAACTCGGAGATGTGCATGAACTCGCTGCCGATCGACCCGGTGTAGGTCGCCTTCAGCCGCGCCAGCAGGTCGCGCAGTTTCATCCGCGGCTGGCCGCCGAGGCCGCCGGTGCTGAACTCGCTGCCCAGATCGCTTTCCGACAGGCTGTGGAACGGCAGGCCCAGGTCCGGCGGGTTCACCGGCGGGGTCAGGCCCAGCGGATCCAGGCGCGCGCCGAGGTGGCCGCGCGAACGGTAGGCGGTGATCAGGCGGCCGACATGGCGCTCGCGCTCGTCGCCGCTCGGGCCGGTGCCGCTGTTGGCGGCCTGGCGCGCGGCGCTGGCGATGTGGGCGATGACCGCCGAGTGGGGGACGTCACCGGCATCGCGGCCCTGGAAGCCGTCGAAGTAGGTTTTCCACTTGGGATCGATGCTGTCGGGAGAGACCAGATACTGTTCGTACAGGTCTTCGATATAGGCGGCATTGCCGCCGGCGAGTTGCGATGACTGCGCAAACTGCTTGAGTAGATTGTCCACGATGGTGGGGTGCGGTCGCTTTGTTTGGGGTGGCTTGCGGCAGGAACCGGCGGACGCGAGGGCCGCGCGGGCGTAATCAAGCGCAAAAATTATACCCCCATGAACCAGCCGGGGTGTGCATTCGGCGTGGTCAAGGCCGATCCCGGTTCATCCGTGGCAGTTGCGGCGGCGCGGCCGCGGCTGCCTCACCAGCCCAGTGCGCGCAGTTCGCTGCAGGGCCGGGCGCGCTCCCAGACCCGGTCGAAGGCGGCGCGCAACTGGCGCGCGCGGCCGCCACCGAGCAGGTCGGTCTCGCCGTCGTAACGGTGACCGAGTCCACGGAAGTAGTAGCCGCCGCCGTCGTTGACCAGGTAGGCAGTGGCGTCGCTGCGGTCCACCGGATCGCTGACTTCGCGGAACTGGAACACGCTGGGCAGGCGCTGTGCCAGCGCCAGCAAGGGGGCGCCGGCACGCTGCGGCGCGGTCGCGTCGTGCAGCAACACACGCACCTGCTTGGGATGCGCGGCGACCGCGAAGCGCCGCACCTGTTCCACCACGCGGGCATCGTCGAGCAGGCCGGGATCCAGCATGCGGCTGTGGATCAGCACCTGGCGGCGGGCCTGCGCCAGCACCGCGATGCTGGCGGCGAGTGCCATCGCCGCGTCCTCCACCGCCACCGCGCCGTCGAAGCGGCGGCGCAGCGGCACCGCCTCCGCAGAAGCGGCCACGCCGCCCGGCGGCGGCAGGAAGCCGTGGCGGGCATGGAATGCCAGTGTCGCGGCGGGCGCATGCAGCTCCAGCTGCGGCCAGCCCCGCTGCTGTGCCTGCGCGATCAGGCCGCGCAGCAGCGCGCTGCCGACGCCGCGCCCACGCCAGTCCGGCAGCACCGCCAGCGCGGGGATCCGCCGGTCCGCGCCGAGCCGGGCCGCGCCCACCGCGTGGCCGTCCTCGCTGCGCGCGACCAGATGGTCGCCCAGCGCGTCCAGCGCCGCGGCGTCGGCCAGGTCCGCGGCGGTGCCGGCCGCGGCACGCAGCGCGCGCAGTTCGGCGCCGTCGCGGACGGGATCCAGCGCAGCGATGCGGAAACCGGGGCCGGGCATGGTCGGATCAGGCCGCGTCGGCGTCCTCGTCGGTGGCGTCCTCGGCCTCCAGTGGCTGGTAGAAGCCGCCTGCGATCAGTTCCAGCAGGGTCTGCCTGCCGGCCGCCGACAGCGCCGCGTAGTCGGTGCCGTCGATGTGTTCGGCCGCGGCCAGGCGCTTGGCGTCCTTGACCGGCAGCGCGAACTCCTGGCCGCTGCAGAACAGCATGGCGCCGCGGCTGGCACGCCGCCACGCCGGCCGCGCCCAGGGATGCCGCTGCAGGACCAGGCCCTGTTCAAGCGCGGCGGCGATCTCTTCCGCCGGGGGCAGGCCGGCCGGCGGCAGGATGTCGCCGGCGGCGCGGTAGGTGGTGATGAAGCGGCCGAACCAGGCGCCCAGCTTGTCCGGGTCGTTCATGCGCAGGGCGTTCAGCGCCTCGACCACGCGGCCCATCGCCGCCGCGTCGATCTCGTACGGATCGGCCGGCGCCTGCAGGTCTTCGTCGTGGTAGCGCAATGCCTCGTCGGCGCCGTCGATCAGGGTGTCCAGGTAGTCGGCGATCAGTTCGGCCGAGGACGGTGCGCGCATGCCCACCGAGAAGGTCAGGCAGGCGTCCTCGGCGACGCCGTGGTGCGGCACCAGCGGCGGCAGGTACAGCATGTCGCCCGGCCCCAGCACCCAGTCGTGGGTCGGGTCGAACTGGCGCAGCAGTTTCAGCTCCACGTCGTCGCGGAAGTCGGTCGGCGGCGCCGGGCGGCCCAGTGCGACGCTGGCGTCGATCTGCCAGCGGCGATGGCCGTGGGCCTGCAGCAGGAACACGTCGTAGTGGTCCACGTGCGCGCCGACCGAGCCGCCGCGCGCGGCGAAGCTGACCATCACGTCGTCCACCCGCCAGCGCGGCAGGAAGCGGAACTGCTCGAGCAGGGCGCGGATGTCCGGGTCCCACTTGTCCACGTCCTGCACCAGCAGGGTCCAGTCGTGGTCGGGCATGCCCGGGAATTCGTGCTCCTGGAACGGGCCGCTGCGCACGCGCCAGCGGTCGTTGGCGCGGTCGTGCTCGATCAGCCGCGACAGCGCCGCTTCCTCGCAGGCCAGGCCGGCCAGGTCGCCCGGCTCGATCGGCGAAACGAAGCCGGGGAAGGCGTTGCGGATCAGCAACGGGCGCTTGTGCCAGTAGTCGCGCAGGAAGGTCGCCGCGGGCATGCCCAGCGGTTGCCCGGGGCGGGCGTGGAGTTCGAAGGCGGGAGCGGCGGTCTTGCGGGCAGCCATGTGCGGTGGGTCCTTGCGACGCGGAAGGTAAAGGGCAGGCGCGCAGCGGCGCCGGCCGACCCCGCCATTGTCCGCCGGTTTGGCGCGTGGGGCCATCGCGCTGGCCTTCGCGTGCGCCGCCGTGCGCGTATCGGTGGCCATTCGGAGGCCCTGGCGGCGTGTCGCGACCGCGCAACGTGGGTGACCCCGTGCGCGCAGGCCAGGGGCGGCGCCAGGCGCATCCGGACTGGGCGATGACGGCGACGCCGGGTAGGTCAGGGCAGTGGGGGCGCAGCGCCGCTCGCGCTATTGGACGAGGATGCGGTTGTCGCGGCCGCTGTCGTCGACCTGGGCGCTGCCGCTGCGCTGGACGATGGCATTGCCGTTGCCCTGCAGGGCGATGGTGTCGATCTCGCTGGCCTGCAACTGGTTCTGGTCGCCGGACACGTCCAGTGTCGCGATGCGCGCCATCTGCAGCCGGCCATGGCGGCCGAACAATGCGACCTGCCCAGCATCGCCGCGCATCGCGATCTGGGCGTTGTCGCCGAGCACGCGCAGGGTGTCGGCCCGCTCGATCTGCAGGTTGCCGTTGCGGCCGAACAGACTGACGGTGGCGCAGTGCCCGTGCAGCACCAGGGTGGCGTCGCGGCCAACGATGTTCAGGTCGCGACCGTCGCAATCGATGTCGCCGCTGGCCGAGGCGGCCATGCGGATCGGCGCCTCGGCGTCGCGCTCGTCGCCATCGGCGACGTCGCCGGCCGACGGCGCCGCCGCGATCGGCGGCGCGGCCTGCATGACCACAGTGCGCGGGGCGGCAGTGTGTGCGCCATCGCCGGCGGGCGGGCGTGGCGCCTGCGCGCAGCCGGCCAGGACCAGCAGCGGCAACACAAACAACGGGGTGGGTCTCATCGCGGGGCTCTGCTGTGAGCCACCAGCATGCCCCCGGCCGATTAACCCAGGATGGACGGGGCTAGGGCGTGCCATCGATCCCCGAGCATGCCGCGCCGCGGTCCTTCGGGTCTGGCCTGGTAGGCGCGCTGCCGGCGCCGCGCGGCTCGACCTGACGGCCAGTCAGGCGCTGCGCCACGCAACGCCGGCAGCGCGCCTGCCAGACCCAACGCGGCATACTTGGGAATGGGTGACGCGCCCTAGATGCCGCGTGCCAGCCGCTCGGCGAGGCCGACGTAGCCGCCCGGGGTCAGGTCGCGCAGGCGCTGCTTGGCGTCCTCGGGCAGGTCCAGGGTCTCGACGAAGGCGCGCATCGAGTCGGCGGTGATGCCCTGGCCGCGGGTCAGCGCCTTGAGCTGCTCGTAGGGGTTGGGCAGGCCGTGGCGGCGCATCACCGTCTGCACGGCTTCGGCCAGCACTTCCCAGGCCGCGTCCAGGTCGGCGTCCAGGCGCTCGGGGTTCACGGTCAGCTTGCCCAGGCCCTTGGCCAGCGAGTCCAGCGCCACCTGGGTGTGGCCGAAGGCGGTACCGAGCGCGCGCAGCACGGTGGAGTCGGTGAGGTCGCGCTGCCAGCGGCTGATCGGCAGCTTGGCCGAGAAGTGCTCGAACAGGGCGTTGGCGATGCCGAAGTTGCCTTCGGCGTTCTCGAAGTCGATCGGGTTGACCTTGTGCGGCATGGTCGAGGAGCCGACTTCGCCTTCCTTGAGCTTCTGCTTGAAGTAGCCCAGCGAGATGTAGCCCCAGATGTCGCGCGCCAGGTCGATCAGCACGGTGTTGGCGCGGCGGGTGGCGTCGCCCAGTTCGGCGACGTTGTCGTGCGGCTCGATCTGGGTGGTGTAGGGGTTGAACACCAGGCCCAGGCTTTCCACGAAACGCTGCGCGAAGCCCGGCCAGTCGACGTCGGGGTAGCTGGCGACGTGGGCGTTGTAGTTGCCGACCGCGCCGTTGATCTTGCCGGTCAGCTCGACCGCGGCGATCTGCCGGCGCTGGCGCTCGAGGCGGGCGACGACGTTGGCGATCTCCTTGCCCAGGGTGGTCGGCGAGGCGGTCTGGCCGTGGGTGCGCGAGAGCATCGGCTGTGCGGCCTGCGCATGGGCCAGGGCGCGCAGCGTCGCGATCACCGCGTCCAGGGTCGGCAGCAGCACCTCGCGCCGGGCCTGCTCCAGCATCAGCCCGTAGCTGAGATTGTTGATGTCCTCGCTGGTGCAGGCGAAATGCACGAACTCCAGGGCCGGGCCGAGTTCGGCGTCGTCCTTGAGCTGCTCCTTGATGAAGTACTCCACCGCCTTGACGTCGTGGTTGGTGGTGCGCTCGATCTGCTTGACCCGCGCCGCGTGCTCCACGCCGAAGCCCTCGGCCAGCGCGCGCAGGCGTTGCGCCGCCGCCGGCGAGAACGCGGCCAGCTCGCCGATGCCCGGCTCGGCGCCCAGCGCCAGCAGCCATTCGATCTCCACCTTCACCCGCGCCTTGATCAGGCCGTATTCGGAGAAGATCGGCCGCAGGGCGTCGACCTTGCCGGCATAGCGGCCATCGAGCGGGGACAGGGCGAGCAGGGCGGAATCGGACATGGCGGGGCGTGGGGTGGTGTCGGCGGGGGCGCCATTCTACGTCGGCGCGGCCTCGGCCGGCGCCAGGCGTACCGTCACCGCCTGGATGCGGTGACCGGCCATGCGCTTGACCGTGAACAGGTGGCCGTCGATCTCCAACTGCTCGCCTTCCTCGGGCAGGCGCTGCAACTGGTGCACGATCAGCCCGCCGACCGAGTTGAGGTGCTCCGGCGCGCGCAGGTCGCGGCCGAGCAGGCGTTCGAGGCGGAAGATCGAGGTCGAGCCGGCCACCAGCACGCTGCCGTCGGCGCCGCGGGTCGGCGCGTCCTTGACCACGTGCGGGTGCTCGTCCTCGATGTCGCCGACCACCACTTCCAGCAGGTCTTCCAGGGTGAAGTAGCCGAGGATGCGGCCGTGCTCGTCCACGCACAGCGCCATGTGCGTGGTGCCGGTGCGGAAGCGCTCCAGTACCAGCGGCACGGGCGTTTCCAGCGCGATCAGGTTGGCCGGGCGCAGCAGTGGACGCAGGTCGTCGCTGCGGCGGCCGCGGGCGATCTCCACCAGCAGGTCCTTCATGTGCAGGATGCCCAGCACCTGCTCGCCGTCGCGGTCGAACCACGGATAGCGGCTGTAGCGGCTGTCGGCGAACTCGGCCATCACCGCGTCCAGCGCCATGCCTTCGCGGAACCCGCGCAGATGGTCGCGCGCGCGCATCAGATCGCCGGCCACCAGTTCCGGCAGCTCCAAGGCATGGCTCATCAGGGTCAGTTCGTGATCCGGCGCGCCGCCGGCGGGCTGCTGGCGGCCGACGATCAGCTTCAGTTCCTCGCGCGAATAGCGGTGCGAGGTGTGCTCGACATCGCCCCAGCCCGCGGCCTTCAGCAGCCCGTTGGCGCTGGTGTTGAGCAGCCAGATCGCCGGATACATCGCCCAGTAGAACAGGTACAGCGGTGCGGCGGTCCACAGCGACATGCGCTCCGGGCGGCGGATCGCCATCGACTTGGGGGCCAGTTCGCCCAGCACGATGTGCAGGAACGAGATGACGCTGAAGGCGATGATGAAGGCGCTCAGGCGCGCCGCCTCTTCGCTCAGCCCCAGCAGGTCGAACAGCGGCTGCAGCAGATGCGCGAAGGCCGGCTCGCCGACCCAGCCCAGGCCCAGCGAGGACAGGGTGATGCCGAGCTGGCAGGCCGACAGGTAGGCGTCGAGGTGGCCGTGCACGTTGAGCAGCAGGCGGCCGCGCCAGCCGTGGTGCTCGGCCAGGCCCACGGCCTGCGTGTGGCGCAGCTTGACCAGGGCGAACTCGGCGGCGACGAAGAAGCCGTTGAGCAGCACCAGCAGCATCGCCACTGCCAGCAGCAGGAGGTTGCCGATCATGTGCGTTCCCCGGCGCGCGCGGCTGGCGCGTCATGGCGCCGGGCGGGAGGGGTGGAAACGGCGGGGTGCGTGGTCCGGCGCGGCGTGCGCCGGCATCTACAGTCTGAATCGTCGCCCATGGCGGCGTGAGGGTTCCATCGGTGATACGTCGCCGCAGTCTAGCCGATGCACTGCGTCGCCGCCGCAGGCGCGCGCCATCTCGCGCAGTCCGTCACAGGCAAAGCGTCGCCAACGAATACCGTGGAAGGACGCGCAACTGCTGTTGCGGAATCCTCAATCCCGACTCCCCGGCCTTTCAGCAACCGAATGGCTGATCATCCCAGCCCTCCAACCATCACGCCGCGACGATCTTTTCGTTTGCTAAACTTTCTGTAACCGTTTTCAACCTCGATATTCCCCCATGAAATCTTCCTTGCGTCTGGCGGCGCTGGCCGCCGCTGTGTCCGTTTTTCTCACCGCCTGCGGTGGCAAGCCTGCGGCGACACCGGCCGGTTCCGATGCCAGTGCCGATGCCAACCATGCATCCGCCGACGCCGGCGCCAGCGACGCGGACCAGGCGCTGACCGGCAAGCTCAACGCCTACATCGAATGCTTCAACAAGGTCGATGGGCGCATCCACGAAGGCGCGCAGCAGTACGTACGCTGGATGGCCGATCCCAAGGCCGGCCCCACCGGCAAGGAAACCAGCGTGTACGGGCCCGCCCCGATCGACGAGTACGCGATGAAGCTGTGCGATGCGCCGATGACCCAGGCGATCGCGGCCAAGCCGTCGCTGCCTGCGCTGGATGCCGCGGCCAAGCGTTATCTGGCCGCCTTGAAGACGCTGCAGCCGCTGGCCAACCAGGCGCGCGACTACTACGACCGGGAGGACTACCAGGACGACCAGTTCGCCAAGGGCAAGCAACTGCATGCGCCGCTGATGGCCGCGCTGTCCGAATTCCACGAGGCAAGCGAGGCCTTCAGCCATGAACTGGAGGCGCAGAACGACGCCGCGCAGCGCGAGCAGCTGAAGGCGATGGAAAAGGCCGAGGGCCGCACCCGTGACTTCTATCGGTTGTCGATGATGCTCGAGGCCAAGGACATCGTCGGCCTGATGCAGGACGACGAGTTCGACACCGCCAAGGCCACGGCATTGGTGGCCGGCTTCAACAGCCTATCCGACGAGGCGCATGCCAAGGTCGCCAACCAGGAGCCGGGCAAGTCCGACTGGAGCGGTTTCGAGACCGCGGCGGAGAACTTCCGCAAGGAATCCAAGGCGCGCATCAAGCGGGTGGCGGAGAAGATTCCGTACAGCGAGTTCGAGCAGCGCTCGATGGACAATCCGATCGTCGCGCCGGAGGGTTCGCCGGCACGCTTGCTCAAGAGCTACAACGACCTGGTGTTCCAGAGCAATCGCCAGCAGTAAGCGTCCTGGCCGGCGGCGCAATGCCGCCGGTCCTGCCGCGGCGGTCGCCACGGCAGCCCGCGTGCTGCCGCGTCTTGTCGGCGCTACAGCCGGTCATTGCGTAACGTCGACGGTCACCGCGTTGGCTGCCTGCATCCGCCGATCACCGCGCGCGCCTGGCACGCCTCCAGACATTCCTAACATCCGCCGGCGCACACTGCTGACGCCGGGCGCTGCGCCACGGATAATGCGTGCGCCAGCCGCAATCCCGCCAGCCTGCCTCCCCGGACGTCCGACGACGGCGCCGATGGATTCCCTTTTGCAGATGCGGAGATTGCGCGATGAGTGACACATTCAGGGTCGAACACGACAGCATGGGCGAACTGCAGGTGCCCGCCGATGCCTTGTGGGGGGCACAGACCCAGCGTGCGGTACAGAACTTTCCGGTGTCCGGGCAGCCGATGCCGCGCGGCTTCATCCGCGCGCTGGGCCTGATCAAGGCCGCCGCGGCCGGCGTCAATGCCGACCTGGAGCTGTTGCCCAAGGCCGTCGCCAAGGCGATCCAGGCCGCGGCGCTGGAGGTGGCCGACGGCCGCCACGACGCGCACTTCCCGATCGACATCTACCAGACCGGGTCCGGCACCTCGTCGAACATGAATGCCAACGAGGTCATTGCCACGCTGGCCAACCGCGCCGCCAAGGGCGAGGGCAAGAACGGCAGCAAGGCACGGCCGGCGGTGCATCCCAACGACCACGTCAACCTCGGCCAGAGTTCCAACGACGTGGTCCCCACCGCGATCCGCGTCGCTGCGCTACTGGCGGCGCGCGAGCATCTGCTGCCGTCGCTCAAGCACCTGCGCAAGACGATCGACAAGCGCGCCAAGCAGTTGCAGGGTGTGGTCAAGACCGGGCGCACCCATCTGATGGACGCGATGCCGCTGACCTTCGGTCAGGAGTTCGGTGCCTGGTCGGCGCAGCTGGTGTCGGCGCAGGCGCGCATCGACGACAGCCTCAAGCGCCTGCGCCGGCTGCCGCTGGGCGGCACCGCCATCGGCACCGGCATCAACGCCGATCCGCGCTTTGGCAGCAAGGTCGCCAAGGCGCTGTCGGCGCTGACCGACCATACCTTCGAGAGCGCCGAGAACAAGTTCGAGGGCCTGGCCGCGCAGGACGATGCGGTGGAACTGTCCGGCCAGCTCAACGCGCTGGCGGTGGCGCTGATCAAGATCGCCAACGACCTGCGCTGGATGAATGCCGGGCCGCTGGCCGGCCTCGGCGAGATCGAGTTGCCGGCGCTGCAGCCGGGCAGCTCGATCATGCCGGGCAAGGTCAATCCGGTGATCCCCGAAGCCACGGTGATGGCCTGCGCGCAGGTCATCGGCCACCACACCGCGATCACCGTGGCCGGGCAGACCGGCAACTTCCAGTTGAACGTGACCCTGCCGCTGATCGCGGCGAACCTGCTGGACTCGATCCAGTTGCTGGGCAACGTCTCGGTGTTGCTGGCCGATTCGGCGATCGCCGGGCTCAAGGTGCGCGAGGAGCGGGTACGCGAGGCGCTGGACCGCAATCCGATCCTGGTGACCGCGCTGAATCCGATCATCGGCTACGAGAAGGCCGCGGCGATCGCCAAGCGTGCCTACAAGGAGAACCGGCCGGTGCTGGAGGTGGCCAAGGAGGACAGCGGCCTAGGCGAGGACGAACTGCGCCGGCTGCTGGACCCTGCCGCACTGACCGAGGGCGGCATCCATGCCGGCGCGGGTGGCGGCGGCTGAGTTGCGCCAGCGCTGCACGCAGGCCTGGCACGGCCGTGTGGTCGTGCCAGGCGCAACAGAAGATCGCACGGTGAAAGCAGTTGGGACTGAAGTCCCTCCCACATTGCGCCCAGACACCTCATCGCAAGCTGGCGTAGGAGCAGCTTCAGCCGCGACGGGCCTTCCCGGTAAAGCCCATCGCGGCTGTAGCCGCTCCCAAAGGAAGGGGCCAACTCTTACTGAGGGCTCTCATGCCGGCGCACGCGCGCCGGCACGCCTCAGCGGCGCTCGGCCTGCAGGTTGCCGAAACTGTCGCGGTAGGGCTGCAGCGAGGGAATGTCGCGCAGCACGGCCGCCTGCGCTTCGGTGATCTCCGGGGTCGGCGCGAAGCCCACCGAGCGCATGTTCGGGTCCGGCGCCGCGGTCTCCAGGGTGCGCTGGCGCTGCATCTGCAGGTGCATGAACAACTGCTGCAGTTCGGTGCGCTGCGCGGCGGGCAGCGGCAGTTCGATATCGTCGATGCGCAGGCTGCCGTCGGGCCCAATGGTGGCATTGGCGGCCGGGGCGCGGCGCAGCATCACGTTCATGCTGTCCACCGCCACCCGCGGCTTGCTGCGCTCGGCGCGCGAGGAGGTGGTCTCGCCGCCGCGTCCGCCGCAGGCGGCGAGCAGCAGGCATAACGACAACAGCGAGAACCAGGCGAACAGCGTCTTCTTCATGGAGGCGATGCAGTGGGGGAGTGCGGGCATTCTAGAACGTGCGGCGGCTGCGGTCGTGGCGAGGCGCGCTGGCCGCGCATCAGCTGCGTGAGGTCGAAGCGGACTGCATGGCGCGCGCGAGCACGCTGAAGATCCGTTCGTCGGTGGATTGCGCGACGTTGAAACGCAGGAAATCGCCTGCGCTCAACGACTGGCTGAAGGCATTGCCCGGCGCCAGCACCACGCCTTCCTGCAGGCAGGCGTGCGCGATCGCTGCGGCCTCCATGCCCGCGGGCAGCCTGCACCAAAGGAACAGGCCGGCCCGTGGAATCAGCCAGGGTCGGACGCCGAGACCCTGGAGCCGCTCTACCGTCCTGGCCATCTGCTCCGCCAGGCGCCGCCGCAAGGTCTCCAGATGCCGGCGGTAGCCGCTGTCGGTCAGGGCGATCCGCACGGCCTCGGCCGCCAGCCGGCCGCCGCCGAAGCTGGTGGCGATCTTCAGGTCGGCGAGGCTTTCGATCCAGTCGCCACGTGCGGCGATGTAGCCGCAACGCAGCGACGCCGACACCGTCTTGGAAAAGCTGCCGATCTGGATGACCCGCGCCAGGCCGTCGAAGGCCGCCAGCCGCGGGGCGGGGCTGGTCTCGAAGTCGGCGAAGATGTCGTCCTCGACGATCACCAGGTCCGAGCCCTCGGCCAGGAGCAGCAGCCGGTGCGCCGTCGCCGCGGACAGGGTCGCGCCGGTGGGGTTGTGGATCCCCGAATTGGTGATGTACAGCCGCGGCGCATGCGCCCGCAGCGCCGCTTCGAAGTGCGCCACGTCCGGTCCGTTCGGCGTATAGGGCACGCCCACGACCTGCACGCGATGCGCCTTGAGCAAGGCATGGAAATTGAAGTAGCACGGGTCGTCGACCAGCACCGTGTCGCCGGGCGAGAGCAGGAAACGGCCGATCAGGTCGATCGCATGCGTGCCCGATTCGGCGAGCAGGATCTGTTCGGGCGGCGCCTGCACGCCATTGCCCGCCAGCCGTCGCGACAGGAACTGGCGCAAGCCGGGGTGGCCCAGGGGCGTGGCGTACTCGGTCAGTTCCTGCGTGTCGGCGCGCGCCAGCGTGCGCAGTGCGCGGCGCATGCCCGCGCCGTACAGCCATTCGGGTGGCAGCCAGCCGCAGCCGGGCTTGAGTACGCGCGCATCCGCTTCCAGCGACTGCCGCGACACCCACAGCGGATCGATCTGCCGGTCGAGCTTCGGGCCGAGTTGCGCCAGCGCCAGTGGGGCCACCGACCCGGCCACATAGAAGCCCGACCCTGGGCGCGCCGCGATCGCGCCCTCGGCCGCCAGCCGCTCGTAGGCTTCCACCACCGTCGACACCGACACCCGCAGCGCGCGCGCCTGCGCGCGCACGGAGGGCAGGCGCGCTCCCGGCAGGCTGGTGCGGTTGGCGATGCGGGCGCGGATGTCGGCCATCACCGCATCGATGCGCGTGCCGGGTGCTACGGGTCTGTCCACTGTCGTCAGCTGTACTGGGTCTTGAGCCATAACAGTACTGCGAAACCGTATTGGATCGTATCTGGCCGGATCGGTCCCGCGAGGCGTCTACTGCAACGGCGATGCAGCAGGAGACGCGCATGGAAAAAACCACCGGTGGCTGGATCAATGGATGTATCGGCGTGATGATTTTTGCGGGGTCGTTGCCCGCAACGCGCGTCGCGGTCGCCGATTTCTCCCCCGTGTTCCTGACCTGCGCCCGCGCCAGCATTGCCGCCGCGCTGGGGCTGGCGCTCCTGCTCGGGTTTCGGCAACCGCGTCCGCGCCGCGCCGAACTCCCCGCCTTGGCGATGACGGCGCTGGGGGGCGTGGCCGGATTTCCCCTGCTGACCGCACTGGCGCTGCAGCATGTGACCTCGGCGCATTCCATCGTGTTCGTGGGCCTGCTGCCGTTGTGCACCGCCGTGTTCGCCGTGTTGCGCGCCGGCGAACGCCCGCGTCCACCGTTCTGGGTGTTCTCGCTGGCCGGTGCCTGCAGCGTCGTCGGCTATGCGGCGATCGGCGGGATCGACGCCTCGTGGCAGGGCGATCTGCTGATGCTGGCCGCGGTGGTGCTGTGTGGGCTGGGCTATGCGGAGGGCGCGCGCCTGTCGCGCACGCTGGGCGGATGGCAGGTCATCTGTTGGGCGCTGGTGCTGTCGCTGCCGCTGATGGTGTCCCTGGCCTTGCTGACGCAGCCTGCGTCGTTCGGCACCGTGCGCATGCCGGCATGGCTTGGCCTGGGCTATGTCTCGCTGTTCAGCATGTTGATCGGCTTCGTGTTCTGGTATCGCGGCCTGGCGCAAGGCGGGATCGCGGCGGTCGGGCAACTGCAGTTGTTCCAGCCCTTCATCGGCTTGGGCCTGGCCGCGTTGCTGCTGCACGAAATGGTGAGCTGGACGATGCTGGCGGTGACCCTGGTCGCGATGGTCTGCGTGGCCGGCGCGAAACACTACGCCCGCTGAGACCGCGACCCGCCCGGCAGACGTTTGCACGACTGTGGGGTGGAGCGCGGACTCAGCGGGCGCTCGTGGACGATGGTCGCGGCAGCGTGGCTGCCGCCGATTACGCGGCCGAGTGCTTGCAGTCGCTGACGTCGCCGTCGTCGAGGGTGGAGTAGGGGCGGAACGCCGGCACCTTCTGCATCAGCGCATCCTGCGCGGCGCGCAGCGCGGCGACCTGGTCGCAGATCTTCAGCGCCGCCTGCTTGATCTTGTCGGCCTGCGCTTCGACCTGCGCGCCGATGTGCTCGGTGTCGCCGCTGAGCACGCCGCTGATCGCATCGCCGGCCGCCTTCACGCCGAGTGCCGCGCCGGCCTTGCCGACTTCCACACCCTGCTTGCCGACCGCCTCGATCTGGCTGCGGTAGGCCAGCAACAGGCGCTGCTGCTCGGCGTCCAGCGCGACCGGCTTGCCATCGATCAACAGCTTGCCGTCGCGGGTGATGGTGGCCGGCGGCTGGCCATCGGCCTTCAGGGTGAGGTCGCCGTTGAGGAAGGTCAGGCTTTGCGCGCCACCGTGATCGACGACGACGCGGTCGTTCGACGAGGCCGAGCGCTGGCAGGCGCTGAGCGAGAACAGCACGGCCAGGGCGACGCCGGCCAGGGACAGGGAACGGTACTGCATGGGCGCGTCCTCGTGTGGATGTGGAAGGAGAATCGGGTGACAGGATCAGCGCGGCTTGGGCAGGTTGACGCTGCCACGCACGCCGCGGTGGGTGACGTCGCCGCTGCCGACCTTCTGCACGCTCAGGTTGCCGCCGACGGTGCCGACATCCAGGTCGCCGGAGCCCACGGTCTGCACCGCGACATTGCCGGTGACGTCGCGCAGTTGCACGTCGCCGGAGCCGACGCTGTCGACCTGCACGCTGCCACGCACGCCGTGCACGGTCAGGTCGCCGGAGCCGACGGTGCCGACCTTGACGTCGCCGCCGACCTGATCGGCCTTGACGTCGCCCGAGCCCAGCGTCGGCAGGGCCACGCTGCCGACATTGCGCAGTTCGATGTCGCCGGAGCCGACCGTGGCGCTGACCGCGCCGCGAATGTTCTGCGCGTGCAGGTCGCCGGAGCCGACCTTGGCGTCGAGCGAGGCCACGCCGCTGATCTCGGCGTCGCCGGAGCCCAGTTGCAGCTGCACTGGCAGGTTGGCGGGGATGCTGCCGGCCAAGTTGAGGTAGGCGTAGCGGTTGCCGACGCTGATGCCGTGGATCTTGCCCTCGTGCTTCAGCGTCACCACCAGGGTGTCGCCGTCGTGGCGCTGGCGCAGGGTCAGCTCCTTGAGCATGTCGGCGTCGGAGGCGCAGGCACGGCCGCGCAGAGTGGAGTCGCCGCTGGCGCCGCTGAGCTTGAGGTCGTTCTGCTGCACGTCCAGCAGCACCGACTTGACCCCGGTCAGATCCAGCTTCAGTTCGCGCGGTTCGGAATACTTGCAGTCGTCGGCCATGGCGACGGCCGGCAGCGACAGCAGGGCACACAGGGCGAGGGTCTTGCGCATCGGAAAACTCCTTGCGGAAAAGGGTAGAGAGACGGAGGTGCGATCAGGCTTCGTCGCGCCAGCGGCGCACGTAGATCGCGGCGACGATGAAGGCCACGCCGACCGCGGCGCCGATCCAGATGTCGGGGTCGCGGAACAGCACCCAGCTGTCGCCGAGATGGATCGCATTGACCAGATCCTGCGGACCGCTGATGTGGGTCTCGGCCACCTGCTCGTTCAGCACCGGACCCCAGCTGCCGGGCAGCACGCTGAGCAGGCCGCGGTAGACCACGGTGTACCAGATCAGATTGTGGTTGACATCGAGCATCGGCAGGATGCCCATCATGCTGGCCATCACGCAGCCCAGGATCGGGATCAGCACCGCCCACAGGAACGGCTTGCTGCGCGCCCAGGCCGAGCACAGCATCAGCCAGCCGATCGCCGGCAGCGACCACATCACCTGCACCGGCAGTGCGGCCAGGACCATGCCGATGATGCGCAGCGGGTGCGATTCGGTGAAGACCGCGGTGCTCTGCGGGATACCGTTGACCGACAGGGTCAGGGCGGTGACCACCCACAGTGCAAGGCCGATCAGCAGGCCGATGCCGATCGCCAGCAGCGGCGCCAGCAGCAGCGCCCAGGCGGCCTTGGACAGCACGGTGCCGGTGTCCGACAGCGGCAGCGACTTCCAGAACAGCACGCTGCGGTCGCGGCGGTCGTCGTACAGCGCGCCCAGCGCGTAGAAGAACACCACGAAGCCGACCACGATGCAGGCCAGGATCACCCCGGCGAGCATGGTGCCGTCGCCGACCGCGCCGATGATCTGGTGGGCGTTGTTGGCCTGGCCTTCCCATTGCACATCGTTCAGACGTACGCCGCCGCCGTGGTTGCGGCCGGCGATGCTGCCGATGATCGACAGCACCGTGTACAGGGTGGCGACGATGCCGCCGGTGATGACCGGGGCCCACAGGAAACCGCCGCGGTGTTCCCAGAACTCGCGCTTGAGCAGCCACTTGAAGGTGGACACGGGAGAGATCGATTTGGCGGGAGCGTTCATGCGTAGGTGCCCTTCATGATGGCGACGAATAGGTCGGCCAGGCCGGGGGTGCGGGTTTCGCCGAGTGCGGTCAGCTGCGCCTGCGGCACGCCGTCGTACAGGAACACCGACTTGCCGAACGGCAGGCCGCGTTCGTCGATCGGCTGCAGCGCGCGCGCCGCCTCGATGCGCTCGGCCGGCACCAGCAGTTCGGTGTAGCGGGTGGCCATGTGCTCCATGTCGGCGCTGAGCACGATGCGGCCGTCGCGGATGAACAGCACGTCGGTGAGGATGTGCTCGATCTCCTCCACCTGGTGGGTGGTGATGATGATGGTCTTCTGTTCGTCGAAGTAGTCTTCCAGCAGGCGCTGGTAGAACTCCTTGCGGTACAGGATGTCCAGGCCCAGGGTCGGCTCGTCCAGCACCAGCAGGCGCGCGTCGATCGCCATCACCAGGGCCAGGTGCAGCTGCACGATCATGCCCTTGGACATCTCGCGCACCCGCAGCTTGGGCGAGAGCTTGGTGTTGGCCAGAAAGCGCTCGCACTTGGCGCGATCGAAGCGCGGATGCACGCCGGCGACGAAGTCGATCGCCTCGCTGACCCGCATCCAGCGCGGCAGCACCGCCACGTCGGCGATGAAGCACACTTCGTTCATCAGCGCGTCGCGCTGCTTGCGCGGGTCCATGCCCAGCACGCGCAGTTCGCCTTCCACGGCGGTCAGGCCCAGCACCGCCTTCAGCGCGGTGGTCTTGCCGGCGCCGTTGGGGCCGATCAGGCCGACGATGCGGCCCGGCGCGATGGCGAAGGACGCATCGGCCAGCGCCGGCTTGTTGTTGTAGGTCTTGCGCAACCCCTGCGCGTAGACGACGGATTCGGATGCGGCGACAGCGGCAGTCATGGCGTTTTCCCCGGTGGCAACAAGTCTTGCAATGTCAGGCCCAGGCGCTGGATGCGTTCCAGCACCAGAGGCCACTCTTCGTTGAGGAAGCGCTCGCGCTCGCTGCCGCGCAGCTTCTGCGCCGCTTCCTCGGTCATGAACATGCCCAGCCCGCGACGCTTCTCGACCAGGGCCTCGTCGGCCAGTTCCTGGTAGGCGCGCGAGACGGTGATCGGGTTGAGCTGGTACTCGGCGGCCACCTGGCGCACCGAGGGCAGGGCGTCGCCGGGCTTGAGGATGCCGTCGAGCATCATCGCGATGACGCGCTCCTTCAGCTGGCGGTAGATCGGAGCGCCGTCGCTCCATTGGATATCGCTCATGGTCAGCTCCGTGGGCGCAGGGTGCGCGCGAAGGAGAAATAAGGCACGGACAGCGAAGCCCGCAGACGCCGCACCGCCGGGACGGTAGAAGGTGCGGCGCCGGCGGCGCTGTCGTCGTGCGGCGTGCTGGCGCCATAATCCAGCGGCCGTCCCTGGTGGCGTTGGGCGCCGATCCAGCTCGCGCAGAGCAGGGTGCCGACGATGACCAGGGCCGGAAGACTGCGCTGGAGGCGTTTGAGGTTCATCGTGGGACCTGCTCTGGGTGAGTGGTGTTGTATTTAACTATAACACCGTTACACGGCATGTCAACACGCTGCAGACCCAACTTCTGACCTGGTCGCGTGCCACTTCCTTACTTCTTCTCGACGGTGCCCCATGAAACTTCCCAAGCGTCTGTTTTTCCTCGCGATCCTGGCCGCTGTCGGCACCGTCGGCAGTGTCTGGGCCGGCTCCTTGCTGGACCGGGACTACCGTCCGCTGGCCGGCAAGGAGAAGGTGAACCTGAACAAGACCTACGGCGGCAAGGTGCTGCTGGTGGTCAACACCGCCAGCAAGTGCGGCTACACCCCGCAGTACGACGGCCTGGAGAAGCTGCAGCAGCAGTACGCGGCGCAGGGCTTCAGCGTGCTCGGCTTCCCGTCCAACGACTTCAAGGGCCAGGAGCCCGGATCGGAGAAGCAGATCCAGGAATTCTGCACGCTCACCTACGGGGTGAAGTTTCCGATGTTCGAGAAGGTGCACGTGATCGGCGACGAGGCGACGCCGCTGTACAAGCAACTGACCCAGGCCACCGGCGTGGCGCCGGGCTGGAATTTCCACAAGTATCTGATCGCGCGCGATGGGCGCGTGGTCGCGCAATTCCCGAGCAAGGTCACGCCGGACGATCCGGCCTTGCGCAGTGCCATCGAACGCGAACTGAAAGCGCAGCCGGCGTCGCACTGAAAGCGGGTCAACATCTCGGCCGCACATGCGACAATGCCGGCCTCTGTCTGCGCCAGTTCGGCGCGTCCAGTTCACAGTTCACTTCCAGGGAAAGTAGCGAATGAAGATGGGAATGCGCGGCGCCGTGGCGTCGCTGGTGGTGGGGATGGCGATGGTCGCCGGTCACGCGTCCGCGCAGGCGCCGGCGGCCGGCGGCACGGCGACGACGCTGAGCACCGAGAAGCAGAAGGTCAGCTACGCGATCGGCATGGATGTGGCGCGTTCGTTCGAGCCGATCGCCCAGGACATCGACGTGGACGCGATGCAGCGCGCGATCGAGAACGCCTTCAAGCAGGGCAAGCCGCTGCTGTCCGATGAGCAGACCCAGGCCACCGACACCGCGCTGCGCACGCAGCTGGCCGCGCGCAACGGCCAGCCGGTGCCGGGCATGGCGCCGGGCACGCAGCCGCCGCCGGTGTCCAAGGAGAACGTGGGCCTGATGCTGGGCGACCGTGCGGTCGGTCCGTCGCTGGCGCGGATCCAGAACGACATCGATCTGCCGACGCTGATGGGCGCGGTGCGCACGGTGTTCGCCAAGGGCCAGACCGCGATGACCCAGGAGCAGGCGATGGCCACGCTGCAGGCCTTCGGTGCGTCCAAGCAGGCCGCGGTGGCGACCAAGAACAAGCAGGAAGGCAATGCCTTCCTGGCGCAGAACAAGAACCAGAAGGGCGTGATCACCACCCCGTCCGGCCTGCAGTACATGGTGCTGCGCGAAGGTAGCGGCGCGCGGCCCACGTCCAGCAGCAAGGTGCGGGTGAACTACGAGGGCAAGCTGCTCGACGGCACCGTCTTCGACAGCTCCTACAAGAACGGCCAGCCGGCCGAGTTCGCGCTGAACCAGGTCGTGCCGGGCTGGAGCGAGGGCGTGGCGCTGATGCCGGTGGGGTCCAAGTATCGCTTCTGGATTCCGTCCAATCTGGGCTACGGCCCGCAGGGAATGCCGGGCAGCCCGATCGGCCCGGATGCGATGTTGACCTTCGACGTGGAACTTTTGAACATCCTTCAATAACCGAAAGGAGATTACATGCGCGTAGCGATATTCGGCACCGGCTATGTCGGGCTCGTCACCGGAACCTGTCTGGCCGAAGTCGGCCACCATGTGGTGTGCGTAGACATCGACCAGGCCAAAGTGGATGGGCTCAACAAGGGCGTGGTCCCGATTTACGAGCCTGGCCTCTCGCCGATGGTCAAGGCCAATCACGCCGCACGGAGGCTGTTCTTCACCACCGATGCGGCCAGCGCCATCGCGCATGGGGATATCGTGTTCATCGCCGTCGGCACGCCGCCGGACGAGGACGGTAGCGCAGATCTGCAGTACGTGCTGGCGGTGGCTCGCACCATCGGCCAGCACATCCAGGGGCCGACCATCGTGGTCAACAAGTCGACGGTGCCGGTCGGCACCGCCGACAAGGTGCGTGCGGCGATCGCCGCGGAGCTGGAAGCGCGCGGCGAGGCGATCGAGTTCGACGTGGTCTCCAACCCGGAGTTCCTGAAGGAGGGCGATGCCGTCGCCGATTGCATGCGCCCGGACCGCATCGTCATCGGTAGCAGCAAGCCCGGCTCGGCCGCGCGCCTGCGTCGCCTGTACGCGCCGTTCAACCGCAACCACGACCGCATCGTGGAGATGGACGTGCGCTCGGCCGAACTGACCAAGTACGCGGCCAACGCGATGCTGGCGACCAAGATCAGTTTCATGAACGAGATCGCCAACATCGCCGAGCGCGTCGGCGCCGACGTGGAGAAGGTGCGCCAGGGCATCGGCTCTGATCCTCGCATCGGCTGGCACTTCATCTACCCGGGTGCCGGCTACGGCGGCTCGTGCTTCCCCAAGGACGTGCAGGCGCTGGCGCGCACCGCGCAGCAGGTCGGGCATGCGCCCCGGCTGCTGGATGCGGTGGAAGCGGTCAACGAGGCGCAGAAGGGCCATCTGTACGAGCTGATCCAGCGCCACTACGGTGCGGCGCAGTCGCTGAAGGGCAAGACCTTCGCGGTGTGGGGCCTGGCCTTCAAGCCCAACACTGACGACATGCGTGCCGCCTCCAGCCGCCGCCTGCTGGCGCAACTGTGGGAGGCGGGCGCGACGGTGCGTGCCTACGATCCGGAGGCGACCGACGAGGCCAAGCGCATCTTCGGCGAGCGCGCCGATCTGCATTTCTGCGACGATGCCTTCGACGCGCTGGAAGGCGCCGATGCGCTGGCGGTGGTCACCGAGTGGAAGCAGTTCCGCAGCCCCGACTTCACCCGCATGAAGGAGCTGATCGGCGATGCGGTGGTGTTCGACGGCCGCAATCTCTACGATCCGCAGGAAATCGAGAGCTTCGGCCTGGCGTATTACGGCATCGGCCGCGGACGTTCAATCCATGCAGCATGATTTTTCCACCCGGGATCGGTTGCTGGAGAACCGCCTGATCGAGCTGGAAACGCGCCTCTCCTTCCAGGAGCAGGCGCTGTCGGAAATGAGCGATGCCCTGGCCGAAGCCCGTATCGAAAGCCAGCGCAACGCCGAGTTGCTGCGTCACCTGCTCGAAGATCTGGGCAAGGTGCGCAGCACGCTCTACGCCGATCCGGCCGACGAACCGCCGCCGCCGCATTACTGATCCCCCGAACCGACCGATGCCGTCCCGATGAGCGATACCCTCCGCGAGCAATTGCTGGGCCTGGGCTTCAAGCCCGCGCCGAAACCCGAACGCAAAGCCCCGCCTGCCGCGCCGCGGCCGCAGGGACGGCCGGGCCAGCGCCCGGCACCGGCCGGGGCGCGCGGCGAGCGCGCTCCCGGCGGCGCGCCCAACGCCGGCAAGCCCGGCGGCGGGCGCAGTCGTCCGCACGGGAACGGCCCTGGCCAGGGCAAGCCGCAGGGCGCTGGCGGCCAGCCGGGGCGGCCGCCGCGCAGCCGCGAGGACATCGATCTGGCCAAGGCCTATGCGATCCGTGCCCAGCGCGAGAAGGACGAGCGCATCGAGGCCGAGCGGCAGAAGCAGGAAGAAGCGCGCCTGCGCCGTGAAGCGCGGGCCAAGCTCGACGAACTGCTCAAGGGCCAGGCGCTGAACCACGCCGAGGCCGACATCGCCCGCCATTTCCCCTATGGCGGCAAGATCAAGCGCATCTACGTCACCGCCGACCAGCTCAAGGCGCTCAACGCCGGCGAGTTGGGCGTGCTGCAGCAGAACGGTCGCTACCTGCTGGTGACCGCGGCGCTGCTGGACCAGGCCGAAGCGATCTTCCCGGCGGCGGTGGCGCTGCGGGTCGATCCGAACGCGACGGCAGAAGAAGACCCCTACGCCGATCCCAAGTACCAGATCCCCGACGATCTGGTCTGGTAAACGTGGCGCTGCCAGGGACGGGCACGCTGGCCGTCGGGCGCGGCCACACGCCGCCGCCCGCGCAGGCCGGCGGCGGCTATCTGCCGTACGTGGACGGGCTGCGCGCGATCGCGGTGCTGGCGGTGATCGCCTATCACCTGGACCCGCAGTGGTTGCCGGGCGGGTTCACCGGCGTGGACATGTTCTTCGTGATCTCCGGCTTCGTGGTCAGCGCGTCGTTGCAGCGCCTGCCGGCGGCCGGACAGCTGGGCGTGTTCGCGCAGTTCTATGCGCGGCGCCTGCGCCGCATCGCGCCGGCCCTGGTGGTGTGCCTGCTGGTCACGGCCCTGGCCAGCGGCCTGTTCATTCCCGAGTCCTGGCTCAGCGAGACCAGCGCCAGGACCGGGCGCATGGCCTTCGTCGGCCTCAGCAACTGGGTGCTGGCCGCGACCGGCAACGATTACTTCTCGCCCAAGGCCGAATTCAATCCGTACACGCATACCTGGTCGCTGGGCGTGGAGGAGCAGTTCTATCTGCTGTTCCCGTTGCTGTTCCTGGCCTGGAACCGTGGCGGCCGCGGTCGGGTGTGGTCGACGCTGCTGGTGGCGCTGGCCTCGGCCGCCTCGCTGGCGTTCGCCTGGCGGCATAGCCGCGATGCCGGCGATGCGGCGGCCGCGTTCTACCTGACCACCGCACGCTTCTGGCAACTGGGCAGCGGCGTGTTGCTGTACCAGGTGCTGGCGCTGCGCGGACGCTTCGAGGCCGGGACGCAGGCGTCGCCGCCGGGCGCCTGGAGCTGGCGTTCGCCGTTGCTGGCGATGGCGCTGGCGGCGGTGGTGGTCGGCCTGTGGTGCGCGCGTCCCGGCCACTCGCCGTGGCCGGATGGACTGTGGCCGGTGTTGGGCACACTCGCCCTGCTGGCGCTGCTGCATGGCGCCCCGGCGGGCTGGATCCGGCGCGCGCTGGCGCACCGCGTACCGGTGGCGATCGGCCGCGTCTCGTATTCGCTGTATCTGTGGCACTGGCCGGTGTTCGTGCTGTTCCGCTGGACCGTCGGTCTGGAATCGGCGCCGACCAGAGCCGCGGCGCTGCTGCTGGTCGCCTTGCTGGCGCTGGCCTCGTACCGCTGGGTGGAGCTGCCGTGGCGGCATGGCCGCATCGGCCGCGCGCGCACGCCGGCGCGGACCATCGTCGCCGGGCTGGGCCTGGTGCTGCTCGCCGGCGGCACCCATGCGCTGCTGCAGAACGCCCAGCGCTATTACGGGTTGAGCACGGTCAGCCGGCATCCGCTGGACTGGTACGCCTATGCCAAGGGCCTGCGCCGGGAGTTCCCGCAGTGCGCGCTGCAAACCCGCCAGGTGCCGGTGCAGGTGGGCAGCGCCAAGCTGTTCGAGCGCGGCGCCTGCACGCTGCCCAACCGCGATGACGGCGGCCAGGTGTTCGTGGCCGGCGACTCGCATGCGCTGGCCTACAACGAACTGCTGCGGCGCTTCGCGCTGCAGAGCGGGGTGCCGGTGCGACTTTACGGTGTCGGCGGTTGCCCGATCGTCGGCCTGCAGGCTTGGCAGGCCAGCAATCCCGGCTGCCAGGCCTATGAGCGCAGCACCCTGGCCGACGTCGCCGCGCACGCGCGCGACGGCGATGTACTTTTTCTGCCCGCCCTGCGCGTGCTGCGCCTGGCCGATCAGGACCGCCTGTTCGACGAGACTGCGGCGATGGCCGAGCAGGAGGGTGCCGAGGCGCAGGCCGCGCGCAGCGCTGGCGAAGCGGCTGCGGTCGCGCTGCTGCAGCCCTTGGCGCAGCGCGGCGTGCGTATCGTCTTCGAAGCGCCCAAGCCGGTGCTGCGCGCGCCGCCGTATCGCTGTTCGGACTGGTTCAACCGCGGCAATCCGATCTGCGCGCGCGGCATCCCGATCGCACGCGCGACGATGGAGCGCTACCGTGCGCCGGTGCTGCAGAGCCTGCAGCGCATCGCCGCGCAGCTGCCGCATGCCTCGGTGTGGGATCCGTTGCCGCTGCTGTGCGACGCGCAGTACTGCAGCGGCAGCCGCGACGGGCGCCCGCTGTTCTTCGATGCCGATCACCTCAGCGGCTACGGCAACCGGGTGCTGCTGCCGGGCTTCACATCGCACATTGCGGCGATCCAGGCACACTCGCCGCCGGCGCCTTGAGGCGCAGCCCTCCGCTCCCGCATCGCAAGGAGTTCGCGCATGCCTGTTCTGCCTTTTCTCGCGCCGCAGCGATCGCGGGCGGTGCCGTCGTTCGTCGCCACCCACCATGGCCGCCGGCCGCAGTTGCGCCGCCGCGGCGATGTGCTGCTGCGCGGGGCGCTGCTGCTGGCGGCCACTACCGGCACTGCCGGCGTGGCCTGCGCCGAGGACACGCCGGCGTTCGACCGGCCCGGTATCGGCTTCGCCTCGACCACCCTGCAGCGTGGCCAGTTGGCCTGGGAACAGGCGTTCTTCGATGGCAGCTACGACCGCGACGGCGACGTGCGCAGCACCGAATATGTCGCCAACAGCCGGCTGCGGTTCGGCCTGAGCGCACGCACCGAGTTGCAGCTGGCGATCGACAGCCAGGTGTGGCAGCGCGTGCGCGGCGGCGGGCAGGACCAGCGCGGGCACAGTGGCGGCGACGCCAGCATCGGCTTGAAGCAGGCATTGCCCAGCGCCAGCGACCGCGTCAGCTGGGCGTTGCTCGGCAGCGCCAGCCTGCCGGTCGGGCGCGCGCCGTACGGCGATGCCGGCCACCGCTACGACCTGGGCGTGAGTGCCGGCTGGGACCTGCCGGATGGGCGTAGCCTGGCGCTATACGGCAATGTCAGCGACAGCGAGGACGGCTCCGGCTGGAGCGTCTCGCCGAGCTACACCTTCTACGCCTGCGACACGCTGAGCGCCTACGTCGAGGCCGGCATCGGCGGCGGCGAGGACGAGATGCGCGCGCTTGGCAGCGGCGTCACCTGGCTGTTCGCCAACCGCGTGCAACTGGATCTGTCGGTGCTGCGCGGCCTGTCGTCGCAGACCCCGGACTGGCAGGGCGGCCTCGGCATTTCGGTGTTGCTGCGCTGAGGTCCATGGTGCGGTGATGGCGTGAATCGCGCCTCCGCGCAACCAAGGGCCTGGTACGGTTCCACCCAGGCGCCTTGGATGGCGGGACAGGCATGCGTGAGCGAGTCCCTGCCGGCAAGGGGTTTCAATCCACACGCCCGTAAGGGCGCGACCGGAACCGAGCAGCGCGTCGATCTTGCAAGCCAGGTTTCAATCCACGCACCCGTGAGGGCGCGACTGACGGGCAGCACGATTGTAATTCCAGCGGGAAGTTTCAATCCACGCGCCCGTGAGGGCGCGACCACGGCAACCAGTCGGTTTGCAGGCCGCCGGTGTGTTTCAATCCACGCGCCCGTGAGGGCGCGACCTCCTCATCATCCACCCCTGCAGACCACCGACTATGTTTCAATCCACGCGCCCGTGAGGGCGCGACTCGGGCCTGGTCGAGGCACGCGCGCCCTTGACGAGTTTCAATCCACGCGCCCGTGAGGGCGCGACTGGATTGAAGCAGGCCGACATCTCAAAGATCGAGTTTCAATCCACGCGCCCGTGAGGGCGCGACGCCTTGCAAATGGCGTTGTATCAAGATTTGGGCTGTTTCAATCCACGCGCCCGAGAGGGCGCGACAGCCCTCAGCATAACTGCCGGCCGGGACTAAGGAAAAAGTGCCGATTTCGCGAAACGGGCGTGCGGCGACGTGCAGGGGGCGGGGCTGCCTTGCCCGGTTTCATGGTGCCCAGGCATTTCCCTTTTTCGATCAAGTGCTTATCGGGATTCGCGAACCGGCCGGTAAAACCCCGGGCACTTCCGGTTCGCGCCGACGGCGCACATCCTTGCTCCGCCATCCGAACCCGGTGTGCCGATCAGCGCCGGGCGTTCAGTCGCTGACGGCGCGTCCGTCGTTGGGCGGCAGCACCTCGGGCACGTGCGTGTCGTATTGGTGCAGCACTTCCGCGAAACCATGGCGCGGTTGCCAGCCCAGCGCGTCCAGCGCCCGTTGCGGCGAATAGACGCGATCGATCCGTTCCGGCAGTGCCCAGCCGCGTTGCGCGAACGCCGCCACCAACGTCGGCGCGCGACGGTGCAGGACCGCCGGTGCCGCGGTGTGCAGCTCGGCGCAATCTTCGCGCAGGAACGGGGTGGCGCCGGAAATCACGAACGTCGCGCTTGCCGACCCGGCACGCCGCAATGCCGCCGCATGGGCCTCGGCGACGTCGCGCGCGTCGATGCCGCGATGCAGGCGGAATGCCGCCATCACGTTGACCGGTTCCGGGAAGCAGC
Source organism: uncultured Xanthomonas sp. (assembly GCF_964278005.1). Lineage (NCBI taxonomy): Bacteria > Pseudomonadati > Pseudomonadota > Gammaproteobacteria > Lysobacterales > Lysobacteraceae > Xanthomonas > uncultured Xanthomonas sp. Next base: position 281,189 of record NZ_CAXYKF010000015.1, read on the forward strand.
GCGACATGCGCAGGATGCGCACGCTCGGACCGCCCTGGTCGGCCGCTTCGCGCAGCAGCGCCTCGGCCTCCAGCTTGGGTGTGGTGGTAGATGGTCTGCGGCTGCGGCGCCAGCGTCTCGTCGACCCAGCCGGCGCTGCCGTCGGGAGTGGCTGCGTCGCCATACAGCGCGGTGGTGCTGGTGAACACGATGCGGCGCACGCCGGCCGCCGCCGCGGCGTCCAGGACGCGGCGCGTGCCGTCGACGTTGACCTGGCGGAAGCGCGCCGCCGGCACATGCGCGACGTGCGGGGCATGCAGCGCGGCCGTGTGAATTACGGCGTCCACGCCCTGCAGTGCGCGCGCCAGCAGTGCGGCATCGTCGAGGTCGCCGACCCAGTCGGCGGTGGAGCAGGGCGTCCGGTCGAAGCCGCTGACGTGGTGCTCGCGCGCGAGCCGGATATGGATCGCGCGGCCGACCCGGCCGGCACTGCCGGTGACCACGATCTTCAATGGGGACGGTGTGGACATGGGCATCGGCGCTGGACTCGAAGGCGCGTGGGGCGGCACAGGCGCTATAGGAGCGCCTGCGGTCGGCGTGGGTTCACTCCGGATCGTAGTCCAGGTTCGAGGCCAGCCAGCGTTCGGCCTGTTGCAGCGAGACGCCCTTGCGCCGGGCGTAGTCGGCGAGTTGGTCCTTGCCCAGCCGGCCGACCACGAAGTACTGGCTCTGCGGGTGGCTGAAGTAGTAGCCGGACACCGCGGCGGTCGGCAGCATCGCGAAGCTCTCGGTGAGCGACATGCCGGCATTGCGACCGGCGTCGAGCAGGGCGAACAGGGTCTGCTTCTCGCTGTGGTCGGGGCAGGCCGGATAGCCGGGCGCGGGACGGATGCCGCGATAGCGCTCGGCGATCAGCGCCTCGTTGTCCAGTGCCTCGTCGTCGGCGTAACCCCAGAACTCGGTGCGCACGCGCTGGTGCAGGCGTTCGGCCAGCGCCTCGGCCAGGCGGTCGGCCAGGGCCTTGAGCAGGATCGCGTTGTAGTCGTCGTGCGCGGCCTCGAAGCGCGCCACGTGCGGTTCGATGCCGATGCCGGCGGTGACCGCGAAGGCACCGATCCAGTCCTGCCTGCCGCTGTCGTGCGGGGCGATGAAGTCGGCCAGGCAGAAGTCCGGGCGCTCGGCGGGCTTGTCGACCTGTTGTCGCAAAAAGTGCAGGGAATGGGGAATGGAGAATCGGGAATGGTCGAGCGGCGCGGTCGCGCCTGACGATTCCCCATTCCCGTTTCCCGATTCCCGGTCCGTCAGGACGACAACATCGTCGCCCACCGACTGCGCCGGCCACAGCCCGAACACGGCCTTGGCGGTCAGCCATTTCTCCTCCACGATCCGCTGCAGCATCGCCCGCGCGTCCTGGTACAGCTCGCTGGCCTGCTGGCCGACGATCTCGTCGGTGAGGATCGCCGGGAACTTGCCGGCCAGTTCCCAGGCCTGGAAGAACGGGGTCCAGTCGATCAGCGGGACCAGGTCGTCCAGCGGGTAGTCGTCGAACACGTGCAGGCCGGGCTGCCTGGGCGCCGGCGGGGTGTAGGCGTCCCAGCCGCCGTCGAAGCGTTGCCCGCGCGCGTGCGCGAGCGAGACCAGGCGCTTGGCGTCGCCGCGGTTCTTGTGGCGCTGGCGGATCTCGGCGTAGTCGGCGTCGTTGGCGGCCACGAAGGCCGCGCGCAGTTCGCGCGAGATCAGCGATTGCGCCACGCCCACCGCGCGCGAGGCGTCCTTGACCCACACCGTCGGCGCCGCGTAATGCGGGTCGATCTTCAGCGCGGTGTGCGCGCGCGAGGTGGTGGCGCCGCCGATCAGCAGCGGCATCGAGAAGCCCTGCCGCTGCATCTCGCGGGCGACGTGGGTCATCTCTTCCAGCGACGGGGTGATCAGCCCCGACAGGCCGATGATGTCGGCGTTCTCGGCACGGGCGCGGTCGAGGATGGTCTGGGTCGGCACCATCACACCCAGGTCGATCACGTCGAAGTTGTTGCAGGCCAGGACCACGCCGACGATGTTCTTGCCGATGTCGTGCACGTCGCCCTTGACCGTGGCCATGACGATCTTGCCGTTGGACTTGCCGGTGTCGCCGCTGCGCAGCTTCTCCGCCTCGATGTAGGGCAGCAGGTAGGCGACCGCCTTCTTCATCACCCGCGCCGACTTCACCACCTGCGGCAGGAACATCTTGCCGGCGCCGAACAGGTCGCCGACCACGTTCATGCCGTCCATCAGCGGGCCTTCGATCACGTCCAGCGGCCGCGCGGCCTGCTGCCGCGCCTCTTCGGTATCGACCTCGACGAACTCGTCGATGCCATGCACCAGCGCATGGCTCAAGCGCTCGCGCACCGTCTTCTCGCGCCACGCCAGCTTCTCCCGGGACCCGGGTCCCGAGTCCCGGGTCCCGGCCTTCTTAAAGCGTTCGGCGATCTCCAGCAGGCGCTCGGTGGCGTCGCGGCGGCGGTTGAGGATCACGTCCTCCACGCGCTCGCGCAGCTCCGCATCCAGTTCGTCGTAGATCGGCATGCCGCCGGCGTTGACGATGCCCATGTCCATGCCCGCGGCGATGGCGTGATACAGGAACACCGAATGGATCGCCTGGCGCACGGTCTCGTTGCCGCGGAACGAGAACGACACGTTGGACACACCACCGGAGACGTGGCAATGCGGCAGGGTGCGTTTGATCTCGCGGGTGGCCTCGATGAAGTCGACCGCGTAGTTGTCGTGCTCCTCGATGCCGGTGGCCACGGCGAAGATGTTCGGATCGAAGATGATGTCTTCCGGCGGGAACCCGACCTGCTCGGTGAGGATGCGGTAGGCGCGGGTGCAGATCTCCACCTTGCGCGCGCAGGTGTCGGCCTGGCCGACCTCGTCGAAGGCCATCACCACCGCCGCGGCGCCGTAGCGCAGCACCTTGCGCGCGTGCTCGACGAACGGCGCCTCGCCTTCCTTGAGCGAGATCGAGTTGACCACGCTCTTGCCCTGCAGGCACTTCAGCCCGGCCTCGATCACGCTCCACTTGGAGGAGTCGACCATCACCGGGATGCGTGCGATGTCCGGCTCGGACATGATCAGGTTGAGAAAGCGCACCATCGCCTTCTCCGAGTCGATCAGACCCTCGTCCATGTTGACGTCGAGGATCTGCGCGCCGTTGGCGACCTGCTGGCGCGCCACCTCCACCGCCTCCTCGTAACGCTCTTCCTTGATCAGCTTGCGGAACTGCGCGCTGCCGGTGACGTTGGTGCGCTCGCCGACATTGACGAACAGCAGGTCCGGAGTCAGCAGCAGTGGTTCCAGGCCGGACAGGCGGGTGTGGCGGGCGGAGGACATGGTCAGCGTTCCGGAAACGGGGAGGTGCCGGCGCACGCGCAGGCGGCAGCGTGCCCGCGCAGGACTGCGCGGGCGGGGGCGGCGGGCGTGCGCGCGACGGACATCAGGCGGCCTGCGCCGGCGCCGCCAGCGGCACGCGCGGCGGCAGCCCGCGCACGGCCTCGGCGATGGCGCGGATGTGCGCCGGGGTGGTGCCGCAGCAGCCGCCGACCAGGTTCAGCAGCCCGGACTCTGCGAACTCGCGCAGCGTCGCCGCCATTTCCTCGGGGGTCTCGTCGTACTCGCCGAAGGCGTTGGGCAGGCCGGCGTTGGGATGCGCGCTGACGTAGCCATCGGCGATCCGCGCCAGGGTCTCCACGTGCGGCCGCAGGTCCTTGGCGCCGAGCGCGCAGTTCAGCCCGACCGAGAGCGGCCGCCCGTGCGCGACCGAGGCATAGAACGCTTCGGCGGTCTGCCCGGACAGGGTGCGGCCGGAGGCGTCGGTGATGGTGCCGGAGATCATCACCGGCAGGCGCCCGCCGCGTGCGTCGAACACCTCCTCGATCGCGTACAGCGCGGCCTTGGCGTTGAGCGTGTCGAAGATGGTCTCCACCATCAGCGTGTCTGCGCCGCCGTCGATCAGGCCGTCGATGGCCTCGCGGTAGGTGGAGCGCAGCTCGTCGAAGCTGGTGTTGCGGAAGCCGGGGTCGTTGACGTCCGGACTGATCGAGGCGGTGCGGCTGGTCGGGCCGAGCACGCCGATCACGAACCGCGGCTTGTCCGGCGTCAGCGCTTCGACCGCGTCGCAGCAGGCACGCGCGACCTGCGCGCCGGCCTTGTTGAGTTCGTAGACCAGGTGTTCCAGGTGGTAGTCGGCCTGGCTGATCGACGTCGCGTTGAAGGTATTGGTCTCGAGCAGGTCGGCGCCGGCGTCGAGGTAGGCGCGGTGGATCTCGGCGATCACCTCCGGCCGGGTCAGCAGCAACAGGTCGTTGTTGCCCTTCAGGTCGTGGCCCTGCGGCGCGTGGTCGCAGCCGGGGCCGTGCACGTGTGCGGCCTGCGCGTCGTAGCCCTCGGCGAAGCGCTCGCCGCGGTAATCGGCCTCCTGCAGCCCATGGCGCTGGATCATCGTGCCCATCGCGCCATCGATGATCAGGATCCGCTCGGACAGGGCCTGCAGCAGCGCCTCGGCGCGCTGGGGGTGGAGCCATTGGGAGGCCGGGAGTGGGGAATGGGGAATGGGGAATGGGGGAGGAGCGACGGCGCTCATGCGACATCTCCTGCGGCCACCTTGGCCTTGGCGGTTGCTTTTTCGATTCCCGATTCCCCACTCCCGATTCCCGGCTTCCCCGCAATCAACGAAATCACTTCGAAGTGCGGCGGGCGCTTCTCGCGGGTCACGGTTTCCAGGCTGGAGACTTCGAGCCTGGCCTTGCCGACGAACTTGCGCAGTTCCTTGGCCGAAAAGCCGAGGTTGACGTGGCCGTAGGCCTGCACCGCGGCCTTGTGCTCGTGGCGCGCCAGGCTGCACAGCAGCAGGCGGCCGCCCGGGCGCAGCACCCGCGCCGATTCGCAGACCGCCTGCGCCGGCTTGGTCGCATAGGTCAGGGCATGCATCATCACCACCAGGTCGAAGCTGGCATCGGCGAAGGGCAGGGCATGCATGTCGCCCTCCCGCACTTCCACGTTGCCGAGCCGGCGCAGGCGTTCGCTGGCCGCGGCCACCACCCGTGCGCTGGTGTCGATGCAGACATAGCGGCGTGCGTGCGGCGCCACCAGTTCGGCCAGCACGCCGTCGCCGGAGGCGATGTCGAGCACATCGCCGGTCTCCAGCAGCGGCAGGGCGGTGCGTGCCAGCGCTTCCCAGGTGCGGCCGGGCGAATAGTGGCGCTCCATGTCGCCGGCCACCGAGTCGGCCCAGTTCTGGTCGGCGGCGCGGTTGGCCAGCACCGCGGCCACGCGCTCGGCGTCCTGGCGCAGCAGCGGGTCGTCGCTGCCGGTGCTCAGCGCCAGCCACAGCGCGCGCTGGGCCGGGTCCAGCAGGGTCTCGTCGAAGCGATAATAGGCCGACACGCCGGCGCGGCGGTCGCGCACCAGCCCGGCCTCCTTGAGCTTGGCCAGGTGGGTCGAGACCCGCGGCTGCGCCAAGCGGGTGATGGCCGACAACTCGGCCACGGTCAGCTCCTCCTGTTCCAGCAGTGCCAGCAGGCGCACGCGGGTGGCGTCGGCGAAGACCTTCAGCCGGGACGACCAGTCCTCCAGATCCATAAATATCTTCCTATCGCGATATAGAGATATTTTGGTCCGCGCGGCGGTTCCGGTCAAGTTGCACACGCCGGCGTATGGTCGGCACGGCTACAATGGCCGGACCAATATGCCCGGGAGGGGTTCGACGTGGATTTCAGCTTTACCGAAGAGCAATTGATGATCCAGGACGTGGCGCGGCGCATCGCCCAGGAGCGCATCGCCCCCAGCGCCGAGCACCACGACCGTGCCGGCGAGTTCCCGCTGGAGAACATCCGCCTGCTGGGCGAGAACGGGCTGATGGGCATCGAGGTGCCGGAAGAGTACGGCGGCGCCGGCATGGACCCGATCGCCTATGTGCTGGCGATGGTCGAGATCGCCGCTGGCGATGCGGCGCATTCGACCATCATGTCGGTCAACAACTCGCTGTTCTGCGCCGGCATCCTCAAGAACGGCAACGAGGAACAGAAGCAGAAATACGTGCGCGCCATCGCCGAGGGCCGCGAGATCGGCGCCTTCGCGCTGACCGAGCCGCAGTCCGGCTCCGACGCCACCGCGATGCGGTGCCGCGCGGTGCGCCAGGACGACGGCAGCTTCGTCATCAACGGCAAGAAGAGCTGGATCACCTCCGGCCCGGTCGCCAAGTACATCGTGCTGTTCGCGATGAGCGAGCCGGACAAGGGCGCGCGCGGCATCACCGCCTTCGTGGTCGACACCGACAAGCCCGGCTTCCACCGCGGCAAGACCGAGCCCAAGCTCGGCATCCGCGCCTCGGCCACCTGCGAGATCGAGTTCCAGGACTACGTGGCCAGCGCCGACGAGGTGCTGGGCACGCCGGGCGAAGGCTTCAAGATCGCGATGAGCGTGCTCGACGCCGGCCGCATCGGCATCGCCTCGCAGGCGATCGGCCTGGCCCGCGCCGCCTACGAGGCGACCCTGGAGTACGTGAAGGAGCGCAAGGCGTTCGGTTCGCCGATCGGCGCGTTCCAGATGACCCAGGCCAAGATCGCGGACATGAAGTGCAAGCTGGACGCGGCGCTGCTGCTGACCTTGCGCGCGGCCTGGCTGAAGGGGCAGGGCCAGCGCTTCACCACCGAGGCCTCGGTGGCCAAGCTGACCGCCTCCGAGGCGGCGATGTGGATCACCCACCAGGCGGTGCAGATCCACGGCGGCATGGGCTATTCCAAGGAGATGCCGCTGGAGCGCTACTTCCGCGATGCCAAGATCACCGAGATCTACGAAGGCACCAGCGAGATCCAGCGCCTGGTGATCGCGCGTAACGAGACCGGGTTGCGGTGAGGCCGGGAGTGGGGATTCGGGACTGAGGATTCGCCGGTTCCCGAATCGGTTGAGGCATCAGGAGAAGCGGCCGCAAGGCCGCTTTTTCTTTTTGTGGAAAAGGGATGAGTGAGGTTCGGGCTGCAACGCGCCGGGACTGAGGTCCCTCCCACAAGGAGCGCTCAGCCTTCAAGGAGCGCTCCGCCTGCATGGGGTGTTGGGTCGCGCTTCCCGACCAGATTCCCGGACAACAAAAAGCGGCCTTGCGGCCGCTCTTTGTTTGCCTCTACAAGGCGGAAGGATCAAGTCCGAGAGGAGGATTCACGAATCCCCACTCCCGAATCCCCAATCCCGGCGCCTCAGCGATCCGGCTGATGCCGCGCCAGGCCGGCTTCCTGCATCTGCGTGAACTCCTTCGACGGCTCGTCCAGCTTGTCGCCGAGCATGCGCCGCACCATCACGAAGAACAGCGGGATGAACAGCACGCCCAGCACGGTGGCGAACAGCATGCCGCCGATCACGCCGGTACCGATGGCGTGGCGAGCGTTGGCGCCGGCGCCGGTGGAGATCGCCATCGGCAGCACGCCGAGGATGAAGGCGAACGAGGTCATCAGGATCGGACGGAAACGCAGGTGCGCCGCCTCGGCCGCGGCCTCGCGCAGGGTCTTGCCCATCGCCCGCTGCTCCACCGCGAACTCGACGATCAGGATCGCGTTCTTGGCGGCCAGGCCGATCACCGTGATCAGGCCGATCTTGAAGTAGATGTCGTTGGGCAGGCCACGCAGCAGCGAGAACGCCACCGCGCCGAGCACGCCGATCGGCACCACCAGCAGCACCGACACCGGGATCGACCAGCTTTCGTACAGCGCCGCCAGGCACAGGAACACCACCACGATCGACAGCACCAGCAGCAGCGTGGCGGTGTTGCCGGCGATGATTTCCTGGTACGACATGCCGCTCCAGTCGAAGCCGAAGCCCGGCGGCAGGTCGTTGTTGACGATGTCCTCCATCGCGCTCATCGCCTGGCCGGAACTGCCGCCCGGCGCCGGGTTGCCGACGATGTTGATCGCCGAGTAGCCGTTGTAGCGGCTCAGCGACGGCGAGCTGTAGATCCAGTCCGAGCTCACCACCGTGCTCAGCGGGATCATCTGCGGCAGGCCGCTGCTATCGGAGGCGGTGCTGCTGGGCACATAGAAGTTGCGCAGCGACTCCGGACCGGTGCGGAACGGCGCGTCGGCCTGCATGTTGACGCGCTTGATGCGGCCTTCGTAGAAGAAGTCGTTGACGTACACCGGCGCCAGCATCAGCTGGATCGACTGGTAGATGTCGTTGACCGACAGGCCCATCGACTGCGCCTGCACGCGGTCCACCTTCAACTGCAGTTGCGGCGAGTTCTCCAGGCCGTTCGGACGCACGCCGGCCAGGGTGTCCTGGCGCTGCGCGGCCTTGCCGAGCACGATGTTGCGTGCCTGCAGCAGGGCTTCCTCGCCCTGGCCGCTGCGGTCCTGCAGCCACATGTCGAAGCCGCCGAACTGGCCCAGGCCGTTCACCGTGGGCAGGTTGACCACGAAGATCTGCGCGTCCTTGATGCCGTAGAACATCCCGTTCAACTGCTGGATCAGGTCGCCGGCGGCGATGTCGCGCTCGTCCCAGGGCTTGAGTCGGATGAAGCCCATGCCCACGTTCTCGCCGCGGCCCAGGAAGCTGAAGCCGGCCACCTGCAGCATGCCTTCGACCGCCTTCTGCTGCTGCAGCACGCCGCGCATCTGCGCGAACACCTCGTTGGTGCGGGTCTTGGTCGCACCCGGCGGCAGCTGCACGATCGCCAGCGCGAAGCCCTGGTCCTCTTCCGGCAGGAAGCTGCCCGGCATGCGCGTGAACAGGAAGCCGCACAGCACCACCAGCAGGGCGAACACCGCCATCCAGCGCGGCGCGCGGCGGATGGTGTTGCCCACCGCGCCGACGTAGCGGTGCGCCAGCTTGTCGTAGTACTTGTTGAAGGTGCGGTAGACCCAGTTCGGGTTGTCGTTGTGGGTGGGCTTGAGGAACGCCGCACACAGCGCCGGGGTGAAGCTCAGCGCCAGGAAGGCGGAGAACGCCATCGACATGGCGATGGTGATCGCGAACTGCTTGTAGATCGCGCCGGCCGCGCCGGGCTGCATCGCCGACGGAATGAACACCGCCGCCAGCACCACGGTGATGGCCACCACCGCGCCGGTGATCTGGGTCATCGCCTTGTGCGTGGCCGCCTTCGGCGCCAGGTGCTCCTCGGACATGATGCGTTCGACGTTCTCGATCACCACGATCGCGTCGTCGACCACGATGCCGATCGCCAGCACCATCGCGAACAGGGTCAGCTGGTTGATGGTGAAGCCGATCGCCCACATGCCCAGGAAGGTGCCCAGCAGCGCCACCGGGATGACCAGGGTGGGGATGATGGTGGCGCGGAAGTTCTGCAGGAACACCAGCATCACCAGGAACACCAGCACGATCGCCTCGGCCAGGGTCTTGACCACTTCCTCGATCGAGATCTTGACGAAGGTGGTGCTCTCGTACGGCGTGAACCAGGTGACGCCCTGCGGGAAGCTGGGCTGCAGCTCGTCCATCTTGGCCTTGACCGCCTCGGACACGCTCAGCGCATTGGCGCCCGGCAGCAGCTGGATGGCGAAGGCGCCGGTCGGCTTGCCGTTGTACTGGGTGTCGAAACCGAAGTTGGTCGGGCCGAACGCGACCCGGGCCACGTCCTTCAGCCGCACCACGGTGCCGTTGCCGTCGGCGCGCAGGATGATGTTCTCGAACTGCTCGGGCGAGGTGAAGCGGCCCTCGGCGCTGACCGTGGCGGTGAACGACTGGCCCTGCGGCGCCGGATCCGAACCGAGCGAGCCGGCGGCGAACTGCACGTTCTGCGCGCGGATCGCGTTGTACACGTCCGTGGCGGACATGTGGTAACCCTGCAGCTTCTCCGGGTTCAACCAGATGTCCATGGCGTACTCGGCACCGAACTGCTGGGTGCTGCCGACGCCGGGCACGCGCGAGATCTGTTCCAGCACGCGCGACCCGACGATGTCGTTGAGCGCGTCGCGGTCGATCGACGGGTTGTCCGAACGCAGCGCGATCACGCTGAGGAAGCCGGCGTTGGCCTTGGCCACCACCACGCCCTGCGCGGTCACTTCCGAGGGCAGGCGCGGGGTCGCCAGCGACACCTTGTTCTGCACCTGCACCTGGGCGATGTCCGGGTCGGTGCCGGTCTCGAAGGTCAGGGTGATGGTGGCGCTGCCGCTGGAGGACGACGACGAGCTGAAGTACAGCAGGTGGTCGATGCCGGTCAGCTGCTGCTCGATGACCTGGGTGACCGAGCGTTCGGTGGTGCTGGCGCTGGCGCCGGGATAGGTGGCGTTGACGGTGACCTGGGGTGGGGCGATCGAGGGATACGACTCGACGCCGAGATTGAGGATGGCGATCACGCCGCTGAGCGAGATCAGGATCGCCACCACCCAGGCGAAGACCGGGTGTTCGATGAAGAACTTAGGCATGGGGGGAGTCCGTTACTGCTTCGGCTGGTCGGAAGGCGAGGCGGCGTTCGGCGCATCGCCGTGCGCTGCGCCCTGCGCCGGGGCGGCGCCCTTGGCCGGCGCCGCGGCTCCTTGGGCACCTTGGCCGGGCGCTGCGCCGGCACCCGGGCCCTGGCCCTGGGCGGCGGCATTCGGATCCCACGGCTTGGCCACGGCCGGTGCGCCTTCCTTGACCTTGGGCAGGCCGCTGACCACGACCTGGTCGCCGTTCTGCAGGCCGCCGCTGACGATCCACTTGTCGCCCTGCTGGCCGACCGTGGTCAGATCCTTGCGCAGCACCTTGCTGTCCTTGCCGACGACCAGCGCATAGGCGCCCTTGGCGTCGCGCAGCACGGCCGCCTGCGGGATCAGGTACACGTCCTTGCGCTGGCCCAGGTTGGCCGAGAAGCTGACGAAGGCGCCGGGCAGCAGCACCCGGTCCGGATTGGGCAGCAGCGCGCGCAGCGTCACCGAGCCGGTGCTCGGGTCGACCGCAGCGCCGGAGAAGTCCAGGGTGCCGGCATGCGCATAGGTGCTGCCGTCGCCGAGCTTGATCTGCACGGTGGACTTGTCCTCGGCGTTGAGGGCGACGTTGCCTTCGGTCTGCGCCTGGCGCAGCTGCGCCAGTTCGTCGGAACTCATCGAGAAGTTGACGTACAGCGGGTCCAGCTGGTCGATCGTGGTCAGCAGCGTGCTGTCGCCCTGGCCGACCAGCGCGCCCTCGGTGACCTGCTGCTTGCCGGCGCGGCCGGCGATCGGCGCAGTGACGGTGGCGTAGCCGAGGTTGATGCGCGCGGTTTCCACCGCCGCACGGGCCTGCTGCACCGACGCGGCGGAGCTGCGTTCGGTGGCCTCGGCGTTGTCCAGGTCGGACTTGGACACGTAGGCCTGCGGCGCCAGGCTGCGCGCGCGGGCGGCGGCGGCCTTGGCGTTGGCGTAGGTGGCTTCGGCCGCGGCCAGCTGGCCCTGCGCCGAGGCCAGGGTCGCACGCAGCGGCGCCGGGTCGATCTGGAACAGCGGCTGGCCTTCCTTGACGTCGGTGCCTTCGGTGTACAGGCGCTTTTCCAGCACGCCGGGCACGCGGGCGCGCACGTCGGCGCTGCGGAACGCGGACAGGCGGCCGACCAGTTCGCGCTCAAGCGGCACGGTCTGCGGCTGCGCCTGCAGCACGCCCACTTCCGGCGGCGGCATGGCCTGCTGCTGCTCCTGTTTCTTGCAGGACGCCAACACCACCACGACGGCGCAGGCCAGGGCGAGAGAACGCAACGGGGAGGTCATCGGGTGGTACTCCGGTCTGGTTTTGTAGAAGGAAGGAAAGGGGCGGCGGCGAACGCGCGCAAGAAGCCGTCCACGGCGAACTCGGCCCAGGCGCGCTGCGCGGCGGCGTCGCCGCGATGCGCGCTGTGAAAGCGCTGACGCTCGAAATCCATGCCGACGATCATGCTCAACAGCAGCTCGGCCATGAAGTGCGGATCGTCATGCCGGAGCTGGCCGCGCGCCATGGCGCCGCGCAGACGCTCGCTCAGGCGCTGCATCAGCGCGCCGGCGCTGTCGCGGAACATGGCGCGCGCTTCTTCGGGGAAGTGCCGCGACTCGGCGGCGATCAGCTGGCAACTCTGCAGCACACGCGGTTCCGACAGCTGTTCCAGGTACTCGCAGGCGAAACGCAGCAGGCTGCCGCGCAGGTCGTCCTGCACCGGCTCCAGGTGCGCGGTGGCCAGGTCCAGGTGATCCTGCATCGCCCGCCGCAGCAGGCCCTGCTTGCTGCGGTAGCGGCTGTACAGGGTCTGCTTGGAGCAGCCGGCACGTGCCGCCACTGCATCCATGCTCAGGCCCATGCCTTCCTCGGCCAGCAATTCGCGCACGGCAGCGTACACGCGCTGGTCGCGCGCCTGGCGCTGTGCGGCGGAGGCGAGGGGAGTGCTCATCGATTGTGGACTATACCGTCCAGTTTAGAATTAGAACAGCCTTGACACAGGGGTGTTCTTGCTGACAACAGCGTGGCCGGCAAAGCATGGTGACCGCCGCGTGATGATGGTGTTGCGGTCGCTTTGCGCGATCTGGCGCGTCGCCGCGGCCGCTCCATTGGTTTGCGATGCAGCAAGGTAGTTGAACGGAGCACCGGTACAATTCCGGCTTTCCCATCGAGCATCGTTGCTGCTCTCCGTCATGAAACCCAAACACGCCGCTTCCCGTTCCAAATCTTCGGCCGCCACCCGCACCTCCGCGACCCCGTCCGCCACCAAGCCGGCCAAGGCGCCTGCCAAGACCAAGGCGGCCGCCAAGCCTGCGGCCAAGGCCGCCGCCCCGCGCAAGGCCGCGACGCCGCCCAGGCTGGCCGCGACCGTGCCGGCAACCGCCAAGGTGATCGACGCGGCGCCCGCCGCCAGCGCCTTCAGCCTGGCCTCGGTGTTCGCGGCGCTGCGCAAGCGCTATCCGGCCGTGCGCCAAGAGGAGGCGCAGACCTTCGCCGAAGAGTTCTACAAGCGCATGGAGGAGGACGAGTTCCCCCACCACAGCGCGCAGGAGTGGGCAGCGCTGGCCGCGTCGATGCTGGAGTTCGCACGCAAGCGCAAGCCGGGGACGGTCAACGTGCGGGTGTTCAACCCGAACCTGAAGGACGACGGCTGGGAGTCGTCGCACACGGTGCTGCAGATCGTCAACGACGACATGCCGTTCCTGGTCGACTCGGTGAGCATGGCGCTGGCCGAGCTGGGCATCGGCGTGCACGTGCTCGGCCACCCGGTGCTGCGCATGCAGCGCGACAAGAACGGCACGCTGGAGAACGTGGGCGAGGGCAAGGCGGAATCGCTGATGGCGCTGGAGATCGACCGCCAGCCGCCGGAAGACATGGCGCAGGTGGAAGCGGCGATCCGGCGCATCCTCGGCGAGGTGCGCAACATCGTGCGCGACTGGGGCGGCATGCGCGAGAAGATGCTGGCGCTGGCCGACGACCTGACCACGCGGCGCCTGCCGGTGGACGACAAGGGCCGGCGCGAGGCGCAGGAATTCCTGCGCTGGGCCGCGGCCGACCATTTCACCTTCTTCGGCTACCGCGAATACCGGGTGGAGAAACAGGGCGGCGAAGACGTGCTGGCGCCGCTGGAAGACAGCGGCCTGGGCCTGCTGCGCGGGCAGGACAAGTCGCCGGCGCGGCCGGTGCGCACGCTGGCCGCACACGGTCTCAGCGAGTCCGGTACCAAGGAAGCGCTGATCCTGACCAAGACCAATGCGCGCTCGCGGGTGCACCGCAGCGGCTACATGGACTACATCGGCGTGCTGGAGTTCGACGCCAAGGGCCGCATCGTCGCCGAACAGCGCTTCCTTGGCCTGTTCACCTCCAGCGCCTACAACCGCCGCCCGTGGGAGATCCCGCTGGTGCGCGAGCGCTTCGACTACGTGATGCGCAAGTCCGAACTGACCCCGAGCAGCCACAGCGGCAAGGCGCTGCGCCATATCCTGGAGACGCTGCCGCGCGAGGAGCTGTTCCAGTCCAACGAGGAAGAGCTGTACCGCACCGCGATGGGCATTCTCGGCCTGCAGGAGCGGGTGCGCAGCCGCCTGTTCCTGCGCCGCGACAAGTACGGTCGCTTCATTTCCGCGCTGGTGTATATCCCGCGCGAGCGTTTCAACACCGACGTGCGCCTGCGCATCGAGGCCTTGCTGAAGGACGCGCTGCACGGCGAGTACATCGATTCCAACGTGGTGCTGGGCGAATCGCCGCTGGCGCAGCTGCACATGATCGTGCGGCCCAAGCCCGGCGAGGCGCTGGAGTTCGACACCACCGAACTGGAATCGCGCCTGGCGCACCTGCTGCGCAACTGGCACGACGACCTGCGCGAGGCGCTGGTGGCCAGCTGCGGCGAGCGCGATGGTCTGCGCCTGGCCGCCGGCTACGGCCGCGCGCTGCCGGCCGGCTACATCGAGGAGTCGACCGCGCAGATCGCCGCGCGCGACGTCGAACGCCTGGCCGCGCTGCGCGGTCCGGAAGACCTGCACCTGAGCCTGCAGGCGCTGCGTCGCGACGGCGCCGACAGCCTGCGCCTGAAGCTGTACCGCCAGCACGACGACCTGCCGCTGTCGGACGTGCTGCCGATGATGGAGAACCTGGGCCTGCGGGTGATCTCCGAGCGTCCGTACCGGCTGGTGGTCGACGGCACGCCGCTGTCGATCCAGGACTTCGAGGTCGAGCCGCTGGCCGGCAGCATCGATGTGGCCGCGGCCGACGCGCCGCTGTGCGAGGCGTTCGTGCGGATCTGGCGCGGCGACGCCGAGAACGACGGCTTCAACCGCCTGATCGTCGGTGCCAGCCTGAGCTGGCGCCAGGTCGCGGTGCTGCGCGGCTACTGCAAGTACCTGCTGCAGACCGGCGTGCCGTTCTCGCAGGCCTACGTTGAAGAGACCTGCAACCGCTATCCGCTGCTGGCGCGGCTGCTGGTGGAGCTGTTCGAGGCGCGCTTCGATCCGGCCACCGGCAACGAGAGCAAGGCGCAGATCGCCGAGGGACAGGCCGCGCTGACGGCGCAACTGCACCTGCTGGCCAAGGACGATGCCGCGGTGCTGAAGGCGCTGCAGCCGGTGATCGATGCGCGCAGCGGCAGCCGCGACGCGCAGCTGGAGGCGGTCTCGGCCGCGTTGCTGAAGCTGTTCGACCAGGTGGCGAGCCTCGACGAGGACCGCATCCTGCGCAGCTTCAAGGGCGTGATCGAGGCGACCCTGCGCACCAGCCACTACCAGCGCACCGCCGATGGCGGGCTGGGTCACTGCATCAGCTTCAAGCTGGATTCGGCCAAGGTGCCGGACCTGCCCAAGCCGCGTCCGTACCGCGAGATCTTCGTGTACGGCCCGCGCGTGGAAGGCGTGCACCTGCGCTTCGGCGCGGTGGCGCGTGGCGGCCTGCGCTGGTCCGACCGGCGCGAGGACTTCCGCACCGAGGTGCTGGGCCTGGTCAAGGCGCAGATGGTCAAGAACACGGTGATCGTGCCGGTCGGCGCCAAGGGCGGCTTCTTCTGCAAGCGCCCGCCGGTCGGCGGCGACCGCGACGCGGTGCTGGCCGAAGGTATCGCCTGCTACAAACTGTTCATCCAGGGCCTGCTGGACATCACCGACAACATCGTCGGCGGCAAGATCGTGCCGCCGCCGCAGGTGGTGCGCCACGACCAGGACGATCCGTACCTGGTGGTCGCCGCCGACAAGGGCACGGCCACCTTCTCCGACATCGCCAACGGCCTGGCGCTGGACCACGGCTTCTGGCTGGGCGATGCGTTCGCCTCCGGCGGCTCGGTCGGCTACGACCACAAGGGCATGGGCATCACCGCGCGCGGCGCCTGGGAGTCGGTCAAGCGCCACTTCCGCGCGCTGGGCCGCGACTGCCAGAGCGAGGACTTCACCTGCGTGGGCATCGGCGACATGTCCGGCGACGTGTTCGGCAACGGCATGCTGCTGTCGCGCCACATCCGCCTGCTGGCCGCGTTCGACCACCGCCACATCTTCCTCGACCCGAACCCGGACGCGGCGGCGTCCTTCGCCGAGCGCGAGCGCCTGTTCAAGCTGCCGCGCTCCAGCTGGGCCGACTACGACGCCAAGCTGATCAGCGCCGGCGGCGGCATCTACCCGCGCACGCTCAAGTCGATCGAGATCAGCGCGCCGGTGCGCGAGGCGCTGGGCCTGGAGCCGGGCGTCAAGCAACTCTCGCCGAACGACCTGATGAACGCCATCCTCAAGGCGCCGGTGGACCTGTTCTGGAACGGCGGCATCGGCACCTACGTCAAGGCCGCCAGCGAGACCCACGGCGACGTCGGCGACCGCGCCAACAACGGCCTGCGCGTCAACGGCGGCGAGCTGCGCTGCAAGGTGGTGGGCGAGGGCGGCAACCTCGGCCTGACCCAGCTCGGCCGCATCGAGGCCGCGCAGGTCGGGGTGCTGCTCAACACCGACTTCATCGACAACTCGGCCGGCGTGGATACGTCCGACCACGAGGTCAACATCAAGATCCTGCTCAACGACGTGGTGCAGGCCAAGAAGCTGACCCTGGACGCGCGCAACAAGCTGCTGGCGTCGATGACCGACGAAGTGGCCGAGCTGGTGCTGTGGGACAACATCCGCCAGAACCAGGCGCTGAGCCTGATGGAGCGGATGAGCGTCACCCGCCTGGGCTCCAAGCAGCACTTCATCCGCACCCTGGAGGCGCAGGGCCTGCTCGACCGGCAGATCGAATACCTGCCCTCGGACGCGGAGATCTCCGCGCGCAAGGCGCGTGGCCAGGGCCTGACCCGGCCGGAACTGGCGGTGCTGCTGTCCTACTCCAAGCTGGTGGCGTTCCAGCAGTTGCTGGAATCGGACATCCCCGAGGACCCCTACCTGTCCAAGGAACTGCAGCGCTACTTCCCGCAGCCGCTGCAGAAGAAGTACGCCGATGCGATGGAGCGGCACCGCCTCAAGCGCGAGATCATCGCCACCGCGGTGACCAACACCACCATCAACCGGATGGGCGCCACCTTCCTGATGCGCATGCAGGAAGACACCGGCCGCAGCATCGCCGAGGTCGCCAAGGCCTACACCATCAGCCGCGAGACGCTGGATGCACGCGCGCTGTGGACGCAGATCGACGCGCTGGACGGCAAGGTGCCCGAGTCGGTGCAGATCGACGCGCTGGAGGTGATCTGGACGCTGCAGCGCGCCTTCGTGCGCTGGCTGCTTTTCCGTCCGGGCCCGATGCCGGGCATCACCGCCGCGGTGGAGCGCTACTACGAGCCGTTCAACGATATCCGCGTCGCCTCCGGCGTGCTGCCCGATTCGCAGCGTCCGCGCTACGAGGCGCTGGTGCAGGAGTGGCAGGACAAGGGCCTGCCGCCGGCGCTCGCCCAGCAGCTGTCGGAACTGCGCTTCCTGGAGCCGGCGTTCGACATCATCGAGATGGCGCGCACCCGCAAGCTCAAGCCGGTGGAGGTGTCGAAGGTGCACTTTCGCCTCGGCGAGGCGCTGCAGTTGCCGTGGCTGTTCGAGCAGATCGACGCGCTGGAGGTCAACGGCCGCTGGCATGCGGTGGCCCGCGGCGTGCTGCGCGACGAACTGGCCAAGCACCACGGCGTGCTGGCCGGCCAGGCGCTGAGCCTGCCGGGCGGCACCGCCGAAGCCAAGGTGCAGCACTGGCTGCAGCGCGACGACAGCAGCCTGCGCTTCACCCTGAGCATGCTGCAGGAACTGGCTGCGCAGAAGACGCTGGACTACCCGACGGTGTCGGTGGCGGTGCAGCGACTCGGCCAGCTGGCGGCGCACGGCGTCTGACCGATCGCGCCGGATGGCCAGGCCCGCGCGCGCGGGCCTGGCCCACTGCGGTACCGCGTCGCCCGATGGCGACGCATGGCGCGTGGCAGGCGATTGCTGTCGCGCGTCCTTGGCGGGGATCCGCGCTCGCCCCACGTTCTTCGTTGGAGCCAGGCCGGCGGCGCACCGCTGCGGCGACCGACGGCGTCACGCAAGGCCGCGGGATTCTGACAGCCCGCGCTGATACGATCCGCGCCATCGGGCGAGCACACGGCTGCAGCGCCGCATTTCGAGGCGTACATGCTGTACCTGGCCATCCCCGCGGTGCTCCTGTTGTTGATCGTCTTCCTGGCACTGCAGCCTCCGCTGAAGCTGCGGCTGCAGCGTGCGCTGCAGCAGGCACGGCAGGGCGACCTGCGACGCTTGCGTGCACTTGCCAGGAAATCGGTGGGCGATGCCGCGTATGCGCTGTTCCTGCAACTGGACGCCAACGGCGAGCAGGCCGCGGCACTGGCGGCACTGAAGCGTGCGGTCTATGCCCGCACCTGGCTGGACATCCGTGGCTGCAGCGTGGCCATGCGCGCGTACGGCCGCCGTCGCTTCCTCGGCGTGGGCACCATCCCGGACCATGCCGCGCTGCTGGCCGAATGGAGCCGTCCCGGCTGGTGCTCGGGTGCCGGCTGGGAACCCGAACTGGCCTGGATCCAGGCCTGCGGCCCGGAGCCGTGCCGGGATCTGGCGCGCGCCTGGTATTGGCTGTGCCTGGCCGATGCGCGCAGGCAGGAGGGGATGGGCGAGATCCGATCCGTGGAGCTGGCGCAGCAGGTGCGGGAGCATCTGGGCCCGTTGGTGCCGGCATCGGTGCGCCAGGCGATGCAGGAGCAGGCGACGGAGACTGCGTGCCGCGACTTCATGTCCGGCAGATAAGGCGGGCGGAGCGACTCGGCCCGGTACCGGGCACCGGCCTGCAATGGCTGTCGCCGCAGATCCCATCACATCGCGGTGCGGACGCGGCATGCAACTGCCGCGGATTGGCCGCTGCCTCGGCTGCAAGCGCGTGCCGCCGGTTCGCCGCCGCGCGCCGGTCATGGCGCCCCGGGTATGATCGGGGCCATGAATGCTTCCGTCCTGCCGTCCTCGCCCCGCATCTGTTTCCTCGCCAGCGTCGCGCCGGAGGCGCAGCACGCGCGTACCCAACTGGTCGGGCGCTACGGCGATTGCGAGCCGGCCGATGCCGATGTGCTGTGCGCGCTCGGCGGCGACGGCTTCATGCTGCAGACCCTGCACCGCCACGGCAGCCTGGGCAAGCCGGTGTTCGGCATGAAGCTGGGCACGGTCGGCTTCCTGATGAACCAGTTCCGCGACGACGACCTGGTCGCGCGCCTGGCCCTGGCCGAGCCGGCCAAGCTGCGCCCGCTGGAAATGCTGGCGCAGACCGAATCCGGCGCCACCACCGGCTCGCTGGCCTACAACGAGGTCTCGCTGCTGCGGCAGACCCGTCAGGCCGCGCACGTGAGCATCGATCTCAACGGCCAGACCCGGGTCGATGAACTGATCTGCGATGGCGTGCTGGTGTCGACCCCGGCCGGCAGCACCGCCTACAACTCCTCCGCGCACGGACCGATCCTGCCGCTGGGCTCGCACACCCTGGCGCTGACCCCGATCGCGCCGTACCGGCCGCGGCGCTGGCGCGGCGCGATCCTCAAGGCCGACATCGAGGTGCGCTTCCGCGTGCTGGATCCGTACAAACGCCCGGTCAGCGTCACCGCCGACTCGCACGAGACCCGCGACGTGGTCGAAGTCACCATCCGCGAATCCCGCGACCGCCTGGTCACCCTGCTGTTCGATCCGGAGCACAATCTGGAGGAGCGGATCTTGAGCGAGCAATTTATGGTGTAGGAGCGGGGAGTGGGGAATCGGGAATGGGGAATCGCAAGAGCGGTTTCCTGACAATTCCCTTTCCCTGGATAACTTCCACGCCCGCAAACCGCTTTTCCCTATTCCCCATTCCCGATTCCCCAGTCACAGCCCAAAATGTCCGACAACTCCCCCCGTCTGCTCACCGTCGCGGTCACCTCGCGCGCCCTGTTCGATCTGGAAGAGGGCCATGCCCTGTTCGAGCGGGAGGGGGTGGAGGCGTACAGCGCGTATCAGCGCGAGCGCGAGGACGATGTGCTGGCGCCCGGGGTGGCGTTTCCGGTGGTGCGCAAGCTGCTGGCGCTGAACCAGGGCACGCCGCCGGAGACGCCGCCGGTGGAGGTGATCCTGCTGTCGCGCAATTCCGCCGACACCGGGCTGCGCATCTTCAATTCGATCCAGCACTATGGGCTGGGCATCGTGCGTGCCACCTTCACCTCCGGTGAGGCGACCTGGCCTTACGTCAAGCCGTTCGGCACCGATCTGTTCCTCTCGGCCAACCCGGAATCGGTGCGCCGCGCGCTCAGCCACGGCATCGCCGCGGCGACCATCCTGCCCAAGCCGCCCGGCGAGCATGCGCAGGAAGCGGCCGCCGCCGCCGGCGCGATCGATGCCGACCGCCTGTCCACCCAGCTGCGCATCGCCTTCGACGGCGATGCGGTGATCTTCGGCGACGAGGGCGAGCGCTTCTCGCGCGAGCAGGGCGTGGAAGCGTTCGGCCGCTACGAGCGCGAGAACGCGCGCGAGCCGCTGACCGGCGGGCCGTTCCGTAATTTCCTGTCGGCGCTGCATGCGCTGCAGTCCGCATTCCCGGCCGGCGAAGCCTCGCCGATCCGCACCGCGCTGGTCACCGCGCGCTCCGCGCCGGCGCACGAGCGGGTGATCCGCACCCTGCGCGAATGGGGCGTGCGCCTGGACGAGGCGCTGTTCCTCGGCGGCCGCCACAAGGGGCCGTTCCTGCAGGCCTTCGGCGCGGACATCTTCTTCGACGATTCGCAGCACAACATCGACAGCGCCGCCCGCGAGCGCGTCGCCGCCGGGCATGTGCCGCACGGGGTCGCCAACGACATCGCCAAGCCGTGAATGCGGCGCCCGGCGGCGGCCGCTGGGCCGCGCTGCGCCGCCTGCTGCGGCAGGGAGCGGGCGTGCCCGCCGACCTGCGTCCCGGGCGGCCTTACGTGCGCCACGGCTGGCGCTACACCAGCCTGCAGTTCAAGGGCGAGGTGACCCAGAGCCGCATGTACACCTGGTGGCCGGACGTGCTGCAGGTGGGCTACACCCGCAGCATGCTCGCCGCGCTGTTGCTGCGCCCGGACCCGCGGCGGATCTGCATCGTCGGCCTCGGCGGCGGTTCGCAGGCCAAGTTCTGCTATCGGCACCTGCCGCAGGCGCGGATCGAGGCGATCGAGGCCGACGCCGACGTGCTGGCCCTGCGCGCGGCCTTCCGCATCCCGGACGACGATGCGCGCTTCGAGGCCGTGCACGGCGACGGCGCGCGGTTGTTGCGGCAACGGCGCGACCGCTACGACCTGCTGCTGCTCGACGCCTACGATGCCGACGGCATCCCGGCCGCGCTGCTCAGCCGCGGCTTCTACGAGGACTGCCACGCGGCGCTGGCGCCGGGCGGGGTGCTGGCGGTGAACCTGTACGACACCGACACGCGCCGCCACCTGGCGCATCTGCGCGCGCTGTTCGGCGGCCGCGTGCTGCGCCTGGACGAGCCACAGATGGACAACCATGTGGTGTTCGCCTGGACCGGTGCACTGCCGGCGCTGGATGCGCACGCGGCCCTGGCCCGCCTGCCGTGGTCGGCGCGCTGGCAACTGCGCACGCCGTTCCGGCGCGTGCAGCAGGCGCTGGCGGGCAGGACGGGGCCGGACGGGGGGCGTTAGCCGGGGCTGCGCTGTCGGGGGATGGCTGCGTCGGCCAGACGGTTCAGTCCACGCCATGCCGCCGCCGGTGCAAGCACGACGGGGGGAGACAATGCATGCGGTCCCGGGCGACACCACGCGCCAGGACGATGGCAAGTCGCCCTACAACGGCAACAGGATGTTGCTGAGCTTCCAGCGCAGGCCCTCGCGGGTGAATACGAAGGGTACGGCGGTACCGTCGGCGGTGTGCACGGTGGCGACGAAGCGCGTGGTCGATTCGAAGCGGTGTTCGGCCTGGCGCAGTGGTTGTGGCGGGCGCGGCGCGGCGTAGGTATCGCCGCCGACGGTGTCGCCGCTGGCGCGTTTCCACAGCGCGTCGCCCTGCATCAGCGCGCCGATGCCGGTCGGGGTGACCATCGCATCCACGCTCATGCCGCCGAGGCCGCCGGCCAGCGACAGCAGCGCCCCGCCGAACAGGCTGGACTGCAGGTCGGGGCCGGCGCGGCGCACCAGCGCATCGTCCACCTGGGCCTTGAGGTTGACCCGCAGGGTGGGAAAGTCGACGTAGCGCTCCAGTGCCGCGGCATCGCGCTCGCGCAGCGCTTGGTCGATGCCGCGGATGGCCAGGTAGGGTCCGGCGACGACGTAGCCGCCGAGGGCGAGCAGGGCGAGGAACAGCAAGGCCAGCCATTTCTTCATCGCATGTCTCCTTGCGTGTGGGCGTTCTGCAGGAGCGGATTAGCCGCGACGCGTGACCGGGAATGCCTGTCGCCGCTGTACGGGGAAGCACTGCCGTTCTAGAACTCCAGGTCCAGCGCCGCGCACAGATAGTCCACGAACGGGCCCAGCGTCTGCAGGTCGGCGGCGACCTGCGTGCGCAGCCGCGGGCCGGTCATGGTCGCGTCGTCGAGCTGGCGCCAGAACACCCAGTTCTTGTGCTTGAGGTCGTCGATGCACTCGAAGTCGGCCGGGAAGCCGCGCGGCGGCCGCACCAGCATCTCGCTTTCCTCGAAGTCGAAGCGGCGGCGCAGCGCCGGCGCATGCGCGGCGGCCTTCCAGCTGCCGGGATTGTCGAAGATGAACTGGCGCACCTTGCGCTGCGTGTCCGGCTCCGGATGCCACAGCCCGGCGCCGACGAAGCTCTCGCCCGGCTGCAGGTGGATGTAGAACGACGGCGCCGGCACCTGCTTGCGCCGCTCGTGGAACAGGCGCGCACCCTGCCAGGTCTTGTACGGCGACTTGTCGTGGGAGAAGCGCGCGTCGCGGTGGATGCGGAACAGCGAGCCGCCGACGCCGCGCGGGTCGGCGCGGAAATGCTCGCTGACCTGGGCCAGGTCCGGCTGCAGGTCGGTGATCAGGCGCAGGAACGGCTGGCGCACGTGTTCTTCGTACTTGTGCCGGTTGTCGTTGAACCAGGCCTTGTCGTTGTGCCGTGCCAGGGCACGCAGGAACTTGAAGCTGGCGTCGCTGAAATAGCTGGTCATAGGCTGCGTTGCAGGTCGTGGCCCCAGGCGGCCAACTGGTCGAGCAGGGCTTGCTTGGTAGCATCCTGCGGGTGAGCCAGGCGTAAAGCGGCAAGTTCCGCGTAGAAGGCGTCGAAGCTCAGTTCGGACAGGCCGCTGTCCTGCTGCAGGCGCTGCCGCCGGTAGTCGTCCCAGCGCGCCTGTTCGGCGATGGACAGGCTCTGCGGCCAGTTGCGCGCGCGGTAGCGGAACAGCAGCTCGGGCAGGCGCGGATCGCGGAACTGGCCTTCCAGCGCGGCCAGTTGCGCCGGTGGGGTGGCGCGGACCTGGGCCATCGTGCGCTTGTCGCCATCGGCCAGGAAGCCGTCGTACAGCGACGCGTCGACATCGGCCGGTACCGCGGCGCGCTCGCTGGCGAACACCCGCCGCACCTTCTCGGCCAGCGCCGGGCCGGCCTCGCGCAGGCGCGCGGCCTTGGCCAGCAGTTGCGCGGGGTCCAGCCGCAGCCGGGCGAAATCCGCTTCGCGCAGGTGCGCCCAGGCGACCAGCGCCGGTGCCTTGTTCAGATGCACTTCCTTGAGCGGGATACGCTGTTCGCCCTCGGGCAGGTCGGCCTGCGGGGTGTACAGGCGGTCGGCGATCTGTTCCGGCGTATAGCGCAGCAGCGGCTCGATGTCGCCTTCCAGGTCGAACACCAGCACCCGGCTGTCGATGCGCGGATGCCGCGCCAGCGGCAGCACCGGCGCCGCGCACAGGCGCGCGGCCGGATAGCGCATCGACACGTGCAGCACCGGCTGCATCGCCACCGCGTCGAGCAGGCTGCCGCAGAAGCGCTTGTCGCGCAGCTTCAGCGCGTACTCCCACAGCCGCGGCTGGCTGCGGCGGAAGTGCCGGGCCATGCCGATGGTGGCATAGACGTCGGACAGCGCTTCGTGCGCATCGCCGTCGCGCACGCCGTTGGCCAATGCCAGTTGCTCCAGCTTGAACGAGGTGGCGCCGTCCTCGCGCTGCGGCCAGACGATGCCCTCCGGGCGCAGCGCGTGCATCAGCCGCAGCATGTCCAGCAGGTCCCAGCGCGAGTTGCCGTTGCGCCACTCGCGTTCGTAGGGATCGTAGAAGTTGCGGAACAGGCCGTGGCGCACGAACTCGTCGTCGAAGCGCAGCGAGTTGTAGCCCAGCGTGCAGGTCTGCGGCCGCGCCATCTGCTCGGCGATGCGTGCGAACGCCTCGGCTTCGCTGACGCCCTCGCGCAAGGCCTGCTGTGGGGCGATGCCGGTGATCAGGGTGGCGACCGGCGAGGGCAGCAGGTCGTCGGCGGGCTTGACGAAGAAACTAATCGGCTCCTCGATCACGTTGAGCTCGGCATCGGTGCGCACCGCGGCGAACTGCGCGATGCGCGTGCGCCGCGGATCGGCGCCGAAGGTTTCCAGGTCGTAGAAGAGGAAGCTGTCTGGCATGACGAATCGAATGGTGCGAGGCAGGCGAGGCTAGTAGCGTGGGGATGCTTGTAGGAGCGGGTGTCCGGATAGGCTACGCCGGTTCAATGCGCCCCCTCCAGCGGTGCCAGCCGCGCGTGCACGATGCCCTCCAGCCAGTTCCAGTCGATCCGCGACAGGTCGCTGTGGCCCTGCGTGGCCTGGACCAGGATGTCGCGCTGCACTTCGCTGCGTTCCAGCGCCTGCGCGTACGGCGTGCGCAGGAAGGTGACCATGGTGTAGTGCGGCACGAAGCGGGTCGGATGCCGCGCCTGCAGTGCCTGGCCGAGTTCGCGCTGCAGCAGGAAGCCGGCGTCGCCGACGCGGTCGCGCATTTCCACGTAGTTCTCCAGCGCCATCTGCTGGATCGCGCCGGCATTGGGCTTACGCTCGGCCTCGAAGGCGGCATAGGCGCGCGCCAGGTCCGGCTCGCGCTGCAGGTGCGCGGCCAGCGCCGCGCAATCCTCGAACGCGCAGTTCATGCCTTGCCCGTGGAACGGCACCATCGCGTGCGCGGCGTCGCCCAGCAGCACCGCGCGGCCGCCCAGGTGCCATCGCTCCAGGCGCAGCGTGCCGAGCAGGCCCGGCGGGTGCTGCTCCCAGTGCTCGGCCAGTTGCGGCATCAGCGGCAGCGCATCGGCGAAATCGCGCGCGAACAGCGCCAGCGCCTCCTCGCCGTTGCGCACGGTGGCGAAGCTGGGCTCGCCCTTGTTGGGCAGGAACAGGGTGACGGTGAAAGTGCCTTCGTGGTTGGGCAGGGCGATGCACATGTAGTGCCCGCGCGGCCAGATATGCAGGGCGTTGGCTTCGATGCGGAAGCCGCCGTCGGCGCCGGGCGGGATCTCCAGTTCCTTGTACGAGTGGTCGAGGAACTCGATGTGCTCGGCCATCGGCGCCTTGCGCTGCATCGCCGCGCGCAGCGCCGAGCCGGCGCCGTCGGCGCCGATCATGCTGTCGAAGCGGATGTCGTGCGGCTGGTCGTCGCGGTCGTCGATGAAACGCGCATAGCCGGCATCGAAATCCACCGTGTGCAGGCGCCGGTAGAAGTGGATGCGCGCGCCGGCCTGCTCGGCCAGCTGCAACAGGGTGATGTTGAGATCGTTGCGGTGGACCGACCAGATCACCTCGCTGTCGTCGCGGCCATAGCGCTGCAACTGCTGGTGGCCGTCGGCGAAATGCACCATGCGCCCGCGCATCATCACCGCCTTGGCCATCACCGCGGCATCGGCGCCGGCCTGGCGCAGCGCGTGCAGGCCGCGTTCGGCCAGGGCCAGGTTGATCGAGCGGCCGCGCTCGTAATCGTGCACGCGTGGGTCGCCACGACGCTCGTAGACGGTGACCTGCCAGCCCTGGCGCGAGAGCAGGATGGCGAGCAGGGAGCCGGCCAGGCCGGCGCCGATCAGGGTGATGCTGCGGGGGGATGCGTTCAATGCGGTGTCCGGAAGGCGCGGCAGGCCGCCGCGCGAAGAAGGCGGCTCAGACGCCGGCCCAGGTTTCCACTTCCTCGACGAAGCGGTAGACGTCGCGGTAGCGGTTGTACAGCGGCACCGGGCTGATCCGGATCACGTCCGGCTCGCGCCAGTCGCCGAGCACGCCGACCGATTGCAGGTACTCGAACAGGGCGCGACCGCGCTCCCGCCCGCCGGCCACGCGCAGCGACAACTGGCAGCCGCGTTGCGCCGGGTCGGACGGGGTGATGATCTGCAGGGTGTCGGCCAGGCGGGCGCGGATCAGCGTCTCCAGGTAGCCGGTCAGTTGCTGCGATTTCTGCCGCAGCGCGTCCAGCCCGGCACGCTCGAACAGGTCCAGCGAGGCGCGCAGCGGGGCCATGCTCAGGATCGGCGGATTGCTCAGCTGCCAGCCGTCGGCACCGGGCGCGGCGACGAATTCGGGCGCCATGCGGAAACGGGTGCGCTTGTCGTGGCCCCACCACCCGGCGAAGCGCGGGGTGTCGCCGTGGCCGTGGCGTTCGTGCACGAAGGCGCCGGCGACCGCGCCGGGGCCGGCGTTGAGATATTTGTAGTGGCACCACACCGCGAAGTCCGGCGCGGCATCGTGCAGGTGCAGCGGCACGTTGCCGATGGCGTGGGCCAGGTCGAAGCCGACCGCGGCGCCGGCCGCGCGCGCCAGCCGCGCCACCGCGGCCAAGTCGAAGGCCTGGCCGGTGCGGTACTGCACGCCCGGCCACAGCACCAGCGCCAGGCGCGGGCCGTGCTCGGCGATGGCGCGCTCGATCGCCGCCAGCGACACGGTGCCGTCGGCGCCGTCGGGCTGCACTTCGATCAGGTCGGTGGCCGGGTCGAAGCCGTGGAAACGGATCTGCGAGGCCACCGCATGCTGGTCGGAGGGGAACGCGCCGGCCTCGATCAGGATCGCCGGGCGCTCGCGGGTGGGCCGGTAGAAGCTGACCATGAGCAGGTGCAGGTTCACCGTCAGCGTGTTCATCGCCACCACTTCGTGCGGGTGCGCGCCGACCAGGCGCGCCAGCGGCGCGGCCAGCAGTTCGTGGTAGGTCATCCACTGGGTGTCGCCGTTGAAATGGCCTTCCACCGCCAGCGACGACCACTTGTCCAGCACTTCCTGCACCGCGGCGCGCGCGCCGCGCGGCTGCAGGCCCAGCGAGTTGCCGACGAAATAGGCCTGGTCGGCGCCCTGGTGCTGCGGGAACAGGAACTCCTGGCGCAGGGCCCGCAGCGGATCGGCGGCGTCGAGGGCGATGGCGTGCTGGCGGGACAGGATCTCGTTCATCGGCATTGGATTCCGGGAAGCAGGGCGAGAGTCTAGAGCGTGTGGGACGACGGGAGGTGAGTGCATGGCATGGCGCGGGGCACGGCCGCGTGGACCTCTGCAACAGCGAATGCGCGGCCGGCGCGAGGCGACGGCGCGTTCATCCGCTGCGGCGCGCGGTCACCTGCGTTTGTTCCTTGGCGGCCGCGGCAGCCGGCAACAAGGCGCTGCGGACCAGGTGGGTCAGGGTGCCGACGCTGTCGGCGACGCGGTCGCTGGTGTCGGCCAGCGCGGGCAGCGCGCCGCCGTCGCTGCCGTCCTGCGGCTGCGCG
This sequence comes from uncultured Xanthomonas sp., assembly GCF_964278005.1. Taxonomy (NCBI): domain Bacteria; kingdom Pseudomonadati; phylum Pseudomonadota; class Gammaproteobacteria; order Lysobacterales; family Lysobacteraceae; genus Xanthomonas; species uncultured Xanthomonas sp. The sequence goes on from NZ_CAXYKF010000015.1 coordinate 308,637, forward strand.
GCCAGCGCCTCGGCCAGGCGCCGCTCGTCCGCGCGCAGGCTGGCCTGCGCCGGCGGCGTGCCGCTGCGCAGGCTTTCGGCCAGTTCGGTCAGTGCGGCATGCGCCTGTTGCCGGAACTGCTGCAGTTCCGGCAACGGCGGCAGCGGCGGCGCATCGCGCAGCACCGCCTCCAGCGCCAGCGAGGCGCGGATCAGCCGGTTGCCGTTGGCCAGCACCGATTCGGCCAGGGTCAGTTCGCGCAGGTTGCGCTTGCGCCGCGGCTCGCCGCGCAGGCGTTCGATCGAGGCCTGCGCGTTGGTGCGCGCGGTGCGCGAGGCCGCGCGGGTGTCCGGCAGCGCCTGCAGGCGGCCTTCCAGCACCGCATCGAGATGGTCGCGGTAGGCGAGCAGCAACTGCGCCAGGATCGCGCGGATGTGCTTGCGTTCCCAGGTCGGCCACAGCGCGTAGGCCGCCAGCGCCAGCGCGCTGCCGAGCACGGTGGCCTGGATGCGCTCGCCGATCGCCTCGCCCGGGGCCATGCCCTCGAACGACAGCAGCAGCACCAGCATGCCGGTCAGGCAGGCCACGCCGAGCCCGTAGTTGACCTGGGTCAGCAGGCGGAACCCCAGGCAGAACACGGTCAGCAACAGCAGCCGCACCACCGCCCCGTCCATCACGAAGTGCGCCAGCACGGTGGCCAGCAGCAGCCCGCCGAAGGTGCCGGCCACGCGCAGCGCGCCGAAGCTGAGGGTGCCGCCGAAATCCGGCTTCAGCACGATCGCGGTGGTCATCGGGATCCAGTAGCCGTGCGGGATCGCCTGCCAGCGGGCGAACAGCACCGCCAGCGCCAGGCACACGCCGCAGCGCAGCGCGTGGCGGAACGCCACCGAGGACAGCTTCAGATTCGCCCGCAAGGTCTGCAGCGGCGCCAGTGGACGCAGCGCCGCCGGCAACTGCGCCTCGGCCAGTTCGGCCTGGATCTCGCCGCGGCTGCTGGCCCAGCGGCCATTGCGCGCCAGCGCGCGCAGCTGGCCGCCCAGGCCCTGCGCACGGGCCACGGCGATGCGCAGCAGGCGGCGTTCGCGGGTGTCCTCGGTCTGCGCCTGCACTTGCGCCAGCGCATCCACCAGATCGTCGAATCCGGTCATCGAGGCGGTGGCCGCGTCTGGGTCCTCGGCGCTGTCCAGCGCGTGCGCGAGCTGGTCCAGCACCACCGCGCTGCGTTCGAGTACGCGCTCGATCGGCAGCCGCGCGGGCGACCCTGCGTCCAGGCGTCCGTGCAGGTCGGCCAGGGTCAGCAGCTCCAGCCGCGCGCGTTCGCACAGCTCGGCGATGACCCGGAACGCCTGCACCGCACGTCCGCGCGAGCGGTGCTCGCCGTGCAGCATCACCATCGCCTCGAGCACCGCTTCGGTGGCCGGCGGCGCCGCGGTCGCGCCGGGCCGCTGGCGGGCGATGCCGGCCAGTTGCCGCATCAGGTCGGCCAGGGCGAAGCGTTCCGGGCGGTAGCGCTGCAGCGGCCAGGCGGCCAGCGCCATCAGCATCTGCAGCACGCCGCCGGCGAAGATCAGCGTGGCCACGCCGACGCTCTGCAGTGGCGGCAGGCGCACGTCGGCGCTGACCACCAGCAGGATCATGCTGGTCAGCCCGACCCGCGCCGCCACCGGACCCAGCGCCACCAGCAGGCCGCCGCCGAGGCCGAGCAGCAGCGCGCTCAGCGCCAGCGCCACGGTGTGCGCGCCGATCAGCATGCCCAGCAGCGCGGCCACGCCTGCCGCCAGCGCGGCCATCAGCATGCGCTGCATCCGCGCGCGGTACGGGCCGGGCTGGTCGGAGAACATGGTGTTGAGCGCGCCGGTGGACACCGCCAGGCCCAGCTCGGCATGGCCGGCGGCCACGCCCAGCGCCAGCGGCGCGACCACCGCGGCGGTGTTGCGCAGGGCCACGCGCACCGGCACGTCGCGCGGCTTGAGCGCGATCAGGCTGCGCAGCATCGCGAGCCGGAACGGCGCGGGGGCAGGGCGGTCACGGCGCGTCGGCCGCCGGCCGCGGATGCACGTGGCCGCAGCGGGCGCAGGTGCGCAGCGATTCGGAGGCGTAGAAGCGCGCGAACACCGGCGGGAAGTCGGTCTCGATGTCCTGCAGCGGGAAGTAGGCTTCGTACAGCAGGTGGTTGCAGCGCTCGCAGAACCACAGCAGGCCGTCCTGCTCGTGCGGCAGGCGCCGCCGCTCGATCACCAGGCCCACCGAGTTCGCGCCGCGCTGCGGCGAGTGCGGCACCTTCGGCGGCAGCAGGAAGGTCTCGCCGGCGCGGATCGGGATCTCGCGCACCGCGCCGTCTTCCTGGATCTTCAGCACCATCTCGCCTTCGAGCTGGTAGAACCACTCCGGGCCTTCGTCGTAGTGGTAGTCGCTGCGCGCGTTCGGCCCACCGACCACCATCACGATGAAGTCGCCGGCGTGGATGCACTTGTTGCCCACCGGCGGCTTCAGCAGGTGCCGGTGGGCGTCGATCCAGGCGTGCAGGTTGAGCGGGCCGGGGAGCATGCGGATCCTTGATCGAGATGGCGGAGCGGCGCGCCGCTCAGCGGTCCTCGCGGTCCTGGCTGATGCGCGCCAGGGCGGCATCGTAGCGCGGCGCCAGGTCGTCGATGCGGTCAAGTTCCATGCCCAGGTCGTGCACACGGCCGTCGCGCAGGCTGTAGACCCAGCCGTGCACGGTCAGTTCCTGGCCGCGCGCCCAGGCGTCGAGCACGATCGAGGTCCGGCTGACATTGACCACCTGCTCGAGCACGTTGAGCTCGCACAGGCGCGCATGCTGCACGTTGAGGTCGCCGGCCTGCTGCAGGCAGTGCTCGTGCTTCTCGGCCACGTCGGTGACGTGGCGGATCCAGTTGTCGACCAGGCCCAGCCGCGCGCGGGTCAGGCCCGCGTGCACGCCGCCGCAGCCGTAGTGGCCGACCACCAGGATGTGCCGCACCTTCAGCACCTCGACCGCGAACTGGATCACCGACAGGCAGTTCAGGTCGGTATGCACGACCACGTTGGCGATGTTGCGGTGGACGAACACCTCGCCCGGCGCCATGTCGATGATCTGGTTCGCCGGCACCCGCGAGTCGGAGCAGCCGATCCACAGGTACTCCGGGGTCTGCTGCTTGGACAGGCGGCTGAAGAACTCCGGATCCTCGCGGTTGATGCGTTCGGACCAGGAGCGGTTGTTGTCCAGCAGTTGTTCGATTTTGCTCATAGCCCGGCATTATTCCAGAAGCCTGCGGCCGGTGCGCGGCGCGTGCCGACGCCGCTGCCCGGATCGCGGGGAACCGCATGCACACGGCGCCTCAGTGCGCAGCCGCCGCCGGATCGGGCTTTTGCCGATCCCGCCGATGCGGCGCGCTGCGCAGACTTCCTCCACGCCCACACCGGGCATCAGCGGAGGATCCCATGGCCGACTTCAACGCGTTCTTTCCGACCCTGCTCAAGCACGAGGGCGGCTTCGTCAACGATCCGGTGGATCCGGGCGGCGCCACCAACAAGGGCATCACCCTGGCGACGTTTCGCTTATACGCCAAGAGCCTGCTGCAACTGGAACCGACCCTGGACAACCTGCGCGCGCTCACCGACGCGCAGGCCGGGGTGATCTACAAGACCTGCTACTGGAATGCGGTGCACGGCGACGAGATCGCGCTGCAGCCGCTGGCCAACATCCTGTTCGACTTCCAGGTCAACGCCGGCAACAACGCCATCAAGCTGCTGCAGCGCGTGCTCAACGCGCAGGCGCCGGCGCTGCAGCTGCCGGAGGACGGCAAGTTCGGCCCGGCCACCCTGGCGGCGCTGAAGGCCGCCGATCAGCGCGATCTGTACGCACGCTACAAGCAGGGCCGGCGCGACTACTACCAGCGCCTGGTCGCGGCCAAGCCGCCGCTGGGCAAGTTCCTCAAGGGCTGGCTGGCGCGCACCGACTCCTTTCCCGACCTGAGCTGAGCGCGCGCGCGGCAAGCGCCGCCGATCCGCTGCCGTCGCCGACGGCGGCCTTCTTTCTCCAGGAGCGACCATGGCTGGACCGACCGCATTGAACGACCTGATCGAAGCGCTGGCCGGCGCCGTGATCGAGGCGCAGGACCGCATCGAGCAGCACCAGATGGCCAACCTCGGCGATTACTTCGACGAGTTCCACCGGCCCAAGAGCGTGATCATCCGCCTGCCGTCGCAGCACCCGCAGGCCGCCGAAGGCGACGAGGACTACTACCGCGCGCCGCTGCTGCCGCTGGTCTCGACCAACGTGCTGCGGATCAAGGACGTGGAGATCAGCTTCGATGCGCAGCTCGGCGACCTCGGCGGCCTGCAGTCGGCCGACGGCTTCTTCGCGCCGGAGTCGCCCGGCCCGCGCGGTGCCTGGCAGGCCAAGCGCACCGCCACCCGTTCCAGCGTGCGCGTGGATACCAGCGCCAGCGCGCGGAGCCAGCGCCAGAGTGCCGTCCACGTCGTGTTGCGCGTGGAAGGCACCGAACCGACTGACGGAGCGGCCAGATTGCTCAACCATCTGGCGCAGACGCAGGGCGTGTTCAAGACGGTCATGGCCGACAAGCCGGACGTCGCGGGCACGGACGATGTAACCAATCCCACCAACTGAAGGAGTCACTGCAATGGCTGACGAACTCGTCAATATGTCAAGTCAATTCAAGGGTCTGCCGATGGGCGACCTGATCGGCGGCCCGCTCGATGCGGCCTGCGACGCGCAGGTCAAGCTGGCCCGCGCCACCGCCGATTTCATCCGCGTCATCGGCTTCCTGCCGCCGGACAACCCCGACCCGAAGAATCCGCAGGCAACCGGCGCGACCCGTACCGCCAGCTTCCGCTTCAAGCGGCCGGTCGACGACCCGGACAAGGCCGGCGGCATCGCCGAGGAGGAGGTCGAACTGGAAGTGCCGCTGCTGGCCATCGTCAACGTGCCCAGCCTGAGCATCCAGACCGTGGACATCACCTTCGACATGGAAGTGAAGTCGTCCTTCTCCTCGAAGGAGAAGACCGATGCCTCGGCGTCGATGTCGGCGGACGTGGAATACGGCTTCGGTCTGTTCAAGGCCAAGGTGCATATCCAGGGCTCGGTCTCCACCAGCAAGGAGAACACGCGCAGCTCGGACAACTCGGCCAAGTACCACGTCTCGGTGCATGCCGCGGACAAGGGGCCGCCGGAAGGTCTGGCGCGGGTGCTGGACATCCTGCAGACCTCGGTGGCGCCGCGCAAGATCGGCAAGCCCGAGCCGGTTCCCGCGTAAGTCCATAGCGGTCCGTTGAACCATCTCGTCGGGGGACTCGTCAACGATGTTCGACCTTACTGAAGTCAAGTTCGTCAAGCGGGTCGTGGTCGGCAGCGACAACCCGACGCAGATGCAATCGCCCGAGCAGATCGAAGCCGCGCGGGCCTTGCTCAACCGCTGCCTGAGCGATTCGCCGAAGGGCGCGATCATCGGCACCGAGAAGAATTTCGCCGTGCTGCAGATCGGCGAGCACCAAGTGGTGATGCAGTGGCTGTGCTACCACGTGGGCTTCCCGCGCAAGCCCGGCTGGATGAAGGACGAATGATGGCCAGCCTGCGCTGCGAGTTCGACCTGCTGCTGCAGGGGCTGTCGGCGGCCCTGCTGGATGCGCAGCGGCGCTGCCGCGCGCGTCACGCACAGGCCTTGCGCGCCTGCTTCGGCGCAGGCGAGACGCTGCCGTTGGCGACGGACGCGGCCGAGCCGCCGTCGCTGCAGATCCCGTTGTGGGAACTGCGCGCCTGGCAATTGCCGCAGATCGGCGAACTGGCCCTGGCCTTCGACGTCGAACTGGACGTGGAGGAGGTGCCGGACGAGGCGCCGCGCCTGCTGCTGCAGGTGTTGCCGCGCCGGCCGCGGCGGCCCGGGCACCGCCTGCAGATCCTGTTCCGCGGCACCCACACCCCGGTCGGCGAGGTGCTATTCGACGGTCAGCGGCTGAAGCTGTGGCAGCTGTCCGATGCGCCCGCCCCGCACGATCCCGCCCAGGAGACCGCACATGCGTAGACACGGCTTCATCCTGTCCCGGCACGACACCGACCTGTGGTGCCGAGAACTGCACATCGACCTGCGCTCGCTGGCCCGCGCGCAGCGGCTGCGCCGGCGTCGACGCCGGGCGCTGTGGCTGCTTGCCGTACTGTGCCTGGTGGCGGCCGTGGTGGCGCTGCTCTGGTTCGGTCTGTCCTGACCGCGCCCATCGTTTCCTTTCGTATCCAACAGGAGAGTCGCATGCGTATCCGTTCGCGTGGTGTTGCGCGTTTCCCGCTCTGGCTGGCGCTGTGCCTGGCCATGCCGTTCGCCGCCGGTGCCGCACCGCAGGCGCCGACGCCTGCTGCGCCGGCCGCAGCGGCCAACGCAGACGCGCTGCCGCCCGGCGAATGGAGCGGCACCCTGGCGCTGGATGCGCAGCGCCTGGCCGCCGTGCGCCTGGTCCAGCGCGAGGGAAATGCCAGGCTGATATTCGCCTCGCCGTTGAACTGCGTGTTGCTGGTCAAGCCGCAGCCGGGTAACGGTTTCGCACTGGAGTCGATCAATGGCGGGGCCTATTGCGACAAGCTCATGGGCAAGCCGCTGCGCCTGCAGCGCAGCGGCGACGACCTGCGCTTGAACGTCGACGGCAAGGATCTGCCGGTGGTGCTGCATGGCGATCCGGGTCAGCCCAGCCCGCTGCAGGGCAAGTGGCGCGGGATGGCGCGCCCCGAGCGCGGCGATCGGGACGTTGCCGTGGACCTGAGCGTCGCCGCGACGCCGCAGGCACCGGGCAAGCCCTCGGTGCAACTGCGCTACGGCGCACCACGCGAGTGCGCAGTGCAGGCGTATTACGCCGGCATGCGCGAAGGAACGTCGATGTATTCGCTGGATATTGCCCGTGGCGGCTATTGCGATCTGCTGAGCGACGGCCAGTTGACCCTGCGCGCCAGAACGGACGGCAATCTCGAACTGCAGGTCCTGGACCGCACCGGGACGCGTCGGGACAGCGCGCTATTGGAACGCGTCCCCGCCAACCCGTAATCCGTCGCGCAGACGCGCCGGCCGTCGTTTCCGTCCAGGAGTCGTGCGATGAACCTCGTCTGGATCAAGACGCTGGCCGGCGCCGCGTGGCGCCGGCTCACCGCGGCCCGCCGTGCCGGACCGCGGCTGCCGCCGCCTGGCATCCTGCCGCAACTGCGCGCCGAATGCGAAGCGATGGCGCGCTATGCGCTGGAGCACGGCATGGCGGTGCCGCCGGAGCTGATCGCCCGCCTGTCGGCGCTGCTGGGCGCCGGCACGCCGGACGCCGATGGCGGCGACATCGAGGTGCACGCGCACGAACTGGCGGTCACCCACCGGCGACTGGCGCAGCTGATCCGCCCGGCCACACCGCAGGCGGTGTTCCTGCTCGATGCCGAGCGTCGCCGCCCGCACTGGGCGACCCTGCTCGGCCCGCTGCCGCTGGTGCGCGCGCTGACCACGACCTCGCTGCTGTTCCTGTTCGCGGTGGTGGCGACGGCCCTGTCCAGCAAGGTCAGCGCGGACAACGTGCGCCTGGGCTTCCTGGATTCCTCGGGCAGCGTGCTGCTCTGGAATGCGCTGTTCCTGCTGTTCTGCGCCGGCCTGGGCGCCTCGTTCTCCTCGCTGTTCCAGGTGCACCGCTACGTCGCCGACGCCAGCTACGACCCCAAGTACGACGCCTCCTACGGCGCGCGCATGATCCTGGGCCTGATCGCCGGGCTGATCCTGGTCGAAGTGTTGCCGCCGGATCTGTTCGAAAGCGGCAGCATGCGCAGTTTCGGCAAGCCGACTCTGGCGATGCTGGGCGGCTTCTCCGCGACCGCGGTGTACCGCCTGCTGCAGCGTCTGGTCGATCTGATGGAGACGCTGGTGCGCGGCGATACCTCGGCGCAGGCGCAGGCGTCGCTGGAAGTGCAGCGCGCCAGCAACGACACCGAGCGCATGCGCTGGCAGGGCGAGTTGGCCGCGCAGTTGATGGCCCTGCAGCAGTCGATCGAGGCCGGCACACCGCCGGCGGCGATCCAGCAGCGGCTCGCCGAGTTCGCCCGCGGGATGCTGCAGGTGGAAGCCGCGCGTCTGCCGCCGCCGCCATCGCCATCGCCGGCAGCGGAATGAACCCGCCGGCGCGGCACCGGCGCATCGCCGATGTTCCCATCATTGTTCATCGGCGCAGGACTTCGTTCTGCGTCACAGCGCGTGCGCGGTAGCACGGGATTCTGTCTACGAACCGAGACGAATGCGGCAATCCGCACAAGTTCAGCCGTCGTCGCCATCCATATCAGCCTGAAGCCGATGGCCGCCATGACGCGGCGTGACAAGCTGAGAACGTAACGCAAGCGCAGGTTCAGCGCTGTCGTATCGATTGAAAAAGGGGCGCGTCGCGCTGCAGGGGGACGCGGGTTGCCGCGCGGTCGCGCGTTGGGAGTTCCATTGCCAACACAGGTAGAGAATGAACACACGTATCGTGATTGCCGCCGAACGCAGCATCGTGCTGGAGGGCATGGTGGCCCTGCTCAACAACACGCCGGACATCGATGTCGTCGGCCACGCGGTCGACGGACTGGAGTGCGTGCAACTGGTGACCCGACGGCAGCCGGATATCGTGCTGATGGACGTGATGCTGCCGGGCCTCAACGGCATCGAGGCCACCCGCCGGCTGCTGCAGCGCAGCCCACGCAGCAAGGCGATCTGCATCGCCGCCTCCGATGCCGCGGCCAACGTGCGCGCCGCCATCGACGCCGGCGCCAAGGGCTACCTGGCGCGCAACAGCACCTTCCACGAATTGCTGCGCGCGATCCAGCAGGTCGGCAACGATCAGCTGTACATCAGCCCGCAACTGTCGCAGTCGCTGGTCAGCGAGTATCGCTGTCCGCCCGGCGATGCCGTCTCCGCCTACACGCTGCTGACCTCGCGCGAACGCGAGATCGTGCAGTTGCTGTCCGAGGGGCTGTCGACCAAGGAGATCGCCGCGCGCCTGCACATCAGCGTCAAGACCATCGGCACCCACCGCGAGCACATCATGCTCAAGCTGGGCATGCAGAGCATCGCGCAACTGACGCGCTACGCGATCCGCGAAGGTCTGTCGCCGCTGGAGGGAGGCAGGGCCAGTGCGCGCCATGCCGGGCACGACCGGCAGGGACCGGCCAGCCGTTGTGGGTGAGGCGGCGCGCGCCGCCGCGCGTCCCGTGGCGGTGCGCACAACTGCATGGTCGGCCGCGCTGCGTGGCGGCGTGCTTCAGTCCGGACGTCGCGCGTGCATCAGCGCCGCGACGGCCTGCGCGCCGGGATCGGCCTGGCCCTGCAGCGCCTCGCGTACCGCGGCCTGGTTCGCTGGCGGATGGTTCTGGCTGAGCTTGAACTTCAACTCGACCCGCTCGACCTCCAGGCGGAAGCCGACGATGCCGCGCAACTGGCGCCGGTGCGTGTCGTTGTCCGGCTCGTAGCGCCAGTCGCTGCCCAGCGCGCGTTCGTGGCGTTCGCTCAGCCGCGCCACCACATCGGCCAGCAGTGCTTCGTCGTCGCTGGGGTGCAGCTGCCCGTGCAGGTGCGCGGTGGCGTAGTTCCAGGTCGGCACCCGCGCCATCGCCTCCTTGTCCGGATACCAGCCCGGGGAGACGTAGGCATGCGGGCCGTGCACGATCAGCAAGGCCGGCCCGGCGTGCCGCGCCTGCGGGTTGGCCCGCGACCAATGGCCTTCGACCAGGATGCGTTCGCCGTCGCGCCGGTACAGCACCGGCAACGGCGTGGCGCAGGGCAGGCCGTCGGCGACGGTGACCAGGGTGGCGAACGGGTGGTCCGCGATCAGCGCATCGAGCGCGCCCAGGTCGTGTTCGGCGAAGGCGGGTGCAACGTGCATCCCCGGATCAGGCGCGCGCGCCCAGGGTCTGGGTCATGCGCCCGCGCAGGCCGGCGTCGTCGTCGGCCTGCGGCGGCGACACCTCGCCCAACGAGAAGCCGCGCGCCCGCGCATCGTCCTCGTCCAGGCCATCGAAGGCGACGAATTCGGCATCGAACAGCGCCGCGCGGGCGGTGTCCTCGCTGTCGTAGCTGAGGGTGTTGCCGTCGCTGTCCAGCACCTCGGCGGTGCCGGCGTCGCGCACGCGCAGGCGTGCCCACACCAGCAGGCGGCCGAGGCTGGCCAGGTACCACTGATCGTGGGAGGGAGAATCTGAGGTCATGGACTCACCAGGGAAAGCAGCCAGAGCAGGGCGGCCATGCCCAGGCCGAAGAAGATCGTCATCAGCGACAGCCAGGCCGGCGTGGCCAGCCCGGAGAGCCCGCGGTCGCCGAGCGGACGGTAGCGCCGCGCCAGCAGCCAGCCGAGCGCGACCGGCTTGAGGAAGGCGCCCGGCCCGAACGCCGCCACCAGCGGCGGATGGCGGTCGCGGATGTGCACCAGGGTCAGCGGCCAGAAGATCAGGAACGCGCTGGCCCCGGCGATCGCCACGCCGACGAAGCACAGCGCGAAGAACAGGATCATGGCGTGCGCTCCCTGGCTCGCCTCAGAACTCGGCGCTGCCCGGCGCGCGCGGGTAGGGGATGGCGTCGCGGATGTTGCTCAGCCCGCACACGTACACCACCAGGCGCTCGAAGCCCAGGCCGAAGCCGGCATGCGGCACCGTGCCGTAGCGGCGGAAGTCGCGGTACCAGCCGTAGTGCTGCGGATCCAGGCCGAACTGCAGCATGCGCGCGTCCAGCACGTCCAGGCGCTCCTCGCGCTGGCTGCCGCCGATGATCTCGCCGATGCCGGGGGCCAGCACGTCCATCGCCGCGACGGTCTTGCCGTCGTCGTTCAGGCGCATGTAGAAGGCCTTGATGTGCTCGGGGTAGTTGGTCACCACCACCGGGCGGCCGACGTGCTGCTCGGTCAGCCAGCGCTCGTGCTCGGTCTGCAGGTCCAGGCCCCATTCCACCGGGAACTCGAACTTCTGCCCGGACTTCTGCAGCAGGCCGATCGCATCGCCGTACTCGATGCGCTCGAACGGCGAGTTGATGAAGGTCTCCAGCTTGCTGATCGCGGTCTTGTCCACGCGCTCGGCGATGAACGCCAGGTCGTCGGCGCGCTCGTCCAACACCGCGCGGAACAGATACTTCAGGAAGTCCTCGGCCACGCGCGCGTCCTCGGCCAGGTCGGCGAAGGCGATCTCCGGCTCGATCATCCAGAACTCGGCCAGGTGCCGGGTGGTGTGGCTGTTCTCGGCGCGGAAGGTCGGGCCGAAGGTGTAGACCTTGCTCAGCGCCAGGCAGTAGGCCTCGACGTTGAGCTGGCCGGACACGGTCAGGAAGGTCTCCTTGCCGAAGAAGTCGCGGCCGAAGTCGACCTGACCCTGCGCGTCGCGCGGCAGGTTGGCCATGTCCAGGGTGGAGACGCGGAACATCTGCCCGGCGCCTTCGGCGTCGGAGGTGGTGATGATCGGCGTGCTGATCCAGTTGTAGCCGTTCTGGTGGAAATAGCGGTGCACCGCCTGCGCCAGGCAGTTGCGGATGCGCGTCACCGCACCGAACAGGTTGGTGCGCGGGCGCAGGTGCGCGACCTCGCGCAGGAACTCCGGCGACATCGGCTTGGGCTGGATCGGGTAGGTCAGCGGGTCCTCGACCCAGCCCACCACCTCGACCGCGCTGGCCTGGATCTCGTACGACTGGCCCTTGCCCTGCGACTTGACCAGCACGCCCTTGGCGATCAGCGAGCAGCTGCCGGTGAGCCGCTTGACCTCGTCGAAGTTGGGCAGGGCGTCGGTCGCCACCACCTGGATCGGGGCGAAGCAGGAGCCGTCGGACACGTTGATGAAAGCCAGTCCGGCAGATCCGCGCAGCGTGCGCACCCATCCCCGCACCGTGACTTCGCCGCCTTCCGGGATCTTCCCGGCCAGCGCATGTGCAACGCTCACCACCGTCATGACTTGAATCCTCGCCGCAGCGACTCGATATGGAAGGGGCAAGTGTACTGGCTGGAGCGCAGCGCTTGCGAGGCGTGGCGGCGATTGGCCGCCAACCTTCCTATAATGTCCGCTCGCAGTCGCCGGAGTCGTTCGTCATGGCCATCCGTCTCACCCCCGTCGCCCATGCTCGCGTGCAGCGCTTCGTCGCGCAGACGCCTGGCGCGCTGGGCTTGCGTTTCGGCGTGGAGCGCACCGGCTGTTCGGGGTGGGGCCACGTCACCGACCTGGCGCGCGAGGCGCGTGCGGACGACGCGGTGTTCGAGCAGGACGGCGTGCGCATCTATGTCGATGCCACCAGCCTGCCGCTGGTGGACGGCACCGAGATCGACTTCGCCAAGCAGGGCCTGGGCGAGACCTTCGTGTTCCGCAATCCGAATGCCACCGCCGAGTGCGGCTGTGGCGAGAGTTTCACCACCGACGCCGCGCACGCCGGCGCGGCCTGAGCGTCGCCGCTGCGGCGGCGCGACCTCCTTGTGGGATGAGCTCTAAAGCCGGGACCCGGGGCCCGGAACCGGGGGCCCGGAAGAGCGGTCCGGATGCTCTGCCTGGTGCAGGAGGGTTGAGACACGTCGCCTCGAAAGGCAGGGTGGCCTCGCTTTTCCGGGTCCCGGGTCCCGGCTTCATCGAGTCAGGACATCACCCGGCCGCCCGTCACGGCACCTTGTCCGCAGCGGCACTTCTACGCCATAATGTGCGGCTTCCTGCCTTCCCGGCAGGAGTCCTTGCCCCACCGCCGTCGCACCGCGGGGGGCTGTCCGGCCGCAAGGCCACATCCGAAAGGTACACACCATGAGTCGTCATTACGAAATCGTGTTCCTGGTCCACCCGGATCAGAGCGAGCAGGTCCCGGCCATGATCGAGCGCTACAAGTCGCTGGTCGAGAACGGCAAGGGCACCATCCACCGTCTGGAAGACTGGGGCCGCCGCCAGCTGGCGTACCCGATCCAGAACCTGGTGAAGGCCCACTACGTCATGCTGAACATCGAAGTGGACCAGGCCGTGCTGAGCGAGCTGGTCGAGAGCTTCCGCTTCAACGACGCCGTGCTGCGCCACCTGGTGATCAAGCGCGACGGCGCCGACACCGAGCAGTCGCTGATCATGAAGAGCAAGGACGAGAAGGCCGACAAGCCCGAGCGCGGTGAGCGCCGTCGTCGCGACGACGAAGAGGGCGATGCGCCCGCCGCCGCCACCGAAACCGACGGCGACGCCGCCGAAGCCGCCTAAGGAGCACGCTCATGTCCAAGTTCTTCCGTCGTCGCAAGTTCTGCAAGTTCACCGCCGAGGGCGTCAAGGAGATCGACTACAAGGATCTCAATACCCTGCGCCAGTACCTCACCGAGAACGGCAAGATCGTGCCGAGCCGCGTGACCGGCACCAAGTCCAAGTACCAGCGTCAGCTGGCCACGGCGGTCAAGCGCGCGCGTTTCCTGGCGCTGATCCCGTACACGGACAACCACGACGTTTAATTCCGGGTTTCCCGGAGCGATACGGCCCGCACCCTCCGGTGCGGGCATTCAAGCGAAGTCTGGCGATTAGAAAAGTGCGGTGCCGTCGGGCGCAATCCCGACTCCCCAATCCCCAATCCCGGCTTCTCCTATTCGGACAGCACCCGTTGCGGCGGCCGCGTGCCGACGCTAACGAATAACGGAGCAAGACCATGCAACTGATTCTTCTGCAGAAAGTGACCAACCTGGGCGGCCTCGGCGACAAGGTCGACGTCAAGCCGGGCTACGGCCGCAACTACCTGGTGCCGCAGGGCAAGGCCGTGCCGGCCACCGCCGCCAACATCGCCGAGTTCGAAGCCAAGCGCGCCGAGTACGAAGCCAAGGCCAAGTCGATCCACGACGACGCCGAAGCCCGCGCCGCCAAGCTGGAAGGCGCCAGCGTGACCGTCAAGGCCAACGCCTCCACCGAAGGCAAGCTGTACGGCTCGGTCGGCCCGCGCGACATCGCCGAGGCCTTCACCGCCGCCGGCATGCCGCTGGAGAAGGGCGAAGTGGTGCTGGGCGAAGGCGCGTTCCGCAACATCGGCGAGTACGAGGTGCTGGTGCGCCTGCACGCCGACGTGGAAACCACGGTCAAGGTCGTGGTCGAAGCCGACGCCTGATCCCTGCGTCATCGCTGTACCGACACGGGCACCGCAAGGTGCCCGTGTCGTTTTTGCCGACCGGCGCCGCCCTCGGCGGGCCATGCGGCCCTGGCCGGGCGCGGCCGGCGCAAGACCCGCCGGCTGCGAGTGCGACCGCCGTCGCATCGCCGCCGCCCGGCGTAGGCCGCCCCAGCCTCGCGCGGGGGCCGCTATACTCAGCGTCTCGTGTCCGATGTCGGCCCGGCGGTGTAGCCGCATCAATGGGTTGGAAGCAGGACCTCACCTGGATCTTCATTAGCGGCAGCGCAGCTCGGAATGCCGGCGGCGTCTGCCATGGATTGCCCGCACCATGCGCCTGTCGACCATCAAGCTGTCCGGCTTCAAGTCCTTCGTCGATCCGACCACGCTGCACCTGCCGACCAACATGACCGGCATCGTCGGTCCGAACGGCTGCGGCAAGTCGAACATCATCGACGCGGTGCGCTGGGTGATGGGCGAAAGTTCGGCCAGCCGGCTGCGCGGCGATTCGCTGACCGACGTGATCTTCTCCGGGTCCTCGGCGCGCAAGCCGGTGTCGCAGGCCACGGTGGAGCTGATCTTCGACAACACCGACCACACCATCGCCGGCGAGTACGCCTCGTTCAACGAGATCTCGGTCAAGCGCCAGGTCAGCCGCGACGGCAGCAGCAGCTACTACCTCAACGGCACCAAGTGCCGCCGCCGCGACATCACCGATCTGTTCCTGGGCACCGGTCTGGGCCCGCGCAGCTACTCGATCATCGAGCAGGGCATGATCAGCCAGATCATCGAGGCGCGTCCGGAGGACCTGCGCGTGTACCTGGAGGAGGCCGCCGGCATCTCCAAGTACAAGGAGCGGCGCAAGGAGACCGAGACCCGCATCCGCCACACCCGCGAGAACCTGGAGCGCCTGGGCGACCTGCGCGAGGAGATCGGCAAGCAGCTCGAGCACCTCAAGCGGCAGGCGCGCCAGGCCGAGCAGTACCAGGCGCTGCAGGAAGAGCGGCGGATCAAGGACGCGCAATGGAAGGCGCTGGAATACCGCGGCCTGGACGGACGCCTGCAGGGCCTGCGCGAGGCGCTGGGCCAGGAAGAGACGCGCCTGCAGCAGTTGATCGCCGAACAGCGCGATGCCGAGGCGCGCATCGAGACCGGCCGCGTGCGCCGCGAGGAGGCCGCCGAGGCGCTCAGCACCGCGCAGGCCGAGGTCTACAAGGTCGGCAGCACCCTGGCCCGGATCGAGCAGCAGATCCAGCACCAGCGCGACCTGTCGCAGCGCCTGCACAAGGCACGCGACGAGACGCAGACGGCGCTGGCCGAACTCGGCCAGCACATCGGCACCGACGAGGCCAAGCTGGCGCTGCTGCGCGAATCGGTGGACGTGGCCGGCCCGCAATTGGAGCAGCTGCAGGAAGACAACGAATACAAGCAGGAAGCGCTGCGCGAGGCCGAGGCGCGCCTGGCCGACTGGCAGCAGCGCTGGGAATCGCACCAGCGCAACACCGCCGAAGCCTCGCGTGCCGGCGAAGTGGAGCGCACCCGCGTCGATTACCTGGACCGGCAGTCGCTGGAGGCCGAGCGCCGCCGCGAGGCGTTGCTGGCCGAGCGCGCCGGGCTGGACCTGGACGCGCTGGCCGAGGCCTTCGCGCAACTGGAACTGCAGCACGAGACCCAGCGCGCCGCGCTGGACGGGCTGACCGAGCAGGTCGAGGCGCGCAAGCAGGCGGTGGCGGCGCTGCAGGACCAGCAGCGCAGCGCGCAGGCCGAACTGGCCGACGTGCGCAAGCAGGCGCAGGCCGCGCGCGGCCGGCTGTCGTCGCTGGAAACCCTGCAGCAGGCCGCACTCGGCCAGGAGCAGGGCGCGGCGGTGGCCTGGCTGCAGGCGCGCGGGCTGGATTCGGCGGCGCGCGTCGGCGAACGGCTCAACGTCGAGAGCGGCTGGGAGAACGCCGTCGAAGGCGCGCTCGGGCAGTTGATCGAAGGCGTGCTGGTGGAGGCGCCGGAACAACTGGTCGACGCGCTGGGCGAACTCGGCGAAGGCCGCATCGCCTTGGTCAGCGGCGAGGAGGCGGCCGAGACCTTCGCGCCGACCTCGCTGGCGGCCAAGGTGCAGGGGCCGATCGCGATCCGCCGGCTGCTGGCGCGGCTGCACGCGGCCGAGGATTTGAGTGCGGCGCGGGCGCTGCTGCCGCAACTGGGCGAGGGCGATTCCATCGTCACCCGCGACGGCGCGCGCCTGGGCCAGGGCTGGCTGCGCGTGTCGCGTTCCGGCGCGGCCAAGCAGGGCGCACTGCTGCGCGAGCGCGAGATCCAGAGCCTGCGCGGGCAGATCGAGACGCTGCAGGAGCGCGAGGCCGACCTGGAACACCGCCTCGGCGAGATGCGCGCCCAGTTGCTGGCTGGCGAGCAGCAGCGCGAGGACGCGCAGCGCCAGTTGTACCAGGCGCACCGCAGCGCCTCCGAACTGGCCGGGCAGTTGCAGAGCCAGCAGGGCAAGGTCGACGCCGCGCGCACCCGCATCGAGCGCATCGAGCTGGAGGTCGCGCAGCTGCTGGAAACCCTGGACAGCAGCCGCGAGCAGGCGCGCGAGGCGCGCTCCAAGCTGGAAGACGCGGTCACCAGCATGGGCGACCTGGAATCGGTGCGGCACGCGCTGGAAAGCGAGCGTCGCCAACTCACCGAGGCGCGCGACCTGGCCCGCGACGCCGCGCGGCGGGTGCGCGAGGCCTCGCACGCCCTGGCCCTGACCCTGGAGTCGCAGCGCACCCAGATCGCCTCGCTGAGCCAGGCGCTGGAGCGGATGGGCAACCAGCGCGGGCAACTGGACGCGCGCCTGGGCGAACTCAGCGCGCAGTTGAACGAGGGCGACTCGCCGGTGCTGGCGCTGGAGGCCGAACACCAGGCTGCGCTCAGCGAGCGCGTGCGCACCGACCGCGCGCTCGGCGAGGCGCGCGCGCTGCTGGACGGCATCGACAACGAATTGCGCGCGCTGGAGCAGACCCGCCAGCAGCGCGACGAACAGGCGCTGGCGCAGCGCGAACGCATCGCCCAGCGCCGGCTCGACCAGCAGGCGCTGGTGCTCAGCGCCGAGCAGCTGTCGGCGGCGGTGGTCAAGGCCGGCTTCGTGCTCGAGGACGTGATCAACGGCCTGCCCGAACACGCCGACCCCGCCGAGTGGGAGCAGGCGGTGCAGCAGATCGATGGACGCATGCGCCGGCTGGAACCGGTCAACCTGGCGGCGATCAGCGAGTACGGCGAGGCCGCGCAGCGCGCCGAGTACCTGGAAGCGCAGGACGTCGACCTGAATACCGCGCTGGAGACCCTGGAAGACGCCATCCGCAAGATCGACCGCGAGACCCGCGGCCGCTTCAAGGACACCTTCGACCGGGTCAACTCCGGCGTGCAGGCGCTGTATCCGCGCCTGTTCGGCGGCGGCCACGCCTACCTGGAGCTGACCGGCGAGGACCTGCTGGACACCGGCGTGGCGATCATGGCGCGGCCCCCGGGCAAGCGTGTGTCCAGCATCTCGCTGCTGTCCGGCGGCGAGAAGGCGATGACTGCGGTTGCCCTGGTGTTCGCGATCTTCCAGCTCAACCCGGCGCCGTTCTGCCTGCTCGACGAGGTGGACGCGCCGCTGGACGAGGCCAACGTCGGCCGCCTGGCGGCGATGGTCAAGGAAATGAGCGAGAAAGTGCAGTTCCTGTTCGTCAGCCACAACAAGGCGACGATGGAGGCGGCGCATCAGCTCAGCGGCGTCACCATGCGCGAGCCCGGCGTCAGCCGCCTGGTCAGCGTGGACCTCGAGGAGGCCGCGCGTTTGGCGGGCGCGGCCTGACGTGACATGCTAAAGGACGTGATGCGCGTCGAGGCTTGGTTCCCGCGTTGGCGGACCCGATGCGCACCCGCCAGTTATTTTCCCCCTGTGTACCCTTGCCGGAGTAACCCCTGAATGTCCGACATGGCAATGCTACGCATCGGCATCCTCGCCGCCGGCTTGCTGTTGATTGCGGCGATCTTCCTGTTCGGCCGCCCGAAGAAACCGAGCCAGGGCCGGCGCGTGGAGCCGGCCGATCCGGCCGCGCCGCGCCGCGAACCCTCGCTGGGCGACGCCGCCCCGGCCGCCGGCGACGACGCGCTGGCCGCGCCCGGCGCGGACGGCGAAACGCACCAGCCCGACCTGGGCCTGCCAGCGGCGGAGGCGCCCGGCGCCGACCTCGGCAAGCGGCCGAGCCAGGATTTCGACAAGATCGTCTCGCTGTACGTCGCCGCCCGCGCCGGGCAGGTGCTGCGCGGCGAGGACATCGTGGTGGCCGCGGAGAAGACCGGCCTGACCTTCGGCCATATGAACGTGTTCCACCGCCTGGTGGAAGGGCATCCCGAGCGCGGCCCGATCTTCAGCATGGCCAGCATCATGAAGCCGGGCAGCTTCGACATGGCGCACATCCGCGAGATGGAGACCCCGGCGATCGCCTTCTTCCTGACCCTGCCGGCGCCGCTGACCGCGCTCGACGCCTGGGAGAAGATGCTGCCGACCGTGCAGCGCATGGGCGAACTGCTCGACGGCGTGGTCCTGGACGACAGCCGCAACGCCCTCGGACGCCAGCGCATCGCCCACATCCGCGACGACCTGCGCGCCTACGACCGCCAGCACCAGGCACCGCCGTTGACGAAGGCGCCGCGCTGGTAGCTTGGTGCCGGTAATAGGGAAACGGGAATGGGGAATCGTAAAAGCGATTCCCTGGTGCTGATTGCCATGAGAGTTTTTCCCTTCTCCCTCCGGGACCATGGCCCCCTTCTTGGGGGAAGGTGCCCCGAAGGGGCGGAAGAGGGTACGGCCGCCGCCGATGCCAAAGCCCCTGGCTTTGACTGTTGCGAATTCCCAGTGCCTTCCCGAATCCCGACTCACCGCCAATCGAGCGTTGGCGCCGAGGCTAGCGAATCGCGAATTCGCAACGGCAATGCCAGGGCAAAACCAGCCACGCCTCAGCCGCACGACAACCCGCTTTTACGATTCCCGATTCTCCATTCCCCATTCCCGGCCCCCAAGCTACTTGCGCGCCTTAACAAACGCATCCCGAAACCGCAGCATCTCCGCTTCGCTGCCGACGGTGACGCGCACCAGCTTCGGCCAGATCGGCCAGCTGCGGCCGACGATCACGCCTTGCTTGGCCATCGCCGCAGCGAAAGCGGCGCCGTCGCGCTTGACGTCGACCATGAAGCAGTTGGCCTGCGACGGCAGGCACTTGTAGCCCTTGCTCTGCAGCCAGGCGATGGTGGCGTCGCGGATGCGCGCGTTCTCGGCGCGGCGGGTCGGCACCAGTTGCAGGTCCTGCAGGCTGGCGATGCCGGCGGCCAGTGCAGGCACCGACACCGGATTCTGGCCGAACGCGGCCAGCCTGGTCTGCAGCCCCGGCGCGGCCACCGCCAGGCCCAGGCGCAGCCCGGCCATGCCGTACAGCTTGGAGAAGGTGCGCAGCACCAGCAGGTCCTGGCGCTGGCCGATCAGGTCGATCACCGACGGCTCGTCGCTGTAGTGCAGGTAGGCCTCGTCGACCAGCAGCACGCTGGACGCAGGCTTGTTGGCCAGCAGCCATTCGATGTCGGCGCGCTTGGTCACCGACCCGGTCGGGTTGTTGGGATTGCACAGATAGATCAGTCCGGCGTTCGGATCGGCGCTGGCCATGGCCTTGACGTCGTGCGCGCCGTCGGCGCGCAGCGGTACCCGCCGCACCGGCGCGCCATGCGCGGCAGCTACATCGGCCACCGCCTCGAAGGTCGGATCGGCCACCACCACGCCGGCGCGCGGCGTGGTGAAGGCGCGCGCGGCGCGGGCGAGCGGCTCGCTGGAACCGGGATACACCGCCACGTGGTCGGCCGGCAGGCGCTGCTGGCCGACGAAGGCGGCGATCAGCTCGTCCGACAGCTCGAACAGATAGCGCCCGCTACGCGGCAGGATCGCCTGTGCCGCGGCCAGCGCCGCGGGCGAGGGGCCCAGCGGGCATTCGTTGAAGTTCAGGTACACCGTGCCGGTTGCTGGCACTACGCCAGGTGTTGCCGCAGCAGTGTCGGCGGCCTTGCGCCGCGCCGCCTCGGCGACGGGCGCTAGGCCCACGGCGCCCAGCGCCAAACCGGAGGTAGCCAGGGACAGGAAGGAACGGCGCGAGACCGGTAGCGACACGTGGCTCTCCAGAGCGGGCGGGGGAGGTCACGTTAACGAGGTGTTAATGGCGGGGCAAGGGAGTGAGGGGCCGGGATTCGGGATTTGGGATTTCGGGAGTGGCTTGAGGCTGGGATTAGGGATTGGGGATTAGGGATTGGCAAAAGCCGGGGTGGTAACGTCGACGGCGCTTCGCGCCCCGTACCCTCACCCCAACCCCTCTCCCGGTGGGAGAGGGGCTTTGGACTTTTCCTTCTCCCATCGGGAGAAGGTGCCCCGCAGGGGCGGATGAGGGTACGACTGCCGCTGACACCAGAAGTCCGAGCTAGGGCTGTTGCGAATCCCAATCCGCAATCCCGGCCGTCCGGCCGTCAAGCCACCCCCCCAATCCCAGCCTTCAAGCTACTATCGCCCCCCTCTCCGTTACCCCGATTTCCGCTGCGCATGACCGCAATTCCCGATCCCCAGCAGCGTGCCGCCGAGTTGCGCCAGCGCATCGACGACGCCAATCACCGCTACTACGTGCTCGACGACGCGTCGATTCCCGATGCCGAGTACGATGCGCTGATGCGCGAGTTGGAGGCGCTGGAAGCCGCGCACCCCGAGTTGGCCAGCGCGGATTCGCCGACGCGCAAGGTCGGTGCGCGGCCGGACGGCGGCTTTCCCGAAGTGCGCCACGCGATCCCGATGCTGTCCCTCGCCAATGCCTTCGAAACCCCCGGCGTGGCCGAGGACGCCGACGACCGCACGCGCTTTGCCGAGGTCGCCGATTTCGAGCGCCGCATCGAGCGCGAACTCGAACTGGCCGCGCCGGTGTTCTCGGTGGAACCGAAGCTCGATGGCCTGGCGATCAGCCTGCGCTACGAGGACGGCGTGTTCGTGCAGGGCGCCACCCGCGGCGACGGCAGCACCGGCGAGGACGTCACCGCCAACCTGCGCCAGGTGCGTTCGGTGCCGCTGAAGCTGCGCGACCTCGGCGTGCCGCCGCCGGCGGTGCTGGAAGTGCGCGGCGAGATCTACATGCCGCGCGCCGCCTTCGCCGCGTGGAACGCGCAGGCGCTGGAGCGCAACGAAAAGCTGCTGGCCAACCCGCGCAACGGCGCCGCCGGCTCGCTGCGCCAGCTCGATCCGGCGGTCACCCGGCGCCGGCCGCTGGCGTTCTTCGCCTATTCGGTGGGCGAGGTCCGCGGCCTGGAACTGCCCGAAACCCATTCGCAGACGCTGCAGCTGCTGCGCGACTACGGCTTCCCGGTGGCGCCGGAGGCGGACACCGCCACCGGCTTCGACGGTCTGATCGCCTATTTCCGCCGCATCGGCGCCGCTCGCGACAGCTTGCCTTACGACATCGACGGCGTGGTCTACAAGCTCGACGATTACGACCAGCAGGAGGCGATGGGCTTCGTCTCGCGCGCGCCGCGCTGGGCGCTGGCGCATAAGTTCCCGGCGCAGGAACAATCCACCGTGCTGCGCGCGATCGAGGTGCAGATCGGCCGCACCGGCGCGGTCACCCCGGTGGCGCGGCTGGAGCCGGTGCAGGTCGCTGGCGTCACGGTTACCAACGCGACGTTGCACAACGCCGACCAGATCGCGCGGCTGGACGTGCGCGAAGGCGACACGGTGATCGTGCGCCGCGCCGGCGACGTGATCCCGGAAGTGGTGCGGGTGATCGAGGAACGGCGTCCGCCGGGCACCGCGCCGTGGACGATGCCGGCGGCGTGCCCGGTGTGCGGTTCGGAACTGGTCAAGGAAGAGGACGCGGTGGCCTGGCGCTGCAGCGGCGGCCTGGCCTGCGCCGCGCAGCGCAAGGAGGCCGTGCGGCACTTCGCCTCGCGCCGCGCCATGGACATCGAAGGCCTGGGCGAGCGCCAGGCCGATGCCCTGGTCGAGTTCGGCTTCGTGCAGTCGCTGGCCGACCTGTACGCCTTGAGCGTGGAGGACCTGGTACGGATGAAGGCCGCGCTGGACGCGGCCACCGCCGTCGACCTGCTGCAGGCGGTGGAGGACAGCAAGGGCGCGCTGGCGCTGGACGCGGCCGGCCGCGCCGCGTTGGAGGACGAGGCCGCCCAGTGGCGGCACGCCGACTTCCTGCGCGCGCACCTGACAGTGGACCTGGGGGGCAAGCTGGCGACCAAGTGGGCCGAGAACCTGGTCGCCGGCATCGACGCCAGCCGCGCCACCACGCTGCCGCGTTTCCTGTTCGCGCTGGGCATTCCGCACCTGGGCGAGACCACGGCCAAGGCGCTGGCCTACTGGCTGGGCTCGCTGGCGTTCGTGCGCAGCACCCCGGCGGTGCTGCTGCAGGCCTTGCCGGACATCGGCGGCGAGGTGGCGCGCTCGATCGCCACGTTCTTCGAACAACCCGGCAACGCCGCGGTGGTCGATGCGCTGATCGCCGCCGGCATTCGCTTTTCCGACGAGGGCACGCCGCCGGCGGAACTGCGTGAGCGCCTGGATCTGGCGCATCTGCTGGGCACGCTGCCGGTGGACAAGCTCGGCGGCAAGAGCGCGCAGCGCCTGGCCGCCACCTACGGCACCCTGGAGGCGTTGCTGCGCGCTAACGAAAGCGGCTGGACCGGCGCCGGCCTGTCCACGGCCGGCGCCGCCAACCTGGCCGCGTACCTGGACGATCCGGCACAGAAGCAGGCGCTGTTGGACGCCGAGGCGGCGATGCAACGCCTGCTCGATGCCGCGCCGGCGCAGACGCAGCGTCGCGCCGGCCCGCTGGATGGGCAGACCGTGGTGCTGACCGGCACCCTGACCGCGCTGACCCGCGACGAGGCCAAGGCGCAACTGGAGGCGCTGGGCGCCAAGGTCGCCGGCAGCGTATCGAAGAAGACCGCGTTCGTGGTCGCCGGCGAGGCTGCCGGTTCCAAGCTCGACAAGGCGCAGGAGCTGGGCGTGGCGGTGTGGGACGAGGCGCAGTTGCTGGCGTTCCTGCAGTCGCAGGGGCAGGGCGCATGAGCGCGCTTGGCACCACGCAGGAGGAACTGCGCTGGCGCACCGCCAACGCGGCCGATGAGCCAGCCTTGCTGGCGATGCTGCAGGCGTTCTACGCCGAGGACGGCATCGCGTTCGACGCCGAGCGCGTGGCGCGCGGCCTGCAGGCGTTGCTGACCCAGCCGGCACTGGGCGAGGTGCTGTTGTGGCTGGCGCCGGACGGCGCGGTGGTGGGCTATGCGCTGATCACCGCCTGTTTCAGCGTCGAACTGGGCGGGCGCTATCTGCTGCTCGACGAGTTGTACCTGGGCCCGGCCGCACGCGGGCGCGGCTGGGGGCGGCGCGCGGTGGCGCTGGTCGAGGCGCGCGCCCGCGCGCTGGGGGTGGACGTGCTGCGGATGGAGGTCAATCACCACAACGCCGCCGCCAAGCGCCTGTACCTGGGCCTGGGCTATCGCGACGACGCGCGCGACCAGCTGAGCCGCCGGCTCGACACGGCGCCGTGATGGACCTGCTGTCCACCCTGCAATTGCGCGCCCGGCTCAATGCCGCCATCCGCGGCTTCTTCGCCGCGCGCGGCGTGCTGGAAGTGGAGACGCCGATGCTGTCGGCGGCCGGCAACACCGAGCCGAACATCGACAGCTTCCAGACCCGCTTCAGCGGCCACGTCGACGCCGGTCCGGCGCTGCGCTGGCTGCGTACCTCGCCCGAGTATCCGCTGAAGCGGCTGCTCGCCGCCGGCATCGGCGATTGCTACGAACTGGGGCGGGTGTTCCGCAACGGCGAGGCCGGCGGCCGCCACAATCCCGAGTTCACCATGCTCGAGTGGTACCGGGTCGGCTGGGATCACCGGCAACTGATCGAGGAAACCGTGGAGCTGGTGCGCACGGCGCTGGCCCTGGTCGGGCGCAGCGCCACGCTGCAGGTGCTCAGCTATCGCGAGCTGTTCCAGCAGGGGCTGGACCTGGATCCATTCGCTGCGCCGTTGGAGGCGCTGCAGCAGCCGCTACGCGAGATCCGCATCGATGCCGACGGCCTGGGCCGCGACGACTGGCTGGACCTGCTGATGACCCATTGCCTGCAGCCGGCGTTCCCGGCCGACCGCCTCACCGCGGTCCACGACTGGCCGGCCAGCCAGTGCGCGCTGGCGCGCGTGCGCGACGGCGACCCGCCGGTGGCCGAGCGCTTCGAGCTGTACCTGGGCAGCTACGAACTGGCCAACGGCTACCACGAGCTCAACGATGCCGCCGAGCAGCGCCGGCGCTTCCTGCGCGACCATGCGCTGCGTCAGGCGCGCGGCGCGGTGCTGCCGCCGCTGGACGAGCGGCTGCTGCAGGCGCTGCCGGCCTTGCCCGACTGCGCCGGCGTCGCGGTCGGCGTGGACCGGCTGCTGATGGCAATGCGCGGCACCGCGCAGATCGGCGAGGTGCTCGCCTACGATTTCGCGCATGCCTGAACCGGCCGTCACGTGTTTTCGCGGCGCGTTGTTGCGTTGTCCACACCGATGATGGTTTGATCGGGCACGGCATGCGCACGCCGCGCGCCAGCAGGTCTTCGTTGTTCAGGTTCTAGGCATAGGGGCAGAGCCAAGCATGAAGTGGGCGTACGGGCTCGGTGGCTGGTGTTGGCTGGGGTTGGCGGCAAGCGTGTGGCCGATGCCGTCGCCGGCGCAGGACGCCGATGCGTACGATGCCGCGGTGGTGCGCTGCGAGTCGCGCGACATGACCTGGGTGCATTGCCCGATGCCCACCGATCAGGGGGTGCAACTGGTGCGGCAACTCTCCGACAACGACTGCATCCGCGGCAGCGAGTGGGGGTCTGACGCCACCGGCGTGTGGGTCACCCTCGGTTGTCGCGCCGAATTCCGTCCCAATCCGGTGGAAGCGCCGCGCAGCGCGATGCGCCGCGTGTTGCGCTGCGAGTCCGATGGTCGCCTTGAGAGTTGCCCGGTGATGCTGCGCGGGGCGCCGGTGCGGCTGATGCGGCAGTTGTCGTCGGTGCCGTGCCGCGAGGAGCGCAGCTGGGGCGTGCGCCGCAACGAGATCTGGGTCGCGCGCGGCTGCCGCGGCGAGTTCGAGATCGGCGCCGCCGACGGCTCCGGCTTCCCCGCCGGCCCGCGGCCGGTGCTGTGTGAATCCAAGGGCAAGGCGCGGCGCCGCTGCGGCGTCAGTGTGCAGGATCGTGTCGAACTGCGCCGGCAACTGTCCGGCGCGCCCTGCGTGCAGGACGACAGCTGGGGCTGGGATCGCGACGGTATCTGGGTGGACAAGGGCTGCCGCGCCGAGTTCAGCGTCAACTGAGCGCGCCGGTGCGGTGGCGCAGCGTCCTCAATCCGCAATCGCCGGCGTTTACAATGGCGCGATGAACGCCGCCCTCGATATCGATTACGCCCGCTACGACCATATCCGCCCGATCCTGTGGACCGGCGACGCGCTGGAGCTGCTGGACCAGCGCAAGCTGCCGTTCGCGGTCGAACACGTGCGCTGCACCGACAGCGACCAGGTCGCCGCGGCGATCCACGCTCTGGCCGTGCGCGGCGCGCCGGCGATCGGCATCGCTGCAGGCTGGGGCACGGTGCTGGCCGCGCGCGAGGTGCAGGCCGAGAACGGCGCCGAGGCGTTGCTGAAGCTGGAGCCGGCCCTGCAGCGGCTCAATGCCGCGCGCCCGACCGCGGTCAACCTGGCCTGGGCGCTGGCGCGCATGCGCGGCGCGCTGGGCGCGGCAGGCAGCGACTGGCCGTCCGTGCTGGAGCGCGAGGCGCAGGCGATCGCCGAAGAGGATCTGGCCGCCAACCGGCACATGGGCGCGCTCGGTGCCGGCCTGATCGTGCCGGGCAGCGGCGTGCTGACCCATTGCAACACCGGCTCGCTGGCCACCGCCGGCTTCGGTACCGCGCTGGGCGTGATCCGCGCCGGCGTCGCCCAGCAGCGCATCGCCAAGGTGTTCGCCGGCGAGACCCGGCCGTGGCTGCAGGGCGCGCGGCTGACCGTGTGGGAGCTGCAGCAGGACGGCATCGACGCCACCCTGATCGCCGATTCGGCGGCCTCGCACCTGATGAAGACCGGCGCGGTGCAGTGGGTGATCGTCGGCGCCGACCGCATCTGCGCCAATGGCGACACCGCCAACAAGATCGGCACCTACCAGCTGGCGATCGCCGCGCGCCACCATGGCGTCAGGTTCATGGTGGTGGCGCCGTCGTCCACCGTGGACATGGACACCGCCGACGGCGCGCAGATCGAGATCGAGCAGCGCGATCCGGGCGAGCTGTTCGGCGTCGGCGGCACCCGCACCGTGGCCGACGGCATCGCCGCCTGGAACCCGGTGTTCGACGTGACCCCGGCGGACCTGATCGATGCCATCGTCACCGAGCGCGGGGTCATCGAGCAGCCGGACCCGGCGCGCATGCGCGCCGCCTTCGGCGGCTGAGTTCCAGGGAGCGCCGCCGCGCCCGGCAGAGGCGGCCGGTGGCGCGCAAGTGCTTGTTCGCGCCGGCAAAAACCGGGCAATCGGGCGCCTGTCATGATAGAATCCGGCGGTTCGATCGACCGCCGTGTGCCTTAGGCGTGCGGCCGCGGCGGGCCCGCCTGTCGCGGGCCGGCGTGGTGGTCGATCCGCCACCAGACTTACGGAACCCGAATGGCAGAATCCGCCAAGGAAATCATCCAGGTCAACCTGGAAGACGAGATGCGCAAGAGCTACCTCGATTACGCCATGAGCGTGATCGTGGGGCGTGCCCTCCCGGATGCGCGCGACGGCCTCAAGCCGGTGCATCGCCGCGTGTTGTTCGCGATGAACGAGTTGGGCGCGCACAGCAACAAGCCCTACTACAAGTCGGCGCGTATCGTCGGCGACGTCATCGGTAAGTACCACCCGCACGGCGACCAGTCGGTGTACGACACCCTGGTGCGCATGGCGCAGCCGTTCTCGCTGCGCTACCTGATGGTGGACGGGCAGGGTAACTTCGGCTCGGTCGACGGCGATTCCGCGGCGGCGATGCGTTACACCGAGGCGCGCATGTCGCGGCTCGCGCACGAGATGATGGCCGACATCGACAAGGAAACCGTCGATTTCCAGCCCAACTACGACGAGAAGGAACAGGAACCGTCGGTGATGCCGACGCGCTTCCCGAGCCTGCTGGTCAACGGCTCGGCCGGCATCGCGGTGGGCATGGCCACCAACATCCCGCCGCACAACCTGACCGAGTCGATCAACGCCTGCCTGGCGCTGATCGACAATCCGCAGATCGACGTCGACGGGTTGATGGAGCACATCCCCGGCCCGGATTTCCCGACTGCCGGCATCATCAACGGCACCACCGGCATCGTCGCTGGCTATCGCACCGGCCGCGGCCGCGTGCGCATGCGCGCCAAGGCCGAGATCGAGATCCAGGACAACGGCCGCGAAGCGATCGTGGTCACCGAGATCCCGTACCAGGTCAACAAGGCGCGGCTGATCGAGAAGATCGCCGAGCTGGTCAAGGAAAAGAAGCTCGAGGGCATCAGCGAGCTGCGCGACGAGTCCGACAAGGACGGCATGCGCATCTACATCGAGGTCAAGCGCGGCGAAGCCGCCGACGTGGTGCTGAACAACCTGTACCAGCAGACCCAGATGGAGTCGGTGTTCGGCATCAACATGGTGGCGCTGGTCGACGGCCGCCCGCAGCTGATGAACCTCAAGCAGATGCTGGAGGCCTTCGTCCGCCACCGCCGCGAAGTGGTCACCCGCCGCACCATCTTCGAACTGCGTAAGGCACGCGCCCGCGCGCATATCCTCGAAGGTCTGACCGTCGCGCTCGCCAACATCGACGAGATGATCGAGCTGATCAAGACCTCGGCGAACCCGAACGAGGCCCGCGAACGCATGCTGGCCAAGACCTGGCAACCGGGCCTGGTCGGCGCGCTGCTCAACGCGGCCGGCGCCGAGGCCTCGCGCCCGGAAGACCTGCCCAGCGGCGTTGGCCTGGTCGGCGGCGGCTACCAGCTGACCGAGGTGCAGGCTACGCAGATCCTGGAAATGCGCCTGCACCGCCTGACCGGCCTGGAGCAGGAGCGTCTGACCGAGGAATACAAGCAGCTGCTGGACGCCATCGCCGGGCTGATCCGCATCCTGGAAAACCCGGACGTGCTGCTGCAGGTGATCCGCGAAGAGCTGGTCAACATCCGCGAGGAATACGGCGATGCGCGCCGCACCGAAATCCGCCACAGCGAAGAGGATCTGGACATCCTCGACCTGATCGCGCCGGAAGACGTGGTGGTGACCCTGTCGCATGCCGGCTACGCCAAGCGCCAGCCGGTCAGTGCCTACCGCGCGCAGCGTCGCGGCGGCCGTGGCCGCAGCGCGGCGGCGACCAAGGAAGAGGATTTCATCGACCAGCTGTGGCTGGTCAACACCCACGACACCCTGCTGACCTTCACCAGCAGCGGCAAGGTGTTCTGGCTGCCCGTGCACCAGTTGCCCGAGGCAGGGCCGAACGCGCGCGGCCGCCCGATCGTCAACTGGATTCCGCTGGAGAACGGCGAGCGCGTGCAGGCGGTGCTGCCGGTGCGTGAGTACGCCGAGGGCCGCTACGTGTTCTTCGCCACCCGCAACGGCATGGTCAAGAAGACCCCGCTGAGCGAGTTCGCGTTCCAGCGCAAGATCGGCAAGATCGCGATCAACCTCGACGAGGGCGACGCCCTGGTCGGCGTGGCGCTCACCGACGGCGAGCGCGACGTGCTGCTGTTCGCCTCCAACGGCAAGACCGTGCGCTTCTCCGAGCGGCCCAAGGACGACGAGGCCGATGATGCGGCCATCGACGAGGCCGGTGCCGACGACGGCGCCGTGGCCGACGACGAGGCCGCGGGCGAGGAGGGCGACGACGCCCGCGGCGCGCGGCGCAAGAGCCGCGGCGGGGTCAAGCCGACCGGGCGCAGCAGCCGCGGCGTACGCGGTATCCGCCTGGCCAAGAGCGAGTACGTGGTCAGCCTGATCGTGGCCGAGCCGGCCGTGGGCCAGGACGAGGATGCCGAGGACGTCGACGCCGCGGCGGACACCGAGGCCGATGCCGAGGCGCGCAACGGCGACGAGGCCGATGCCTACATCCTCACCGCGACCGAGAACGGCTACGGCAAGCGCACCCCGCTGGGCGAGTATCCGCGCAAGGGCCGCGGCACCCAGGGCGTCATCGGCATCCAGACCAGCGAGCGCAACGGCAAGCTGGTCGGTGCGGTGCTGCTGAGCACCCGCGACGAAGTGCTGCTGATCTCCGACGGCGGCACCCTGGTGCGGACCCGCGCCTCGGAAATCTCCCGCGTCGGCCGCAACACCCAGGGCGTGACGCTGATCCGACTGTCCAAGGGCGAGAAGCTGCAGGCGGTGGAACGCCTGGACGGCTCGCTGGTCGAGGAGGACGTGCTGCCGGGCGAGGACGGCGTCGCCGAAGGCGCTGGCGAGGCTGCACCGCCGCAGGCGTGATCCGCTCCTGAGCGAACGACGACGCCGGCCTCGTGCCGGCGTCGTCGTTTTCGGGGCTGGCCACCGCAACGATGCGGATGCTCTGCTGCGAGCGTGCACGCGGCGCCACGGCGGCCATTTGTACGACCGCCGCGTCACACCGACTGACTATGCCGCCGGGTCGTCGTCGCCCTCGACGACACGGGTCGCGTGATGCCCGGGTCGATGCTGGATCACGAGGACGGCAAGATTGCGTGTCAGCGTGTGTCAGCAGGAAACGCGCGGCATTCACCGGCCGCTTGGGATAAGGATGCGCGGCGCGCATGCGCCGCTGCCACGGCGGATGTTCCGCGTGGCCGTGTCCTGCAAGGAGTGGCAATGAACGAATTCGAACGAACCCAGCGTCGCGGCGGCTGGCCGCTTCGGTTGCTCGGCGGCGCCTGCGTGCTGATCGGCGTGGTGCTGGCGATCGGTGGCGCCTGGCTGCTGGCGCTGGGCGGCTCCTGGTACTACCTGGTCGCCGGCCTCGGCCTGACGATCTCCGGCGTGCAACTGTGGCGCGCGCGGCGCAATGGTGCGCTGTGGTTTGCGGCGACCTTCCTGCTGTCGCTGTTGTGGGCGGCATGGGAGTCGGGCACCGATTACTGGCGCTGGGTGCCGCGCATGGGCCTGATGGTGTTCCTGGCGCTGCTGCTGGCGTTGCTGCTGCCGCGGCTGGACCGGCCGTTCTCGCGCAGGTTGTCGCGCTCGCTCGCCGCGGTGCTGGCGCTGGTGTTCGTCGGTGCGTTCGCGCTGGCGGTCCTGCCCTATGGCGTGACCGAGGCCGAAGGCACGTTGGCGCATGCGGCGGGCATGGCCGCAGCGCTGGCAAGCCCGCGCACCGGCGCGCAGCCGGCCGACGCGTCCGTCGATGCCGACTGGGCCGCCTACGGTCGCGACAATGCCGGCAGCCGCTACACGCCGCTGCGGCAGATCGCTCCGGGCAACGTGGCGCAGCTGCGCACCGCCTGGACCTTCCGCACCGGCGACCTGCCGGACAAGCGCTGGGGCGCGGAAACCACGCCGCTGAAGATCGGCGACAGCCTGTACCTGTGCAGCGCACGCAACCAGATGATCGCGCTGGATGCGCGTAGCGGCCGCGAGCGCTGGCGCTACGATCCCAAGGTGGCGGACAAGGCGATCCCGTATACCGCCGCCTGCCGCGGTGTCAGCTACTACGCGGTGCCCGACGCCCAGGCCACGGCGTCGGCGGCCTGCCGCCAGCGCATCATCGAAGGCACCCTGGACGGGCGTCTGATCGCGGTCGATGCGGCCGACGGCAAGCCCTGCGAGGACTTCGGCCAGCACGGCCAGGTCGACATCACCGTCGGCATGGGCTCCACGCCGCCGGGCTACGTCTCGATCAATTCGCCGCCGACCATCGTGCGCGGGGTGGTCGTCACCGGCCACCAGGTGCTGGACGGACAGAAGCGCTACGAACCGTCGGGCGTGATCCAGGGCTTCGATGCGGTGACCGGCGCGCTGCGCTGGGCCTGGGACATGACCCATCCGGACTGGACCGGCGCGCCGCCGCCGGGGCAGACCTGGACCCGTGGTACGCCCAACATGTGGACCAGCGCGGCCGGCGACGAGCAACTCGGCTACGTGTACCTGCCGATGGGCAATTCCTCGGCCGACTACTGGAGCAGTTCGCGCACCCCGCAGGAAGACCGCTATGCGACCTCGCTGGTCGCGCTGGACGTCACCACCGGCAAGCCGGTGTGGAATTTCCAGACCACCCACATCGACGTGTGGGACTACGACCTGGGTTCGCAACCGACGTTGCTGGATTTCCCGCACGACGGCACCACCGTGCCGGCGGTGCTGCTGCCGAGCAAGCAGGGCGAGCTGTACGTGCTCGACCGGCGCACCGGTAAGCCGCTGGTCGGGGTCGAGGAACGCGCGGTGCCGGGCGGCGGTGTGGAGCCGCAGCGCCGCGCCAAGACCCAGCCGTTCTCGCTGTACCACTCGCTGCGCAAGCGCGACCTGACCGAACGCGACATGTGGGGCATGACCCCGATCGACCAACTGGTGTGCCGCATCCAGTTCCGCAGCGCCAGCTACAAGGGCATCTACACGCCGCCGGAAGCCGACCGCCATTCGATCGAGTACCCCGGCTACAACGGCGGCTCGGACTGGGGCAGCGTGGCGGTGGATCCGCGGCGGGGGGTGATCGTCGCCAACTACAACGACATGCCCAACTACAACCTGCTGGTGCCGCGGGCCAAGGCCGACAAGATGGGCTGGGCGCCGCGCGACCAGGTGCGCGGCGACAGCGGCGGTGCCGAGGGCGCGGGCGATCCGCAGGCGGGCACGCCGTACGCGATCAACGTCAACGCCGGCTGGCGCCTGCCGTTCACCGGGCTGCTGTGCAAGCAGCCGCCCTATGGCGGCATCCGTGCGATCGACCTGGCCAGTGGCAAAACGCTATGGGACCGTCCGTTCGGCAGCGCGCGCGGCAATGGCCCGTTCGGCATCCACTCCGGCTTGCCGATCGAGATCGGCACGCCCAACAACGGCGGCGCCGTGGTCAGCGCCAGCGGCCTGATCTTCATCGCCGCGGCCACCGACGACCTGATCCGCGCGATCGACCTGGCCAGCGGCAAGACCCTGTGGCAGGCCAAGCTGCCGGCCGGTGGCCAGGCCACGCCGATGGTGTACGCGGTCGACGGGCGCGAGTACCTGGTCATCGTCGCCGCCGGCCATCACTTCATGGAGACCAAGCGCGGCGACTACGTGATCGCCTACGCGCTGCCGCCGGCAGGCTGATGCGGGCCGTCGCTGCGAGGTCGCGATGCGGCTTCGCGGCGGCGGGACGGGGTGGATGCGGGAAGGGTGTGATTGGCCTTGTGCCGCGAACACGCCGATCCCGTCGCGGTGCGTGCGTTTACGCATGTGTGATTTGTCGACGGAGCGGCTTCAGCCGCGACAGGCGTTCACCGGAAGGCCTGTCGCGGCTGAAGCCGCCCCTACGAGAAAACATCGCGATACGCTCAACTTGCGCCGGCGTCTACTCCAACTGATCGCGGGCAAACGCCGCGTCCAGCGCTTCCATCGCATCGCGCGGCTTGAGCTTGGCGGCCTTCTCGAACGCCGCGGCGGCGGCGTCCTCGCGCTTGTCCCCATGCAGCAACAGCAGCACGTTGGCGTGTTCGACGTGGGCGATCGGCGCGTCCGGCACCAGCTTCAGCGCCTGCTGGATATGCTGTTCGGCGGTGGCGGCCTTGGCCCCGTAGGTCAGGCCGCCGATCATCGCGCCGACCTTGCCGATGATCTCGGCGTGGTACAGGGCCAGCGCCATGTGCGCCTCGGCATGCTTGGGCTCCAGCTCCAGGGCCGCTTCCAGCGAGGCGCGCACCTTGCTGGCGATGCCCTGCTTGAGCGCCTTGACGATGCTCAATCCCTGGCTGTAGCGGCCAAGCGCGAAGGCGTGGCGGTAGTGGCTGTTGGCCTCGTCCGGCAGCGCGGCGATCGCCGCCTCGGCCAGCGTCGCCGCCTGCTGCAGCCGCTGCAACTGCTCTTTTTCGTCCTCGACCAGATAGCCGGCGTGGATGCCGATCGCCTTGACCGCGACCGAGGCGCCGAACACGCCCAGCGCCTTGCCGGCCTCGTAGGCCTGCTGGAACTGCCCCTGGTGGAACGCCCGCCAGGCCTCGATCAGCGCGGCCGACAGGGTCTGCGCGTCGTGGCCCTTGCCGGCCTTGCCGGCTGCGTCGAGCAGGGCCTGCGCGCGTGCCGGGTCCGGATAGGGTTCGCGGTCGCCAGCGTGCAGCTTGGGCCACGCTTTCTTCAGCGCCTCGCCGGCGTAGGCGTAGGCCTTGGCGTCGTACGGAAACGGCGCCCACGCGCCCGATTTTGCTGCCATGTGGATCTCCCTGTGCGGCGCCGGGCCACGGCGTCCGCGCCGAGCATGGCGCCGCTGCCGGCGCGTGGCAAGGGTGCGGCGCCGATAGTGTGTTTGCTCAAGCCGCCGGCGCCAGCATGGTGCGCATCGGGGCCACTGCCGGCCTCTCTGGAGATCCTGCGATGGCGACCAAGAAGCGTTCCCCCTCCGCGCTGCGGCCGGACCGGCTGAACCCGCGGCACCTGTGGCTGGCCGGGCTGGGCGTGGTCGCGCTGACCCGCAAGCGCGCGCTGGCCGCCGCCGCCGATGCCGCGCAGGGCGCGGCGACGCTCAAGGCGCTGGCCACGCAACTGGCCGACGAGGCCGAGAGTAGCGTGCGCGAGGGCGCGGCGGCGCTGCGTGGTCAGGTGCAGCCGTTGAGCGCCGAGGTCGAGGCGCGTCTGCAGCCGGTGCTGGTGAAGTTGGGGTTGCAGGCGCGTCCGCAGTCGCGCAAGCGCGCCGCGACGGGCAAGCGCGGCGCCAAGCCGGCGGCGGCCAAGCGCAGCCCGGCCAAGCGCGTGACTGGCCGTCGTCGCGCTGGCGCCTGACCCGGCGCCTCCGCACGCATGGCGGCCGGCCACGCTCGGGCATACTCGCCGGCCACGACCTGACGAGAGACGGCACCATGCAGATCCGGCCCGCCACGCTTGACGATGCCGAGGCGATGGTCGCGGTGCAGGACGCGATCTTCGCGGCCGGCCTGCGCAAGGCGCCGACCGATCTGGCGACGGTGCGCGCGACCTACCTGCAGCATCCCGATCGTCTCCAGTGCGTGCTGGCCGAGGACGCCGATGGGCGTGTCCTCGGCTTCCAGTCGCTGCGCATCGCGTGTCCCGGCAATGCCTACGACGTGGCCGAGGGCTGGGGCATCATCGGCACCCACGTCGACCCGCGCGCGGCGCGCCGTGGGGTCGGCAGCGCGCTGTTCCGGGCCACCTGTGCGGCCGCGCGCAGCGCCGGGCTGGCGCAGATCGACGCCAGCATCGCCGCCGACAATGCGCTCGGGCAGGCGTACTACGAGGCCATCGGCTTTCGCACCTACCGCACCCCGCCGGGCCTGGTCTGCAAGGTCTACCGGCTCGACGGGCCAGCCGCGCAGGCCGCCGCCGACTGAGCGGCACCGCCCCGCCTGTGCTTGCGCGCAGGGCAGGGCGCTTCAATCCAGATAGGCGTCCATCAACGCCGCCAGGTGCGCGCGTTCGGCGTCGCGCAGGAACGGCGCGATCAGTTGCATCACCTGCACGATGCCGTGGCGGATCGCCACTTGCTCGTCCTTCTCGCCGCGCGCGGCCGCGTAGTTGAGCCAGAACGTGGCCACCACCAGCACGTTGGTGGCCACGCCGCCGCGTTCCTGGGCGCTGGCGCGCATCGCGCCGGTCTGCGCCAGTCCCTCGAACACCGCCTGCACGCTGGCGTCGGCACGGCGCAGGATGCGCGCGAAGCGCAGGCGCAGGCGCCGGCTGCGGCTGAGGATCTCGACCAGGTCGCGGTACAGGAAGCGGTAGTCCCAGATGCACTCGAACACCAGGTGCAACTGCAGCCAGATATCCTCCAGCCCCGGCAGGCGCGCGCTCGGCAGCGCCAGCGCCGTGTCCATGCGCTCCTCGTAGCGCGCGAACAGGTGCTCGATGATGTCGTCCTTGTTGCGGAAGTGGTAGTACAGGTTGCCGGGGCTGATCTCCAGCTCGTCGGCGATGTGGTTGGTGGTGACGTGCGGCTCGCCCTGCGCGTTGAACATCGCCAGGGCGGTCTCGAGGATGCGCCGCCGGGTGTCGCGGGCCATCAGGCCAGCAGCTTCTTCACCAGGTCCACGTATTTCTTCTGCGCTTCCGCCTGCGGCACGCCCTTGAGCTTGGCCCAGGCCTCGTACTTGGCGGTGCCGACGAAGTCGAAGAAGCCCGGCTTGGCGCCGCTGACGTCGCCCTCCGAGCCTTGCTTGTACAGCGCGTACAGCCGCAACAGGGTGTCGTTGTCGGGGCGCTCGGCCCGCTGCTTGATGTCCTGGACCGCTTTCTCGAAGGCCGCCTTGCTGTCTGCCATGATCCCGCTCCGCCCTGACCGGCAGGCATCACAGCACGGGCGGGAGGCCGGGTCAACGCGGGCCGCGGCCGGTGGCCGGCGCGGACGCCGCGGTTACAGCATCGACAGTGCGTCGGCCTGGCGGCTGTCGGCGATGCGTTCGTGTGCATGCGCGGCCTCTTCGTGGGCGGCCTGCGCCTGCCGCGCCAGCGAGGCCTTGGCCGCGATGGAACGGATCGCATCGGTAACTTCGGCCAGCGGCACCTGCGTGCTGAGCCGCTGGAAGGTGTCGCGGCTGTTGTAGCCGGAACCGTCGCGCAGGTATTGCTCGTACATGGTCAGCAGTTCGGTGCAGGCGGCGGTGAGGGTTTCCATGTTGTTGCGCGCCAGCGCATGGCCGACCTGGTCCAGGTTGTGCAGGCAGTCGGACAGCCAGTGCAAGTCGTAGCGCGCGCTGGCCGGCTCCGGGCCGTTGTGGCCGCGGCTGTAGGCGCTGTAGCGGCGGATGCTGCGCGCCACGCGGGCGACGTGGGCGAGCAGGGTGCCGACTTCGTCGGCGATGTCGATCTGTGCCAGGGCGATGGTCGAGGGCGGCGCGGCCGGAGGCGCCGCCGGTGCCGGCCCCGGCTTCGGGGAGGCGGGCGAAGGCGCCGCGGCCGGTGCGGCGTTGGCGGACGCCGCCGCAGCGGGCGCTGCCTCGTATTCGTAGGTCGCGCGCAGGCGCTCGTGGTCCTGGCGCAGCGTTTCCAGTTCCTGCGCGCTGGCGGCGGCCTGCGCCTTCAGCTGGCTCAGCGCCGCCTGATACCGCGCGATCGTCTCCTTCGCAGTCGCGTCGCGCCGATAGGCATGCCCCAGACGCTGGAACAAGCCATGCGCGAACGCTGTGGCAACGGCAGCCCACAGCGCCACGGCAGGAGTGAGGTAGATCAGGATGCCCATGCAGGCTCCTTGAAACGATGCATCCCTTGTCGGCGCAGCTCGGCCGAACTTGAGGCTGTATCGTGCGAGGGGTGACGCAGTTCCGCTTTGCCGCGTCGTGCGCCCGCCCGCCGCGCGCAGGCGGCGGACGGGCGCCGGCCTCAGCGCAGGATGCCGGGCAGGTCCAGGTGCTTGTCGCGGGCGCAGTCGAGGGCGATGGCATACCCCGCATCGGCATGACGCATGACGCCGGTCGCGGGGTCGTTCCACAGCACCCGGGCGATGCGCTTGGCCGCCGCCTCGGTGCCGTCGCAGACGATGACCATGCCTGCGTGTTGCGAGAAGCCCATGCCGACGCCGCCGCCGTGATGCAGCGACACCCAGGTGGCGCCGCTGGCGGTGTTGAGCAGGGCGTTGAGCAGCGGCCAGTCGGAGACCGCGTCCGAGCCGTCGGCCATGGCCTCGGTCTCGCGGTTCGGCGAGGCGACGCTGCCGCTGTCCAGGTGGTCGCGGCCGATCACCACCGGCGCCTTCAGTTCGCCCTTGGCGACCATCTCGTTGAACGCCAGCCCCAGGCGGTCGCGGTCGCCAAGGCCGACCCAGCAGATGCGCGCCGGCAGTCCCTGGAACCGGATCTTCTCGGCGGCCATGTCCAGCCAGCGGTGCAGGTGCGGGTTGTCCGGAATCAATTCCTTGACCTTGGCATCGGTCCTGGCGATGTCCTCCGGGTCGCCGCTCAGCGCCGCCCAGCGGAACGGGCCGACGCCGCGGCAGAACAGCGGGCGGATGTAGGCGGGGACGAAGCCCGGGAAGTCGAAGGCATTGGCCACGCCTTCCTCCAGCGCCATCTGCCGCAGGTTGTTGCCGTAGTCCACGGTCGGCACGCCCAGGGCGTGGAAACCGAGCATGGCGCGGATGTGGTTGGCCATCGAGGCGCGCGCGGCCTGTTCCACCTCCTTCGGTGCGGAGACGCGCTTGGCGTCCCACTGCTCGACCGTCCAGCCCTGCGGCAGGTAGCCGTTGACCGGGTCGTGCGCGGAGGTCTGGTCGGTCAGCAGGTCCGGCTTGATCCCGCGCGCCAACAGCTCGGCCAGCACGTCGGCGACGTTGCCGAGCAGGCCGACCGAGCGCGGCGTCTTCGCCGCGCAGGCCTCGGCGATCAGGCGCAGCGCCTCGTCCAGCGAGTCGGTCCAGGTATCCAGGTAGCCGGTGCGCAGGCGCATGTCGATGCTGCTCTTGCGGCACTCCACCGCCAGGCACGAGGCGCCGGCCATCACCGCGGCCAGCGGCTGCGCGCCGCCCATGCCGCCGAGACCGCCGGTGAACAGCCACTTGCCGGATAGGTCGCCACCGTAGTGCTGCCGGCCCATTTCGACGAAGGTCTCGTAGGTGCCCTGGACGATGCCCTGCGCGCCGATGTAGATCCAGCTGCCGGCGGTCATCTGGCCGTACATGGCCAGGCCTTTCTTATCGAGTTCGTTGAAGTGGTCCCAGTTGGCCCAGCGCGGCACCAGGTTGGAATTGGCGATCAGCACCCGCGGCGCGTCGGCATGGGTGCGGAACACGCCGACCGGCTTGCCCGACTGCACCAGCAGGGTCTGGTCGTCGTCCAGGCGCTTGAGCGTCTCGACGATGGCGTCGAAGCTCTCCCAGTCGCGCGCGGCGCGGCCGATGCCGCCGTACACCACCAGTTCCTGCGGGCGCTCGGCCACGTCCGGGTGCAGGTTGTTCATCAGCATGCGCAGCGGCGCTTCGGTCAGCCAGCTCTTGGCGGTGAGGGTGCTGCCGGTGGGCGCTTGGATGGTGCGGGTGGCGTCGAGGCGGGTCATGCGGGAATCCTCAGGTGGATGCGCGGAAGGCGGAACGCGGTGCGCGCGCGTCAGGCGGTGGTGCGGGCGGATGCGGCGGGGCTGCGGACGAAGTCGAGGCAGGCCTGCAGCACCTGCTGCAGCACCGCGCGCAGCGGCGCGGCGTACTCGGGTTGCCACGGCGAGGGCCAGTTGCCGGGGTCGACCGTGTCGGGTTCGTGCATGTAGCCGCGGCAGGCCAGTTCCATCTGGATCGCGTGCACGCCGTCGGCCGGCGCGCCGTGGTGGCGGGTGCTCCAGCCGCCCTTGAAGCGGCCGTTGCGCACGTGGCTGAAGTCGCTGCCGGCGCAGACGCGCTCCACCGCATCGGTCAGCGCTGCCGCGCAACTGCTGTCCACCGCGCCGGAGGCACCGGCACTGCCGATGTTGAACTGCGGCAGCTCGCCGTCGAACAGGTGCGGAATGCGCGAGCGGATCGAATGCGCGTCGTACACCACGATGGCCGGGTGCAGGGCGCGCAGGCGCGCGATCTCCGCGTCCAGCGCGGCGTGGTAGGGCGCGAACCACTGCGCGCGGCGCGCGTCGATCTCGGCCGCATCCGGCTCGGCCCCAGGCCGGTACAGCGGCTGCGCATCGAAGGTGGTCAGCGGGCACAGCCCGGTGGTGTTCTGCCCGGGATACAGCGACACCCCGGCCGGGTCGCGGTTGACGTCGATCACCGAGCGCGAGATCGCGGTGCGCACGGTGGTCGCGCCGAGCGTTTCGGCGAAGTCGTACAGCAGGTGCACCCACCAGTCGGCATCGCGCTGCGCCAGCCATGGCGAGACGAAACGGTCGGCCAGCGCTTCCGGCAGGTCGGTGCCGGTGTGCGGGAAGCTGAGGATCAGCGGCGCATCGCCGCGGTGCACAGTGAGCCAGTCGGGCAGGGATGTCATACGGCCTCGCGTTGTGCTGTTCTGTGGAAGCGGCTTCAGCCGCGAACGGGGCATTACCTGGTAAAGCCCGGTCGCGGCTGATCCCAAAAAGGGGCAGAGCTGCTCCTACGACGGGTTCTTCAGATCAGACGCTAACCTCGGGCAGCCGCATCCCCACCGCCGCGGCCAGCGCGCCGTCGCGCACCAGCGCGGTGGCGGCCAGCATGTCCGGATGGAAATAGCGATCGTCCTGCAGCGCCGGGACGCGGACGCGCAGCAGCGCGCGCGCCGCTTCCAGGGCGGCGCTGGAGCGCAGCGGCGCGTGGAAATCGCAGCCCTGTGCGGCGGCCAGCAGTTCGATGCCGACCACATTGGCCGCGTTCTCGGCCATCGCCAGCAGGCGGCGCGCGCCGTGCGCGGCCATCGACACGTGGTCTTCCTGGTTGGCCGAGGTCGGGATCGAATCGACGCTGGCCGGGTAGGCGCGTTGCTTGTTCTCCGACACCAGCGCCGCGGCGGTGACCTGCGGGATCATGAAGCCGGAGTTGAGGCCGGGCTTGGGCGTCAGGAACGCCGGCAATCCGGACAGCGCCGGATCCACCAGCATGGCGACGCGGCGCTCGCTGATCGAGCCGATCTCGCATACCGCCAGCGCCAGCATGTCGGCGGCGAAGGCCACTGGTTCGGCGTGGAAGTTGCCGCCGGACAGCGCCTCGCCGGTGTCGCTGAACACCAGCGGGTTATCCGACACGCCGTTGGCCTCGGTGGCCAGGGTGGTGGCGGCCTGGCGCATCACGTCCAGCGCCGCGCCCATCACCTGCGGCTGGCAGCGCAGGCAGTACGGGTCCTGCACGCGCACGTCGTTGTCGCGGTGCGAATCGCGGATCGCCGAGTCGTGCATCAGTTCGCGCAGCGCCGCGGCGGTGGCGATCTGCCCGGGCTGGCCGCGCAGCGCGTGGATGCGCGGATCGAACGGGGTGTCCGAGCCTTTCGCGGCCTCGGTGGACAGCGCACCGGCGACCAGCGCGGCATGGAACACGCGCTCGATCTCGAACAGCCCGGCCAGCGCGTAGGCGGTGGAGAATTGCGTGCCGTTGAGCAGCGCCAGGCCCTCCTTGGCGCCCAGCGTCAGCGGCTGCAGCCCGGCCTGGGCCAGCGCCTGCGCCGCCGGCAGGCGCGCGTCGCCGACGAAGGCCTCGCCGACGCCGAGCATCACCGTGGCCAGGTGCGCCAGCGGCGCCAGATCGCCGGAGGCACCGACCGAGCCCTGGCACGGCACCACCGGGATCACCTCGTGGCGCAGCAGCGCTTCCAGCAGCGCCAGCGTCTGCGGCTGCACCCCGGAGGCGCCCTGGGCCAGGCTGGCCAGCTTCAGCGCCATCATCAGCCGCACCACCGGCACCGGCATCGGCGCGCCGACCCCGGCCGCGTGCGACAGCACGATGTTGCGCTGCAGGGCCTCCAGGTCCTCGCGCTCGATGCGCACGCTGGCCAGCTTGCCGAAGCCGGTGTTGATGCCGTACACCGGCGCGCCGGTGGCGACGATCGCCTCCACCGTGTGCGCGCTGCGCAGTACCGCGTCGGCACAGGCCGGGTCCAGGCGCACGCTGGCGCCGCGGTACACCGCGCGCCACTGCGCCAGGCTCACCGCGCCGGGGCGCAGCAGGATCTCGTCGTCGCTCATTGTCCTCTCCAGATACGCGCATGCAGCGGGTTGAAGCCCATGCGATAGACCAATTCGGCCGGTTCGGCGATGTCCCAGATCGCCAGGTCGCAGGCCAGCCCGGCGCGCAGCCGGCCGACCTGGTCCTGGCGCCCGAGCGCACGCGCCGCCTCGCGGGTGAAGCCGGCGATGCATTCGGTCACGGTCAGCCGGAACAGCGTCGCCGCCAGGTTCATCGCCAGCAGCGGGCTGGTCAGTGGCGAGGTGCCGGGGTTGCAGTCGGTGGCCAGTGCGCGCGGCACGCCGGCGGCGCGCAGCGCGGCGATCGGCGGCAACTGGGTGTCGCGGGTGAAATAGAACGCGCCCGGCAGCAGCACCGCGACGGTGCCGGCGGCGGCCATCGCGGCCACGCCGGCGGCGTCCAGGTATTCGACATGGTCGGCCGAGCGCGCGCCGTAGCGGGCGGCCAGCGCCGCGCCGCCCTGGTTGGACAATTGCTCGGCGTGGATCTTCAGCGCCAGCCCATGGCGTTGCGCGGCCTGGAACACCTGCTCGGTCTGCGCCGGGGTGAACGCCAGATGTTCGCAGAACACGTCCACCGCCTCGGCCAGGCCCTGCGCGGCGACCGCCGGGATCATGCGCTCGCAGACCTCGTCGATGTAGGCCTGCGCCTCGGCCCCGGGCGGCACCGCGTGCGCGCCGAGGAAGGTCGGCGACACCGCCACCGGGCGCAGCTCGCCCAGGCGCCGCGCCACGCGCAGCAGGCGCAGTTCGTCCTCAAGCGTCAGGCCGTAGCCGGACTTGATCTCCACCGTGGTCACGCCCTCGGCCAGCAGCGCGTCCAGCCGCGGCAGGCTGGCGGCGAGCAGGGCGTCCTCGTCGGCGGCGCGGGTGGCGCGCACCGTGGAGACGATGCCGCCGCCGGCGCGGGCGATGTCGGCGTAGCTGGCGCCGAGCAGGCGCTGCTCGAACTCGCCGGCGCGGTTGCCGGCATAGACCAGGTGGGTGTGGCAATCGATCAGGCCGGGGCCGATCCAGCGTCCGCCGCAGTCGATGCTGCGTTGCGCCGACAGCGGACCAGGCAACTGCGCGGCGGCGCCGGCATAGACGATGCGGCCGTCGCGGCAGGCCACCACGCCGTCGTGGACCAGCCCCAGGCCGCCGTCCTCGGCGTCGAGCGTCATCAGGTGCGCGTTGTGCCAGAGCGTGTCGCAGGGCATGGTCACGGGCAGGCTCGTCGGTTATTTTGTATATACAATATTGTGGTCGATGGAGGGTGTCCAGTGCAGACCCAGGCGCAGCAGCAGGCTGACGGCAACGCGGGATCGGGCGAATTCTGGTGCGCGCACGCGCTGCTGCCGCAGGGCTGGGCGCGCGCCGTGCGCCTCGGCGTGCGCGATGGCCGCCTCGCCGCGGTGGACAGCGGCGTGGCCGCCGCGCCGGGCGATCAATGCCTGGGCATCGTGGTGCCCGGGCTGGGCAATCTGCACAGCCACGCCTTCCAGCGCGGCATGGCCGGCTTGACCGAGATCGGCGGGCGCAGCGGCGACAGCTTCTGGAGCTGGCGCGAGCTGATGTACCGCTTCCTGCAGCGGCTGAGCCCCGACGATCTGCAGGCCATCGCCGAGCAGGCCTACGTGGAAATGCTCGAGGCCGGCTTCACCCGGGTCGGCGAGTTCCATTACGTGCATCACGCCGCCGACGGCCGGCCCTACGCCGACCGCGCCGAGATGGCGCAGCGCCTGGCTGCCGCGGCGCAGACCAGCGGTATCGGCATGACCCTGCTGCCGGTGTTCTATGCGCATGCCGACTTCGGCGGCGCCGCGCCGAATCCGGCGCAGCAGCGCCTGCTGCACGACGTCGACGGCTTCGCCGCGCTGCTGGACGGCAGCCGCCGCGCCCTGCAGGGACTGGACGACGCGGTGCTGGGGCTGGCCCCGCACAGCCTGCGCGCGGTCACTCCGGACGAACTGGCGGCGCTGCTGCCGCTGTGCGACGGCCCGGTGCACATCCATATCGCCGAGCAGACCCGCGAGGTCGACGCCTGCCTGGCCTGGAGCGGGCAGCGCCCGGTGCAATGGCTGCTGGCGCACGCGCCGGTGGATGCGCGCTGGTGCCTGGTGCATGCCACCCATGTCGACGCCGCGGAAGTGCAGGGCATCGCCGCCAGTGGCGCGGTGGTCGGGCTGTGCCCGATCACCGAGGCCAACCTCGGCGACGGCCTGTTCCCGATGCAGGACTTCCTGCGCGCCGGCGGCCGTTTCGGCGTGGGCTCCGACTCCAATGTGCTGATCGATGCGGCCGAGGAACTGCGCCTGCTCGAGTACGGCCAGCGCCTGAGCCTGCGCGGGCGCAATGTGCTCACCGGCGACACCGCGCTGTCCAGCGGCCGCCTGCTGTTCCAGTCCGCCGCGCAGGGCGCGGCGCAGGCGCTCGGTGTCGAACACGGTCTGTGCGAGGGCGCCCTGGCCGATCTGGTCGAACTGGACGCCGCGCATCCGGCCTTGCAGGCGCGCGACGGCGACGCCTGGCTGGACAGTTGGCTGTTCGCCGCGCGCGGCGGTGCGGTGCGTTCGGTCTGGCGCCACGGGCGTGCGCTGGTCCGCGAGGGCCGCCACCTGCAGCGCGAGGGCGTGGCCGCCCGCTACGCGCGTGCGCTGAACCGGCTGCTGGACGCATGAGCCGCGACCCGCGCGCGCTGTGCGCTGCCTGCCGCGGCACGGACTGCCGATGACGCCGGCCGCGCCGACGCTGCCGCTCAGCCAGCGCATCCGCCGCGACATCCAAGCGCACATCCGCAGCGGCGCGTGGCCGCCCGGCCATCGTATTCCGTTCGAGCACGAACTGATGGCGCAGTACGGCTGCTCGCGGATGACCGTCAACAAGGTGCTGGCGCTGCTCGCCGACGCCGGCATGATCGAGCGCCGACGCCGCGCAGGTTCGTTCGTGGCGCGGCCGCATCCGCACATGGAGCAGGTCGCGCTGGAGATCCCGGACATCCCGGTCGAGGTCGCCGCGCGCGGCCATGTCTACCGTTTCGAACTGCTGGAGCGGCAGCAGCGCGCGCCGCGCGCGGCGTTGCCGCAGGAAGCGGAGGTCGCTGCTGA
Source organism: uncultured Xanthomonas sp. (assembly GCF_964278005.1). Lineage (NCBI taxonomy): Bacteria > Pseudomonadati > Pseudomonadota > Gammaproteobacteria > Lysobacterales > Lysobacteraceae > Xanthomonas > uncultured Xanthomonas sp. The sequence goes on from NZ_CAXYKF010000015.1 coordinate 352,565, forward strand.
GGGCAGCCTGCTGGCGCTGCAATGCCTGCACTACGCCGACGGCCGTCCGTTCGCGCTGGAAGAGCGCGTGATCAATCCGGTGGCGGTGCCGGAGGCCTTGCAGATGGACTTCGCGGTCACCGTGCCCGGCAGTTGGCTGCTGCAGCACGTGCCCTGGACCCGCGCCGAACACCGCATCAGCGCGGTCGGCGCCAGTACCGCGCAGGCGGCGCGGCTGCAGGTGCCGGCCGGCACCGCGTGTCTACTGATCGACCGCCGCACCTGGCGCGGCGAGCAGGCGGTGACCTTCGTGCGCCAGGTGTTCCTCGGCGACACCTACGACCTGGTCGCGCGGTTCTCGCCCGGCGCGCGCTGAGTCCGGCGCGCGCGGCGACTGCAAGGCGGCGCAATGACGTCGGGAAGCATCCTGTAGGAGCGGCTTGAGCCGCGACGCGCTTGTCCGTGCGGTCGCGGTTGAAGGCGCTCCTCCACGACCACATGGCCCGAGGCGAACGCAGGTGCTAGCGGCTCCCACCGTCGCCTCTGCGCTGCGCAATGCTGCGATGCCGCACGTTCGCCATACGCCGGCGTGCGTTTGTCCTGCCCGCCGCACTCTGGCAAGTTAGCGCCGGGGCCGGGCGAGGGGCCGTGGCCGCGGAACGAGGGATGGTTCGGCATGACGTATTTCGTGACAGGCGCCACCGGTTTCATCGGCCGCTACCTGATGGCCAAGCTGATGCGGCGCAAGGGCGTCGTGCATGTCCTGCTGCGCAAGGAGTCGCAGCGCAAGTTCGATGCGCTGGTGCGCGAGCAGGGCTGGGATCCCAAGCGCCTGGTGGTGCTGCACGGCGACGTCGGCGCCGAGTACTGCGGGCTGTCCGCGGCGCAACGCAAGGCGCTGCACGGCAAGGTCAAGCATTTCTTCCATCTGGCTGCGCTGTACGACCTCACCGCCAAGGCCGAGGACCAGCGCATCGCCAACCTCGACGGCACCCGCAATGCGCTGGAACTGGCCGCGCAGCTCGGCGCCGGCATCTTCCACCACACCAGTTCGATCGCGGTGGCCGGGCTGTACCCGGGCATCTTCCGCGAGGACATGTTCGAGGAAGCCGAGGGCCTGGACGATCCCTACCTGCGCACCAAGCACGACGCCGAGGCGCTGGTGCGCGCCGAGACCCGGATCAAGTGGCGCATCTACCGCCCGGCGATGGTGGTCGGCGATTCGCGCACCGGCGCCATCGACAAGATCGACGGCCCGTACTACTTCTTCCCGCTGATCAAGAAGCTGCGCCAGCTGCTGCCGCCGTGGGCGCCGATGCTGGGCATCGAGGGCGGACGGATCAACCTGGTGCCGGTGGACTTCGTCGCCGACGCGATGGACCACATCGCGCACAAGCCCAAGCTCGACGGCCACACCTTCCACCTCACCGACCCCGAGCCGCTGCGCGTGGGCGAGGTGCTCAACGTGTTCTGCCGCGCCGGCCACGCCCCGGAGATGACCCTGCGGGTGGACGCGCGCATGTTCGCGTTCGTGCCCTCCAGCATCCGCGCCGCGGTCGGCAGCCTGCCGCCGATCCGCCGCTTCACCGGCATGCTGTTGCGCGACTTTCGCATCCCGCGCGAAGTGCTGAAGTTCATCACCTATCCCACGCGTTTCGACAGCCGCGAGACCGAGCGCGCGCTCAAGGGCAGCGGCATCGCCGTGCCGCGGCTGGAAGACTACGCCTGGCGTCTGTGGGACCACTGGGAACGGCACCTGGACCCGGACCTGTTCGTCGACCGTTCGCTCAAGGGAAAGGTCCGCGGCAAGGTGGTGTTGATCACCGGCGGCTCCTCGGGCATCGGCCTGGCCACCGCGCAGCGCGTCGCCGAGGCCGGCGCCATCACCGTCATCGTGGCCCGCGGCGAACAGGAGCTACATGCCGCACGCGATGCGATGAACGCCAAGGGCGGCAAGGTCTTCGCCTATACCGCCGACCTGTCGGATCTGGCCGATTGCGACCGCCTGCTCAAGACCGTGCTGGACGCGCATGGCCATGTCGACGTGCTGATCAACAACGCCGGCCGCTCGATCCGCCGCTCGATCGAACTGAGCTACGACCGCTTCCACGATTTCGAGCGGACCATGCAGCTGAACTACTTCGGCAGCCTGCGCCTGATCATGGGCGTGCTGCCGGGCATGACCGCGCGGCGCAAGGGCCACATCATCAACGTCAGCTCGATCGGCGTGCTGGCCAACTCGCCGCGCTTCTCCGCCTACGTCGCCTCCAAGGCGGCGCTGGACGCCTGGAGCCGCTGCGCGCAGGGCGAGTTGTCGGGCAAGGGCATCAGCTTCACCACGGTCAACATGCCGCTGGTGAAGACCCCGATGATCGCGCCCACCAAGATGTACGACAGCGTGCCGACGCTGAGCGTGGACGAGGCCGCCGACCTGATGGTCAAGGCGATCATCGAACGCCCCAGCCGCGTGGCCACGCGCCTGGGCATCTTCGCCGCCCTGGTCAACGCCGTGGCGCCGAAGGCCTACGAGGTGGTGATGAACACCGCCTTCGAACTGTTCCCCGACTCGGCCGCGGCCAAGGGCGACCGCAAGGCGCTACGCGAGACCAAGCCCAGCCAGGAGCAGATCGCGTTTGCCGCGCTGATGCGGGGGGTGCATTGGTAAGAGCCGGGAATCGGGAATGGGGAGTAGGGAATCGGAACAGCGCTGGCTGCACGCGGTGCGGGTTCTGTCCTGTCAGGCAGGAACGTCACGGGTGCATGCTCGTTGCGTGCCGATAGCCCGCTCTACCGATTCCCCATTCCCGATTCCCCAATCCCCGCTCAGAACGTCCTGCATTGCCGCCACCGCACCGGTTCCTCGTGGCCCGGGCGCGGGTTGAGCTGGATGCGGACGGTGCGCAGGGACGGGTAGCGTTCCACTTCGCGGCAGATGCGCGGCCACACCTGGGCGTCGTCGCCGCTGCGGTCGACCACCAGGGTCATTTGTGTCTGCCAGATGCCGCGGATCACGCCCGGGGTGGCGGCCAGGGCCTTGGAGAGTTCCTGGCGGTTGCGCTGTTCGGTGGCGGGGTCGGGCTCGGCCAGGTCGCCGGCGTCGTCCAGCGCAGGCGGGGGCGCGGCAGCGGTGGTGCTCGTTGGCGTGGTTGCGGCCGGCGTAGGCGCGGCTGCGGCAGCGGGCGTAGGCGATGACGCCGTTGCGGCCACGGCTGCCGGCGGCGCTGCGGGCTGCTGCAATGCCAGCGCACCGACGCCGGTCACCACGCCCAGGGCGAGCGAGGCCAGGCCGGCGATGGCGATGTGGCGCTGCGCGCGGCGGCGGCTGGCGCCGATCACGCCGTCTTCCAGTTCGCTGGGCAGGTAGGGCTTGAGCATCGGCCAGATGCGCGGGCCGTCGAGGATTTCCACCGCCTGCTTCTCGGCCGCGGCGATGCCGTCGCGCTGCACCTTGCCCTCGGTGATCAGGATGCCGCCCTGCGCGCCCATCAGCCGTGCCGCCGCGCCCAGTTCGTTGACCGCGGCCGAGCCGATCCGGTAGGCACGGCCGTGCTTGCACGACAGCAGCCAGCGCACGTCGCCGCGGGTCATCACGAAGTCGCTTTGCGGTTCCTGGCTCGTGTGCTCGTCGACGGTGGCGTCCTGCAGGTCGCGCTGTTCGCGCATCGCGCGCCGCACCATGTAGGAGAAATCGCGCCAGTGCAGGCCGGCCAGCGCGTGCAGCCCGGCCATGGCCTCATTCTCGCGGCGCCGTACCAGCCACAGGTAGAGGCTGGCCGCCAGCCATGCCGCGACTGCCAAGATCGCTGCCGCTATCCAGGAAAACATGCTCGCACCCGCACACGCGCCGTAAGGAAGTCAGTGTATCGCCAGCGTGTCACGGCGCCGGCAAGGCGACAGCGGTGGACGGCGGACAAAAAAGACCCGCCAGTCCGAAGCCGAGAGGGGAGGGGAGCAAACGGTCTTCTGATGGACTGGCGGGTCCGTTTCGATTGTCTGGAAAAACGTGTTGCTTTGCAACAATTCGGTTACTCGGCCGTGGTCGGCGTCTCGCTGCGCTTGCGGCTGGCGCGCTTGGGCGCGGTCGCGCGCTTGGCTGGCGCGACCTTGGCGACCACCGGGCCGGCAGGTCGGCGCGCCGGTGCCGCGCGCTTGGCCGTGGCGGGGCGCGGCGCGGCGGTCTTCCTGGCGGCCTTCTTCGGCGCCGGCGCCTTGCCCGCCGCCTGCGTGGCACGGCCGCCGCGCAGATGCCGCAGTTCGCCATTGAGCGCGTCCACGCGCTCGATCAGCGCACCCAGGTCCTCGCGACTGGGGACTTCCAGGCGGCGCAGCGCGCGCTGCACGCGGTCCTCGAATACCTTCTCCAGGCGGTCCCAGGTGTCGGCGGCGCGCTCGCGGGCCTGGCCGACCCGGTTCTCCACCGCATCGCGCACCGCGTCGACCCCGCCGCCGGCCAGCTTGCGCGTGCTCTGCTCCAGGCTCAGGCCTTCCTTCACCAGGGTCTCGAACAGCTTGCCGCCCTCGGCCTGCGCACGGCCGAACGCGCCAACCCCGGCCAGCCAGACCTGCTGCGCCGATTCGCCCAGGCGCTTGGACAGCTTTTCCGCCTGCGCCTGCAGGGTGTCGTCGGCAGCGGCGGTGCTGCGCTTCTTGCGGGCGGACTTCTTCAGAGTGGCCATGACGGTGCGGTTCCTTCGGCGGGTGAGTGGCGGGGTTCGAGACTCGGGACTGTGACTAGAGTAATCACACCAGCGGACGCAGGACGTGCGCGGGGTGCGATGGCGCCGTCGGCCGGGGCGGTAGCGCTACGCCTCCGGCGAACGGCGGGTGCGGCGCTTGGCGCGGCGGTTGGCGATGACCTGGTCGACGTCGTCCAGCGCACGCCGCAGCCGCGCGGTGGTCTCGGTCATGCGCCGCGGCTGCACGTCCACGCCATCGAGGAAGGTGCGCTTGCGGTCGTTGAGGATATCGTGGCGCAGCGCGATGCCGTGTGCGGCCAGCAGCGGCTCCAGCGTCTGCGCGTTGCGGCGCAGGTCGGACAAGGTGTTGCGGTAGGCGAGCTGGCACACGCGGTGGCGCGCGGCGTAGCTGAAGAGATTGGTGAAGAACAGCTCGCCGTTGTCGGCGTTGGGCTCGAAGACCAACTGGTCCACCTGCGGGTATTGCCGCGCGTACTTCTCCAGCCCCACTTGCATGCGCGATTGCAGCAGGGTGCGGAAGGTCTGTGACAGCACCGCCGGCAGGCCGCCGGCGAGCAGCCGCGCGCGGTCGATGTGGCCATTGCGGCGCGGCGCGTGGGTGGCGTCGTAGGGCACCAGCGGGTTGATCCCGATCATCAGGTCGATGCCGCGCTCCAGCAAGGTGGAGGCATGCATGGTGCGGCGCAGCGCGCCGTCCACGTAATGGTGGCCGTCGATCTGCACCGGCGGGTACAGCCCTGGCAGCGCCGCGCTGGCCTGGATCGCCAGCGAGATCGGCACGTGGTCCATGCCCGGCTCGCCGAAGCGCACCGCACGTCCGCTGTCCAGGTCCACAGCGACCACGAACAGATTGGCGTCGAGGTCGCGGAAATCGTTGCTGCGGCCGCGGCGGCTGAACACGTCCTGCAGGAAACGCTCGACCCCGGCGTTGTCGAACAGGCCGCTGGGCACCAGTCCGCCGAAGCGGGTGATCAGGTCCGACCAGCGGGTCTTGCGCGGTTCGGTGAGCAGGTCGTGCCACCAGCCGTAGGCCAGCCCCGGCAGGGTCGCGGCACGGCGCAGATACTCGTAGACGTTGGGCCGCAGGAAGTCTTCCGGGCGGAACCGCGCATCGTCGCTGTTGCCGGTGACGAAGATCCGGCAGATCTCGGCACTGCTGATGCGGTTGGCCAGCCCGGCGGTCAGGAATGCACCGGAGCTGACGCCCACGTAGCAATCCAGGCGGGTCAGGTCCAGTCCGTCCAGCGCCTCGTCCAGGGCACGCAGCGCACCGAGGCCGTACATGCCGCCGATCGGCCCGCCGCCGGCGATGGCCAGGCCGATGCGGCCGTTGGAATGGGGACGGGGCGAGGCGCTGTGGAGGGAAAGCATGCGCGGTCCGCAGGAGGCAGTGGCGCGAGTGTAGCCGAGCGCCGTGACGCTTGCGGTCGTGCCGGGCTGCGACCATCATCGGCGCCCATGGCGCGCAGCACTCCCGTCCTGGAACGACTCGGCCGCCGCCTGGCGTGGCACCAGGCGCTGCACGACCCCGTGCGCGAACCGCGCAATGCGCTGCGCTGGCTGCAGGAACTGCGGCGCTGGCAATCGGAGCGGCTGGAACGCAGCTTCGAGCATTTCCTGGAGGATCCGCAGCGGCGTCCGGCGGCGATGTTCTTCCTGACCGACGTCTATGGCGACCGCGACTTCAGCCGTCGCGACGCCGACATCGTCAAGGTGTTGCCGATGATGCAGCGGCTGATGCCGGCGTCGTTGCTGGACACGGTCGCCGACGGCATCGAGCTGGGTGCGCTGACCCACGCTCTGGACCTGCGCATGGCCGAGGCGCTGCAGGCCCTGGCGCCGCGGCGCAAGCGCCTGGACGAAGCGCTGTATGCCGAGGCCTATCGGCAGACCGGCTTGCCGCGGCTGCGCCAACGCCAGATCGACCTGATCGCCCGCGTCGGTCTGGGCCTGGCCAAGGCGGTGCATACGCCGGGCGTGCGCATGCTGCTGCGCTTCGCCCGCGGCCCGGCCAAGGCGGCGGGGTTGTCGGAACTGCAGGGATTCCTGGAGCGGGGTTTCGACGCGTTCTCCAAGCTGGGCGATGCCGAGGGGTTCATCGGCGATATCGAGACCACCGAGCGCGCCGTGTCGGAACGATTGTTCGCGGGCGATCCGGATCCGTTTGCGTTGGAGTGAGTCAGCGGTCGGACCCTCACCCCAACCCCTCTCCCGACGGGAGAGGGGCTTTGGCTGCTCCCTTCTCCCCTCGGGACCATGGCCCCCTTTTGCGGGGGAAGGTGCCCCGAAGGAGCGGATGAGGGTACGAGCGCAGCCTCGCGCAACTGATTGCGTCAGCGCTTGACGCCGCACCCTCACCCCAACCTCTCTCCAGAGGGGAGAGGGGCTCGATGCACTGATCAGCCCAGCTTTTCCGACAGCACGCGGCGAATCTCGCTTTCCACCGTGCCCTTCATCGCCGACAGCAGGAAGCCCAGCTCGGCAGTCACGTGCACCTGCTTGGGCAGCAGCTCGATGCGTCCGTCCACGCCCGAGCGCGAGAACAGCAGGGAATCGCCATCCCAGTGCGATTCCAGGTCGAAGCGCTCGGACAGTTTCTTGGCGGCGGTTTCGATGGCCTTGCGGGCCTGCGCGGGGGTCTTGTCGTGGTCGTGGCGGATGTCGATGCTGGACATGCTGGCTCCTGTGCGGGCGGGTGCCCGCGTGAACGATCAGGCATTGTGCGTATGCGCGGTGCATTGTCCAGCGCGCGCTTCTGCGCGCGCAGGCAACCTGCTAGGCTGCCCGCCGTGCACGATCTGCTAGTCCATTTCAGCAACCGCCAACATCCCGACCGGCCCCTGCGCGCGGGCGTGCATCGCATCGTGCGGCTGGCCTCCGGCCAGGTCAGCGTGGTCGACGACACCCAGGGCGCGTTGCTGCTGGCGCAGTTCTGCCTGGACCGGCGCGGTCTGTGGCTGCAGGTCGCCAACGGCAGCCGCGGCATCCACGTCAACGGCCGCCCGGTGCGGCGCATGGCGCTGCTGCGCGCCGGCGACGCGGTCTACGCCGATGGCGTCGAAATGGTGGTGCAGGGCAAGTGCGACCCGCTGCAGCGCCTGCCCGAGGTCAGCGAGGCCGAGCACGACGATCCGCGCCTGGTTCTGCGCGGCGTCGGCGGCCCGCACCATGGCCGCAGCTTCACCGTCGACCGCGTACGCAGCGTCGGCCGCCTGCGCGAGTGCGACATTCGCATCGACGATCCGGCCTGCGCCGAGCAGCACGCGCGCCTGGAACGGCATGGCGAGCGGGTGCTGCTGCGCGGCTTCGGCGATGCGCAGACCCAGGTCAACGGCGTGGCGGTGCGCAGCTGCTGGCTGCAGCCCGGCGACCAGGTGGTGTTCGATGCCCAGCACCGCTTCGTGCTGGAGGTCCCGCAGGTCGTCGGCGCCGAGCCGCTGCGCGACGACCCCGCCCTGGCCGCGCTCGCGCTGACCCCGGCGGTGGCGCCACGCCCGGCCACCGCGCGGCGCTGGCCGTGGCTGTTGCTCAGCGCCTTGTTGCTGGCCGCCGCGCTCAGCGGCCTGCTGTGGTTCGGCGCGCGCTGAGCGCCCGCCAGCCGCGCCAGCCCAGCAGTACCGCCAGGATCGCCGCGTACAGCAGCGGTTCGCGGATGTCGGACTTCACCAGCCACCAGAAGTGCAGCACGGCGAGCACGCCGATCGCATAGATCGCCTTGTGCAGCTTGCCCCAGTTGCGCTTGAGCCGGCGCATCCAGCCCTGTGTCGAGGTGATCGCCAGCGGCACAAGCAGCAGCCAGGCCAGGAAACCCACGGTGATGTACGGGCGTTTGACGATTTCCTCGAAGATCTGCGTCCAGTAGCCGCGCAGGTCCAACCCCAGATAGGCCGCCAGATGCACGGTCGCGTAGAAGAACGCGTACAGCCCGAGCATGCGCCGGAAACGCAGCAGCACTGATTGCCCGGTCAGTTGCCGCAGCGGGGTGATGGCCAGGGTCAACAGCAGCAGCCGCAGCGCCCACAACCCGGTGCGGTGCTCGACCTCGGCCACCGGATCGGCACCGAGCGCATCGCTGCCGGTCTGCCACACCTGCCAGAACTGCCAGCCCAGGTACGCCATCGGCGCCAGCGCCAGCGCATGCACCACCGCCTTGGCGGCGATCAACGAAGCGGAGGTCTTAGCCATGCGCCGTCATCGCGCCGTGTCGGCACAGGTGCCACGCGGCACGCCGACTGCGACTCCAGCCGTCGCGCGAGGCAACCACCAGGCGCCGCGCTTTTCCCATTCCCGATTCCCAGTTCCCCATTCCCAGCCTCTCCTCAATACCATTTCTTCAGATCCATCCCCGCATACAGCGACGCCACCTGATCGGCATAGCCGTTGAACGGGCGGGTGGGAATGCGCTCGGCGAACAGCTTGCTGGCCTTGCCGGCGATGCGGCGCTCGGTCTTCTGGCTCCAGCGCGGATGGTCCACCGCCGGATTGACGTTGGAGAAGAACCCGTACTCGGACGGCTGCAGCTCGTGCCAGGCGGTTTCCGGCATGCGCTCGACGAAGCGGATCTCCACGATCGACTTGATGCTCTTGAAGCCGTACTTCCACGGTACCACCAGCCGCAGCGGCGCGCCGTTCTGCTGCGGCAGCGGCTTGCCGTACAGGCCGGTGGCGAGCAGGGTCAGCGGGTGCATGGCCTCGTCGATGCGCAGGCCTTCCTTGTACGGCCAGTCGATCGAGCTGTAGCGGATGCCGGGCATCTGCTTGGGATCGGCCAGGGTGGTGAAGGCGACATACTTGGCCTTGGAGGTCGGCGCGAAGCGCTTGAGCACGTCGCCCAGCGGCACGCCCAGCCACGGGATCACCATCGACCAGCCTTCCACGCAGCGCAGCCGGTAGATCCGCTCCTCGGGCGTATGGCCCTTGAGCAGGTCGTCCAGGGACAGCGTGCCGGGCTTCTCGCATTCGCCGGAGACCTTCACCGACCACGGCGAGGTGCGCAGGGTCTTGGCCGCCTTCGACGGATCGGTCTTGTCGGTGCCGAATTCGTAGAAGTTGTTGTAGCTGGTCACGTCCTCGTAGCGGGTCAGCTCCTCGTTGGTGCGGAACCCGCTGCGCGCCTGCTCCGGCGTCACCACGGTCTTGGGCGGGGCCGGCGGCTCGGCGTCGGCGCAGCCGACCAGGCCGGCCACCGGGGTCAACGCCAGGGCCTGCAGCAGGCGCCGCCGGTCGCGGTAGACCGCCTCGTCGGTGATCTCGCGGCTGGGAACGGTGAGGGCATCGCGCAACGACATGGCGGACTCCTGGAGCGAAGGGGGCGAGCAGTGGCGGGGACTTCACCACAGACTACGCATGCGCAGGGCGAATGGATGCAAATGCAACCTAAATTGCCCGGGCCGCAAGCTGTTGCGCTGCGGCATACTAGGGGTCCTGTCCGATAGGTGCCCCATGACGCGCGCGTTCAATTTCAGTGCCGGCCCCGCTGCCTTGCCGGAATCGGTCCTGCGCCAGGCGCAGGCGGAGATGTTGGAGTGGAACGGCGTGGGCGCCTCGATCGTGGAGCTGAGCCACCGCGGCGCCGAGTTCATGGAGGTTGCGGCACAGGCCGACGCCGACTTGCGCCGGCTGATCGGCATTCCCGACGACTATGCCGTGCTGTTCCTGGCCGGTGGCGCCACCACCCAGCAGGCGCTGCTGGCGCTGAACTTCGCCGCGCCCGGGCAGACCGTGGACTACGTGGTGACCGGGCACTGGGGCAAGACCGCGATCAAGCAGGTCGGGCCGTACGTCGACGTGCACGTGGCCGCCAGCAGCGAGGCCGACGGCTTCCGCGACATCCCGCCGCGCGCGGCCTGGCAGTTGCGCGAGGATGCCGCCTACGTCCACATCACCGCCAACGAGACCATCCACGGCGTGGAGTTCCGCGACACGCCGGACGTCGGCGCGGTGCCGCTGTTCGCCGACTTCAGCTCCAGCATCGCCTCCGAGCCGATCGACGTGTCCAGGTACGCGCTGATCTACGCCGGTGCGCAGAAGAACCTCGGCCCGGTCGGCGTCACCGTGGTGATCATCCGCCGCGACCTGCTCGAACGCGCCGGGCAGCCACGCGCGGACATCTTCGATTACCGCTCGCATGTGGCGCGCGACTCCATGCTCAACACGCCGCCGACCTGGAACTGGTACCTGGCCGGGCTGGTGTTCAAGTGGATGCTGGCCGAGGGCGGCGTGGAGGCGTTCGCCGCGCGCAACCAGGCCAAGTCGGCGCTGGTGTATTCGGCGATCGACGCCTCCGGTGGCTTCTATCGCAACGAAGTCGCGGCGGCGGTGCGCTCGCGGATGAATATCCCGTTCTTCCTGCCGGACGAGACCCTCACCACGCGCTTCGTCGCCGAGTCCAAGGCGGCCGGATTGCTGGCGCTGAAGGGCCACAAGGCGGTCGGCGGCATCCGCGCCTCGCTGTACAACGCCATGCCGCTGACCGGCGCGCAGGCACTGGTTGCGTTCATGCGCGACTTCCAGCAGCGCCACGGCTGAGTCGCCGATTTTTGTAGGAGCGGCTTCAGCCGCGACCGGATCGCGCCGGCGATCCGGACCACCGAGGAACCCCCGATCCATGGCCGCAAAGCCGAAGAAATCTCCCGCCGCCGACGCCAAGCCGGCCAAGTCCGCGAAACCCGCCGCCACGCCGGCCCTGGCCGACGTGCGCGCCAAGATCGACGAGATCGACCGCACCATCCAGGCGTTGATCGCCGAGCGCGCGCAGTTCGCGCACCAGGTCGGCAAGGCCAAGGGCAAGCTCGCCGCGGCGGTGGACTATTACCGGCCCGAGCGCGAGGCGCAGGTGCTGCGCATGGTGGTGGACCGCAACCAGGGCCCGCTCAGCGACGAAGTGCTGGTGCACGTGTTCCGCGAGATCATGTCCGCGTGCCTGGCGCAGCAGGAGCCGCTGAAGATCGGCTACCTGGGGCCGGAAGGCACCTTCAGCCAGCAGGCGGTGCTCAAGCACTTCGGCCGCTCGGCGGTGGGCCTGCCGATGGCCACCATCGAGGAAGTGTTCCAGGAAGTGGAAAGCGGCAACGCCGACTTTGGCGTGGTGCCGGTGGAGAACTCGGGGCAGGGCACGATCCAGGTCACCCTGGACATGTTCCTGACCTCCAACCTGAAGATCTGCGGCGAGACCGAGCTGCGCGTGCACCAGTTCCTGCTCTCGCGCAGCGGGCGGCTGGACGCGATCGAGAGGATCTACGCGCATCCGCAGTCGTTCGCGCAGACCGCCGGCTGGCTGCGCGCGAACCTGCCCAAGGTGGAGAAGATTCCGGTCTCCAGCAACGCCGAGGGCGCGCGCCGGGCGCGCAATGCCGACGATGCGGCGGCGATCGGCGGGGAGAGCGCGGCGCATGTGTATGCGCTGAAGAAGGTGATCATGAAGTCGATCGAGGACGACGCGGACAACACCACGCGCTTCCTGGTGATCGGGCGGCAGATCTTCCCGCCGTCGGGGCACGATCGCACGTCGGTGCTGGTGTTCATCCACGACAAGCCGGGTGCGCTGTTCGATGTGCTCAGTCCGTTCGCGCGGCATGGGATCAGCATGAATCGGATCGAGTCGCGGCCGTCGCATCAGGCGAAGTGGGAATACGGGTTCTTCATCGATCTGGCGGGGCATGTGGAGGATGAGGCGATGAAGTTGGCGTTGGCGGAGTTGAAGGCGCATTCGGCGCAGATCAAGGTGTTGGGGTCGTATCCGGTGGCGGTGCCTTGATCGAGCCGGTCGGCCTTTGCGACATCACGTCGCAAATCAAAGACCCTCTCATTAACAGTCAAGTGCTCTGAGTGGTTGGCTGCAGAAAAGCGGTACGGCAACAGCTTTCGCGCTTGCGCGCGAGTCACTTTTCTTTGCTTGTGCAAAGAAAAGTAACCAAAAGAAAGCACACCCGGGCGGGCTGCCCCGCGCTGCGCGCGGGGTCCGCGGACACGACGGGAATTTTCGGAAGGCACATCCATGTGCCTGCCGAAAACGACGCGCATCCTGCACGTCGCCCCTCACGGGGTTTTACCCGCCGTGTCCGCCAGCCCTCACGGGGGGATTGAGAGCAACAGCGAAAGCAAGAACAACGGCAACAGCAAGAGCAACGGCAAGAGCAACGGCAGCGGCGGTGGCTGACTTGGTGTAGGCCATCGTGGCAGCAGCGCAAGCGCGCTCTAGCGGCGCCGATGTCGCCGGGTGGTGGTGAATCTTCGGGTGGTTGGACTTTCAGGAACGATGATGAGCAACGAGCAAGGCTGGATCGCAACGCGCGGCACTGCGCTGCAGGGCACGCTGACGGTGCCGGGGGACAAGTCGGTGTCGCACCGGGCGGTGATGTTCGCGGCGTTGGCCGATGGCACGTCGCGGATCGAGGGGTTTCTCGAGGGCGAGGACACGCGTTCGACGGCGGCGATCTTCGCGCGGCTCGGGGTACGGATCGAGACGCCGTCACCGTCGCAGCGCATCGTGCATGGCGTGGGCGTGGATGGGTTGCAGGCGCCGCAGGGCGAGCTGGATTGCGGGAACGCCGGCACCGGCATGCGTCTGCTCGCCGGGCTGCTCGCGGCGCAGCCGTTCGACAGCGTGCTGGTCGGCGATGCATCGCTGTCCAGGCGGCCGATGCGCCGGGTCACCGAGCCGCTGGCGCTGATGGGCGCGCGCATCGACACCGAGGCCAATGGCGTGCCGCCGCTGCGCATCCATGGCGGCCAGCCGCTGCGCGGCATCGACTTCGTCTCGCCGGTGGCCAGTGCCCAGGTCAAGTCGGCGGTGCTGCTGGCCGGTCTGTATGCCGACGGTGTCACCACGGTGCAGGAGCCGCATCCCACCCGCGACTACACCGAGCGCATGCTGTCCGCGTTCGGCGTGGAGATCGAGTTCGCGCCCGGCCAGGCGCGCCTGCGCGGCGGCCAGCGTCTGCGCGCCACCGATATCGCGGTGCCGGCGGACTTCTCCTCGGCGGCGTTCTTCATCGTCGCCGCCAGCATCATTCCCGGCTCGGACATCACCCTGAAGGCGGTCGGGCTCAATCCGCGCCGAACGGGTCTACTGGCCGCGCTGCGCTTGATGGGCGCGGACATCGTCGAGCACAACCACAGCGAGCACGGCGGCGAGCCGGTGGCCGACCTGCGGGTGCGCTACGCGGCGCTGCGCGGCGCTACGATTCCCGAGAGCGTGGTGCCGGACATGATCGATGAGTTCCCGGCGCTGTTCGTCGCCGCCGCCGCCGCCGACGGCCAGACCGTGGTCAGCGGTGCGGCGGAGCTGCGGGTCAAGGAGTCGGACCGCCTGGCGGCGATGGCCACCGGGCTGCGCAGCCTCGGCATCGTCGTCGATGAGACCCCGGACGGCGCCACCATCCACGGCGGCACGCTGGGCGCCGGGACCATCGAGAGCCACGGCGACCATCGCATCGCCATGGCCTTCGCCATCGCCGGGCAACTGGCGCAGGGCGAGGTGCGGATCCAGGACGTGGCGAACGTGGCGACGTCGTTCCCGGGTTTCGACACGTTGGCGCGGGGCGCGGGCTTCGCGTTGCGCACCGCCTGATCGCCTGCGCAGCACCGGCCGCGTGCAAGCGCGGCCGGGGGAAGAGGCAAGTAGGGCTGTCGAAACGTCAGTGCGTCGGCTGTGGACGCGGCGGATCGTTGGCGGGTGTCGACGGTGTCGACTGGGTAGCGCGGTAGCCGCTACCGTCGTCGTCGCGGTCCACCGCCAGCCACCAGCAGGCCACCGCCAGAGCCAGTGCGATCACGATCATCCAGGCCCACGGCGACCCGCGATCGGCCCGCGCATGCACTTCACCGCGCGCAGACGACGGGCGGGCGGGGCGCTTCCACGCGTCCAGCGGCTGTGTCGACTTGTACGGGGTGGGCATGGCGGCAACTCCGGTGCCGTGGGACGGGTCCAGTGTCACCCAGGACATGCCTCAGGGGTGTCACCCCGATGTGAACGCCGCCCGCGCGTCCGGGCGGCGGTTCAGTTACGGACCCGGCTTGAAGTCGAACGGAATCTCGATGCTGGCCGGCACTGCACGGCCGTTCTGCTGCGCCGGGCGGAACTTCCAGCGGCGCACGGTTTCCATCGCCGCGCGGTCCAGATCGCGCGAGCCGCTGCGCCGGAGCAGGGCCACGCCGGCGGGCGCACCGCTGGCATCGACCTCGACCCGCACCACCACCGTGCCGGCATCGCCACGGCGCAGCGCCGCCGGGGGATAGCGCGGGGGCGGGGTCTGCCCTTCCAGCGGCACCGGGCGGTTGCCCGGTGCCAGCGCGGTGGCTGTGTTGCCGACGGCATCGGGACCGGCGGACGGTGCCGGCGCTTCCGTGGTCGGCGGCGGCGCCGGTGCGGTCTCCACCAGCTTCGGCGCGTCGCCGGCGGGCGCGGGCTTGGCCTGCGGCATGCTGCTGGCGGCGCTGCCGGCGGGCAGCGGCTCGGGCAGCGGCTTCACCTGTTCGGTGTCCTGCTGCACCTGCTGCGCCGGCTGCGGCTTGTAGAAATCGTTGTCCTTGCGTCCGACCAGCCACACCACCAGGAACAGCAGCAGGCCGGCAGCGAAGGCGATGCCGACGATCGCGAGCAGGCGCCGCGGCAGATGCAGCACGATGCCGGACTTGGAGGACGAGGGCGACGTGGACATGGGACTCACCGTAGGGAACCCTTCGATTCTGGCATAGCCGCAGTGAATCGCGCGCCGCGGCGGGCGCGAGTCGGCAAAACCGCGACGGACAGGCGATAATCCCGGGTTCGTTCCCCTGGCACCCCGCGCCCATGCTCGATCCCGCTCTGCTTCGCCAACAGCCCGCCGACCTCGCCGAGCGCCTGCGCACCAGTCGCGGCTATGCGCTGGACGTGGCCGCCCTGGAGGCCCTGGAGGCCGACCGCAAGCGCATCCAGGTGCGGACCCAGGAACTGCAGAGCCTGCGCAACAGCCGTTCCAAGGCGATCGGCCAGGCCAAGGCCAAGGGCGAGGATGCGAGCGCGCTGATGGCCGAAGTGGCCGGCTTCGGCGACGAATTGAAGGCCTCCGAGCAGCGCCTGGACGAGATCCGCGCGCAGCTGGAGACGCTGGCGCTGGAGATTCCCAACCTGCCGCAGGCCGATGTGCCCGCCGGCAAGGACGAGGCCGACAACGTCGAGCTGCAGCGCTGGGGCAGCCCGCGCAGCTTCGATTTCGAGGTCAAGGACCACGTCGAACTCGGCGCGCGCCACGGTTGGCTGGACGGCGAGGCGGCGGCCAAGCTGTCGGGCGCGCGCTTCACCGTGCTGCGCGGGCCGATCGCGCGTCTGCACCGCGCCCTGGCGCAGTTCATGCTGGACCTGCACACCGGCCCACATGCCTACCAGGAAACCAACGTGCCGGTGATCGTCAACGCCGACAGCCTGTACGGCACCGGCCAGTTGCCGAAGTTCGAGGAAGACATGTTCGCCACCGCGCTGGGCGAACAGAAGCGCTACCTGATCTCCACCTCGGAAATCTCGCTGACCAACCTGGTGCGCGACGAGATCGTCGAGGCCGAGCGCCTGCCGTTGCGCATGACCGCGCACTCGCTGTGCTTCCGCTCCGAGGCCGGCAGCGGCGGCCGCGACACCCGTGGCATGATCCGCCAGCACCAGTTCGAGAAAGTGGAACTGGTCAGCGTGTGCCGCCCGGAAGACAGCGCCGCCGAACACGAGCGCATGACCCGCTGCGCCGAAGTGGTGCTGGAGACGCTGGGCCTGCCGTACCGCAAGATGCTGCTGTGCACCGGCGACATGGGCTTCTCGGCCAGCAAGACCTACGATCTGGAAGTCTGGCTGCCGTCGCAGCAGACCTATCGCGAAATCTCCTCCTGCTCCAACTGCGGCGATTTCCAGGCGCGGCGCATGCAGGCGCGCTGGCGCAACCCGGCCACCGGCAAGCCCGAGCTGCTGCACACGCTCAACGGCTCCGGCACCGCGGTCGGCCGCGCCATGATCGCGGTGATGGAGAACTACCAGAACGCCGACGGCTCGATCACCGTGCCAGACGCGCTGCGCCCGTACATGGGCGGGGCCGAGCGGATCGGCTGATCGCTCGGGCCCGGGGCGTCGGCCCCGGGCGCGCCTCGCGTCGCCTTGCTGCGGCGACGCCCTCCTGTCCGTCCCTGCGCTCAGGCAACGTGTCCTGATGCGGGCAGTGCACCGCCTTGCGCCACGGTGGGGCTTCGACCCGGACGGGGCAGGGCGTTCGCATGCATCGCTCACTGCAGGACTCGCCGCAGCGGCGTTCCGCGTGCGCCGAACTCCCGTCCCGTCACTTCGCGCTAGCCCGGTCGGGGTTACCCTGCGACCGCCTCCATCCGTGCCTGAGCCACCGCGCGAGCGCGACCGGCGTCCCTGCAGCGCAAATCGTTGTAGGAGTAGAATGAACCGGATCCGATTGTCCCCATCGTTCTAAATATCGAAAGAACATGCACGACCTCAACGATCTGTACTACTTCGCCATGGTGGTCGACCACGGCGGGTTCGCCGCCGCCGAGCGCGCCCTGGGCATCCCCAAGTCGCGCCTGAGCCGCCGCATCAGCCAGCTGGAGAGCGACCTGGGCGTGCGCCTGCTGCAGCGCTCCACGCGCCGTTTCGCCGTCACCGACCTGGGCATGAGCGTGCACCGCCACGCCCAGACCATGCTGGCCGAGGCGCAGGCCGCGCGCGAAGTGGTCGACCGGCTCAGCGCCGAGCCGCGCGGGCTGGTGCGGGTCAGCGTGCCGGTGTCGCTGGCGCAGATGCAGCTGCCCAAGCTGCTGCCGATGTTCCTGGACCAGTACCCCAAGGTGCGGCTGCAACTGAACATCAGCAACCGCCGCGTCGACATCATCAACGAAGGCTACGATGTCGCCCTGCGCGTGCGCTCGCGCCTGGACGACGACGGCAGCCTGGTGATGCGCAGCTTCGGCCAGGTGCAGGAACTGCTGGTCGCCAGCCCCAAGTACCTGGACCGCGCCGGCCGCCCCAAGGATCCCGAGGAGCTGACCTCGCACGTCACCCTCAGCATCAGCGAGGACGAAGCCCGGCAGCGCTGGGAACTGCACGGCCCGGCCGGCGAAGTGCGCCGCGTCGACCTGCAGCCGCGCGTGGCCGGCTTCGATTTCCCGTTGCTGCAGTCCATGGTCAAGGACGGCTTCGGCATCACCCTGCTGCCCGAGACCGTCTGCGCCGAAGCCGTGCGCAACGGCGAACTGGAAGTGGTGCTGCCGGAATGGTCGCTGCCGCAGGGCATCTGCCACGCCGTGTTCGCCTCGCGCCGCGGCCTGCTGCCGGCGGTGCGCGTGTTCATCGACTTCCTCGCCGAACACCTGCCGCGCCAGATCGAGGCCTCGCGCCTGGACTGCGGCGGCAACTGCCCCGAACGCACCAAGGCCCGGCACTCGACCCTGGGCGCGATGGCGGTCGAGGCGGGTTGATCCAGACGCCGGCCGCGCACGTCGGCCGAGCAAAACCGCCGCGGGCGTGCGAAAATGCCCGCCCTTACCGACGGTTCTTGGTTACCGCCGCGTTCGCAAACGGAGAGATGGCCGAGCGGTTTAAGGCACCGGTCTTGAAAACCGGCGAAGGGTCAAACCTTCCGTGGGTTCGAATCCCACTCTCTCCGCCACACTGGCGGTCAAGGCGTGATGGCGTTTGCGGAGTCCAAGGGTGGGACGCCTGCGTTGATCTAGGGCGGTGGGACCTAAGCAGTGTTTGCGTCCTTAAGACACCCACAGCGTCAGAACTTGGCCGCTATTGATTGCGCGCGATACTGGCTGGGCGATGCATCGAAGTTGCGTTTGAATGCAACCGCGAACGCGCTTTCAGACGAGTAACCGACAGACATCCCGATCGCACCGACCGACAGCGTCGACGTCAGCAGACGATGAGACGCCAGGGCCATGCGCCACCGGGTCAGATAATCCATCGGCGTCTCGCCGGTGACGCGCTCGAAATGTGCGGCGAAGCTGGAGCGCGACATCCGTGCGGCGGCGGCCAATTCTGCGACCGTCCACCGATGGCTGACGTTCGCGTGCATGGCCGTCAGGGCACGATGCAGTGCGGGCACGCCGAGCGCGGCCAGCCATCCCATCTGCTGCTGGCCTGTCTCGAGATGGGCGCGCAAGGCCTCGATCAAGAGCGCCTGCGCAAGGTGTCCAGCGAGCAGATCGCTGCCTGGCCGAGGTTCGCGCAGTTCGACGATGAGGCGCCGTACGCTGGCTTGAAGCGCCGCCTTGTGATCTTGAGACCGGATGTGGACCACCGGCGGTACCGCTGAAAGGATGGCCGCAGCATGTTGGCCGCGCAACGAAAAGAATCCCCCGATGCCTCGACACACCCCGCCGCCATTGAGTTCAGCGACGTGGCCAGGCGGCACCTGTGTCAGGAACGAGATGGCGTCCTGCCACGTCACGGGGGCGCCTGCATACAGCTGCATGGCGGCTCCTCCTTGCACAAGAATCACATCACCCGGTTCCAAGGCGATATGAGAGCGGGCGTCCTGCAGCACGATCCTGCAATCCCCCGAATCGATGGCAAAGCATCGGATGCCGTCGGCTGGTGGGAAACGCAGTCCCCAGTCGCTCCCAGCGTCCAACCCGCGAAATCCATACGAGTCGAGCTGAACGAGGGTGAGGATGTCGGAAAGCGGGTCGGTCATGTCTGGACGATAGCGACAGATGTTTCGACGATCGAACATGGGCTCGGCTGCCCGGCACCGATAGTGTTGCACTTGAAGGACGTGGCGGACATGCCGCGGCTTGAAATCCGGCCCATGGCCGCATTTGTCATTCCAGGGAGCAGCATGATGCATTCGGCGTATCGGTCGCAGGCAAGCACGACAGCGAAATCCAGACGGTCGGGCTATGCATGGGGCGTGCTCGCTGTGTTGAGCGGCATAGTCGCCCTGGTGTCCTATCGCTATCTGTTCGACCGAGGCCCCGTGCCACCTGGGGTCGCAGCCAACCGGCATGTGCATCCATGGTTGATCGTGCACGCGACCAGCGCCGCGACGGCGCTGCTCTGTGGGCCCTTGCAGTTTGTTCGCCGGCTTCGTCTGCGTCACCCGGGGTGGCATCGGGCGACCGGACGCGTGTATGTCGCGTGTTGCATGGTCGGAGGCCTCTCCGCCCTGTTTCTTGCTGCCGGGATATCCACCGGGCCTGTCGCTGGCGCGGGGTTCAGCGCACTTGGAATCGCGTGGATGGCGACAACGGCCATCGCGCTACGCAAGGTTCTGACAGGTCGGCTGGCTGAGCATCGGCGCTGGATGATGCGCTCGTTCGCCTTGACCCTGTCTGCGGTGACGCTGCGTCTTTACCTGCCTTTCTCGACGTTTGTCTTGGGCATCGAATTTGTCGTGGCCTATCGGGCAATTGCCTGGTTATGCTGGCTACCGAATCTTCTGGTGGCCGAGTGGCTGATGAAAGCGCGCCCATCGGCCCTCGGGCGAGATGACGTTAGCCCCGATTTCAAGCGCTCAGAATAGGCACCCGCGTCGTGGGATCCGCGATAAGCGCCTTGTCTCTCGCTTGGAGCATTTGCAAGGTGGTCTGGAAGTAGGATCCACAGTGCGGACGGTATACTGCTTCTCTTCATTCAGTTGCGGGTTGCACGTCTTCGCAACCCGGTGCTACCGTCCGGCCGAGCTTCCAAAAGGGTCACCCGGTTTGGTGAGCAAAGCATCTCTAGGACAGTGGCGGACACGGATGCTGGCCGGGATCGGTGGCATTGCCGCGATCGTGGTGGGGTGGGGCATCGGCCTGTTCGAGGCCAAGGACGTGCCGGTGCCGCCCGCGCTGCAGGCCGGGAAGGACGTTGCCGCAGGCGAATGGTCGCTGCGCTTCGATCACGTAGAGAGCAGCGACCGGTTACCGGATGGCGAGGTGGTGTCGCGCGACGGTCGCAAGGCGATCGTGTTGTATCTGCAGGCCACCAATCGCACCGCGCAGACCAGTGGCTCGCTGGTGCAGGCGGTGGCGTTGAAGGCGCCGCTGCGCGGGGCCGATGCGCGGCCGACTGCTTATCTCTTGCGCGATCGCGCGGCGACTACCGAATTGCAACCGGGTCTGCCGGAACAGATTGCCCTGGTCTGGACCTATCCGGCGACGGAACAGGTGGCTGGGCGCGTGCGCTTCGACATCACCGCCAGGACCTTCAGGGCCTTCGACAATCTCTACGCGCAGCCGATATGGACCGATCCGCATCCGGTCGGCGTCGTGGAGTTGCCGCTTGGCGCAGCGCGTGCCGGCGCACAGGCGGGTGAACCGTGAAGCGGCTGGCCGCCATCGCGGTCCTGCTGCTCGGCTTCGTGCTGCTTGCCGGGATGCGCTGGACGATGCCGCGCTACGAACGCATCACCGGTACGATCGCGGTGTCCGGAGCGCCGGGCAGTTGGGTGCAGACCGACAATCTGGCCGTGAATGCCGGCACGCCGCAGCTCGCGCATACGATCCGCTTCAAGGCGGCGGGCGCGCTGCAGCAGCGCGACAGCGGCGGCGTGTGGCTGGTGGTGCCGGTGCGGTCGAAGGTCGCGCGCGCGACCGCGCGCGTGTACGGCCGGGTCTGGGCAACGCCTGATGGCCGCCGCTACCGCGCCAGCGGCCGCGCGGAGATGGGCGATGCGGTGCTGTCGTCGATCAAGACCCTGCAGCCCGGCTTGGAGCGCAAGGACGTGCTGGTGTTCGAACTGCCGACCGCGCTCGCCAGGGCCGGCGGCACGCTGCTGCTGTCGGAGGACCGCGACCCGCAGCTGACGGCCGAGGCGCAGGTGCGCTATCCGCCGCTCCCGCCCGCAACGGCGGTCACCGATGTGCTCGATCTGGATGCGTTGCATGCACGCCTCTGACCGCGACGTGACCCCGGCCGTTTCCGAGCGGCGCATGCGCTGGCTCGCACTGGCGGCATTGGTGGTGCTGGTGCCGTGCACGATGGCCGCGACCGGCTGGCGCGACCTGCGGGAACTGCTGCATGCGCGCGAATGGCGGCCGGTGGATGTGGCGATGGCGCAGACCGTGGACTACGACGGTGCCGCCGTTCGCCTCGCGTCGGTCGACGTGCTGCCGTTCGAGGCGGGGCTGCCCGCCGATCGCACCTTCGTGCGCACGCGTCTGGCGCTGCTGCCGGGCGCCGCCGGTGCGCAGTGGAACGATTGCACGCTCAAACTGATCGACAGCACTGGCCGATCCTGGTCCGCGATCGATACCGTGCCGGACCTGTTGCAGCGTGCCCTGGCCAAGCCTGGCGAGTCGCCCGGCGTGGCCTGCGATGGACTGGCGGTGTCCGCGGCCAAGCCGGGCGTGCCGTTGGCGATCGACGGCTACTACCTGGTGCCGCGTGCGGTGGCTGCGCAGCTGCACCTCACCGTGAGCACGCGCGGCGGTCGCCCACATTACCTCCGTTTCGCGCGGGGGCAAGGCCATGACTGAGTTGGCGCTGCGCGGCGGGCCGCTGGGACTGATCGGCGACACGCTGCGGCTGTGGTGCCGCTACCTGCCGCAACTGCTGGCCGTGGCGTTGGCCGGCGTGTTGCTCAACGAACTGCTGCTGCAGGCCGCGGTGTGGATCGGCTACCAGAATCGGCTCGCCGGTCTGTTGTCGCTGACGCTGGTGGTACTGGTCAAGCTGGTGATCTTCGTGCTGCTGTTCGAAACGCTGCGCCCGGCCTTGCCGGGGATCGCCAGTGCGGCGCTGGCCGACCAGGCCGACGCGACGACAGCGCAGGACGAGGGCAGGGCGCGCTGGCGTCGCCTGTCGGCGATCGTCTCGCAGGCGCTGGTGCCGTTCTTCGCCTATTACGCCGCCTGGGGGTTTCTCGGCGAGACCATCCGCGCCTACGGACGCGAGGGCTTGGGACAGTTCAATCCGTTCGACCCGACTTACCGGGGATCGCTGTTCGAGGTGTCGGGCGGCTGGTGGCTGGCGGCGTCGGTGGCGCTGCTGTGGCTGATCCGGCGCGGCGCGAAAAAACAGAAGCAGCGCAGCGCGCATCCGGCGTGGAACGTGCTGATCGTGCTGTGCGAGGCCGGCTGGACCTTCGTCGGCATGTACGTGCTCACCGAATGGAAGGGCGGGGTGTTCCGCTGGCTGGCGCATCTGCGCATCGCCGATCTCGGCCAGCAACTGTGGCAGGGCATCAGCCATCCGATCGGCGTCGCGCATGCCGCGCTGCCGGGCGCGGTGGAGCAGGCGCCGCCGGGCGTGGCGGACACGTTGGTGGTGATCTTCTTCTCGGCCTTGTTGCCGGTGGTCTGGCTGGCATTGGCCGCGCTGATCTACCGCTACGACGTGCACAACGCCGAATGGAATGCGCGCGGCAAGTGGTCGAGCAAGGTCGACGGCACGCTGGGGCTGTGGCGGAAGCTGCCAACGTGGTTGCGCGACTTCATCGGCCATTTCTGGGCGGGCACCGTTTCGCGCTATCGCGCTGCGGCCAACAGCGTGCAGTTGGCCGGCGCCACCGGGCTGGCGGCCCTGGTCACCTTGATCGTGCTGTATCGCGCCCTGGACTGGGCCTCGGCCTGGGCCTGGATGGGACTGACCCGGTTGATCGGCCCGCACCCGCAGGTGGTGTGGCAGGCGATCGCCAATCAGCTGTCGGTGGTGCTGGGCACGCCTAGCGACCCGGGCGATGGCATCCTGCCGCAGACGCTGAAGATCTGCCTGCTCGCGGCGACCCTCGAGCGGGCCTTCCGTGCCGGTCGGAGCTGGCGGGCGTTGAAGTAGTCCGCGCCGCCCGAGCCGCGCGCATCGGGCGGTAATGCGTCAGCCGGCGGCGGTCGGCACCGATGGACTCAGGGCTGCGACGCCGGCAGGGCGAACTCGTCGAACAGCGCCTGCAGGACCGGCGTCCTGGGCATCCTGGCCAGCGGGATCTCGGCCTGTTCGAACCAGCTCCGGTCCGCCTCGGGATGCGGACCGCTGAGCACGACGGTGCCGCGGCCGAAGCTGTAGCGCGCCGCGGCCACATCGCCATTGGCGTAGGTGGCGAGCGCGCGGAAGCCACTCTGGGTGCTCTTCGGGAAGTAGGGGCCGTCCTGGAAGAACACGCTGTCGGGGCGGCCCTTCCAGCGAACCGCGACGGCCTCCTCATCGATGGTGGTGACGGGGAAGCCGGGTCGGCCGACCTCGCCATCGAGATCGTCGCCGATCAGGCCCATGTTGGTGTCATCGGCAAGATAGGCGCCCATGCACAGGCCCAGATAGCCGCCGCCCTGCGCGACGAAGTCGCGGATGGCGGCGATCCGGCGCTCGCCCATCGCCTGCAGCGCGGCCGGAATGTCCTGCCCGCCGCCCGGTTGCACATAGATCGCATAGCCGCGCAGGGTGGCGGGCGTGACGTCTTGCGCCTCCTTCGGGCCGATGATGTCGACATTGTGCTGCGGACTCAGTGCCTCGATCGCTTCTTTGGCGGTTTCTGAGCAATCGTCGCAGCCGGCTGCGCCGCGATAGACCGCGACACGGATCGTGGGTTGCGCATTCGCCGCGGACACGCAGGCGAACGCGAGGCAGCACAGCGCCGCCAGTCGCAATGGAAGTTTCATGGTCGGCGCTCCTGGCGCAAGTCGGAGATTCAGTGTTTGTGCGAATGCGGCAATGCGACCAGTCGGTAGTCGCCGTCGCCGATCGACGGCCCGATCTTGCAATCGGTGAGGCGAACCGCCTCCTTGCCGGCCACCATGCGCGGCAGGCAACTGCCGCCATGCGTACAGAACGCGCCGCCCGACGGCGTGTCGCGCGCGATGTCCACCGGCAAGGTCTGGCCCTTGTTCCAGGTGTTGTGCATGTCGTCCTTCACCGTGGCAAGCATCATCGCGTGACAGTCCGGCGCCGGCGTGCGTGCGCTCGCCAGGGCGGGTACTGCGGCCAGCGCGATGATCGTGGCCAGAAGGGTGTTGCGCATGGGTGTCTCCTGTTCGTTGTGGGGCGGCACGGCAAGGACGCAAGGAGCGACGCGGCTGTCGCTGGAGGCGTACATTCGGCCGATCGGCCTGCAACCAGGTATGAACAGGCCAGTGCCTCGCTGCGCAGGCAACTGGTCGGAGGGTGGATCGCGCCGCGGCAAGCGCGGACGCGCGCATGAAAAACGCCGCGACGGGTCACCGTCGCGGCGCTTGGAACAGGACTGGGATGCTTCCAAAAGCGACGCTGGGCGTCGGCATCAGGACAGGCGCGCTCAGCCGGCAGCCGGCGCCTTGGTATCGCCGGCCTTGATATCGCCCGGCTGGCACTCGCCCAGGCGCTTGCCGTCCATCTTCATGTGCGTCTTCATCGACATGCCGCCCGGCAGGCCGGTGATCGTGGAATGCGATTCGGAGGCCATCTCGGTGGCGCTGAAGGTGCCGGTGCTGGTGCCGGCAACCTTGATGTCGCCCATCGTGCAATGCATCTTCGCGTCGATCTTTCCGTCCTTCATGCTGAAGGAGTCGTACACGCAGTTCTTCTGCATCGGCGAAGCGCTGCCGAAGAGGCTGGTGGGATCGTTGATCTGCTCGGCGGTGAGGCAGACCTTGGCGGTGCTCGGCGGCACCTTCGGCATCTGCGGCATGTTGCCGGAGCCGCCGCTGGTCTCGCTGCTCACTTGCTCGACCCGCATCTCCCATTGGCCGGGCTGCAGCTTGGCCGCCTGCACCTTGGCCACGTCGGCGACCGAGGCGTTGGACATCGCGACGTTGTCGCCGTTCTTGTCGCCACCCTTGCCGCAGGCAGCGAGCAGCACACATACAGCAACCGTTGCCGGCATGGTCAGACGCATGAACTTCTCCCTAAGTTATGTGAGGTGCGCGGAGCATAGCCGGGGGCATAATTAAGATGACGTCGACGCCGGGCGCTGCCGTTGGCGCGTGCCTGGTCACGCAGGAGGCGGCGGAGAGGCTGGATCCGACCGCCGCAGGCACGCGCGTCGGCGGCAGAAGAAGCAGCAAACCCCGCGCAATCGCACGCCGCCACCGCGCCTGCATGCGGGGCGTGGCCGCGCGATCCCCGCGATCACTGCGTATGTTGTTCAGGTGCCTGCCGTGCACTGACCATTCCGTTCGGCTCTGCTAGCGTCTGCGCCGCCGCGCGTGACCCCCACGCCATCCGCTCCAGGTCCGACCTTCGATGCCCAGCCTCGCCGAACGTCCCGTCATCCTCGAACGCAAACGCACGTTGAAGATGGCCCGCTCCGCCCACGCCTATGTCCGCGGCAACACGCTCAAGTTCTACGAATGGCTGGCAGCGTCGCCGGCGGCGCGGCGCGTGCCGATGGGACCGGCGATCTGGATCTGCGGCGACTGCCATCTCGGCAACCTGGGCCCGGTCGCCGACGGCGAGGGGCGCGTCGAGATCCAGATCCGCGACCTCGACCAGGGCGTGATCGGCAATCCTGCGCACGATCTGATCCGCCTGGGCCTGTCGTTGGCCACCGCGGCACGCGGCTCGGACCTGCCCGGCGTCACCACGGCGCGGATGATGGAGGCGATGATCGACGGCTATGGCGCCGCCATTGAGGATCCGACCCGCGATCACGCCGGTGCCGAACCCGAGACCGTGCGCAGCATCCGCCGCGAGGCCTTCGGCCGGCGCTGGCGGCATCTGGCCAAGGAACGCCTGCAGGCGGTGGAGCCGCGTATCCCGCTGGGCGAGAAGTTCTGGGCATTGGCGCCGGAAGAGCGCGAGGCGCTGGAGCGGTTGTTTGCCGATCCGGCGGTCGCGCAGATGGTGCTGTCGCTGAAGGGAAAGCCCAAGGATCGCGAGGTGCGCCTGGTCGATGCCGCGTACTGGATGAAGGGCTGCAGTTCGCTCGGCCTGCTGCGCTACGCGGCGATCGTCGGCCTGAAGACCGGCAAGGGCCACTGGTCCTATGCGTTGGTCGATCTGAAGGAGGCGGTCGCCCCGATCGCGCCGGCAGCGCCCGGTGCACGGATGCCGGCGGACAACGCCGAACGCGTCACCGCCGCGGCGCGGGCGCTGTCGCCCTACCTGGGCAGCAGGATGATGCCGGTGCATCTGCTGGGCCGCTCGTTGTTCATTCGCGAACTCTCGCCGCGCGACCTGAAACTGGAAGTCGACCAATTCAATCACGTCGAGGCGGTGCGCTCGGCGCGCTACCTCGCCTTCGTCGTCGGCAAGGCGCATGCGCGGCAGATGAAGCCCAGGACGCGGGCCGCGTGGCTGCAACAGTTGGATGCCGACCGGCGCAAGGCCATCGACACGCCGTCGTGGCTGTGGGAGAGCGTGGTCGCGCTCGCCGGGCATCACGAAGCCGGTTATCTGGAGCACTGCCGCCGCTACGCGTTGACCGCCTGACGGCGACTCCGTGGTGCGCGATCCGTTTCAGCCGCGCGTGAGGTCCAGGTCCAGCGCCATGTCCCAACGGTCCAGCCCCGGGCCGTAGCCGTCCGCCACCACGCGCTCGACGGCGAAGCCGAAGCGTGCGTAGAACGCATGGGTGTGCTGGCTGGTGTCCAGCTCGATCCGCGACAGGCCGGCGCTGCGCCGGCAGGCCGCGAGCCGCGCTTCGGTCAGCGCGCGGCCCAGGCCCTGGCCGTGCAGGCGGCGCTCGACCATGCCCCAACCGAAGCCGGCGACGCGGCCGTCGGCGCTGAGCGCGTGGCCGCCACAGGCCACGACCGCGCCCGCGCGGACGATGACCAAGTAGTGCCAGGCGCCGACGTCGTGTTCAAGGAAGCGCTCGAAGACGGCGCGTTCGCTGCGGTCGAAGAACTGCGGGACGTTGCTGTCGAACAGCGCCAGGCAGGCGGCGCGGTCCTGCATGACGTAGGGGCGGATCGTGTTCACTCGGGCAGTGTGCCGCAGGCGGCCAGGCATGTCGTGGCTGCGCCGCGTGCGGGAGGTCGCATCGGCCATTTCCGACGCGAGTGTCGGAAAATTTCGCGGGGCCTGTCCGGGATCCGCAGTGGGGTGGTGTCCGGAAGCGGGAAGGGGGAGGGTCAGATAATTCTGACGTGAGATCAGGATTGTCCTGATAACGCTTTTCCCGCCGCACCAGCATACTGGCCTCGGCCTGACGCAGGGACCGTCGCGCGCCTTACGGGGAGAGCGCTGGCAGGTCACTCGACCCTGCGTGCCGAGCCTTGAGTAAGCTCGGCAGGGTTTTGATGACGACACGATGACGTTTCGCGAAGTGCAGATGAGCACTCCGTGAAGCGTCGTCGTTTGTCTACGAATTCGTATTGCCCTGAATAATTCACGCAGATAGTCTGGATGGTGCGGTATCCGCTGCGTTGGGGTTATACGAGATGGCCATCAGGGTTTTTCTGGTCGATGATCACGCTCTTGTCCGTACGGGCATGAAGCTGATCCTGTCGAATCAAACGGATATCGAGATCGTCGGCGAGGCCGACAGTGGCGAAAATGCACTTCCGCAGATCCGGCAGCTGAAGCCGGACATCGTCCTGTGCGATCTGCACATGCCCGGCGTCAGCGGGCTGGAAGTCACCGAGCGCATCGTCAAGGGCGACCACGGCACCAAGGTCATCATCGTCTCGGTGCTGGAAGACGGCCCGCTGCCCAAGCGCCTGCTGGAAGCCGGTGCGTCCGGCTATGTCGGCAAGGCCGGCGACGCGCAGGAGCTGCTGCGCGCGGTCCGCGACGTGGCGATGGGCAAGCGCTACCTCGGCGCCAACATCGCGCAGAACCTGGCGCTGGCCAATCTGGAAGGCGGCGGTTCGCCATTCGACGCGCTGTCGCCGCGCGAGCTGGAAGTGGCCCTGCTGCTGACCCGCGGCCTGCGCCAGGAAGACATCGCCAAGCGCCTGAGCCTCAGCGCCAAGACCGTCAACACGCACAAGGCGCGGCTGTTCGAAAAGGTCGGCATCCAGGACAACATCGCCCTGGCGCGCCTGGCCACGCAGTACGGCTTGCTGGATCCGACGCATCCGCTGTAATCGGTGTTGCCTGCCGAGCTGACACGAGAGCGGCCTTCGGGCCGCTTTTGCGTTGTGCTTGCGCCAACGTGCGGACCTGCTCGCAATGGCTCGATTGCGAACCTGTGTCCGCGGGTATCGCCGACGCCCCCGGCACTGGCGCGTGCCGCGGTCGGAATGGCTGGGTGCCGCCGCGGCAGCACTTGGCGAAAGCGATGGAGTAGGGAGTGCGTGCTCTGCGCGAATGCATCGCTCGCGACTGCAGCGATCGCACAACGACGCGGACGTGCATGTGGTGGTGGGTCTTCAAGACACTTCGGTCGCAGCGTTCCGCGCAGCACGTACTGCACGCATCGCGTGTTTTCGCAGGGGCGGCTTCAGCCGCGACCGGCGCATCGGGAAAGCCCCGTCGCGGCTGAAGCCGCTCCTGCAAGGTGATGGTGTGTCTCGTCGAGTCACGGCAAAGCGAGTTTCGCCGTGGCTTTGAAGCCGCTGCTGCTGCGCCGAACAGGACGCGCGAAAGACAGTGCGCGTGCGGACGATCGTCTTGAGCCGTAGCGATGGATGCGCTTGACGGGCGCCCACAAAAAAAGCGGCCCGAAGGCCGCTTCTTTCATGCTGCAACGGCAGGGGCGGGGATCAGCCGCGATCCTTGTGCTCGTCGCTGTCCGCCTTGTCCGCGGCATGCGGCGCAGGCGCTGCGGACTGCGCCGCGGCAGCAGCACGTTCCTTCCGCGCCGCCTCGTCCACAGCCGGGATCTCCGCTTGCGCCGGCGTCGCCGGAGCAGCGACGGACGTTGCGCTGTCGTCGCGTGCCGGCGTGACCGATGCGGCCTCGGTCGACGCTGCGGCCGCTGCCTGACCACTGTGCGGAACCGCCGCCGGCGCCTCGGCGAAGGCGTCGAGCAGGGTGGTCTGCACTGGCGCGTAGGCTGGCTTGGCCGGGGCAGCGTCTTCCGCACGCGGTTCCGCGGGAGCGGTGGGCGTGGCGGCCGGCGCTGCGCTCGGCGCGACGGTGGTTGCCGCCGGCGTGGTCACGCCCGCCGGATCCTCGACGGTGGCCGTGGCATCCGCCGCGTCCGGCTCGGCGACCGGCGCCTTGGCGGCGGTGGCAGTCGGTTGCTCGATGGCGGTGGTGACCGCCTGCGGCTGCGGCGCGACGGCCGGCGTTGCGGGTTCGGCCGGTGCCGCGGCGCGCTCGGTGGCGACGGTTTCCTGCGCGACCGGCTTGGTCTCGGCGACTGCGGCCGCCACCGGTGCGGCCGCGACCACGGTGTCGGCGTGGGCCACGGCGGCATCGCTGACGCCCTGGGCTGCAGCGGCCGGCGCGGTCGGCGCAGGCGATGCGGTCACGGCCTCGACGGGGGCGGCCGGCTGCATCGGTGCGGTGGCCGGCGCAGGCACGGGGTCGGCGGTGATCGGCGCGGGGGCCTGGGCAGCGACGTCGGCCGGTGCCGGTGCACCGACAGCAGCCGGACGCTCGCGACGCGGCTCACGCTTCTCCTGCGGCTCGCGCTTTTCCTGCACGGGCGGCTGCGACTTGGCCGGAGCGGCATCGGTGGTGCCGTCGTCGTCGAAGTCGAACTCCGGCTGGCTGCGGCTCGGCGCCGACGCGCTTTCGCCGTCGCTGTCGCCGGCATCCAGGTCGGCATCGTCCAGGCCGGCGGCATCGCCGGCAGCACCGGCTTCGCCATTGCCACGGCGACGGCGGCGGCCACCGCGACGGCCACGACGGCGGCGGCCGCCGGCATCGCCGGTACCGTCCTCGCCCTCGGCGCCTTCGCCGGCGGGCACGGCCTGCGCGGTTTCGGCGGCGTTTTCGCGTTCATCGATGCTCGCTGCTGCCGCGGTCTGCGCCGGCTGCACCGGTGCGGCGGCTGCCGCGTCGACGGCTGCTGCCGGTTCCTGCGACGCGGCGATCGCGCCACCGGCGACCGCGGCGGCGGCCAGGGTAGTGGCGTCCTGCACCGGGGTCGCCGGTGCGGTGGCGACCGGTGCGGCCTGCTGCTTGGCGACGGACTCCTCCGCACGCGGCTGACGCGGCGGCTTGTCGCCCTGCACGGCGGCCTGCGCCGGCTCTTGCTGCGGCTTCGGCTGGCGCGGCGGGTTCTGCGGCTGCTGCTGCTTCGGCGGCTTGGGCTGCTGCGGCTGCTGCTGTGGCTTGGCCTGCTGCGCGGCCTGCTCGTTGCGCGGCGCCTTGGGCTGCTGGTTCTGCTGCCCGGCCGGCGCGGCGGCGCCGTTGCCGGCGCGGCGCTCGTCGCGGCGCGCGTTGCCGCTGCCGTTGTTGCCGTTGCCACGCGCGGCATTGCCGCCCTGGCCGCCGTTGCGGTTGCCGTCGCGGCGCGCATTGCGGTCGTGACGATCGCCACGGTCGTTGCGGTTGCGGTTGCCGTCCTGCGGGCGCTGGCGCTGGGCCGGCTCGGCCGGGGCCGGGGCCGGGGCCGGGCTGTCGCCGGCGCCGAAGATGCGCTTCAGCCAGCCGACCACGCCGGTGGCCGGCGGTGCGACCGGGGCCGGCGCAACCACGGGCGCCGGTGCCGGTGCGGCCACCGGTTCCTCGACCACTTCGCGCACCGGGGCCGGCTGCGAGTGCTTCACATTGGTCACCGCGGGCGCCGGGATGTTCAGCTGCGCCTTGGTCAGCGCGTGCACCGGCAGCTTGCGCGGGGTGCCGCGCTGGTAGCTGGGCTTGGTGCTTTCCTCGCCCAGCTCGTTCTCGCGCAGGCGGGTCACTTCGTAGTGCGGGGTGTGCAGTTGCTCGTCGGCGACGATCACGATCGGCGCGTCGTGGCGCTTCTCGATCTCGCTGAGCGCGCGGCGCTTCTCGTTGAGCAGGTAGTTGGCGATCTCCACCGGGGCCTGCACCAGCACCTGCCCGGTGTTCTCCTTCATCGCGTGCTCCTCGGCGACGCGGATGATCGACAGCGACAGCGACTCGACGCTGCGCATGCGGCCGTGGCCGTCGCAACGCGGGCAGACGATCTGGCTGGATTCGCCCAGCGACGGACGCAGGCGCTGGCGGCTCATCTCCAGCAGGCCGAAGCGCGAGATGCGGCCGATCTGCACCCGTGCGCGGTCGTACTTGAGCGCGTTCTGCAGGCGGTTCTCGACCTCGCGCTGGTGCTTGTTGGAGGCCATGTCGATGAAGTCGATCACCACCAGGCCGCCGAGGTCGCGCAGGCGCAGCTGGCGCGCAACCTCTTCGGCCGCCTCCAGGTTGGTCTGGAACGCGGTGTCCTCGATGTCGCTGCCCTTGGTGGCGCGCGAGGAGTTGACGTCCACCGCGGTCAGCGCCTCGGTCTGGTCGACCACGATCGAGCCGCCGGACGGCAGGCGCACGCTGCGCTCGTAGGCGGCTTCGATCTGCGACTCGATCTGGAAGCGGTTGAACAGCGGGATGTCGTCGGTGTAGTGCTTGAGCTTGCGCAGGCTCTGCGGCATCACCTGCTGCATGAACTCCTGGGCATCGCCGTACATCTCGGCGGTGTCGACCAGGATCTCGCCGATGTCGGCGCGCAGGTAGTCGCGCAGGGCGCGGATGATCAGCCGCGATTCCTGGTAGATCAGGAACGGCGCCGGCTTGGCCAGGGCGGCCTCGGCGATCGACTTCCACACCTGCAGCAGGTAGTCCAGGTCCCACTGCAGTTCTTCGGCATCGCGGCCGACGCCGGCGGTGCGGATGATCACGCCCATGTCGTCGGGGATGTTCAGCTTGTCCAGCGCTTCCTTCAGCGCGGCGCGGTCCTCGCCCTCGATGCGGCGCGAGACGCCACCGGCGCTGGGCGAGTTCGGCATCAGCACCATGTAGCGGCCGGCCAGGGAGATGAACGTGGTCAGGGCCGCGCCCTTGTTGCCGCGCTCTTCCTTGTCCACCTGGACCACGACTTCCTGGCCCTCGCGCAGCAGTTCGCGGATCGTCGCCTTGTTGTGGTCGACGCCGGCCTGGAAGTAATCGCGGGAGATTTCCTTCAGCGGCAGGAAGCCGTGGCGCTCGCCGCCGTATTCGACGAAGGCCGCTTCCAGCGAGGGTTCGAGCCGGGTGATGCGGCCCTTGTAGATGTTGGACTTCTTCTGTTCCTTGGACGGCTGCTCGATGTCGATGTCGTACAGGGTCTGGCCGTCCACGATGGCCACACGCAGTTCTTCTGCCTGCGTGGCGTTGATCAGCATTCGCTTCATTGTTGCGTTCCTCGCGCTGCTACCGCGCGGAACGCCATGGGGTTTCGCTTCTGGTCACGCTTCGTCGCCCATCGCGCAGGCGCGGGGTGGGCGTCTTGGGTTTCCAGCGCTACGACACCACGGCGAGCCGCGGGAGCGCTTCTTGCTTTTAGGTGGTTCAGGACCGGCGGCGACTCCAGCCAGGCTGGGCGCCGCACGGGGCATGTTCAGCGCGGACGCTTGCGGCATCCGGCGATGGCCGGGTAGGCCGGTGAGCCGCTAACATGGCCGCCCCGGGGGCGGTGGTCGCGCACTGTGCCGGAATCGTCGTAAGCCGGGCTTCTGGCCCTCAACTAACTTCCAACGAAATCAAACCCTTATCTCGCCCCCCGAGTGTAACAGAATAAACTGCCTGATGACTTCCCCCCCGATCCCTCCAAAGCCGCGCGATGTCGCGACCAGCGCGGTGCGCATTCTCAAGGTCCCGGAAGACAGGGCCGGACAGCGCGTAGACAATTTCCTGCTCGGCCAGCTCAAGGGCGCGCCGCGCAGCCTGATCTACAAGCTGATGCGCAGCGGCCAGGTGCGGGTCAACGGCGGCCGCACCAAGGCCGAGCGCAAGCTCGAGGCCGGCGACGAGGTGCGCATCCCGCCGGTGCGGCTGACCGAGGAGGGCGAGAAGAGCGCGCCGCCGGACGCGTTCATGGCCCGGCTGGAGGCGGCGATCGTCTACGAGGACGCGCGGCTGCTGGCGCTGAACAAGCCATCCGGCGTCGCCAGCCACGGCGGCAGCGGAATCAGTTTCGGCGCCATCGAGACGCTGCGTGCGCTGCGTCCCAATCAGTCGCTGGAGTTGGTGCACCGGCTCGACCGCGACACCTCTGGGCTGCTGATCGTGGCCAAGAAGCGCTCGGCGCTGACCGAATTGCAGGCGCTGATGCGTGAGGACGACCGGGTCCAGGGCCGCGGCATCAGCAAGCGCTACCTGACCTTGCTGGTCGGGCGCATGCCCGACGGCACCATGAGCGTGGACGCGCCGCTGCACATCGGCCTGCGCCAGGGCGGCGAGCGCCACGTGCAGGTGAACGCGGCCGGCAAGCCGTCGCTGAGCCACTTCCGGGTGCTGGAGCGGCGTGGCGGGCATTCCTATTGCGAGGTGCGGATCGAGACCGGTCGCACCCATCAGATCCGCGTGCACGCCCAGCATCTGGGACATCCGGTCGCCGGCGACGACAAGTACGGCGATCCGGCGGTCAACAAGCGCCTGCGCGAACAGATCGGGCTCAAGCGCCTGTTCCTGCATGCCGCCTCGCTGGAATTCAGCCTGGACGACGGCAAGACGCCTTATCTATTGAATGCCCCGCTGGCCGACGAACTGGCCGAAGCGCTGAACCGCCTCGGCTGAGGCGAGGCTCCTGAACCCGGGAGCGGCATCGTGGCCGCCCCCGGATCGTGCTCAGCTCTCGTGGTGGTCGTGATCGTGGTGCCCGTCGTGGTGGGCGGGTGCCGGGCGTTGTGCCGGATGCGACTCGGCCGGCCGCGGCTCGGGCATGCGCGGTGGCGGGGAGAAGCGGGCCACGCGCTGCTCCTGGCGTTGTTCCTGACGCTGCTCCTGGCGCGGTTCCGGCATCGGCGCACGCATCGCCTCGCGCGGCATCTGCGGCGCGCGCGCCTCGCGCTCGGGCGCCGGCGCATGCCAGGCCTGCGCGCGCGGGGCTTCGCTCGGCAGTGCCTGGCGCGGCGGCTCCGTGCGTGCCATCTCGCGGGCGAAACCGGACGGCTGCATGCCCGGGTCGCCGCGCCGCGGCGGTTCCGCAAAGCGCGCTTCCGGCATGCCGCGATTGGCGATGGCCTCGCGCGGCGCCTGGCTGGGCGTCAGCGCCTGCGGTACCGGGCGGCCATGGAACTGCGGGACCGGCATCGCCGGAGCCGCGCGCGGCGCGTTCGGCTGGGCCATCGCCACGCTGCGTTGCGGAGCCGCGGCATGCTGGGCGAAACCGGGCAGCAGGCGCTGCTCACGTGCGGCGGCCATGGCCGCTGGCGTGCCCGGAGCCGGCAGGCGCTGCACCGGCGGTGGCATCGCTGCCACCGGGCGGCCGGCCTGCAGCATCTGGCTGGTGAAATGCGGCATGGTCTGCGGCATCGCCGGGGGTTGGGCCCGCGCGGGTCCGAACGCCGCTGCCGGCGCACGCGCCGACATCGCCGCGGCGGCCATCGCGGCGCCCGCCGGCGCACGCGCGCCAGCGAAGGCCTGCTGCCCGCCCGGACCGCCCATCGGCGCGGCCGGCGGCGGCGCACCGCGGTAGTCGTTGTGCACGTAGCTGCGGTTGTCGTAGTGGTTGTTGATGATGGTGGTGCGCGGCGCGTACACGCTGTTGCGGTAGACCACGTAGTTCGGCGCCGACGGCGGCGCGTTCCAGTTCACCCCCCAGTTGTTCCAGCCCCAGCTGTGCCACGGCGGCGCCGGTTCCAGCCAGCCGAACACGCTGTGGTGGTGGTGTTCGAGCGCGTCGCCGACCAGTACGCCGACGCCGAAGGAAATGATGCCGGCGGTGACCAGGTCGCCGGTGTCGTAGTAGGGGCGCGGCGGGCGATAGCGGTACTCGCGGTAGACGTTGACCGGTGCGCCGTAGACCACGTCGGGGTCGTAACGCGGCACGTAGACCACGTCCGGCTGCGCCGGTTCGATGACGATGGTGCGGGTCGGCGGCGGCACCGCGTCGGCGTAGGCCGGGGCCGGTTCCACCACGGTGCGCTGCACCACCTGCACGCGTTGCTGCGGGGTGCTGCGCAGGTGGCCCTGCGCCTGCGCGCGCTGGCGCATCACCTGCACCGCGTCCAGCACCTGGTTGGGATCGTGGGCATAGGCGTCGCCCAGCGCGCGGGTCCAGTCGCCGTTGCCGGCCAACTGGTCGACCACGTCGGGGAAGGCGGTCAGCGCCTTGACGCTGGGGTCCCAGGGTTGCGCCGCGGCCGCCTGCAGGCGGTCGGTGGCGGACAGGGTACGGTTGTTGCGCAGCCAATCCTGCGCGGACACCACCTGGTCCGGATACACCGAGGCGGCCAGGGTCTGCGCCAGCAGCTTGTCCGGAAACAGCGCGATCGGCGCGACCAGTTGATAGAGCTGGTCGGCGGTCGGGGCCACATAGGGGGCAGGTGCGGGTGCCGCGGCCGGGGCCGGCGCATCGGCCTGGGCCGCAGGAGTGGGCGTGTCCTGCCGCTGGCAGGCGCCCAGCGCCACCACGCTCAGTGCGGTGAACAGGGCCAGCCTGGCCGGGGGCAGGGGACGGAGATCCATGCGACACCTCATCGAGCGGGGCGAAGGTGGCCGCAGCATGCGCCGCCTTGGGTGTCTGCGACCTTTCTGCGCAGCGCGCTCGCGCAGGCCAGCGAGCGCGCGTTCAGCCGGCGTCGGCCGCTGCCATCAGACCGGTGCGGACAGTCGGAACAGCACCAGGCTGAGCGCCAGCGTGGCCATGCCTGCGACCAGGCCGTACACCGTCTCGTGCCCCTGTGCGTAGCGCTTGGCGGCCGGCAACAATTCGTCCAGGGCCAGGAACACCATCACCCCGGCGATCAGCCCGAACACCGCACCGAACACCGCCTCGGACAAAAAGCGCGCCAGCGCGACGTAGCCGATCAGCGCACCGATCGGCTCGGCCAGGCCGGACAGCAGGCTGGCGGCGAAGGCATAGGACTTGCGCCCGGTGGCGTAGTGCACCGGCACCGCGATGGCGATGCCTTCGGGGATGTTGTGCACGGCGATGGCGAAGGCCAGCGGCATGCCCACCGCCGGGCTCTCCAGTGTGGCGAAGAAGGTGGCCAGGCCTTCGGGGAAGTTGTGCGCGGTGATCGCCACCGCGGTGAGCAGGCCGACGCGCTTGACGTAGGCGCGGTTGTCGTCGCGGAACAGCGGATCGCGGCTGTTGAGGCTTTCGTGCGGATTGGGCACCAGCCGGTCGATGACCACGATCAGCACCATGCCGGCCAGGAATGCCAGGGTGGCATAGGCCTGGCCCAGGCGCGGATCGAAGGCGGCGCTGAAGGCGGTGATCGACTTGCCGAGGATTTCGGTCAGCGACACATACACCATCGCGCCGGCGGAGAACGCCAGGCCGAAGGCGAGCAGGCGCGGATTGGGTCCCTTGCTGAACAACACCAGCACGCTGCCCAGGCCGGTGGCCAGTCCGGCGCCGAGGGTCACGGCGAGCGCGACCAGGACATTGTGCAGTGGGATCTCCAGCATGCGCCGGCGGCTCCGAGGAAGAGGCGTCGATCAGACCCGGCGCGGTGCCGGTGTCGCGTGAAGGCGCGCGGTGCGCGCCTGTGGCTCAGCCGGCCTTGTGCGCCTGCGCGTCCAGCGCGAAGCACCGGTCCGGGCGCGGCTGCGGCGGATTGAAGTTGACCGGTACCTGGATGGTCCACGGCACCGCCTGGCCGTTGCGGGTAGCGGGATTGAAGGTCCAGCCGCGCACCGCTTCCTGCGCCGAGGCGTCGAGCTTGGCCTGGCCGCTGCCGGTGACCACGTCGACTTCGGTGGGCTTGCCCTGCACGCCGACCACCACCTTCAGCACCACGGTGCCGCCGATGCCGGCGCAGGCCACGTCGATCGGGTAGTCCGGCGGCGGTGTCTTCACCGCGGCGACCTCGGTCGGCGGCTGGGTCACGGTGTGTTGCTGGGATTGCTGGGATTGACCGCAGGCGCTGAGCAGCACGGCGCTCAGGCAGGCCAGGGGGAGCAGATGGCGGGCGGTGGCGGTCATCGTGATCATTCCGGAAGGGCGGACGCCTTGGCGGCGCAGATGAAGTCGTTCTCGCTGAGGCCACCGACGTCGTGGGTGGAATAGCGCACCACCACGCGGTCGTAGTGCACGCCCAGGTCGGGGTGGTGGTCTTCGCGGTGCGCGATCCAGGCCAGTGCGTTGACGAAGGCCAGGGTGCGGTAATAGTCGGGGAAGCGGAAGGTGCGGCTGATCGCGTTGCCGTTCTCGACCACTTCCCAGCCGGGCACCTGCGGCAGCAGTTCGGCCAGGCGCGCCTGGGTCAGTCTGTATTCGCTGCCCTTGCAGGGCGAGCAATGGGCCTGGGCGAGCGGGATCAGGTCGTTCATGGAAGGTCTCTGCGGTGGAACGGACAGGGCCGGTCAAGATACCGCCCGCGATGAGCGCAGGGCGTGGAAGGGTCTAGAATACCCGCATGATCCAGATCTCAGACAACGCACAGGCCCATTTCCGCAAGTTGCTCGAACGCGAGGCCGTGCCCGGCATGGGCGTGCGCCTGAGCGCGGTCGATGCCGGCACCCCGCGTGCCGATGCGCGGCTGGAGTTCGCCGAGCCGGCGGACCTGGCCGGCGACGAATGGGCGATCGATTGTGACGGTTTCACCCTGTACGTGGCGGCCGACAGCGTCGGCTGGCTCGACGGCGCCGAAATCGACTACGTCACCCAGGGCACCGGCCAGCAGCTCACCATCAAGGCGCCGAAGATCAAGGGCGAAGCCCCGGGCGAGGCGGCCTCGCTGGTGGAGCGGGTGCGCTGGGTGGTGGAGAACGAGGTCAATCCGCAGCTGGCCCAGCACGGCGGCCGCGTGGCGGTGCAGGAAGTCTCCGCCGACGGCGTGGTGCTGCTGCGCTTCGGCGGCGGCTGCCACGGCTGCGGCATGGCCGACGTGACCCTGAAGCAGGGCATCGAGAAGACGCTGATGGGCCGCGTGCCCGGGGTGACCGCGGTACGCGACGCCACCGACCACGACAGCGGCAGCGCTCCCTACATTCCGCGCGATTCGGCCGCCTGACGTCCCGCTGCCGGTGACGCGCGCCACCGACATCCTCGATGTGTTGTTGGCGCGCACGCCGCGCAAGCTGCTGCGCGATCGCCGCACCGGCCTGCCGTATGCATGGGCGCACTGGATCGCGGCGCAGCCTGCGCTGCCGCGGCCGTTCGCGGCCCCCGAACTGATCGCGGCGATGCCGCTGGCGCAGCCGCCGGCGACCCTGCGCCTGCCGGCC
This sequence comes from uncultured Xanthomonas sp., assembly GCF_964278005.1. NCBI lineage: Bacteria > Pseudomonadati > Pseudomonadota > Gammaproteobacteria > Lysobacterales > Lysobacteraceae > Xanthomonas > uncultured Xanthomonas sp. The sequence continues at coordinate 391,280 of NZ_CAXYKF010000015.1, forward strand.
TTGCCGCTGTGGCAGGCGTTCCGCCGGCTGTGGTGGCAGCACTGGGATCCGGCGCCGTACGACCAGCGCTGGTGGCGGCGCATCGCCGTGCTGCTCAGCCTGCTGCTGCATCTGCTGTTCGCCATCTTCCTGCTGTGGGTGGCGTTCGTGCGCTGGCTGCCGCCGCTGACCGATGCGGACCAGGCTGGACGCGTGCAGGTGGAATTCGTCGGCCGCGGCACGCCCGCCGAGAGCGGCGGCGGGGCGCCGGCCGAAGCGGCCGCATCCACGGAGGCGACGTCGCCGACCCCGCCGCGTGCGCAGCGCGCCGTGTCGCGTGCGAGCCCGACGCCGCCGGCCGCTGCAGCGCCCGCGCCTGCACCGGCCGCGGAGCCAGCGCCGGCTCCGCCGGTGCCCGCGCCGACCACGGCCAGTGCGCCGCCACCGCCGCCGGTTGAGCAGCCGCTGCAGGTGACCGAAACGCCGACGCCCACCCGCGACTTCGTACTGCCGCCGCCACCGCGCGCGCGTGTCCCGGTGACGCCACCGCGCGCGGTGGTGCCGCCCGACGTGCAGGTGCCGGTGCGCGAGGTCGAAGTGGTCACCGACGTGCCGACCGTGGCGCAACTGCGGCCGCGCGACATCGCGGTGCCGCGCCCAGTCGCACCGCAGGTACAGGTGCGCGAACGGGAAGTGCCGACACCGCTGCCGCAGGTGCAGGTTCCCGCACCACAGCTGCGCACGCCGACGCCCACGCCGGTGTTGCGCAGTGCGGACGTGCCGCAGGTGCGGCAGATCGAAGTGCCGGCGCCGAGCACCGCCACCGCGAGCGCACCCACGCCGGCACCGGCGGCGGCCCCGGCCGCAAGCTCGGACACGACGCCGGCGAGCGTGCCGACCCCGCAGCCGGCGCCGGCCGGCACTGCCAGCGCTGCGGCCAGTGCGACTGCCAAGCCGACTGCGCCCGCGGCCGGCACCGCGCCGCCCGGCAGCCAGGCCGTGAGTCCGGGCAGCGGTCCGGCGCCGGTCGCACGTGACGGCAGCTGGGCCACGCCGCAGCGCGGCGACGACTGGGGCGCGGCCGCACGCAACCGCCCCGGCGATGCCGGTGCCGGCGCCAGCAAGGGCGGCGGCCTGTTCAATGCCGACGGCAGCGTGCGCCTGGCCGATGGCCGCGGCAACGACCAGGCACCGGCGCGCAGCGCGCCTGGCTCGGAGACCGACACCTGGACGCGCGAGCGCATCGAAAAGGCCGGGGAATGGCTCAAGCGGCCGCCGTACGACTACACGCCGACCTCGTTCGACAAATACTGGCTGCCGAACGCGACGCTGCTGGAAGAGTGGGTGCGGCGCGGCATCAAGTCGGTGAAGATCCCGATTCCGGGCACCACCAGCAGCATTTCCTGTGTGGTCTCGATTCTGCAGGTGGGCGGCGGCTGCAGCATCACCGACCCCAATCTCAACGAGCAGCCGGCTGGCGCGCGGCCGCCGCCGAACGTGCCGTTCAAGCGCGAGCTGCAGGAAGACAACGGCAGTCGCTGAGTGGTGGGGTACCCGCCCGCTCACACATGCGGGCGCCGCACATCACCAGCTGCGGCACACGCGGACCGGGCGCGGTTTGGTCCGAGTGGACGACTTCAGCTGGCACGGCGTTGCCTGCGAGGGCTCATCGCGGATGAAGCCGCTCTTACGTGTGTGCCTCACGTCGTTGGATAGGGTCGAAGCGCCACCGGATCGCGCACCACGCGAAAGTGGCGGCGAGCTGGTCACGCGTCGATGGCGGCGCATCCGGAGCACGCGCTGTGCGCGGTCCCGTCGCCGCTGCTCGGCGCAGCCTGGTGCAGGCGACCGCGCGCGTCATGTGGCGTGCGAGGTCCCTGCGCGCCGTGCGCTCAATTCACGCCGTGCAAATCGCGCAACTGGCTGCTGCGCGAGCCGAAGTAGGCCGCCAGGTCGGCGATGTCCTGGTCGCTCAGCTGCGCTGCCTGCGGGCTCATCAGCGGATGCGTGCGGGTGCCGCCGCGGTAGGCCTGCAGCGCGTGTGCCAGGTAATCGCCGTACTGGCCGCCGAGCTTGGGATAGGTCGGGTCGATCGGCGCGTTGCCGTCGGCGCCGTGGCAGTCGATGCAGCTCTGCCCGGTGGCCTTGCCCTTGGCGTGGGCCAGCTTGTCGCCGGCGTCGATGCGCCCGCCGGGCAGGCCGGCGGAGGAGCCGGAACCGTGCTCGCCGCTGGCGTGGCCAGGGTCGCCGGCGGATTTGCTGGTGGATTCCACCTGCGATTGCGAACAGGCCCCCAGGCACAGGGCGGCAAGCAGGACGAGGGCGGGACGCAAGGCGTGCGCGGCGTTCGGCATGGGAGGCCTACTTGAGGGTGGACAGGAAAGCGGCGATGTCGGCGATCTCCTGGTCGGAGAAGCTTTCCGCCTGGGCCTGCATGGTCGGATGCTTGCGCTTGCCGAGCCGGTATTCGGTCAGCGCCTGGGTCAGGTACTGCGCCGACTGCCCGCCGATCTTGGGGATGCGGTAGCTGGGATAGGCGTTCTTGTAGCCGGTGACGCCGTGGCAGCCCTGGCAGGTGTAGGTGAGCACCCGGCCGTTGGCCGCGTTGCCCTGAACAGGCGCGGGTGCCGCGGCTGCGGCGGCGGGAGCGGCGGGCGCCGGCGCGGTCTGCGCCATGGCCGGGGCGGCCCCAACAGAAACGAGTACGGCCAGAGCAAAACAAGCGGCTAGCGGCTGCGTGCGCATGGTTTCGTGGTCCGGAGGACGGATTGGGGTTCCGGCGTGGGGGAACACGGAACGGCCCGAGTATAGCCTCACCTTTCGCGGCTCCGAAACTGGCGGCGGTGGGCGACCCGTGACCTTTGGGGCATTCGGCACGACGTCGATTGGTGATCTACTTATCTACAACACCATTCACGCCATCCACCAAGGACACGACGATGACGCGACCGCTCACGCGCCGCACTGCCACTTGCGCTGCCGCGCTGTTGGTCACCACCACGCTGCTGCTCGGCGGCTGCAAGCCGGCGGCGGAGGCCAAGGCCAAGGCCGCCGACAGCGAAAAGGCGCCGGAGGCGGTGCCGGTGGAGGTGGCGGCGGCCAGCCGCCGTGCGGTGGCGGCCAGCTACAGCGGCACCGCGGCGCTGGAGGCGCGCGCCGAATCGCAGGTGGTGGCCAAGACCTCCGGCGTGGCCCTGGCGGTGCTGGCCGAGGAAGGCCAGCAGGTGCGCGCCGGGCAGCCGCTGGTGCGGCTGGACCCCGACCGCGCGCGGCTGGCGCTGGCGCAGAGCGAGGCGCAACTGCGCAAGCTGGAGAACAACTACCGCCGCTCGCAGCAGCTGGTGGGCCAGCAACTGGTCAGCGCCGCCGACGTCGACCAGATCAAGTACGACCTGGCCAACGTGCGCGCGCAACACCAGTTGGCGGCGCTGGAACTGTCCTATGCCACGGTGGTGGCGCCGATCTCCGGAGTGATCGCCTCGCGCTCGATCAAGACCGGCAACTTCGTGCAGATCAATACGCCGATCTTCCGCATCGTCGACGATTCGCGGCTGGAAGCCACGCTCAACGTGCCCGAGCGCGAACTGGCCACGCTCAAGACCGGGCAGCCGGTGACCCTGCTGGCCGATGCGCTGCCGGGCAAGCAGTTCCGCGGCCGGGTCGACCGCATCGCGCCGGTGGTGGATGCCGGCAGCGGCACCTTCCGCGTGGTCTGCGCCTTCGACGAAGGGGCGGAGGCGCTGCAGCCGGGCATGTTCGGCCGCATCCGCATCGATTACGACCAGCGCGCCGATGCGCTGGTGGTGCCGCGGCTGGCGCTGCTCGACGACGGCGAGCCGGCGGTGTTCCGTGTGGTCGCCGGCAAGGTCGCGCGGGTGCCGGTGACGCTGGGCTATGCCGAAGGGCCGTGGGTGGAGATCCGCCAGGGCCTGCAGGCCGGCGACCAGGTGGTCACCGCCGGCAAGGTCGCGCTGCGCGACGGCAGCCGCGTGCAGGTGATCGCGCCGCAGCGCGAGGTTGCCGACGCCACCCCGGCCGCCACCGCCGGAGCGCGCTGATGCACGGCGCCGATTCCGACGCGCACGCACCGCCTGCGCCCGCCGCCGCGCAAGGCGGCGGCCTGGTCGAGTTCGCCACCCGCCGTCGCGTGACCATCGCGATGATCACGCTGACCATGCTGCTGTTCGGCGCGATCGCGCTGCACGGGCTCAAGGTCAACCTGCTGCCGGACCTGAGCTATCCGACCCTGACCGTGCGCACCGAGTACGCCGGCGCCGCGCCGTCGGAGATCGAGACGCTGGTGACCGAGCCGGTCGAAGAAGCGGTCGGCGTGGTCAAGAACCTGCGCAAGCTCAAGTCGGTCTCGCGCACCGGGCAGAGCGACGTGGTGCTGGAGTTCGCCTGGGGCACCAACATGGACCAGGCCAGCCTGGAGGTGCGCGACAAGATAGAGGCGCTGTCGCTGCCGCTGGAGGCCAAGGCGCCGGTGCTGCTGCGCTTCAATCCCTCCACCCAACCGATCATGCGCCTGGTGCTGTCGAGCAAGACCGCCGCGCACACCGACGCCGAGGCGGTGCGCGCGCTGACCCAGTTGCGTCGCTACGCCGACGAGGACCTGAAGAAGAAGCTGGAGCCGGTGGCGGGCGTGGCCGCGGTCAAGGTCGGCGGTGGGCTGGAGGACGAGATCCAAGTGGATATCGACCAGCAGCGGCTGGCGCAGCTCAACATGCCGATCGACACGGTGATCGCGCGGCTCAAGGACGAGAACGTCAATCTCTCCGGCGGACGCCTGGAGCAGGGGACGCAGCGCTACCTGGTGCGCACGGTCAACCAGTTCGCCGACCTGGACGAGATTCGCAACCTGTTGCTGACCACCCAGGGCGCCGGCGGCAACGCGGCCGACGTGGCCCTGCAGCAGATGTATGCGATCGCCGCCTCCACCGGCTCGGAAGCCGCGATTGCGGCGGCCTCGGCGGCGCAGAGCGCGACGTCCAGCACCACCACCACCGTCGCCGGCGGCATGCCGATCCGGCTCAAGGACGTGGCGCAGGTGCGGCAAGGCTACAAGGAGCGCGAGGCGATCATCCGCCTGGGCGGCAAGGAGGCGGTGGAACTGGCGATCTACAAGGAAGGCGACGCCAACACCGTGGCCACCGCGGCGGCGCTGCGCAAGCGCCTGGAACAGCTGCAGGCGCAGATTCCCGCCGACGCCGAACTGACCACGCTGGAAGACCAGTCGCGCTTCATCGAACACGCCATCGGCGACGTCAAGAAGGACGCGGTGATCGGCGGCCTGCTGGCGATCCTGATCATCTTCCTGTTCCTGCGCGATGGGTGGAGCACGTTCGTGATCGGGCTGTCGCTGCCGGTGTCGATCGTGACCACGTTCTTCTTCATGGATCGGCTCGGCCTGAGCCTCAACGTGATGTCGCTGGGCGGCCTGGCGCTGGCGACCGGCCTGGTGGTGGACGATTCGATCGTGGTGCTGGAAAGCATCGCCAAGGCGCGCGAGCGCGGGCTGAGCGTGCTCGATGCGGCGATCGTCGGCACCCGCGAGGTGGGCATGGCGGTGGTCGCCTCGACCCTGACCACGATCGCGGTGTTCCTGCCGCTGGTGTTCGTGGAGGGCGTGGCCGGGCAACTGTTCCGCGACCAGGCGTTGACCGTGGCGATCGCCATCGCGATCTCGCTGGTGGTGTCGATGACGCTGATCCCGATGCTCAGCTCGCTGAAGGGCCGTGCGCCGCTGGCGTTCCCGGTGGAGCCGGCGCCGCCGCACTGGCAGCCGCGGCGCGGCTGGCTGAAGCCGCTGGCCTGGAGCCGGCGCGGCGCAGGTGCGGCGGTGCGCGGCGTGTTCTTCGGCGCGGCCTGGCTGTGCGTGCGGCTGTGGCGCGGTGCGGTGGCGGTGGTCGCCCCGGTGATGCGCAAGGCCAGCGCCCTGGCGATGGCGCCGTACGCGCTGGCCGAGCGCGGCTATCTGCGGCTGCTGCCGGGTGCGTTGGCGCGTCCCGGCTGGGTGCTGGGGCTGGCGGCGCTGGCCTTCGCCGCGACCCTGGCGGTGGCGCCGCTGCTGGGCGCCGACCTGATCCCGCAGCTGGCGCAGGACCGCTTCGAGATGACGGTGAAGCTGCCGGCCGGCACGCCGCTGCGGCAGACCGATGCGCTGGTGCGCGAACTGCAGGAGGTGCACGGCAAGGACGCGGGCGTGCAGGCGCTGTACGGGGTCAGCGGCAGCGGCACCCGGCTCGACGCCAACCCCACCGAGAGCGGCGAGAACATCGGCAAGCTGACCATCGCCATGGCCGGCGGCGGCAGCGCGCAGTTCGAGGCGCAGCAGAGCGAGCGCATGCGCGCGACGATGCGCAACCATCCGGGCGTGCAGGTCGGTTTCAGCCGGCCGGAGCTGTTCAGTTTCTCCACGCCGCTGGAGATCGAACTGCGCGGCCAGGATCTGCAGACCATCCAGCACGCCGGGCAGAAGCTGGCGGCGCTGCTGCGCGGCAACGGCCACTTCGCCGACGTCAAATCCACGGTGGAGGAGGGCTTTCCGGAGATCCAGATCCGCTTCGACCAGGAACGTGCCGGTGCGTTGGGACTGACCACGCGGCAGATCGCCGACGTGGTGGTGAAGAAGGTGCGCGGCGACGTCGCCACCCGCTACAGCTTCCGCGACCGCAAGATCGACGTGCTGGTGCGCGCGCAACAGAGCGACCGCGCCAGCGTCGACAGCATCCGCCGGCTGATCGTCAACCCGGGCAGCAGCCGGCCGGTGACGCTGGACGCGGTCGCCGACGTGGTCGCCACCACCGGTCCCAGCGAGATCCACCGCGCCGACCAGATCCGCGTGGCGATCGTCTCGGCCAATCTGCGCGACATCGACCTGGGCACGGCGGTGCGCGAGGTGCGTGAGATGGTGGCGCGCGATCCGCTCGGCGCCGGCGTCGGCATGCACATCGGCGGGCAGGGCGAGGAACTGGCGCAGTCGGCGCGCTCGCTGCTGTTCGCGTTCGGCCTGGCGGTGTTCCTGGTGTACCTGGTGATGGCCTCGCAGTTCGAGTCGCTGCTGCATCCGTTCGTCATCCTGTTCACCATCCCGCTGGCACTGGTCGGCGCGGTGCTGGCGCTGCTGCTGACCGGCAAGCCGGTGTCGGTGGTGGTGTTCATCGGCCTGATCCTGCTGGTGGGCCTGGTGACCAAGAACGCGATCATCCTGATCGACAAGGTCAACCAGTTGCGCGAGGAGGGCGTGGCCAAGCGCGCGGCGCTGATCGAAGGCGCACGCTCGCGGTTGCGGCCGATCGTGATGACCACGCTGTGCACGCTGTTCGGCTTCCTGCCGCTGGCGATCGCCAGCGGCGAGGGCGCCGAGGTGCGCGCGCCGATGGCGATCACCGTGATCGGCGGGCTGCTGGTGTCCACGCTGCTGACCTTGCTGGTGATCCCGGTGGTCTACGACCGCCTGGACCGCCGCGCCGACGCGTACTACGCCGAGCGCGGGCGGCGTGCGCGGCAACGTGAAAACGGCGAGCAGCGCCTGCAGGACGGCGAGGGCGCGCCGGCATGAGCGTCGCCGAGTTCAGCATCCGCCGTCCGGTCACCACCATCATGTGCTTCGTCTCGCTGGTGGTGGTCGGGCTGATCGCCGCCTTCCGCCTGCCGCTGGAGGCCTTGCCGGACATCTCCGCGCCGTTCCTGTTCGTGCAGCTGCCGTACACCGGCTCCACTCCGGACGAGGTCGAGCGCAACCTGGTGCGGCCGACCGAGGAAGCGCTGGCGACGATGACCGGGATCAAGCGCATGCGCTCGACCGCCACCGCCGACGGCGCCAACATCTTCATCGAGTTCTCCGACTGGGACCGCGACATCGCCATCGCCGCCTCCGATGCGCGCGAGCGCATCGACGCGATCCGCGCCGACCTGCCGGCCGACCTGCGGCGCTACAACGTGTTCAAGTGGTCCAGCAGCGACCAGCCGGTGCTGAAGGTACGCCTGGCCGGCGCGGCCGACCTGACCGGCGCGTACGACATGCTCGATCGCGAGTTCAAGCGCCGCCTGGAGCGCATTCCCGGGGTGGCCAAGGTGTCGGTATCGGGCGCGCCGCCGAACGAGGTCGAGATCGCCATCGCCCCGGACCGGCTCAGCGCGCACAACCTCAGCCTCAACCAGCTCAGCGAGCGCCTGGGCAAGCTCAACTTCTCGCTGTCGGCTGGGCAGATCGACGACAACGGCCAGCGCCTGCGGGTGCAGCCGGTTGGCGAACTGCGCGACCTGCAGGAACTGCGCGACCTGGTCATCGACGCCAAGGGCCTGCGCCTGGGCGACATCGCCGAGGTGCGGCTGAAGCCGACCCGGATGAGTTACGGCCGGCGCCTGGACGGGCGTCCGGCGGTGGGCCTGGACGTGTTCAAGGAGCGCAGCGCGAATCTGGTCGAGGTCTCGCGCGCGGTGCTGGCCGAGGTCGAGCAGATCCGCAAGCAGCCGGCGCTGAGCGACGTGCAGATCAAGGTCATCGACAACCAGGGCAAGGCGGTGACCTCGTCGCTGGCGGAGCTGGCCGAAGCCGGCGCGGTCGGCCTGCTGCTGTCGGTGACGGTGTTGTTCTTCTTCCTGCGGCACTGGCCGTCGACCCTGATGGTGACCCTGGCGATCCCGATCTGCTTCGCGATCACCCTGGGCTTCATGTATTTCGCCGGGGTCACCCTCAACATCCTGACCATGATGGGCCTGCTGCTGGCGGTGGGCATGCTGGTGGACAACGCGGTGGTGGTGGTGGAGAGCATCTATCAGGAGCGCGAGCGCATGCCCGACCAGCCGCAGCGCGCCTCCATCCTCGGCACCCGCAATGTCGCCATCGCGCTGTCGGCCGGCACCCTGTGCCACTGCATCGTGTTCCTGCCGAACCTGTTCGGCGAGACCAACAACATCAGCATCTTCATGTCGCAGATCGCCATCACCATCTCGGTGTCGCTGCTGGCGTCGTGGCTGGTGGCGGTGAGCCTGATCCCGATGCTGTCGGCGCGCATGCGCACCCCGGCGCTGGTGCATTCCCCGGACGGGCTGATCCCGCGCCTGCAGCGCCGCTACGCGCGGGTGCTGGCCTGGTCGCTGGCGCACCGTGGCTGGAGCGTGTGCGCGATCGTGCTGATCAGCGCGCTGAGCGTGATCCCGATGCTGCAGACCAAGAAGGACATGTTCGGCGGCGACGGCGGCGAGCAGGTCTTCATCGGCTACCAGTGGAAGGGCGCCTACACGCGCGAGCAGATGGCCGAGGAAGTGACCCGGCTGGAACGCTTCATCGACGCGCGCCGCGCGCAGTACCACGTGACCCAGGTGTATTCCTGGTTCAGCGAGGAGGAGGGCAGCAGCACCACGCTCACCGTCGATCTGAAGCAGGTCCGCGACCTGCCGGCACTGATGGAACGCATCCGCAAGGAACTGCCGCGCTCGGCGCGGGTGGATTTCCACGTCGGCAACAGCAACGGCGGCGATGGCGGCAACGGCGGCGGGCAGACCGTGCAGGTGCAATTGGTCGGCGATTCCACCGAGGCGCTGCGCGCGCTCGCCGACGACGTGGTGCCGGTGCTGGCGCGGCGCAAGGAGCTGCGCGACGTGCGCGTGGACAGCGGCGATCGCAGCGCCGAACTGGCGGTGCGGGTGGACCGCGAGCGCGCCGCCGCGTTCGGCTTCAGCGCCGAGCAGGTCGCCAGCTTCGTCGGCCTGGCGCTGCGCGGCGCGTCGCTGCGCGAGTTCCGCCATGGCGACAACGAGGTGCCGGTGTGGGTGCGCTTCGCCGGTGCCGAGCAGACCTCGCCGGAAGACCTGGACAGCTTCAACGTGCGCACCCAGGACGGGCGCAGCGTGCCGCTGCTGAGCCTGGTCGAGACGCAGCCGCGCGCGGCCGCGACCCAGATCGCCAGGACCAACCGGCAGACCACGCTGACCATCACCGCCAACCTCGGCGCCAAGGTCACCGCGCCGGAAGCCAAACAGGCGATCGAGGACACCCTCAACGCAGTCAGCTTTCCGGTCGGCTACCGCTACAGCTTCGACGGCGCGGACGGCCAGGACGACGACCAGGCCAGCAAGCAGATGCTGTTCAATCTGCTGATCGCGCTGGTGATGATCTACGTGGTCATGGCCGCGATGTTCGAATCGCTGCTGTTCCCGGTGGCGATCATGAGCGGTGTGCTGTTCTCGGTGTTCGGCGTGTTCTGGCTATTCTGGATCACCGGCACCAGCTTCGGGATCATGGCCTTCATCGGCATCCTGGTGCTGATGGGCGTGGTGGTGAACAACGGCATCGTGATGATCGAGCACATCAACAACCTGCGCCGGCGCGGGCTGGGCCGCACCGAGGCGCTGATCGAAGGCTCGCGCGAGCGCCTTCGCCCGATCATGATGACCATGGGCACGGCGATCCTGGCGATGGTGCCGATCTCGCTGACCACCACGCAGATGTTCGGCGACGGCCCGGCCTACTACCCGATGGCGCGTGCGATCGCCGGCGGCCTGGCGTTCTCGACCGTGGTCAGCCTGCTGTTCCTGCCGACCATCTACGCGATCCTGGACGATCTGAGTAACGGCGTGGCGGGCTTGGTGCGTCATGCGCGTGGGCGTCGCGACGTGGCCGCGCAGATGGTGTCCTGATCCGGAGGCTTCAGACCACCTGTGGGAGGGGCTTCAGCCCCGACGTCGTACCGCCGAGGCGTCGGGACTGAAGTCCCTCCCACGAAGGCGAACCCGCGCGGTGACAGTTGCCGCCGCCGCGCGGCGGGTGTTCAACCCGCCAGCTTGCCGAAGATGCGGAAGCCGGCCAGCCACACGCCGAGCATGCTGCCCAGGTTGGTCAGCAGGAAGGTCAGTACCACCCGCGAGACGCGGTTGCGGTACCAGCCGCGCAGATTCTGCGCATCGTCGCGCAGCGCCAGGAAATCGCCATAGGCCGGCTTGCGCATGTGCACTTCGACGAGGGCGCTGAACGCCCCGGCCGGCACGCCCGGGCGGAACGGCTTCAGCGGCGCGGCGATGGCGCCGGCGATCACGCTCAGCGGATGCCCGCCGGCCAGGATGCAGCCCAGCCCGGCCAGGCCGCCGGTGAACAGCACCCACTGCAGCAGCAGGTCGGTGCCCAGGGCGAAGCCGCCGTGCCAGTAGCCCCAGGCCACGCCGCCCAGCACCAGCGCGGTCAGGGTCAGGGTGATCCACGGCACCTTCTTCTTGGTTTGCACCTCTTCCAGCGCCTTGCGCAGCGTCGCCGGGTCGTCCTGGTCGCCCTGCAGGTGCCGCGCCAGGCCGGCCAGGTGGCCCGCGCCGACCACCGCCAGCACGTCGCGCACGCCGGCACCGGGGGCGCCATCCAGCGGTTCGGCATTGCCGGCCAGCGGCAGCGCGCGCTGTTGCGCCTGTTCCTCGCGCAGGCGCGTGGCCATGTAGCGGTCGCGCTCGGCGATGATGGTGTCGTACAGCGCCGGGCTCTCGCTGGCGAAATCGCCGAAGCTGGCTTCGAGCATGTCGCCCTGCTTGAGCTTCTCGATCTCCGCCTCGCCGACCTCGTCGGAGGCGAACAAGCCGCCGAGCAGGCCGCTGGCCAGCTTCAGCTTGCCGAAGAAGCCGAGCCGGCTGGAGGCGCGCTTGAAGGTCAGGCCGACTTCGCGATCGATCAGGTACACCGGCAGTTGCCGTTCGCGCGCCAGCAGGACTGCGCGCTTGAGTTCAGCGCCGGGCTCGATGCCCAGTTGCTCGGCCAGGCGCCGCTGGTAGGCGGCCAGCGCCAGATTGGCGGCGAACAGGGCCACGCGGCCCTTGCGGATCACCTGCACCAGGTCCAGCTTGGTCAGTGCGTCCGGGTCGGTCAGCGCCTGCAGGCGTTGCGGATCCAGTTCCACCGCCACCGCATCGAAACGGCCGCTGCCGATCGCCCGTTCCACCGCGGCGACGCTGGCCAGGGACACGTGTGCGGTGCCGAGCAGGGTGTAGCGGATGCCATCGCGTTCGACGATGCGGTACGGCTGGCCGTCGAACAGCGCATCGTCGCCGTCGGCCTGGGAAAGTTCGTTCATTCCATCACTCATCGGAGGGCGCCTCGTCGGCGCCGGGGCTCAGCGGGCATGGGGGTGTGAGGGCATCGGCCGCGACAGGCATGGGCGCCTGCGGCCGGGTCGCGCCGCGCCGCAGTCAACGGCGCTGCACAAGCGAAGACCCGGCACGGCGCTGCGGGTCAGTCGATGTAGCGCTTCAGCAGGTCGCCGTAGGCATCGATGCGGCGGTCGCGCAGGAATGGCCAGATCCGCCGCACGTGCTCGCTGCGCTGCAGGTCGACGTCGCAGACCAGCACGGTCGGCTCGCCACCGGCCTCGGCGATGAACTCGCCCTGCGGACCGAGCACGTGGCTGTTGCCCCAGAACTGGATGCCCGACGCGCCCAGCGGCGACGGCTCGTGGCCGACCCGGTTGCAGCTCAGCACCGGCACGCCATTGGCCACGGCATGGCCGCGATGGCTGAGGATCCAGGCATCGCGCTGGCGTTCCTGCTCGGCTTGTTCGTCGTTGGGATCCCAGCCGATCGCGGTCGGATACAGCAGCAGTTCGGCACCGGCCAGCGCCATCAGCCGCGCCGCTTCCGGGTACCACTGGTCCCAGCACACCAGCACGCCGAGGCGGCCGACCGAGGTCTGGATCGGGGTGAAGCCCAGATCGCCCGGGGTGAAGTAGAACTTCTCGTAGAAACCCGGATCGTCGGGGATGTGCATCTTGCGGTACTTACCGACCAGGCTGCCGTCCTTTTCGAACACCACCGCGGTGTTGTGGTACAGGCCGGCGGCGCGGCGCTCGAACAGCGAGCCGACCAGGACCACGCCATGGCGCTTGGCCAGCGCGCCCAGGCGCTCGGTGCTGGGGCCGGGAATCGGCTCGGCCAGGTCGAATTCGTCCACCGATTCGTGCTGGCAGAAGTACGCGCCGTTGTGCAGTTCCTGCAGCAGCACCAGCTGCGCGCCCTGCGCGGCGGCCTCGGCCACACGCGATTCGATCGCTGCCAGGTTCGCCGCGGCGTCGCCGTGGTTGCGCTCCTGGATCAGCGCGACGGAAAGAGTGGTTCGGGTCATTGCGGAATCAAGGTTCGCGGTAAACCGGCATGGTAGCGCGGATGGCCGCGCGGCAGGTTCCGGGGAGATGAATCCCGCGCCACGCGTGGCGGCGGCGCGGGTGCTCGGTGCTGCGCCGGCGTGCGGCGCAGGCGCGGCGGTTCAGTCCGCCAGCAGTCCGGCCGGCAGTTGCATGGTGATGCAGTGCAGGCTGCCGTTCTGCCAGATCAGCGCGCGGCAGGGGATCGGCACGATCTCGTGCTGCGGGAAGGCCTGCGCCATCACCGCCTGCGCCTGCGCATCGGCCGCGTCGCCGTAGGCCGGCATCAGCACCGCGCCGTTGACGATCAGGAAATTGGCGTAGGACGCGGCCAGGCGCCGGCCCTGATCGATCACCGGCTGCGCCCACGGCAGCGGGAACAGGCGATAGGGCGCGCCCTCGGCGGTACGCAATGCGGCCAGTTCGGCGCCCATCGCCTGCAGCTCGGCGTAGTGCGAATCGCCGGCGTCGTCGCAGGCCTGGTAGACGATGGCGTCGGGGCCAGCGAAGCGGGCGAGGGTGTCGATGTGCGCGTCGGTGTCGTCGCCTTCCAGGTAGCCGTGGTCCAGCCACAGCACGCGCTGCTGCGCCAGCCAGTCGGCCAGATCGTGGCTGAGCGATTCGCGGCTGCGCTGCGGGTGGCGCTCGTGCAGGCACTGCCAGGTGGTCAGCAGGGTGCCGGCGCCGTCGCAGTCGATGGCGCCGCCTTCCAGGGCGAAGTCGATGCGGCGCACGTCGCTGTCGGCGAACAGGCCCTGCTCGGCCAGCACGCTCACCAACTGGTCGTCACGACTGGCCTGGAACTTGCCGCCCCAGCCGGTGAAGCGGAAGTCCAGCAGCTGGAAGCCGCCGCCGGCGCGCGCCAGGGTGATCGGGCCGGAATCGCGCAGCCAGGTGTCGTCGTACTCGGCCTCGACGAAGCGCACCCGCTGCATGTCCACCCGCGCCGAGCGCAGCCGCGCCTCGGCGTAGATCTGCAGGTCGGCGTCGGCCACGCAGATCAGCACCCGCTGGAAACGCACGATCGCCGCGACCAGGGCGATGTAGGTTTCCTCGACCTCGGCCAGGCGCTCGGCCCAGTCGGTGCCGGCATGCGGCCAGGCGATCAGGATGGCGGACTGGGGCTCCCATTCGGCGGGAAGGCGAAGACGATCAGACATTGCGACCACTACTCAGGTTGTGCCCGGCATCGCGCCAGGGTGTGTGTCGTTCGTATCCCGCACCGGCGGGGCGCGGGAGCTTTGCGCCGCGCCGCGGCTGGGCGACCGCGACGCGGCAGTGCTGGGGTGCTCGGCCAGGCGCACGCGCGACCGGGCGCAGGGTCGGCGTCAGCGGATCGCGGGTTTCGGGCCGATCTCGTTGGCGTCGGCCTTGTTGGCGACCACGTCCACCACCTTCTGTCTCTCGAAGTACACGGTGAAGGCCGGATAGACCCAGCGGTTGATGGTCGGCCATTGCCGCTTCTGGCCGCCACGCGGCTCCAGCTTCTGCTGCGGTGCGCCGTGGCGCGCCTGCACCTGGGCCATGCTCAGGCCGCGGGTCGGCAGCGCCGCGGCGGGCTCTTCCTTGACCCGGTCGACCAGCAGGGTCTCGGCGTGGGCGCCGCCGGCCAGGCCCAACACGGCCAGCAGCGGCAGGACGGACAGACGATGCTTCATCACGTGTACTCCCCAGAGGACGAGCGCCGATTACAGCAAACTTCGATAACAAAAAACCGCCCGAAGGCGGCTTTCGTCGACGACCGGCCATCGCTGCGCGCGGCGCGGCAGGGCAGGCCGGGTCGGATCAGCGCTGACGCGCCTTGAAACGGGGGTTGGACTTGCAGATCACGAAGACCTTGCCGCGGCGGCGGACCACCTTGCAGTCGCGGTGACGGGCCTTCGCCGACTTCAGGGAGGACAGGACTTTCATGGCACACCTCGGCGTAAACTTGTGGATTCGAAGGAGGGCGGCACGGCCGAAACCATGGCGCGGGATCAGTAAGCCGGCGATTGTAGCCTGGTTTTCTTCATGGTTTCAACTGCTTGCGCCAGCCCGGCCGGCGTCGGCGCTACAATGCGCCGCCCCCCGTCCGAGGAACCGCATGAACGAGCCCGCTCCCGTCCTGACCATCGATGGCCCTTCCGGGGCCGGCAAAGGCACCGTCAGCCGCATCGTCGCCGCCCGCCTGGGCTGGCATTACCTGGATTCGGGGGCGCTGTACCGGGCGGTCGGGGTGGCGGCCAGCTGGGCCAATCTGGACATTTCCGACGCCGCCGCCCTGGTGCGCTGCGCGTTCGACACCCGGGTGGATTTCGACGAGGTCGCCGATGGCGGCCTGCGGGTGCGGATCAACGGCGCCGATGCCACCGACGAGCTGCGCCTGGAGACCACTGGTGCGGTGGCCTCGGCGATCGCCGCCATCCCCGAGGTGCGTGCGGCGCTGAAACAGCGCCAGCGCGCCTTCCGCACCCCGCCGGGGCTGGTCGCCGACGGCCGCGACATGGGGACGGTGATTTTTCCGGACGCCCCGTACAAGGTGTTCCTGACCGCCAGCGCCGAGGAGCGCGCCCAGCGCCGGCATAAGCAGTTGAAGGAAAAAGGGGTTTCGGTTATATTCGACGACCTGCTGCGCGAGATCATGGCCCGCGACGCACGCGATGCGCAACGCGCGGTGGCCCCGCTGAGGCCGGCAGACGATGCCGTCCTCCTCGATACCACCGGCATGGACATCGACCAGGTGGTGGGCCGCGTCCTGCAGTTGCTGCCGGTCTGAGCGGCACGCAGGGCAGGGCAGCAGTTTGGTGGCGTCATGCACGCCACCGGTTCCTCGTTACACCCGCAACATCCATGTTCCACCGATAGCGTCAAAGGCTCCGCTGCGCAATTCCGCGCTGCGGTTTTTCCATTCCACACCCGGCCGCTGTTCGGGCCGACTAACAGGTGGACAGTCGCTGTTTTCCAGAAGAAAACGCCCTGTCCGTGTGTCCACTAGAGTAATTTCAAATGACCGAATCTTTTGCCGAACTGTTCGAAGCCAGCCAAGCCAACCTGGCCAAGCTGAAGCCCGGCGCCATCGTCACCGGTACCGTCGTGGAAGTCCGCGGCGACGTGGTGGTGATCAACGCCGGCCTGAAGTCCGAAGGCATCGTGCCGATCGAGCAGTTCCGTAACGACGCTGGCGAAATCGACGTCGCCGAAGGCGACCTGGTCAAGGTCGCGCTCGACTCGCTCGAGAACGGCTTCGGCGAGACCGTGCTGTCGCGCGAGAAGGCCAAGCGCGCCATGGTGTGGGACGAGCTGGAAGAAGCGTTGGAGAAGAACGAGACCATCACCGGCCGCATCAGCGGCAAGGTCAAGGGTGGTTTCACCGTGGACATCAAGGATGTCCGCGCGTTTCTGCCCGGTTCGCTGGTGGATGTGCGCCCGGTGCGCGACCCGGCCTACCTGGAAGGCAAGGAACTGGAGTTCAAGCTGATCAAGCTGGACCGCAAGCGCAACAACGTGGTGGTCTCGCGTCGTGCGGTGGTCGAGAGCGAGCACTCGGAAGAGCGCGAGCAGCTGATGGACAAGCTGCAGGAAGGCGCGATCCTGAAGGGCGTGGTCAAGAACCTGACCGACTACGGCGCGTTCGTGGACCTGGGCGGCATCGACGGCCTGCTGCACATCACCGACATGGCCTGGAAGCGCGTGCGCCATCCGTCCGAAGTGGTCAACGTCGGCGACGAGCTGGACGTGCGCGTGCTGAAGTTCGATCGCGAGCGTAACCGCGTCAGCCTCGGCCTGAAGCAGCTGGGCGAGGATCCGTGGGACAACATCGCGCGTCGTTACCCGGCCAACAGCCGCGTGTTCGGCAAGGTCTCCAACGTCACCGATTACGGCGCGTTCGTCGAGATCGAGCCGGGCGTGGAAGGCCTGGTGCACGTGTCCGAGATGGACTGGACCAACAAGAACGTCAACCCGTCCAAGGTCGTGCAGGTCGGCGACGAAGTCGAAGTGATGGTGCTGGACGTGGACGAAGAGCGTCGCCGCATCTCGCTGGGCATGAAGCAGGTCGCCGCCAATCCGTGGGAGACCTTCGCCGCCACCCACAAGAAGAACGACAAGGTGTCCGGCCAGATCAAGTCGATCACCGACTTCGGCATCTTCATCGGCCTGGACGGCGGCATCGACGGCCTGGTGCACCTGTCCGACATCAGCTGGAACACCACCGGCGAAGACATCGTGCGCAACTTCAAGAAGGGCGACACGCTGGAAGCCGTGGTGCTGGCGGTGGACCCGGAGCGCGAGCGTATCAGCCTGGGCGTCAAGCAGCTGGAGCAGGATCCGTTCGGCCAGTACATGGCCGCCAACCCGAAGGGCTCGAAGGTCGAGGGCGTGGTGCGTGAAGTGGACGCCAAGGGCGCCACCATCGACCTGGCCGACGGCATCGAAGGCTACGTCGCCGCGCGCGACATCGCCAACGAGCGCGTCGACGACGCCAGCCAGCACCTGAAGGTCGGCGACAAGATCGAAGCCAAGTTCGTGGGCATGGACCGCAAGGGCCGCACCCTGCAACTGTCGATCAAGGCCAAGGACGATGCCGAAATGCGCGAAGTGCTGGAGGAATACCAGTCCGCGTCGGGCGGCACCACCCAGCTGGGCGCGCTGCTGCGTGCGCAGCTGAACGGCAACAAGTCCGAGTAATCCGCCACACGCAGCGTTACTGGCACGGCCCGGTGTTCCCGGGCCGTGCCAGGTTGCGACCCCACTGCACGCATCCGTAAATGACCAAATCCGAGCTGATCGAAATCCTGGCGCGCAAGCAGGCGCATCTGAAGTCGGACGACGTCGATCTGGCGGTGAAGTCGTTGTTGGAAATGATGGGCGGCGCCCTGTCCGGCGGCGATCGCATCGAGATCCGCGGCTTCGGCAGCTTTTCCCTGCATTACCGGCCGCCGCGCCTGGGACGCAATCCCAAGACCGGCGAGTCCGTCGCGCTTCCCGGCAAGCACGTGCCGCATTTCAAGCCCGGCAAGGAGCTGCGCGAGCGCGTGAGCGGCGTCGTCCCGGTCGAATCCGACACGCCCTGAGCCCGGCGTCCGGCGCTTGCCGGAATCCACGCCTGTTCGGCTAATCTAGTGTCTCCCGACGCTGGAGTTGCTCATGAAGATCGCACGACTGCTGATCCTGCTGGTGTTGCTGTTGGCCGGCCTGGTCATCGGGTCGCTCAATTCGCAGCCGATCCAGATCAACTTCGTGTTCTCCAGCATCGCCACCACCTCCGGCATCGCCATCATCGTCTCGCTGTTCGCCGGCGTGCTGATCGGCGCCTCGCTGGTCCTGGCGGCCCTGGTGATCCCCCTGTATGCCAAGCTGCGTCGCGCCAACAAGGCCGCGAACGCCGCTGCGCCGGCCGTCGCGCCGGTCTCCCCCCACGCCCACCAGCCCTTGGACGGACGCTGATCTTCGATGGACTTTCTGACCGAGTGGTTCTGGTTCTTCCTGTTCCTGCCGCTGGCGGCATTGAGCGGCTGGGTGATCGGCCGCCGTGGCGGCCAGCGCCATGGCGATACCCAGGTCAGCCGGCTGTCCAGCACCTATTTCCGCGGCCTCAACTACCTGCTCAACGAGCAGCCGGACAAGGCGATCGAGCTGTTCCTGCACATCGCCGAACTGGACAAGGAAACCTTCGAGACCCAGGTCGCGCTGGGCCACCTGTTCCGTCGCCGCGGTGAGGTCGACCGCGCCATCCGCCTGCATCAGGGCCTGGTCCAGCGCGGCGATCTGAGCGACGCGCAGCGCGTGCAGGCCTTGCTGGCGCTGGGCGAGGACTACATGAAGTCGGGGCTGCTGGACCGCGCCGAAACCGTGTTCACCGAGCTGGCGCAGATCGACCAGCGTGCGCCGCAGGCGCTCAAGCACCTGATCGGCATCTACCAGGCCGAACGCGACTGGGAAAAGGCCATCGACAACGCCACCCGCTACGAAGAGGTGACCGGTGAGCCGATGGGCAAGCTGATCGCCCAGTTCGAATGCGAGCTGGCCGACCGCTACCGCGCCTCCGGCAAGAACGATCTGGCGCGGGAGGCGATCGCGCGCGCCTACCAGGCCGATGCCAAGTCGGTGCGTGCCGGCATCCTGGAAGGGCGCATCGATGTCGACGACGGCAACGACGAGGCCGCTATCCGCGCCTTCGAGCGCGCCGCGCGCCACGACCCGGACTACCTGCCGGAGATCATGCCGGCGCTGATGGAGTGCTACCGCCGCGGCAACGATCTCAGCGGCGCGCGCGCGTTCCTGTCGGAGATGACCGAGCACTACCGCGGCATCGCGCCGGTGCTGGCGCTGACCCGCCTGATGGAGTCGCAGGAAGGCATTTCCGCCGCGCGTTCCTACCTGGGCCGGCAGCTCAAGGACCGGCCGTCGGTGCGCGGCGAGTCCGCGCTGATCGACCTGACCCTGGCCGAGGGCGCCGATTCCACCGCGACCCTGCAGGATCTCAAGCACATCACCGACCAGTTGCTGGTGCGCAATCCCAGCTACCGCTGCACCCGCTGCGGCTTCGGCGCGCGCACCCACCACTGGCAATGCCCCAGTTGCAAGGAGTGGGGCACGGTCAAGCCCCTGCTCAACTACGCGGTGGTGTAGTGCCCATCGCAGGAGCCGCGCTGCTCTTGGCGCTTGGGGTGTTCAGCGCGGCCGGCACCTGGCTGTCGCGCCAGTACGCACTCAAACGCAAGCTGATGGACGCGCCCGGCGAGCGGCGCAGCCACACCGTGGCCACGCCGCGCGGCGGCGGCGTGGCGATCGTGGCGGCGGTGCTGCTGGCCTGCGGCTGGGCGGCCCTGCAATGGCCGCAGCACGGCGGGGGCATCGCCACCGTCGCCGCCGGCCTGGTGCTGGTCGCCGGCGTCGGCTGGTGGGACGACCACCGTTCGCTGTCGGCAGCGCTGCGATTGCTGGTGCATGCGGTCGCCGCGACCCTGCTGGCTGCACTTGTCTACAAGGCGAGCCAGCCGCTGTGGATGGTCGCGCTGGTGT
This sequence comes from uncultured Xanthomonas sp., assembly GCF_964278005.1. Lineage (NCBI taxonomy): Bacteria > Pseudomonadati > Pseudomonadota > Gammaproteobacteria > Lysobacterales > Lysobacteraceae > Xanthomonas > uncultured Xanthomonas sp. The sequence goes on from NZ_CAXYKF010000015.1 coordinate 411,382, forward strand.
GGTTGGCGACGGTTTCGCTAATCAATATCTGGAATTTCATGGACGGCATCAATGGCCTGGCCAGCAGCCAGGCGATGCTCGCCGCCCTGGGATTCGCCTGCCTGCTGCCGGCGCCGCTGCGCTGGCCGTGCTGGGTGCTGCTGGTGGCCTGCGCGGGATTTTTGCCGTTCAACTACCCCCGGGCGCGCATTTTCCTCGGCGATGTCGGCAGTGGCGCGCTTGGCTACCTGATCGCCGCGCTGTTCGCCTGGTGCCTCGTCGCCGGCGGCCAGGCGCCCTGGCTGCCGGCATTGCCGCTGTCGGCCTTCGCCATCGACGCAGGCTTCACGCTCGTCTCGCGCATGCTCGCCGGCGAACGCTGGTGGCAACCGCACGCGCAACATTTCTACCAGCGTTGGGTACACACCGGCAGTAGCCATACTGTCGTCACGCTCGCCTACGGTCTGTTCAGCATTGTCGCGATTACAATTGCGCGGCTGGGCAGGCCCCTGGATGCGGGCACGCAGGCCGGTCTGATGATCGCCTGGTTCTGTTCGGCAGGTGTGCTTTGGCTGGCCTTGCGCAACCGGATGCGCCGAACTCTCACGGATCACTGATGCTTTCCACGCGCGACCGAGTCACCGAGCTGTTTCCCAAGGCCTCCGTGGTCGTCCACGATCTGGCGATCGTCTGGGTCTGTTGGCAATTGCTGCACGCCGCGCGCTACACCATGCTTCCCGGCGAGCACCCGCTGCCGCTGTGGAACCTCAACACCGCCATCGTGCTGGTGGCGCAGGGGCTGGTGTTCTGGAAGGTCGGCCTGTACCGCGGCCTGTGGCGCTTCGCCAGCGTCCCGGACCTGCTCAATATCTTCAAGGCCAGCTTCTACGGCCTGGTCGCGATCGTGCTGGGGCTGGCCTACAGCCGCTTCGACGCGATCCCGCTCTCTGTGCTGATGGTGTATCCGTTCGCGCTGTCGGCGCTGCTCGGCGCGCCGCGGCTGCTGTATCGCGCCTGGAAGGACTACCAGATCGCCCATTCGGACGACACCGCGCGGCGCGTGCTGATCGTCGGCGCCGGCCGGGCGGCCGAGGCACTGGTGCGCGACCTGCGCCGTTCCGGTGCCTATCACCCGGTCGGCTTCGTCGACGATGCCGGCCACCTGCACGGCGCCAAGCTGCAGGGCCTGCCGATCCTGGGCCGGATCGACGAGGCCGGCGCGATCGCCAAGGAAACCGCGGCCAAGCTGCTGGTCATCGCGATTCCGTCTCTTGACGCGGCCGGCATGCAGCGCGTCGTGGCGATCTGCGAAAGCACCGGCCTGCCGTTCCGCACCGTGCCGCGCCTGCTCGATGTGCTCGACGGACATTACCTGCCGGGCGAACTCAAGGAGGTCGCGATCGAGGACCTGCTCGGGCGCAAGCCGGTGACCCCGGACTGGAAGCTGATCAAGGGTTGGTTGTCCGGGCGGACCGTGCTGGTCACCGGCGCCGGCGGCTCGATCGGCTCGGAACTGTGCCGTCAGTGCGCGCGTCACGGCGCGCGCAAGATCGTGCTGCTGGAGATCAACGAGCTGGCGCTGATCACCATCCATGCCGACCTGCACCGCACGTTCCCCGATCTGGAGATCGACTGCGTGCTCGGCGATTGCGGCGATCCGGCGGTGATCCGCCACGCCATGCAGGTGGCCGAGCCGGACGCGGTGTTCCATGCCGCCGCCTACAAGCAGGTGCCGCTGCTGGAGCGGCAGTGCCGCGAGGCGGTGCGCAACAACGTGCTGGCCACCGAGAACGTGGCGCGCGCCTGTGTCGCGGCCAAGGTCTCCACCTTCGTGTTCATTTCCACCGACAAGGCGGTCAATCCGGTCAACCTGCTCGGCGCCTCCAAGCGCTACGCCGAAATGGTGTGCCAGTCGCTGGACGACCAGGCGGTGAGCACGCGCTTCGTCACCGTGCGCTTCGGCAACGTGCTGGACTCTGCCGGCAGCGTGGTGCCGCTGTTTCGCGAGCAGATCCGCCAGGGCGGCCCGGTGACGGTCACCGATCCGCAGGTGACGCGCTACTTCATGACCATTCCCGAAGCCAGCCAGCTGATCGTGCAGGCGGCGGCCTCGGCGTCGCATGGCGCCATCTATACGCTGGACATGGGCGAGCCGGTGCCGATCCGCCTGCTTGCCGAGCAGATGATCCGCCTGGCGGGCAAGCAGCCCGGGCGCGACATCGCCATCGTCTATACCGGCCTGCGTCCGGGCGAGAAGCTGCACGAGACGCTGTTCTACGCCGACGAGAACTACCGGCCCACCTCGCACCCGAAGATCCTCGAGGCCGGCGTGCGCAGCTTCTCGCGCGAGGACGTGCTGCGCGGCGTGCAGCAGTTGCGCGCCGCCGTGGCCGACTACGACAGCGACACCATCGAGAAGGTGTTGCGCATGACCATGCCGGAGTTCGCGCCCTTGCGTCAGCAAGATGGTCACGACGGCTCCGCTACCATCGTTCCATTCCCCGCACGCGAGGCCAGAAGGCTCTGATGAGCAAGAGAATCCGCAAGGCAGTATTCCCGGTGGCAGGTTTGGGTACCCGCTTCCTTCCCGCCACCAAGACCGTTCCCAAGGAAATGCTGCCGATCATCGATCGGCCGCTGATCCAGTACGCCGTGGACGAGGCGATCGAAGCCGGGTGCGACACCCTGATCTTCGTCACCAACCGCTACAAGCACGCGGTCGCGGATTATTTCGACAAGGCCTACGAACTGGAGCAGAAGCTGGAGCGTGCCGGCAAGCACGAGCAGCTGGAAATGATCCGCCACGTGCTGCCGGACGGCGTGCGCGCGATCTTCGTGACCCAGGCTGAAGCGCTGGGCCTGGGCCACGCCGTGCTGTGCGCCAAGTCGGTCATCGGCGACGAGCCGTTCGCGGTGCTGCTGCCGGACGACCTGATCTGGAACCGTGGCGACGGCGCGCTGAAGCAGATGGCCGATCTCAACGAACGCAGCGGCGCCAGCGTGATCGCGGTGGAAGACGTGCCGCACGAGAACACCGCCAGCTACGGCATCGTGGCCACCGAGGCCTTCGACGGCCGCAAGGGCCGCATCGCGCAGATCGTCGAGAAGCCCAAGCCGGAGGACGCGCCGAGCGATCTGGCGGTGGTCGGGCGCTACGTGCTCAGCGCGAAGATCTTCGAACTGCTGGAAAGCACCGGCACCGGTGCGGGCGGCGAGATCCAGCTGACCGACGCCATCGCCGCGCTGCTGAAGAGCGAGGAAGTGGACGCCTACCGTTTCGAGGGCACCCGTTTCGACTGCGGGACCCACCTGGGCCTGGTCGAGGCGACCATCCGGTTTGCGCTGGAGAACAAGAAGCTGGCCAGGCCGGCGCGCGAGAAGCTGACCCAGATGCTCGCCGAGGAGTAAGCCTGGTGCCGTGCGCCGCTGTAGGCGGCGCACGGGCCAATGAGCTTCAGGAACTGATCCGATCCAGATAGGCCGAATCAGGTGACAAACAGAAAAAGGCAGCCGTGAGGCTGCCTTTTTCTGTTTTTGCGCTTGTCTGACAACAACGCTTGGTGCCGGACCCTCACCCCAACCCCTCTCCCGGAGGGAGAGGGGCTTGAGCGTGCGCGAGGCTGCTTCAGCCATCGAGATCTCTCCTTCCTTCTCCCACCGGGAGAAGGTGCCCCGAAGGGGCGGATGAGGGTACGGGTGCCGCTACGTACAACGAAACCCAGCGCTGCCTTGCATCGCGAGTCGCTTCGCGCCGGACCCTCACCCCAACCCCTCTCCCGGTGGGAGAGGGGCTGTGTACTGCTCCCTTCTCCCGTCGGGTGGCCCGCAGGGCCGGATGAGGGGAGGGCGCCGCGCGCTTACAGCGCCTCGATGATCCCCGCGGCGCCCATGCCGGTGCCGATGCACATGGTGACCATGCCGTACTTCTGCTTGTGGCGGCGCAGGCCGTGCACCAGGGTGGCGGTGCGGATCGCGCCGGTGGCGCCGAGCGGATGGCCGAGGGCGATGGCGCCGCCCAGCGGATTGACCTTTGACGGATCCAGGCCGCTGTCGCGGATCACCGCCAGCGACTGTGCGGCGAAGGCTTCGTTGAGCTCGATCCAGTCCAGTTGGTCCTTGCTCAGGCCGGCCTGCTTGAGCGCCTTCGGAATCGCCTCGATCGGACCGATGCCCATCACTTCCGGACGCACCCCGGCGACCGAGAAGCTGACGAAGCGAGCCAGCGGGGTCAGCCCGTAGTCCTTGATCGCCTGCTCGGAGGCCAGTAGCACCGCACCGGCGCCGTCGCTCATCTGCGAGGAGTTGCCGGCGGTGACGCTGCCGCCGAACTGGCCATTGCGGAACACCGGGCGCAGCTTGGCCAGGCCTTCGATCGAGCTGTCCGGACGCGGGCCTTCGTCGGTATCGACCAGCTTCTTGCGCAGGGCGATGACGTTGCCGGCCAGGTCGGGCTGGTGCGAGAGGATCTCGTAGGGGCTGATCTCGTCGCGGAACTCGCCGGCGGCGATCGCGGCGATGGCCTTCTGGTGCGAGGCGAGGGCGAAGGCATCCTGGTCCTCGCGCGACACCTTCCATTCCTCGGCCACCTTCTCGGCGGTGATGCCCATGCCGTAGGCGATGGCCACGTGGTCGTCGGCGAACACGCTCGGCGACAGCGCGACCTTGTTGCCCATCATCGGCACCATCGACATCGACTCGGTGCCGCCGGCCAGCATCAGGTCGGCATTGCCCAGGCGGATCTGGTCGGCGGCCAGCGCCACCGCCTGGATGCCCGAGGAGCAGAAGCGGTTGATGGTCTGTCCGGCCACCGAATTCGGCAGGCCGGCCAGCAGCACGCCGATGCGCGCCACGTTCATGCCTTGCTCGCCCTCGGGCATCGCGCAGCCGATGATCGCGTCGTCGATGCGCGAGGTGTCGATGCCCGGCGCCTGCGCCACCACCGCGCGCAGCACGTGCGCCAGCATGTCGTCGGGACGGGTGTTGCGGAACATGCCCTTGGGCGCCTTGCCGACCGGGGTGCGGGTGGCGGCGACGATGTAGGCTTCCTGGATCTGTTTGCTCATGGCTTTCTCCGAAAGCCGGGAATAGGGAATGGGGAGTCGGGAATCGTAAAGCGATTCGCGCGATCTGCAGCAGTCCTATTTCCGGCAGAAAATTAGGGGGAGAAGGAGGAGCCGGGAATGCATTTCCATTCCCGATTCCCCATTCCCGATTCTCAGTTCCTAAGCGGCTTACCCGTCTTGAGCATGTGCCCGATGCGCGCCTGGGTCTTTTCCTGCTGGGCCAGTTCGACGAAGTGCTTGCGCTCGAGCTTGAGCAGCCATTCCTCGTCCACCAGCGCGCCGCGGTCGACTTCGCCGCCGCACAGCACGGTGGCGATGCGGGTGGCGATCTCGTAGTCGTACTCGCTGATGAAGCGGCCTTCCAGCATGTTGACCAGCAGCATCTTGAAGGTGGCGATGCCGACGTCGCCGGCGACCTGGATGCGTCGCGCCGGCAGCGGCGGGCGGTAGCCGCCTTCGGCCAGGGCGCGCGCCTCGGCCTTGGCGATGTACAGCGATTCGTAGCTGTTGAACACCACCTTGTCGGTGCCGCGCAGCAGGCCCAGTTCCTTGGCGTTGACCGCCGAGGTGGAAACCTTGGCCATGGCCACGGTCTCGAAGGTCTTCTTCAGCTCGGCGAACACGTCGCCGCCCGGACCCGCCGCCTGCGCCGCGCGCACCGCGATCTCCTTGAGGCCGCCACCGGCCGGCAGCAGGCCCACGCCGGCCTCGACCAGGCCGATGTAGCTCTCCAGCGCGGCCACGCTCTTGGCGCTGTGCATCTGGAACTCGCAACCGCCGCCCAGCGCCAGCCCGCGCACCGCCGCGACCACCGGCACCAGCGAGTACTTGATGCGCTGGCTGGTGGCCTGGAAGTTGGCGACCATCGCCTCGAACGCATCGACCTTGCCGGCCTGCAGCAGGCCCAGCGCGCCGGCCAGGTCGGCGCCGGCGGAGAAGGGTTCCTTGTGCTGCCACAGCACCAGGCCCTTGAAGTCCTTCTCGGCGCGGCCCACCGCTTCCTGCAGGCCGTCCAGCACCTGGTCGGAGACGGTGTTCATCTTGGTCTTGAAGCTGACCACGGCGATGTCGTCGCCGTCGTGCCACATGCGCAGGCCGTCGTTCTCGAACACGGTCTCGCCCTGCGCGAACTTCTCGCCCAGCAGCGGATCGGGGAAGCGCTGGCGCTTGTACACCGGCAGCGCCGAGCGCGGCAGCTTGGCGTCGCGCGCCGGGCTGTACGAACCTTCGGCGGCGTGCACGCCGTCGCGGCCATCGAACACCCAGTTCGGCAGCGGCGCGCTGCTCATGCTCTTGCCGGCGGCGATGTCGTCGGCGATCCACTGTGCGACCTGCTTCCAGCCCGCGGCCTGCCAGGTCTCGAACGGACCCAGCGCCCAGCCGTAGCCCCAGCGGATCGCCAGGTCCACGTCGCGCGCGGTCTCGGCGATGTCGGCCAGGTGGTAGGCGCTGTAGTGGAACAGGTCGCGGAAGGTCGCCCACAGGAACTGCGCTTGCGGATGCTGGCTCTCGCGCAGCTTGGCGAACTTCTCGGCCGGGTTCTTGATCTTCAGGATCTCGACGACTTCCGGTGCGGCGGCGCGGTCGGCCGGGCGGTAGTCCTGCTTCTGCAGGTCCAGCACCACGATGTCCTTGCCGACCTTGCGGAAGATGCCGGCGCCGGTCTTCTGGCCCAGCGCGCCCTTGCCGATCAGCGCCTCCAGCCACTTCGGCGCCTTGAAGAAGGCATGCCACGGATCGTTCGGCAGGGTGTCGCCCATGGTCTTGATGACGTGCGCCATGGTGTCCAGGCCGACCACGTCGGAGGTGCGGTAGGTCGCCGACTTGGGACGGCCGACCAGCGGGCCGGTGAGACCGTCGACCTCGTCGAAGCCCAGGCCGAACTGCTCGGTGTGGTGGATGGTGGACAGGATCGAGAACACGCCGATGCGGTTGCCGATGAAGTTCGGGGTGTCCTTGGCGTAGACCACGCCCTTGCCCAGGGTGGTGACCAGGAAGCTTTCCAGGCCTTCCAGCACCGCAGGCTCGGTGTGCTTGGCCGGGATCAGCTCGGCCAGGTGCATGTAGCGCGGCGGGTTGAAGAAGTGCACGCCGCAGAAGCGGTGACGCAGCTGTTCCGGCAGCACGTCGGACAGGGCGTTGATGCCCAGGCCGGACGTGTTGGAGGCCAGCACCGCATGATCGGCCACGAACGGCGCGATCTTCTTGTACAGGTCCTGTTTCCAGTCCATGCGCTCGGCGATGGCTTCGATGATCAGGTCGCAGCCGCGCAACTGCTCCAGGCCGGAGTCGTAGTTGGCCGGGGTGATGGCTTCGGCCAGCGCGGTGCTGGCCAGCGGCGCCGGGCTGAGCTTGGTCAGGTTGGCGATCGCCTTGAGCACCACGCCATCGGCGGGGCCTTCCTTGGCGGGGAGGTCGAACAGCACGGTGTCGACGCCGGCGTTGGTCAGGTGCGCAGCGATCTGCGCACCCATCACGCCCGCGCCCAGGACGGCGGCACGGCGGACGAGCAGGGGATTGGACATAGCGATCAGCCTCTGTGGGTCAACGTTTGCGGGATCAGGGAACCGAATGGGCGAGGAAGCCGGCTTCGGCGAAACGGATGAGTTCGCGGGCGGCGTGGGCGCGGTGCGCGCCCTCGCTGACGCCGGCGGGGCGCTTGATCAGGCCGAAGTCGGCCATGGCGTAGGTCAGGGCGCCGGCCAGGAAATCCAGGCGCCAGTACAGTTCCTGCTTACTCAGCCCGGGCACGCAGGCGGCGATGGCCTTGCCGAACTCGCGCAGCACATGGCCGTAGTGGTCGGACAGGAACTGGCGCAGGCTGTCGTTGTTCTCGGCATAGGCGCGGGCGATCACCCGCACGAAGGCGCCGCCGCTCTGCCGCTCCTGGGCCATCGCCAGGGCCGGCTCGACGAAGGCCGCCAGCACCGGGCCGAGCTGGCCGGGATGCTGCCGTTGCGCTGCTTCCAGCTGCGCCATGCGCGCGGCGGTCATTTCGTCCATGCGCCGCCGGAACACCTCGTTGACCAGGTTTTCCTTGGACCCGAAGTGGTAGTTCACCGCGGCGATGTTGACGTCGGCCTGGCTGGTGACCTGGCGCAGCGAGGTGCCGGAAAAGCCGTGCTGCGCGAACAGTTCCTCGGCCGCGCTGAGGATGCGGTCCTTGGTCGAGAAGTGCGCTTGCTTTGCCATGCGGCCGCCAGAATCAATCAAACGATTGTTTGAGTCTAGGCCCGGGCGGTGGGTGCGTCATGCTGCTTTGCAGCACGATTCAGCCTGGCCGTGCAAAGCCGGCGCCGATTGGATAGAATTGTCCATCGCAATTCTGGCTAAGCCCGCGTTTTGACGCGGGTTTTTTTCATGTTAACCTCGGGCCTTCAGTGGCCCGCCCAACGGAGAACTTCCCATGGCGCTGGAGCGCACCCTGTCCATCATCAAGCCCGATGCCGTCGCCAAGAACGTCATCGGCGAAATCTACTCGCGCTTCGAGAAGGCCGGCCTGAAGGTCGTGGCCGCCAAGTACAAGCAGCTGTCGCGCCGCGAGGCCGAGGGCTTCTACGCCGTGCACCGCGAGCGTCCGTTCTTCAACGCGCTGGTCGAGTTCATGATTTCCGGCCCGGTGATGATCCAGGCGCTGGAAGGCGAAAACGCCGTGGCCGCGCACCGCGACCTGCTGGGCGCCACCAATCCGAAGGACGCCGCGCCGGGCACCATCCGCGCCGACTTCGCCGATTCGATCGACGCCAACGCCGCGCACGGCTCGGATTCGGTCGAGAACGCCGCCAACGAAGTGGCGTATTTCTTCGCCGCCACTGAAGTGGTTTCGCGCTAACCGAGGTCGTCGTGAACGAGGTCGTCCATCCTCCCTTGGCCATCGCCGATCCCGTGCGGACCGGCGCGGCGGCCAAGCAGAATCTGCTCGACCTCGATCGCGAGGGGCTGGAGCGCTTCTTCGCCGAGACCCTCGGCGAAGCGCGTTACCGCGCCCACCAGGTGATGAAGTGGATCCACCACCGCTACGTCACCGACTTCGACCAGATGACCGACCTCGGCAAGGCGCTGCGCGCCAAGCTGCAGCAGCATGCCGAGGTCGTCGTCCCCAACATCGTGTTCGACAAGCCTTCCGCCGACGGCACCCACAAGTGGCTGCTGGCGATGGGCGTGGACGGCAAGAACGCGATCGAGACCGTCTACATCCCCGACAAGACCCGCGGCACGCTGTGCGTGTCCTCGCAGGTCGGCTGCGGCCTCAACTGCACCTTCTGCTCCACCGCCACCCAGGGCTTCAACCGCAACCTCTCCACCGCCGAGATCATCGGCCAGGTGTGGGTGGCGGCGCGGCATCTGGGCAACGTGCCGCACCAGATGCGCCGCCTCACCAATGTGGTGATGATGGGCATGGGCGAGCCGCTGATGAATTTCGACAACGTCGTGCGCGCGATGAGCGTGATGCGCGACGACCTGGGCTATGGCCTGGCCAACAAGCGCGTGACCCTGTCCACCTCGGGCCTGGTGCCGCAGATCGACCGCCTGTCCAGCGAGAGCGACGTGTCGCTGGCGGTGTCGCTGCATGCGCCCAACGACGCGCTGCGCGAGACGCTGGTCCCGCTCAACAAGAAATACCCGATCGCCGAACTGATGGACGCCTGTGCGCGCTACCTGCGCGCCAACAAGCGCCGCGAGTCGGTGACCTTCGAATACACCCTGATGAAGGGGATCAACGACCAGCCCGAACACGCGCGGCAGCTGGCGCGGCTGATGCGCCAGTTCGACAATGCGGTGCAGGCGTCGAACGCCGGCAAGGTCAACCTGATCCCGTTCAATCCGTTCCCGGGCACGCGCTACGAGCGCTCCGGCGAGACCGAGATCCGTGCATTCCAGAAGATCCTGCTGGACGCACAGGTGCTGACCATGGTGCGGCGCACGCGCGGCGACGACATCGATGCCGCCTGCGGGCAGCTCAAGGGGCAGGTCATGGACCGTACCCGCCGGCAGGCCGAGTTCAAGCGCGAATTGCAGACGCGGGCGGATCGGGATGCGGCGGCGTAGCCAAGGGCGTTCCATCGCGGTGGTGGCGATCGCAGTGCTGGCCTTGCCGGGCTGCAACTGGATCGCTGCCAAGACCGGCACCGTGCGCACCGCCGAACAGGTGCAGCCGCATTATTCCTTCCGCGACAGCCGCGCGGTGAAGTCGCGCGTGGCCTTGCAGGAACAACTCGGCCTGGCCGCCAACGGGCTCGCCTCCAACGACCTGGATGCAGCGCAGACGCACGCGCGCAAGGCGCTGGCGATGGACGCCGACTCGGTCGACGCACTGACCGTGCTGGCGGTGGTCGCCGATCGCAAGGGCGATGCCGCGACCGCCGGTGGGTACTACCGCAAGGCCGCCGAGCTGGCGCCGAGCAACGGCGCGACCTTGAACAACTACGGCGCCTGGCTGTGCGCGAACGGCTCGCCGGCGGAGTCGCTGGCCTGGTTCGACCGCGCGCTCGCGCTGCAGGACTACGCCACGCCAGCCTCGGCGCTGGCCAACGCCGGTGGCTGCGCACTGCAGGTCGGCCAGCGCGAGCGTGGCGAACGCGACCTGCGCAAGGCGCTGGAGCTGGATCCGGACAACGCGTACGCGCTCGAGGCGATGGCCCGCAACGAGGTCGCGCAAGGGCGCTTTTTCGAGGCGCGGGCCTTCTCCGAGCGGCGTCTGGCGGCTGCGCCTGCCACCGCTTCCGTGTTACAACTTGCTATTCAGATTGAGCAAAGGCTGGGCGACAAGGCTGCCGCCGGCCGTTACCAACAGCGGTTGCGCAAGGAGTTTCCCGACGCCGCGACCACGACACCCGGGGCTAGTGCATTGTGATCAGTGATTCCAATCCGAACGCTTTCGATGGCGCCAAAGGCTGCGGGCAACAGCTCCGCGAAGCGCGCGAAGCGGCCGGCCTGAGCATCGACGACGTCGGCAGCCGACTGCGCATGCCGGTGCATGTGGTGCAGGCACTCGAGTCGGAGCAGTGGCAGCGCCTTGGCGCGCCGGTCTTTGTCCGCGGGCAGCTGCGCAGCTACGCGCGCCTGCTCGGCGTCGACCTGGAGCCCTTGCTGCAGACCGCGCAGATCGCGCCGGTGCAACCGGTCGAATTGATCAGCCACACGCACACGCCGCCGCTGCGGCGCATGCTCGAGAGCGCCACGCGGCGCATGGTCTACGTGGTGATCACCGCCGGATTGGCGGTACCGGTGTGGTACGCCACCCGTAGCCATTTCGCCGACGAAGGCGGCCCCAGCACCGCCTCGCTGGACGTGGTGCCGGGCACGCCGGGCACGACCGCTGCCGCGACGGCGCCGCCGGCCAACGGCGCTGCTGCTTCGGTGCCGACCACGTCGGCGGCCGCGCGTCCGGCGCCAAGCGCCGCGGCGCCGTACATCGCGTCGCTGACGCCGATGCCGCGTCCGGCGGCGGAGCCGGAGAAGAGCAGTCTGAGCCTGTCGTTCCAGGGCGACAGCTGGGTGCAGATCCTCGCGCCCGACGGCACGCCGGTGGAGAAGGCACTGCTGAAGGCCGGCGAGACCCGCACGTATGCGCCGGGGCAGGTCGGACGTGTGGTGCTGGGCAATGCCTCGGCGGTCCAGGTTCAGCAATCCGGGAGTACCGTGGATCTGACTCCGTTCAGGCGCGCGAACGTGGCGCGCTTTGCGGTATCCTCTGACGGTTCCGTGGTGCCCGCCTCCGAGTGACGGCGGCGCGGTTCCTCATCTTCAACATTTCATGTCCCGTCGCAGCGGCGGGGCGAGAGTACGCATGGCGATTGACGACCTGCTCGACGAGCACGAACAAAGCGAACGCGTCCGCACTTGGCTCAGGAAGAACGGCGCCGGCCTGATCGGCGGCATCGTCCTGGGCCTTGGCGCGATCATCGGCTGGCAGTGGTGGACCAAGCAACGGTCCAACGATCTGGCCCAGGCCAACGCCCGCTACGAAGCGGTGCTCAAGAGCATCCAGGCCAATCAGCTGGACAAGGCGGCCAAGGACATGGCCGAACTGCAGCAGGGCTCGACCAACATCTACGCCGAACTGGCGGCGCTGCGCCTGGCCAAGGCGCAGGTCGATGCCGGCAAGTCCGATGCCGCGTTGACCACGCTGCGCGCGCTCAAGGCCGACGGCGAAATGAAGGTGCTGGTCGACCATCGCGTGGCGCGGTTGCTGATTTCCGGCGGCAAGCCGCAGGACGCGCTGGCGCTGGTGGCCTCGGCCACCGATTCGCAGGGTCTGGAGATTCGCGGCGATGCGCTGATCGCGCAGGGCAAGCGCGAGGCGGCGCGCGATGCGTACGCCAAGGCGCTGACCAGCCTGGACGTGGCCTCGCCGCAGCGGCGCGTGGTCGAAACGAAATTGATGGATGCGGGCGGCAGCGTGCCGAATGCCGCGGAGCCGATCTGATGAAGGTAGTCATGTTCAAGCGTGTCGCCACCGTGGCCCTGCTGGGTCTGGCCTTGTCGGGCTGCACCACCGTCAAGGGCTGGTTCGCCGGCAAGGATGCGGCCGCCAAGAAAGCCGCCGAGCCTGCCGAACTGGTGAAGTTCACCCCGTCGGTGAAGGTGGTGAAGCTGTGGTCCACCGACGCCGGCAAGGGTGAGCGCCAGATCGGCGTGCGCCAGCGTCCGGTGGTCGCCGACGGCAAGGTGTATGCGGCCGCGACCTCCGGCACGGTGTACGCGCTGGATCTGCAGACCGGCAAGACCATTTGGGAATACGACGCCAAGCAGGCGCGCAAGCAGCAGCTGTCGCAGGCCGAGGACCAGCCGAAGAGCCAGGTCGAGAGCGAGTCCGGCAAGAACCTGTCCAAGGACGAGCGCGCCGCCTACAAGCAGCGCCTGCGCAACGAGAAGCAGCAGGCCAAGGAGCGCAAGCGGCTCGAGAAGAAGCGTCCGCTGCCGCGCTTTGCCGGTGGCCCGGGCGTGGGCGACGGCCTGGTGGTCGTCGGTGCGCTGGACGGCGCCGTGATCGCGCTCGATGCCGCCAACGGCACCGAGAAGTGGCGCGCCAAGGTGCCCAACGAAGTGATCGCCGCGCCGGTGATCGCGCAGAACATGGTGTTCGTGCGCAGCAACGACGGCCGCACCACCGCCTTCGATGCGGCGACCGGGCAGCAGCGCTGGTTCAATGCGCAGGAACTGCCGAGTCTGACCGTGCGCGGCAATGCGCCGGTGGTGGCGGGTCCGGGCGTGCTGTTCATCGGCAACGACGACGGCACGCTGGCCGCGCTGGCGATGCAGGACGGTCGCGTGCTGTGGGAGCAGACCATCGGCGTGCCGGAAGGCCGCACCGAGCTGGAGCGCATGGCCGACGTCGACGGCGCTCCGGTGCTCGACGGCACCACGCTGTATGCGACCAGCTTCAAGAACGAGACCGTGGCGCTGGAAGGCCCGAGCGGCCGCCCGCTGTGGAACCGCGATCATGGCGGCGCCGGCGGTGTCGGCGTCAGTTCCGGCAACGTGGTGGTGGCCGACAACGCCGGCACCGTGTGGGCGCTGGACAAGGCCTCCGGATCGGCCATGTGGTCGCAGCCGGGGCTGGCGCGCCGGTCGCTGACCGGCGTGGCGATCCAGGGCGATTACGCCGTGGTCGGCGACTACAAGGGCTATCTGCACTGGCTCCGGCTCGATAACGGCGAGTTCGCCGCGCGCGAGCGGGTCGGCCGCAAGCCGCTGGTGGCGCAGCCGGTGGTCGCGGACGGAATCCTGCTGATGCAGAACACGAAAGGCGACCTGACCGCGTTCCGGTTGGGTCAATAACAAGAGAAGGATGTCGCGATGCTGCCGCTGGTCGCCCTGGTTGGACGGCCGAATGTCGGCAAGTCCACGCTGTTCAATGCGCTGACGCGCAGCCGTGACGCGCTGGTCCACGACCAGCCCGGCGTCACCCGCGACCGCCACTACGGGGTATGCCGGCTGCAGCCGGACACCCCGTTCGTGATCGTCGACACCGGCGGCATCTCCGGCGAAGAGGAAGGCCTGGCCGGCGCCACGGCCGAGCAGGCGCGCGCCGCCGCCGGCGAGGCCGACCTGATCCTGTTCGTGGTCGATGGTCGCGAGGGATCGTCCGCGCTCGACGACGAGATCCTGGCCTGGCTGCGCAAGCTGGCGCGGCCGACCCTGCTGCTGATCAACAAGATCGACGGCACCGACGAGGACCAGGTGCGCGCCGAATTCGCGCGCTACGGTCTCGGCGACGCCATCGCGGTCTCCGCCGCGCATCGCCACGGCATCGACGACCTGCTCGACGAGGTCCTGGAGCGGCTGCCGGAAGAGGGCGCTGGCGAGACCCTGGACACCGACCCGGCGCGCATGCGCATCGCCTTCGTCGGCCGCCCGAACGTCGGCAAGTCGACCCTGGTCAATCGCCTGCTGGGCGAGGAGCGCATGATCGCCTCCGAGGTGCCCGGCACCACCCGCGACTCGATCGCGGTGGACCTGGAGCGCGATGGCCGCCTGTACCGGCTGATCGACACCGCTGGCCTGCGTCGCCGCGGTCGCGTCGAGGAGGCGGTGGAGAAGTTCAGCGCGTTCAAGACGCTGCAGGCCATCGAGCAATGCCAGGTCGCGGTGCTGATGCTCGATGCCGGCGAGGGCGTGACCGATCAGGACGCGACCGTGCTCGGCGCGATCCTCGATGCCGGCCGTGCCCTGGTGGTGGCGATCAACAAGTGGGACGGGCAGAGCGACTACCAGCGTGCGCAGGCCGAAGACCTGCTGTCGCGCAAGCTCGGCTTCGTGGCCTGGGCCGAGGCTGTGCGCATTTCGGCCAAGCACGGTTCGGGCATGCGCGAACTGTTCCAGGCGATCCATCGCGCGCACGCCTCGGCGGTGCGCGAGTTCAGCACCAGCGAAGTCAACCAGGCGCTGGAAATCGCCTACGAGAGCAATCCGCCGCCGAGCATCCGCGGTCACGTCTCCAAGCTGCGCTACGTGCATCCGGGCGGCAGCAATCCGCCGACCTTCATCGTCCACGGCACGCGCCTGAAGGTGCTGCCGGAGTCGTACAAGCGCTACCTGGAGAACTTCTTCCGCAAGCGCTTCAAGCTGGTCGGCACGCCGGTGCGCTTCATGTTCCGCGAAGGCGCCAATCCGTACGAAGGCAAGAAGAACGTGCTGACCGAGCGCCAGATCGCCAAGAAGCGGCGCCTGATGAAGCACGTCCGCGGCAAGTAGCCGCATGATGGATACGCGGCGCGCGATCACCCTCGGCATTCTCGCCGGCGGCCGCGCGCAACGCCTGGGCGGATGCGACAAGGCCTGGCTGCAGCGCGACGGGCAGGCGCAGGTGCAATGGCTGGTGCAGGCGCTGGCGCCTCAGGTCGCCCAAGTGCTGGTCAGCGCCAACCGCAGCTTGCCGCGCTATGCCGCCATCGGCCTGCAGGCCGTGCCGGACCGCGTCGCGGCACCGGCCGGGGCGGAACGTTCCTTGGGACCGATCGCCGGGCTGGACGCGCTTGCCGCCGCCTGTGCCACGCCCTGGCTGCTGACCGTGCCGGTCGATATCTGCGTGTTGCCGCGTGATCTGCCTGCGGTGCTGGCCGCAGCCGCAGCCGCTGACGAGTGTGATGGCGCCTGGGTCGAGGATGCCGCCGGCGTGCAGCCGCTGGTGGCGCTGTACCGGTTGGCCGCGCTGCGTCCGGCGCTGGAGGAGGCGCTGGCAGCCGCCCGCTACGCGCCACGCTCATTGCAGCAGCGCCTGCGGATGCGGCCGGTGCCGCTGCCGGAGATCGTGCTGGGCAATCTGAACACGCCGCAGGATCTGGCCGCAGCGGGTATCCTGCCGCCATCATGACCGACTATCCCTCCCGGATCGCCTACACCGACGCGCTGGCGATCGTCGCTGCCGCTGCGCGTGCCCGTCCCGTCAACAGCGAGCGCCTGGCAGCATCACGTGCCGATGGCCGCATCCTGCTGGAGCCGCTGGATGCGCCGATCGACCTACCGCCGTTCGCCAACAGCGCGATGGATGGCTTCGCGCTGCGCCATGCCGATCTGACCCCGGGGGCGGCGACCGACTTGCGGCTGGCCGGCGAGCAGTTCGCCGGCGCCGATCGGCACCAGGCGCTAGCGCCCGGCCAATGCCTGCGGGTCACGACCGGCGCGCCACTGCCGGCCGGGGCCGATACGGTGGTGATCAAGGAGAACGTGCACGAGCATGACGGCGTAGTGCAGATCCCCGCCGACGTCGCCGTCGGCGCACACGTGCGGGCGCGCGGCGAAGACGTGCGCGCCGGCGAGCGCGTGCTCGAGGCCGGCATGTTGTTGACGCCTTCGCGCATCGGCCTGGCCGCGGCCTTGGGCGTGGACCAGCTGGTGGTGGCGGCGCGGCCGACCGTGGCGGTGTTCGCCACCGGCGACGAACTGGTCGAGCCGGGCCTGCCGTTGCAGCCTGGGCAGATCTACAACAGCAACCGCGACATGTTGATGGCGCAACTGCGCCTGCTCGGCCTGGCGCCGACCGCGTGGCCGACCCTGCCGGACGATCCGCAGCGCATCCAGGCCATGCTCGCCGACGCCGCCTCGGCGTTCGACGTGGTGCTGACCTGCGGCGGCGTCTCTGCCGGCGAGAAGGACTACCTGCCGCGGCTGCTGGCCGAGCACGGCCGCATCCTGTTCTGGAAGGTGCGCATGCGCCCGGGCATGCCGCTGCTGTTCGGCGAGTGGGACCGCGCCCTGTTCCTGGGTCTCCCGGGCAATCCGGTGTCGGTGCTGGCGACCTTCCTGGCGATCGGGCGACCGTTGCTGGATGCGTTGCAGCGGCGCAGCGAACCGCATCGGGCCTGGCGTGCCCGGCTGGCTGCAGGCTGGGACAAACGCCACGACCGGCTGGAGTTTCTGCGCGGGCGCATGCGCTGCGACGCCCACGGTCAGCTGTGGGCAGAGCCGAATCCCGCGGACGGCTCGCATCGCCTGCGCGGCGCCGCCGACAGCGACGTGCTGCTGCGGCTGGAGGAGGGCGCACGCCAGTTCCAGGCCGGCGACGTGGTCGAGGTGGTGCCGTACTGAGGGCACCCCCTAAGCACCTGCATCCAACATCATCAAGCCGGATACAGCATGCCTGTGGGAATGGTTTCAGCGGGACGGGGCGTTCCCGGGCAAGCGCGTCGCGAGGTTCCTTCAGCCGCGCCGTCGACAGCGGACGCGGAACCGGTTTGCGCCGATAATGCGCGCATGGGCATTCGAGAACTGACCCCGGCACAGGCGCAGGCGCGGCAGGCGCAGGGCGCGCGCCTGATCGACATCCGCGAGGAGCACGAGCGCGTCACCGGCATGGCCGAGGGCGCGCGGGGCGTGGCCCGCGCGCAGTTGCAGGCCGACCCGGCTGCCTATCTTGGCGCCGACACCGAGGTGCTGCTGATTTGCCAGAGCGGCAAGCGTTCGCACGATACCGCGGTGTTCCTGGAGCAGGCCGGTTACACCCATGTCGCTTCCGTGCTGGGCGGCACCACGCGCTGGCAGCGCGAAGGCTTGCCGCTGCAGCGGCCGGCGCTGGAACCGGGGCAGGAAGACTTCTTCGACCGCTATTCGCGGCATCTGCGCCTGCCCGAAGTCGGGGTCGAGGGCCAGCGCCGGCTGCAGGCCGCGCGCGTGCTGCTGGTCGGCGCCGGCGGCCTGGGTTCGCCGGCCGGTTTTTACCTGGCCGCGGCCGGGGTGGGGCAGTTGCGCATCGCCGACGACGACGTGGTCGAGCGCAGCAACCTGCAGCGGCAGATCCTGCACGGCGAGGCGCGGATCGGCCAGGCCAAGGTGGAGTCGGCCGCGGCGAGCCTGGGCGCGTTGAATCCGGGCGTGCGGGTGGAGGCGGTGCGTGAGCGGGTCACCGCGGACAACGTCGAGCGGCTGCTGCAGGACGTGGACGTGGTGCTGGACGGCTCGGACAACTTTCCCGCGCGCTACCTGCTCAACGATGCCTGCGTGAAGCTGGGCAAGCCGCTCGTCTACGGCGCGGTGCAGCGCTTCGAGGGCCAGGTCAGCGTGTTCGATGCCGGCCGCCGGCGTGGGCAGGCGCCGTGCTACCGCTGCCTGTTCCCGGAGCCGCCGCCGCCGGAATTCGCGCCGAACTGCGCCGACGCCGGCGTGCTCGGCGTGCTGCCCGGCATCGTCGGCCTGCTGCAGGCCAACGAGGTCTTGAAGCTGCTGCTCGACATCGGCGAACCCCTGCGCGGCCGCCTGCTGCACTTCGATGCCCTGGCGATGCGCTTCCGCGAAACCCGCCTGTCCGCCGATCCGCAGTGTTCCTTGTGTGCGCCGGAGCGGCCGTTCCCTGGCTATATCGACTACGCGCGGTTCTGTGGGGCTGAGGGTTAGCTGCTACTAGCTGTCGTTGTACGCGGCGGCATCCGTACCCTCATCCGCCCCTTCGGGGCACCTTCTCCCGGTGGGAGAAGGGAGGCGGGGGCTCGATGGCTGAAGCAGCGTCGCGCACGCTCAAGCCCCTCTCCCTGCGGGAGAGGGGTTGGGGTGAGGGTACGGCGCGAAGCGACTCGCGATGCAGGGCAGCGCTGGCTTTCGTTGTACGCAGCGGCCCCCGTACCCTCATCCGCCCCTTCGGTGCACCTTCTCCCGGTGGGAGAAGGCAGATGCGGTCTCGATGGCGGAAGCAGCGCCGTGCGCGCTCAAGCCCCTCTCCCTTCGGGAGAGGGGTTGGGGTGAGGGTGCGGCGCGCAGCGCGCGACCGCTTGCATGTCGCACAAGAAGTTCCTTGCGCGCAGCACGCAGTGCGCCGCGTCTCATGTCGCATCCCGCTCCATGGGGATGCTGCGGCCTTGTGCGTAGAATCGGCGCATGACCAGTCCAGCCGACAGCAGCGAATTGATCAAGGTGGTGGCGCTGCTCGGCGCGGCCGTGGTGGCGGTGCCGGTGTTCCGGCGGCTCGGCCTGGGGTCGGTGCTCGGCTATCTCGCCGCCGGCCTGGCGATCGGGCCGTTCGGCCTGGGTTGGTTCTCCGATCCGCAGGCGATCCTGCACGTCGCCGAATTGGGCGTGGTCATGTTCCTGTTCGTGATCGGCCTGGAAATGCGGCCCTCGCACCTGTGGAGCCTGCGCAAGCAGATCTTCGGCCTGGGTACCGCGCAGATCATCGTCTGCGCGAGCGTGCTGACCGGGGTCGGACTGGCCTTCGGCTTTCCATTGCCGGTGGCCTTCATCGCGGCCTCCGGCTTCGTGCTGACCTCCACCGCGGTGGTGATGCAGTTGCTCGGCGAGCGCGGCGACATCGCCTTGCCGGCGGGGCAGAAGATCGTCGCGATCCTGCTGTTCGAAGACCTGTTGATCGTGCCGCTGCTGGCGGTAGTGGCGTGGATGGCGCCGGTACCGGCGGACGCGTCTGCGCCGTCGCGCTGGATCGGCATCGGTATCGGCGCCGCGGCGATCGTCGGCCTGCTGGCGGCGGGGCGCTGGCTGCTCAACCCGCTGTTCCGGCTGCTGGCGGCGGCCAAGGCGCGTGAGGTGATGACCGCGGCCGCCCTGCTGGTGGTGCTGGGCGCGGCGCTGCTGATGCAGCTCGGCGGGTTGTCGATGGCAATGGGCGCCTTCCTGGCCGGCGTGCTGCTGTCCGAATCGACCTTCCGCCACCAGATCGAAGCCGACATCGAACCGTTCCGCGGCATCCTGCTGGGGCTGTTCTTCCTCGGTGTCGGCATGGCGCTGAACCTGGCGGTGGTGGCGGCCAACTGGACGCTGATCCTCAGCGGTGTGCTTGCCTTCATGGCCGCCAAGGCCGCGTGCATCTACCTGGTCGCGCGGCTCACCGGCAGCGGCCATGCGCAGGCGCTGGATCGCGGCGTGCTGATGGCGCAGGGCGGCGAGTTCGCCTTCGTGCTGTTTGCCGCCGCCAGCGGTGCCGGCGTCATCGACGCGCAGATCAATGCCAACCTGACCGCCATCGTGGTGCTGTCGATGGCGCTGACGCCGCTGTTCGTGCTGCTGTACCGGCGCTGGGCACCGGTGGAGGCGCCGTCGATGGAAGGCGTGGATGCAGCCGACGGCCTCACCGGCAGCGTGCTGATCATCGGTTTCGGCCGCTTCGGCCAGGTCGCCAGCCAGTCGCTGCTGGCGCGCGACGTGGACGTGACCATCATCGACAACGACATCGAGATGATCCAGAGCGCGGCCAAGTTCGGCTTCAAGATCTACTACGGCGACGGCACCCGCCTGGACGTGCTGCACGCTTCCGGTGCGCACAGCGCCCGCGCCATCGCGGTGTGCGTGGACAACCGCGAAGCGGCCAACCGCATCGTCGAACTGGCCACCACCGAGTTTCCGCAGGCCAAGCTGCTGGTGCGCTCCTACGACCGCGAGCACGCGCTGGAGCTGATCGCCGCCGGTGTGGATTACCACATCCGCGAGACCTTCGAATCGGCGGTGGAATTCGGCCAGGCCGCGCTGATCGAACTGGGCATGGAGGAGAGCGAGGCGCGCTCCATCGCCCGCGAGATCCGCCGCCGCGATGCCGAGCGGCTGGAACTGGAGATCGCCGCCGGCGACGTGCGTGCTGGCAGGGGCCTGATGTACGGCAACATCACCCCAGTGGTGCCGACCCCGACTCCGTTCACGCCGCCGCGGCGCGAGAGCCGCACGCTCAATCCGGAAGGCGTGCCGGTCGAGCCCGGCGAGCCGCGTCGCGGCGATTAGCCACGGCAAGGCAGCATTGTGTGCGGTGCCCGTGGGGGAACCGATGACGCACGACCGGTAAAGCCCGTCGCGACTGAAGGGCACCTCCAGTTGCCTCGGGAAGCGTCCTCTAGGAGGGGCTCAGCCGCGACGGGGCGTTTTTCAGGCAAAGCCCGGTCGCGGGCTGAAGCCGCTTCTACCGTGCAACCAGCATCCGGCTCGATGGTGCCGGATGCGGGTTATTGGAAGTGCCTCGAAGCCGCTCCCACAGGGACTTGCGACGAGCCCGCCGGATGCACTGTGGGAGGGACTTCAGTCCCGACGCATTGCGCTTTCGGAAGCACACACCACTTCGCGCGTCGTGGCTGCATGACAGTCGACTCCCGCGTACCTTTCGAGTACCCCGCCCGAGCGATGCCGCCTCAGCGCAAGAACGCCTGCAGCGCCAGCACGTAGCCTGGATCGTCGCTGATGTCGTTGTGGTCGGCCCGTGCGAAGGCGACCACGGTCGGATGCTGCGGCAGGGCCTCGAGCAGGGCGTCGGTGCTGGCCGGCGGCACCACCTGATCGCGGCCGGCGCGCAGGATCAGGAGTGGGCCGCGATAGGCGCGCAAGGCGCGCGCCGAGTCGTAGCGATCGCGCAGCAGCCAGCGCACCGGCGCCCAGGGGTGGTGCGCCTGCGCCGCCGACACCAGGCTATCGAACGGCGTCACCAGCACCAGCTGCGCCACCGCGCGCCGCGCCGCCAGTTGGCTGGCCACGCCGCTGCCCAGGCTGCGCCCCAGCACCGCGATCTGTGCCTGCGGCTGCGCGGCGCGAACATGGTCGTACAGCGCCACGGCATCGCCCACCAGTGCGGTCTCGCTGGGCTTGCCGTCGCTGGCGCCGTAGCCACGGTAGGCGAGCAGGTAGAGGCTGTGGTCGGGCAGGGCGGCCTGCAACTGCGCGCGTGCGAAACGCAGATCCTCGGCATTGCCGCCGAAGTACAGCAGCACCTTGTCGCGACCGGGATTGACCTGCCAGCCGCGCAGCTCCACGTCCGCGCCGCGACGCAGCGCGAAATCGGTCTGCGCCGGTGCCACCCGCGTGCCCTGCGGGAAATACAGCAGGTCGCGCTGGCCCAGGTAGAGCAAGGCACAGACCACCATATAGGCCGCGGCGAGAATGGCTGCCGCGATCGCGGTGTAACGCAGCATCGCGCTAGCCGTGCTTGCGCTGCGCCTCGGCGAAGGCGGCCAATTGCTCAGGTGTGGCCTCGGCCTGGTGCTGCGCCTTCCAGTCGGCGAACGGCATGCCGTAGACGCGCTCGCGCGCCTGTTCCTTGCTGAGGTCCTCGCCTTCGGCGACCGCCGCCTCGCGGTACCAGTCGGCCAGGCAGTTGCGGCAGAACCCGGCCAGGATCATCAGGTCGATGTTCTGCACGTCGGGGCGGTCCTGATTGAGGTGCTGCAGCAGGCGACGGAAAGCGGCGGCCTCGATGCGGGTGGTGTCGGTCATGGCGGAATCGGGGACAATGGACATCCCCCGACTCTACACCCGCCCGCCCCGATGACCGATTCCGCGCCCGTCTCCTCCGTCCCGGCCCGCATCCTCGACGGGCGGCGCATCGCCGAAGACCTGCTCGACGAACTGAAGGCGCGGGTCGATGCGCGGCTGGCGGCCGGGCAGCCGCGGCCCGGATTGGCGGTGGTGCTGGTGGGCGGCGATCCGGCCTCGGCGGTGTACGTGCGCAACAAGCGCCGCGCGGCCGAGAAGGTGGGCATCGAGGCGTTCGACTACGACCTGCCGGCGGGCACCAGCGAGGCCGAGCTGCTGGCGTTGATCGACCGGCTCAATGCCGACCCCAAGATCCACGGCATCCTGGTGCAACTGCCGCTGCCGGGCATCCCCGACGCCAGCCGGCTGATCCACCGCATCGATCCGCGCAAGGACGTGGACGGCTTCCATCCGGAGAACGTCGGCCACCTGGCGCTGCGCGAATTCGGCCTGCGCCCGTGCACGCCGCGCGGCATCGTCACCCTGCTGGCGCACACCGACCAGCCGGTGCGCGGGCGCAACGCCACCATCGTCGGCGTCAGCAACCACGTCGGCCGGCCGATGGCGCTGGAGCTGCTGATCGCCGGCTGCACGGTCAGCTGCTGCCACAAGTTCACCCCGCCGGAGGTGCTGCAGGCGCGGGTGCGCGACGCCGACATCCTGGTGGTGGCGGTGGGCCGGCCGGGGCTGATCCCGGGCGAGTGGGTCAAGCCCGGCGCGGTGGTGATCGACGTCGGCATCAACCGTCTGGACGACGGCCGCCTGGTCGGCGACGTCGGCTTCGACGCGGCGGCGCAGCGCGCCAGCTGGATCACCCCGGTACCGGGCGGGGTCGGGCCGATGACCGTGGCCACGCTGATGCAGAACACGATCGAGGCCGCTGAGGCGGCGGGGAGTCGGGATTCGGGATTCGGGATTCGTTGAGGGCAGTGGCCGGGATTGGGGACTAGGGATTCGGGATTCGTTGAAGGCTGCGCGGGATTGGGGATTCGGGATTCGGGATTCGTTAAAGGCAACAGCAAAAGCGCATGCGCGGCCTTTCCGGTTTGCATGCGGGATCGGCAGGCCGTCGAGATCGCCCTGCTGAAAGAGAGGCAAACGGCACGACCGCGCAGGGCGAGGTCTTGACGAATCCCCACTCCCGACTCCCAAATCCCCGCCCCAATGCGTTAAAATGCCGCGCTTCCCCACACTCGGGTCCGCCGATGCTGCGCATCCAGGCTGAAGCTCTCACCTACGACGACGTCTCGCTCGTCCCCGCCCATTCGACCGTCCTGCCCAAGGACGTCAGCCTGGAAACCCGGCTGACCCGCGACCTGCGCCTGAAACTGCCGATCCTCTCGGCCGCGATGGACACGGTCACCGAGCACCGCCTGGCGGTGGCCATGGCCCAGCTCGGCGGCATCGGCATCATCCACAAGAACCTGACCCCGGCGCAGCAGGCGGCCGAAGTGGCCAAGGTCAAGAAGTTCGAGGCCGGCGTCATCACCGAGCCGTTCACGGTCGGTCCGGAGACCACCATCGGCGAGGTGCTCAAACTCACCCGCGCCCGCAACATCTCCGGCGTGCCGGTGGTCGACGGCAGCGAACTGGTCGGCATCGTCACCAGCCGCGACATGCGCTTCGAGAAGAAGCTCGACGATCCGGTCCGCCACATCATGACCAAGAAGGATCGCCTGGTCACCGTGCGCGAAGGCGCCAGCGACGAGGAAGTGCTGCAGCTGCTGCACCGCCATCGCATCGAGAAGATCCTGGTGGTCAACGACGGCTTCGAGCTGCGCGGCCTGATCACGGTCAAGGACATCCAGAAGAAGACCGACAACCCCAACGCCGCCAAGGACGCCGCCACGCGGCTGCTGGTCGGTGCCGCGGTGGGTGTCGGCGGCGATACCGAACAGCGCATCGAACTGCTGGCCGCGGCCGGCGTGGACGTGGTCATCGTCGATACCGCGCACGGTCATTCGCAGGGCGTCATCGACCGCGTGTCCTGGGTCAAGAAGACCTACCCGCAGTTGCAGGTGATCGGCGGCAACATCGTCACCGGCGATGCCGCGCTGGCGCTGATGGACGCCGGTGCCGACGCGGTCAAGGTCGGCGTGGGTCCTGGCTCGATCTGCACCACGCGCGTGGTCGCCGGTGTCGGCGTGCCGCAGATCACCGCGATCGACATGGTCGCCGAGGCGCTGCAGGACCGCATCCCGCTGATCGCCGACGGCGGCATCCGCTACTCCGGCGACATCGGCAAGGCACTGGTCGCCGGCGCCTCCACGGTGATGGTCGGCGGCCTGTTCGCCGGCACCGAGGAAGCGCCGGGCGAAGTCGAACTGTTCCAGGGCCGCAGCTACAAGAGCTACCGCGGCATGGGCAGCCTGGGCGCGATGGAGAAGGGCAGCAAGGACCGTTACTTCCAGGATGCCTCCGACGCCGACAAGCTGGTGCCGGAAGGCATCGAAGGCCGCGTGCCGTACCGCGGCCCGCTCAGCGGCATCATCCACCAGTTGATCGGCGGCCTGCGCGCGACCATGGGTTACGTGGGCTGCGCCACCATCGAGGACATGCGCACCAAGCCCAAGTTCGTCACCATCACCGGTGCCGGCCAGCGCGAAAGCCACGTCCACGACGTGCAGATCACCAAGGAACCGCCGAACTACAGGATGGGCTGACGCCCATCCGGGAATGGGGAATCGGGAGTCGGGAATCGATGAACCAGCGTCTGTACCGCTTTGCCCATTCCCGATTCCCCGTTCCCGATTCCCGGCCCCAATGACCAACATCCACAGCGACAAGATCCTCATCCTCGATTTCGGTGCGCAGTACACGCAGTTGATCGCGCGGCGCATTCGCGAACTGGGCGTGTACTGCGAGATCTGGGCGTGGGACCACGATCCGGCCGAGATCGCCGGCTTCGGCGCCAAGGGCATCATCCTCTCCGGCGGCCCGGAATCGACCACGCTGCCGGGCGCGCCGGCCGCGCCGCAGGAAGTGTTCGACAGCGGCCTGCCGATCTTCGGCATCTGCTACGGCATGCAGACCCTGGCCGCGCAGCTCGGCGGCGCCACCGAAGCGGCGGACCAGCGCGAGTTCGGCCATGCCGAGGTCGAGGTGGTCGCTGCCGATGCGCTGTTCTCCGGGTTGACCGATCACGCAGGCGCGTCGCGTTTGAACGTGTGGATGAGCCACGGCGATCACGTCTCGCAGGTGCCGCCGGGCTTCACCATCACCGCCGTCACCGACCGCATCCCGGTCGCGGCCATGGCCAACGAGGCCAAGCGCTGGTACGGCGTGCAGTTCCATCCGGAAGTCACCCACACCCTGCAGGGCAAGACCCTGCTGCGCCGCTTCGTGGTCGACGTGTGCGGCTGCGCCACGCTGTGGACCGCGGCCAACATCATCGACGACCAGATCGCCCGCGTGCGCGCCCAGGTCGGCGACGACGAGGTGATTCTCGGCCTGTCCGGCGGCGTCGATTCGTCGGTGGTCGCCGCGCTGCTGCACAAGGCGATCGGCGACAAGCTGACCTGCGTGTTCGTCGACACCGGCCTGCTGCGCTGGCAGGAAGGCGACCAGGTGATGGCGATGTTCGCCGAGCACATGGGCGTCAAGGTGATCCGGGTCAACGCCGCCGACCGCTACTTCCAGGCGCTGGCCGGCGTCAGCGACCCGGAAGCCAAGCGCAAGATCATCGGCAACCTGTTCGTGGAGATCTTCGACGAAGAGTCGAACAAGCTCCGCAATGCCAAGTGGCTGGCGCAGGGCACCATCTACCCGGACGTGATCGAGTCGGCCGGCAGCAAGACCGGCAAGGCCCACGTCATCAAGAGCCACCACAACGTCGGCGGCCTGCCCGAGCACATGAAGCTGGGCCTGGTCGAACCGCTGCGCGAACTGTTCAAGGACGAAGTGCGGCGCCTGGGCGTCGAACTCGGCCTGCCGCGCAGCATGGTCTACCGCCATCCGTTCCCCGGCCCCGGCCTGGGCGTGCGCATCCTCGGCGAAGTGAAGCGCGAGTACGCCGAACTGCTGGCCAAGGCCGACGCGATCTTCATCGACGAACTGCGCAAGGCCGACCTGTACGACAAGACCAGCCAGGCTTTCGCCGTGTTCCTGCCGGTGAAGTCGGTCGGTGTGGTCGGCGATGCCCGCGCCTACGAGTGGGTGATCGCGCTGCGCGCGGTCGAGACCATCGACTTCATGACCGCGCACTGGGCGCACCTGCCGTACGACTTCCTCGGCACCGTGAGCAATCGCATCATCAACGAACTGCGCGGGGTCTCGCGGGTGGTCTACGACATTTCAGGGAAGCCGCCGGCGACGATCGAGTGGGAGTGAGGTGACCTCCTTCGTGGGCGCCGCTGCTGATCGGCGCGCCCTGAAGCAGGCTTGGCATTGCGGTAGTGTTTCGGCTCGCCTTCCAGCATCGCGTCCAGCAGGTCGCTGTCCGTCAACTCGGGATGCCGTAGCTTCGGCGCGTGATACGGCGTGCCTTTCTCCCGAAGAACCTCTCGTGCCGTCAGCCCGGATGCGGCGATCTGCTCCACAAGTCGCTGCCGGCTTGGAGAGGTCTTGAGGTATGCGACGACCTAAGGGTGTGCGCCCGCGTGGCGGATCAGGGCGAGGCGTTGCGCGAGGTGCCGCATTCCGGGTTGTGGCAGATCACGGCCTTCATGGCGCGGTCTTTGCCGCCTGGGTGGCTTCGACCGCGCCTGCGGCCGCCGCCAGTGCAGCGGCGGCCTGCGTGTCCTTGCGCTCGCTGTAGCGGTCGACCAGGTAGTCGCTGCGGCCGCGCACCAGATAGGTGAACTTCACCAGTTCCTCCATGACGTCCACCACGCGGTCGTAGTACGCAGACGGTTTCATGCGGCCATTGGCGTCGAACTCCTGCCAGGCCTTCGGCACCGACGACTGATTCGGGATGGTCACCATCCGCATCCAGCGACCAAGCAGGCGCAGCGCGTTGACCACGTTGAAGGATTGCGATCCGCCGCAGACCTGCATCACCGCGAGCGTGCGTCCCTGCGTCGGGCGGACGCTGCCTTCCTGCAGGGGCAGCCAGTCGATCTGATTCTTGAAGACCGACGACACCGCGCCATGACGTTCGGGGCTCACCCAGACCTGGCCTTCCGACCACAGCGAAGCGGCGCGCAGTTCCTGCACCTTCGGATGGTCCGGGCCGACGGCATCGACCATGGGCAGGTCGTGCGGATCGAAAACGCGGGTCTCGGCGCCGAAGTAGTCGAGCAGCCGTTGCGCTTCCAGTGCCAGCTTTCGGCTGTAGGACTCCGGACGCAGCGATCCATACAGGATCAGGATGCGCGGCTTGTGCTCGGCATCGCCGGCGGCCAGGTGCGCGCGATCCGCTGCGGGCGCAAGCGTTGCATCCAGATTGGGAAGGTCCATGATCGATTGCCTGGTTTCATTAATTCCATTATTCTAAAATAATGGAACATTTGACCGCAACCAAGGCCTTGTCGGCACTGGGCCACGAGACCCGTCTGGCCATCTTCCGGCTGCTCATCCAGGCCGGACCGGCGGGCAAGCTGGCGGGCGAGATCGCCAGCGCGCTGACCCTGCCGGGGCCGACCCTGTCCTTCCACCTGAAGGAGCTGGCTGCTGTCGGAATGATCCGCGCCGAGCAACGGGGCAGGACGGTCTGCTATCGCGCCGAGTTCGACACGATGACGCGCCTGCTCGATTACCTGACCGAGAACTGCTGCGGCGGCGACGTGCGTTGCGAAGCAGGACGGACTTGCTGAAACTTGGCCACTCGATGCGAGATGGCTGCGACATGAGCGTGGACACGGCTCATGTCGCGCCGACGGCGCATCGCCAGGCTGCCGCCAACCGCCGTGTCGTTCTTCTGCACATACCGAGGTGAGGTCATGGACGTCGTGATCAGCCTGTCGCAGTTCGATCCGCAGACGGAAGAACTGCTGCAGTCCTCGGGGTTGCCGACCTCCGACCTGATCGCCGGTCACGCGTCGCGACAGTTCCTTGCCGCGCGTCGGGATGGGTTGGTCGGTACGGTGGCTGTCGAATTCCATGGCGAACACGGCGTGCTGCGGTCGTTGTGCGTCGTGGAGGGGCATCGCGGTGATGGACTCGGGCGTCGGCTGGTTCGGGAGGCGGAGCGCCTGGCTGTGCAGCGTGAGGTGCTTGCCTTGTATCTGCTGACCACGACGGCGCAGGATGTGTTCGCCGCCATGGGCTACGTGCAGTGCGACCGGGGGCAGGTGCCGCCGCTGGTCGGGGCGTCGAGCCAGTTCGAACGCCTCTGTCCGTCCAGCGCTGTCTGCATGTCGAAGCGCCTGTGATCCAGGCCTTGCCTCTCATCAACAAAGGAAGCCGGTGACCGTGACAGCGACCATCGTTTCGGCCAGTCCCGTGCATGCCCAGCGCATCGCGGACATCTACAACCACTACATCGCCAACACGTGCGTCACGTTCGAACTGGATGCCGTGACGTCGGCCGACATGGCCAGGCGCATTGAAGACGTACAGAGCGTCGGCCTTCCGTGGCTGGTGGCGCTGGTGGGCGACGAGGTTGCCGGGTATGCCTACGCCACACAATGGAGAGCGAGAAAGGCGTACCAGCGTTCGGTGGAATCCACGATCTACCTGGCTGATGGGCATCGCGGGCGAGGGCTGGGCGCTGTCCTGTATGGCGCGCTGCTGGAAACACTGCGACGGCTGGAGTTGCACGCAGTCATCGGCGGTGTCGCTCAACCGAACGATGCAAGTGCCCGGCTGCACGAGGCGCTGGGGTTCAAGAAGGTCGCGCACTTCGAGCAGGTCGGTTACAAGCTCGGCCGTTGGGTGGATGTCGCTTACTGGCAGTTGCTTCTTCCAGTCGCGCCCCACGAAAACGGAGTCTGACTAACGCCGCTGGTAGACGTCGCCCTGAACCAAGACCTGATCTTGCTCCGGCGCCTCGTCGAAACGTCGATGCGCTTCGGCAATGGCGCGTTGATTCTCGTTCGCCCAATGGACCAGCGCCATGACCGGCTTCAATAGCGTGCGTCCAAGGTCGGTCAGTGCGTAATCGACGCGCGGAGGAATCGTCGGATACAGCGTGGGCGTGACCAATCCGTCGCGTTCCAGTCCGCGCAGGGTCAGCGTCAGCATGCGCTGGGAAATGCCGTCGATGCCACGCTTCAATGCGTTGAAGCGCTGCGGGCCGTTCGCCAGCATGGCGACGATGTAGAGACTCCACTTGTCACCGATGCGATCCAGGATCTGACGCGTCGCCAGGCAGCCGCCCGCATCAGGTGCAGGGACGTCGACAGGTGGGTCGATGTGACCAGGTGACATCCGGTCACGCGTGTGCCGGCACGGCGCTGCGCTTGGGCGGCGCATCGCCAGGACACGCCTCCCAGCGCAACTCGCCGGTGTAGCGCGACGCCATGCGCCCTTCGTCGTCCAGCGCGAACAGATGCAGCCACCGATTGTCGAACAGCGCGCGAACCTGCGGGTGACGTTCGAGGATGTCGCCGATCGCCTCCGTCGGTGCCTCGATCAGCACGGAAAGCCGCAGCGGTTCGTGGATCAGCCGTTCGCCGTCGTGGACCGACTGCCAGGGGAGTCCGCCGCGCAGCAGACCGCCGTTGCCCTCGACCACGCCGATGCCGCCGGTGACGTTGTGCAGCAGCTTGTTGCCGGCGCCGAAGACCTCGGGCGCGACGGTCGAGCCGTAGTACTGCAGGCTGATCCAGCTGGCGACCACGACCGGTGCGGTCAGGATCAATTCCAGCACACCGAAACCTTCGTCGCGCCGCCAATCGTAGTCGTGCAGGAAGGCGCGTCCTGCCAGGTCGCGCCCGGCCGTGCGCGCGCGCGGCGCGGCGATGAAGGCCTGGCAGCCGGCCAGGGCCCATTCCGGGCGCAGCTCGGCCCAGTCGCGGGCGCGAGGCGCGATGTCCTGGCTCCGCTGCGCGCGTGGCAGGCGCAGCGCGCGCTCGCCACGGGCCAGCGCGCCGGCCGTGTGCAGCCAACGCGCCGCCTGGTCGAGGTCGGCGGCATGGTCGGGCGAAGGATGGTCGGCGCTGTAGAGCGTGACCGCATCGGTCGTGGTGTCGTGCAGGGCGCCGACGAACAACGTATCAGCGGGGATTGTGATGCCGCGTTCGGCTAGACCGGCGCGTACCTCGGAGTCGTTGAGCAGCGCGGCCAGCAGACGCGCGTTCACTTCGCCGGAGTAGCCGCCGCAGGCGCCGCAGTGCAGGGCGCTGGCGTGCGGATTGTTGACCACGTTTGCCCCGTGGCCGGCGATCACGACAAGTCGGGCGAACCCGCTGGTGAGCGACATCGCGGTGACGATGCGCGTGGCCATGGTCAGTCGCGTGTCGAGGTCGAGCGCCTCGGCCGGGCGCGGCGCGGGATCGTTCGGCGCCGAGTGCCGCGTCAGTCCCAAGCCATCGCGCAGCAGCTTGGCGACGTAGATCGGGCCGGTGGCCTCGACGAAGGCGAACGAGGAAATGGCGGCCAGCTTGAAGCGTCCCCAGGCACGCTTCGCGCGGGCCGCGATCCGTGCGGCGAGGTCCGCCTCGGACATCGACGACGTCGCCGCTCCCGCGCAGGTGTGCACCGCTGGTGTCAGCAGCACCGGAAGGCGTGCCTCGACCACGTCTGAGGCGAACCGGCGATGGCCGATGCCCAACCCGAAGAATCCGGCGAATCCCAGGGTATGGACGCCGGCATCCAGGCTTTCCAGCGCGCGGCGGAACACTTCCGAGCGTACGTCGATGCAGAAGGCCATCTGCAACGTCATCCGGTCGGGAGCGACCGGGGCCGAGACGGACGCTGCAAGCACGCTGCCGAGCCGCCGCTGTGCGGCTCGTTCGGCCGCTTCCTGCAGGATGCTGTCGACGACGTCGTCCGAAGTCGCCGCCACCGGCGTGACGTAAGCGGCGACGGCGCTTCGCCACTGCGGCGCGATCACCGCGCCGAACTTGCCCAGCATTGCGGCTTCCCAACTGATGCGGATGGCGAGCAGGTCGGTGACGCAGGCATCGGTTCCGCCGCTCAACTCCGCTTGCCAGAGCCGATACCGCGCAATCTGGCTCCAGCCGCCCAGCGTGGTCAGCAGGCGGTGGAAGTAGCTGTCCAGTGCCTCCGGCGCGAGGCCGAGGCGGGCGACGCCCTCGACGATCGCCTCTTCGGCAGTCGCTGGCGCGTCCGCCACCTGCTGCGCGAATCGGGTGAGCCCGGCGATTTCCGGCGTCAGATCGTGCATCGCGACCAGCCGCCACGCGTTGTAGGCGCCGCCGGGCTGCCCGGCGACCCACAGCGCCTGGCCCTGATCGAAGTAGCTGGCGGCCCAGTGTCCGATGCGCTCTTCGACGATGCCCGGCCAGTCGACCTGCGACGCATCGCGTGCCAGATCGGCGACGGTCGGGATCGCCTGCGGAGCAGGGCGCATGGCATCGACGTCGAGTTTGAGCGCGGCCACCGTCGGCGGACGCAGCGCCGCCGGCGCGTTGTTCCAGGCCGCCTGCAGATCCTCTTCGGCGATCTCGCCGGACTGCAGTCGCTGCGCATACCAGGCGCGCGGCATGGTCACGGCGATGCCGGCGGCGCGCCGCAGCCGCGCCGCCGCGATCGGCAGCGGTTCGCCGGTCTGGCCGAGGAAGGGGTTGACCGCCACGCTCGAGGCGAGCGGCCAAAGCGGGGGAATGGCCCGCGCCGCACGCGCGGCAGCGGCGATGATCAGCTCGTGAGACAAGGACGGTGCGTCGGTGGTGGTCATCAGCATGGGGGTGTCCTGGCGGTGAAGGGTCACGAGGTCTTGCGGATGGACCAGCCGCCGAGCAGACGATCGAGCGTGGCGTTGGCGTACAGGCCATTGGCGAGATGCACGCGCAGTCCGGCAGCGGCCGGGTGCGAGGCCCACAGCGGGAACAGCGCCTGCGCCACCGCCACCAGGCCGAAACTCAGCACCGCCAGCGCCATCAGTGTCCACTCCAGCCGACCCGGCGCCGGCGTCGCCGGCAGCACCCCCGTGGTCAGCCATTCGGCTGCGGTCTGCAGCGCGAAGTAACCGACCGCGGCGGCGCTGGCGTAGAGCGCGGTCCTGCGGGTGAGCGGACGCGGCGCGGCATCGGCCAGACCCTGGGCCAGCAGATAGGCCACACCGAAGATCAGGATGGCGCCCAGGGCCAGGGCCTGCGGCGACTTGTGCCCGAAGCCGAAGGCGAACCCGAAGGCGGCGCCGATCCCGACATAGATCGCCAGCGCGATCAGGAAGGCGCGGCCGACCGCGGCCCCATTGGGCACGGCGACCGGCCCGGGCCGGCGAATGGACGCCACCTGCTCGACGGCGCCGCCGGAGGCCAGGAAGGCATGGGCCTTGTAGAGCGAGTGCGCGACGATGTGCAGCAGTGCCAGCGGGAACAGCGCCAGCCCGCACTGCAGGATCATGAAACCCATCTGCGCGACCGTGGACCAGGCCAGCGAGGTCTTGACCGCGGGTTGGGTCAGCATCACCAGCGCGCCGAACAGCGCGGTGAACCCGCCCAGCATGGCCAGCACGGCGAGCACGCCGGGGGCCGCCAGCATCAGGTCGGCGAAGCGGATCAGCAGGAAGCCGCCGCCGTTGACCACGCCGGCATGCAGCAGCGCCGACACCGGCGTAGGCGCCTCCATCATCTCGGTGAGCCAGCCGTGGGTGGGGAACTGCGCCGATTTCAGCACCGCGGCCAGCGCCATCAAGGCGGCCGCCGCGGTAAGGGCCCCGCCATGCTGGCCGTTCCGCGCCAGCGTGTTGATGGTGGCGATGTCGGTGGTGCCCAGGCTCTTCCAGACAAGCAGCGCCGCGCAGATCAGGGCGATGGCGCCGATGCTGGAGAACAGGCGCTTCTTGCGCGCGGCGCGTTGCGCGGCCACACGCTGGGGATAGAACAGCAGCAGACGATTGAGCGCGATGCTGGTGGCGATCCAGGCCACCACGACCTGGACCAGGTTGCCGGCCTGCACGAGCAGCAGCACCGCGGCGAGCGCGACGCACAGCCAGCCGGTGAAATAGCCCTGCCGCGCTTCGCCATCCAGATAGGTGAGGGTGTAGCGCACCACGATCCAGCCGACGAAGGCGACCAGTAGCAGCATCGTGGTGCTCACCGCATCGAGCCGGACCGACAGGCCGATGCCGCTCCATCCGATCGATGCGCTGCCGCCGGCGCCGCGGGCGATCAGCAGCGCCAACGAGGCGATGGCGACGAGCAGTGCGCCGAGCGCGGCACGTTCGGCGAAGGCGGGGAGGAAGCGGGGGCGTCGGCCGCTGCGGACAAAGCCGAACACGGCTGCGACCAGCAACAGGAGTGGGGCAGAGAGCGGCAGCAGATAGAGCGACAAGGCAATCCCCTTGGATCGAGCGCAGTGGCGGGCGGCGCCACGATAGCGATCGGCGGGGCCGAACAAAAATTCATTGTTTTCACGATATCGTTCGTTATTATCGAACGATGGCCGCTTTGAACTACAACCACCTGCGTTACTTCTGGGCCGTGGCCCACGACGGCAACCTGACCCGCACCGCCGAGCGGCTCAACCTCACCCAGTCCGCCTTGTCGGTGCAGATCCGCAAGCTGGAGGAGCGTTTGGGCCATGCACTGTTCGAGCGGCGCGGGCGGCAACTGCACCTGACCGAGGCCGGGCAGATCGCGCTGGACCACGCCGATGCGATCTTCGCCACCGGCGACGAACTGCTGGGCACGCTGCGGCAGACCGGCGCCGCGCGGCAGGCGCTGCGGGTCGGCTCGCTGGCCACGCTGTCGCGCAACTTCCAGCTGGAGTTCCTGCGGCCGCTGCTCGGCCGAACCGATATCGACCTGATCCTGCGCTCAGGCAGCGCCGGCGAACTGCTACGGGCGCTGGAGGCGCTCAATCTCGACGTGGTCCTGCTCAACCAGGCGCCGGCCACCGACGCGCTGACCCCGTTCGTGACCCATCGGCTCGCCGAGCGCCCGGTCAGTTTGGTGGGCACGCCGGACCGGTTGGGTCATGCCGCCAGCATCGCCGATCGGCTTCGTCAGCATCCCATCATCCTGCCGACGGTGGACAACAGCGTGCGCGCGGGATTCGACGCCCTGGCCGATCGCCTGGGCGTGCGCCCGCAGATCGTGGCGGAAGTGGAGGACATGGCGATGATGCGATTGCTGGCACGCGAGGACATCGGCCTGGCCGTGCTCCCGCCGATCGTGGTCAAGGACGAGATCGCCGCCGGCGTGCTGGTGGAGGGCGATCAATTGCCGGACATCGTGGAGACCTTCCACGCCGTCACCATGTCGCGGCGCTTCCCGAATCCGTTGGTGCGGCTGCTGCTGCAGCCTGCGGCGGTACGAGGCGACGTCTAGCGCACACGGCGGCGCCGGGAATGACGCAGCGCTGTTGCGGCGTCTTCTGCAGGGGCTGCGGCGCTGGTGCAGAAGCTGGCGTGCTCCACCGCCAGACCGTCGCCGATGGTGCATGTGCCAGTTGATGTTGCAGACGACATGAGCGCTGCGGTTGAGTAGGCTTGCACAATGAAGAATCGATCGGTCCGGCAGGCCACGATCATCGGCTTCGATCGGGAGTCGGCTCGCTTGCAGGACGGACCCTCGCCCCTCGGAACAAGAAGGTCTCGGGACCACAATGAGTGACTATCCCCATGGGGTCCGCGCGCCGGCACGCCTGATTCCCTTCCCGTCGTCGATCAGCCCCGAGGCGCGCGCGAACCTGGAGCGCATGGTGGATGCGGATGGCATTCCTCGGAACGCCAGCTACACGATGCCATTGCCGCATGACCGCGCCGGATGGATGAAGGTCAAGGCGGCGGCGGATGCGCACTATGCGGCCTCCCTCGGCGGTCTGGACGGGAGGCTGCGCGCGAGCGCGGAGACGATTCGTGTCGGTGATGCGACCATCCATGTCGCGATCCCGGATACTCTCTCGATGCAGGACTGCGCCTATCTGGATTTTCATGGTGGTGCGCTGGTGTTCGGTGGCGGCGAGGCTTGCCGCGTCCAGGCCAGGATGCAGGCGGAGCAGCATGGCGTGCCGTGCTACGGCGTCGATTACCGGTTGCCGCCCGAACATCCGTATCCGGCGGCGTTGGACGATGCCATGGCGGCGTACCGCCATGTACTGCAGCACCACGCGGCCTCGCATGTCATCGTGGGCGGTCGATCGGCCGGTGGCAATGTGGCCGTCGCCATGCTGCTGCGCGCAAAAGACGAGGGGCTTGCGATGCCCGCCGCCTTGATCCTGCTTTCGCCGGAAGTCGATCTGACCGAGTCCGGCGACAGCTTCCAGGTCAACCAGATGGTCGACGTCGTGCTGCCGGGCTCGCTGATGCGAAACAATCAGCTCTACGCCGACGGAGCCGATCTGTCGCATCCCTTTCTTTCGCCCTTGTTCGGCGATCTGGCCGGTCTGCCTCCGACGTTTCTGCAATCGGGTACCCGTGACCTGTTCCTGTCCAACACGGTGCGCATGCACCGCGCCTTGCGCAGGTCTGGCGTCGCTGCCGAACTGCATGTCTTCGAAGCGATGCCGCATGGCGGGTTCATGGGCAATACGCCCGAAGACAGCGAGTTGGCCGACGAGGTTTCCCGATTCGCCCGGACGCACTGGAACAAAGGTCTGGGCGAGCAGCCGTGATCCCGATAGCCGTCGGAGGCTGCCGCCTCGCACTGCACCGCGCCATGGCGACGCGGACGCCATCGGACCTGGCAGGCATTCGAACACGACGGGCGCGCCGAGCTGTGCGCTGAGATGCTGTTTGTCCGCTTCGTAGGCGGCCGGTTCCCCGGGGATGCGACGACATGCAACATGATCGCGGCATGCACTTGGGATGTTTCCATGGGCGGTGGGCAACGCGCGGATGGCGGGCACGGGCCCTGCGTCAGGCCCAGCACGAGCTGGAGGCCCTCGGGCCATCGTCCCAGTACGCGCTGTCCAGGCGATCGGCATAGCGCGATTAGGATGCCTCCCTCTGCGGCCGTGCAAGGACCTGTCTGAGTTGCAGGCAGCGCGCGGCTTCCGTTGCTCGACGCCAGGATTCTTTGCGTAGCTCCTGGAAATCACGTCCAGCTCATCCGCCGGCTCGCAGGTTCAGCCTTTGCGTTGCCGGAAAGCGCGACGGCCAAGGCAGTTGCGGACAGCAATGCACGCATGTGTGGAGGGCGGTGACGGATTGCCGTGATGCGGGAACGGCTGCCTGCCATTGTCGCGGTGGAACTGCTGGAGGTGAACAGGCAGCGCCAGAGAGCCGGTCTGCGCATTGGTCGCAGTTGCCTCGTACCGCGTCCATGGCGGTGTTTACCGCTTCCGCGTCCGTACCACGTACCTTGATCCCGCCTGAGATGCAGGCGGAATTCCCCGGGTGGGAAAGGATCGATGCAATGGAAACGAAGGCGAAGGGCTTGGCAATCGTGGTCGCGGCGGGGTTGGCGCTGTCATTTCAGGCGCAGGCGCAGTCCTGCTGCCCCTCCGGCGGGCATGGGGTGGTGGGCAAGGGCCTGGGCGAAAGCGTGCCCAAGGCGCTGAATCTCGCGATGGATTCGGCCTGGCGCGTCTATGAGTTCTCGCGCGATGGCGTGAACTACCTGCAGATCAACGACGCCAGCGGCGTGGTCCGTGCCGCGGTCGGCCGCATCGGCAAGACCCTGTGGGTGCTGCCGATGGGCAGCGACGTGGGGCGGGTCTCGTTGACGGCATCGCCTGCGATGCCGTCGCGCGTGATCTACCGGACGGCCGATGTGGTGGTGCGCCTGCGCTCGGATGCACGCGGTGACGCGTGGGAGGTCACGGCGGTGGAGTGAGGCTGCTGGAGGCCGGGCTTTCGGACACCAGAAAGCTGAAGCTCAACGCATGGCGGCGCCGGCAGGTGCCGCCATGCGCCTGCAGGCGGACCGCCAGTTCCCGCTCGGGCGCTTCCGGACGGCGCCGCAACGCGCTCAGCATCGCCGCATCGGCGGTGATGCGGATGGCGATGCCCTGTCGCCCCCGGGCACGCCATACCCGCGCCTGCAGCAGGTGGGTGTGGGCGACGGGCAGCGTCTCGAGGGCGTCGAGGATGCAGCGATAGGCGACCAGTTGCAGGCCCAGCGACAGGCGTCGCGGGTCGCCATGCAGGCGGCAGCGGAACTCCGTGGCGCACAGGTTGGCGAAGGTCGGCGAGTGCAGCGTGTGGTACAGGCCGTGCGTCTCGATGCCGAGCGGGTAGAGCGCGGTGACGTATTCGTCCAGCAACTGCGCCTGGATCACGCCGGTGCGGGTCATCTGCATGGCCGCGGCGTAATGTCCGCGTGCGCGCAGATCCTCCACCACATCGCGGCGCAGCTTGTTGATCTGGGTGCTGAGGTCGGTGTAGTCGACCACCCGTCGGCGCAGCGTGCGTTCGGCCGAGAGGTAGCCAGCCTGTGCGAAGGCCAGCGCCTGTTCGCGCAGGCGGCCGTCATCGCGCATGTGCCGATAGGCGGCGGAGATCCGTGATCCGAACGCGAACATCACCGTGGCGGTGGCGGCGAGCAGGATCTGCACCACGAACGCATCGGCGTCGTGCATGCCCGGTGCGACGACCTTGGGCATGGACAGGGCCACCGCAACGTTCGCCATGACCACGCCGAGCGCCGCGCCCCGCCAGCCATGGCGCAGCGTCAGTACGATCGCCGGGACCACCAGCAGGACCATCAGCAACTGCCGCAGCAGCGCGTCGCCGGCCACGGCGATCGACGCCGACAGCACGACGACCACGGCGATCGACGCCAGCCCCTCGCGCAACAGCGAGGCCCGCAGTCGCGTGGGTTCGTCCCGGCGCAGCCACAGCAACGCCGGCAGCACGAACATCAAGGTGCCCAGGTAGTCGCCAAGCCAGTAGCGCAGCAGCACATCGAGCGGCGCCGGCCCGGCGGGGCCGCCCAGCGCGGTGTTGATCGCGATGTTGCAGAGCGTGCTCCACAGCGCGGTCGCCAGCGTCAGCGGCAGCAGCCAGTGATCGTTGCGTGCCAGGTCAGGCACCCGCTGACGCGCCAGGACCGGCAGCAGCGACACGGCGGGCATCAGCAGGAACGGACTCAGGTATGCCCAGGTGGCACTCGCGCCCCAGGTCTCGCTCATGGGAATGCGCAATGTCAGCAGCGCGGCGGCATCGCCGGCCAGCAACCACGGCCAGCGCCGTGCGGGCAGGAACAGCAGGCTCGCGACGCGCACGCCGGCCGGCAGATACCACTGGTCCACGGAACACCGCCAGGCCAGCAGGAAGGCGGCGCAGTAAGTGGCGCTCAGTAGAACGCCTTTGGCGATATCTCTTGCCGCGGCCATTCCCGCCATCCGTGGTATGTCGCGGCTACTGTATAAGCCGGATCGGCGGCGAGGGTAGACAGTTGGCGGTGTCGAAGACAGTGTGAGATGCGGCGCAGGTGCGCGACGGATGCAGGCGAATGCCGGGTGTTCTTTCGCCCGGATTCGCGAGCCGGCAAGGGGGCGCTTGCAGTCGTGCCGCTGTTTCGTCTGCGTGATGCTGCGCGTCGCTCGTGCAGGCGGCAGCATGTCTTCCACTTCGATGTCGAGCCACGCGAGCATGGCTAGGTGCGATGATGCATGGCCACGTGCTCCTCGAAAGTGACTGCGACAGCAGGGCAAGGATGTGCGCCAGCAAACCTGAAACGTCCTGCCACAACGGATACGGCATGATCACTGCAGGTGCGTCGCGGAGGCATTGCGAGGGCGTCCGATACTCCTGCGTGACCGAATCGGATCGATGCCGGCGACGTGCGGTCGAGCCTGTGCGACAGCGCTCGATCATCGCGTCGTCGGGCGGACTACCGACGGGGCCGGTGACAGGCGTAGCATCGCGCCATGGCGTCCATGCATCGACCTCCCGTTTCCGCATTGCGCGGTCTGGTGACAGCGGTGTGGGCGCACGAGCCCGCACCGGTGTCGGCGGCCGTGCGGCTGCCTGCGCGCGAGCACGTGCTGCCGACCGGTGCCACGCATCTCGCCGTGCGGATCGGCGGTGCACCGTTGCAGGTGTTCGACCACGCGGCCGACCTGCGCGGCCATTGCCTCGGCCACGCGGTGGTGGGTGGGGTACGCACGGCGTATCACGTGCGCGATGTCACGCAGCCTGCGGTCTCGGTCGGTGCGATGTTGCGTCCAGGCGCCACCAGCGTGCTGCTCGGCGTGCCCGAATCCGCATTGGCCGGGCATCACACGCCGCTGGAACTGCTGCTGCCTGCCGGCGAGGTCGATGCGCTGCTGGAGCGGTTGCATGCATGCGCCGAGGCGCCGGCGCGCCTGGCTGCCTTCGAACGGTGGCTGGTCGACCGCGCCGGCGGCCGCCCGCCCGTGCGGCATCCGGCGCTGTGCGTGCTGCGTTCCGGTGGCTGGCATCCGGACGTGCGCGTGGAGACCCTGGTGCGCGCCAGTGGACTCAGCCATCGGCATTGTATCGCCCTGTTCCGGCAGGCGACCGGTCTGGCACCGAACGCCTGGCTGCGGCTGCAACGCTTCTCGCACGCGCTGGACCTGGCGTGCGACCGCTCGCTGGGCTGGGCCGACATTGCCGCCGCCAGCGGCTTCGCCGACCAGGCGCACCTGGCCAACACCTTCCGCAGCGTGGCCGGTGTCACCCCGTCCGCCTGGCGGCGGGCGGCCGATCCCGCCGCCCCCCGGCATGTGCCGCGCTGATCGCGGCGCAGGTCAATTTCCTGCAAGACGCGGCGCACGCAGGGTTCCACAATGGGCGCCTGGCCCACACGAGGACATGCCATGGCGATCCACGAACTGTATGCCTATCTGTGCGTGCGCGACGCCGCCGCCGCGATGGCGTTCTACGCCCGCGCGTTCGGTGCGCGCGAACTGTTCCGCCTTACCGAGCCCGATGGACGGATCGGTCATGCCGAGGTGGATCTCGATGGCCACATCCTGATGCTGTCGGAAGAGTATCCGGACATGGGCGTGCGTAGCCCGGAACACCTCGGTGCCACGCCGGTCACGCTGCACCTGCACGTGGACGATGCCGACGCGTTGGTCGCCCGCGCGCTCGGCGCCGGCGGCACGCTCGAGCGCGGTATGCAGGACCACTTCTACGGCGAACGCTCCGGCACCGTGCGCGATCCCTTCGGCCACCGCTGGCTGATCGGCCACGCGATCGAGTCGGTGACGCCGGAGGAAATGCAGCGGCGTTATACGGCGCTGTTCGCGAAAGCAACGACAACCTGAGAGGGCGCGAGATCGTCAGCGCCCGTGCATGCCGGTGCGTACCGGCA
The DNA here is from genome assembly GCF_964278005.1 of uncultured Xanthomonas sp. Taxonomy (NCBI): domain Bacteria; kingdom Pseudomonadati; phylum Pseudomonadota; class Gammaproteobacteria; order Lysobacterales; family Lysobacteraceae; genus Xanthomonas; species uncultured Xanthomonas sp. The sequence continues at coordinate 451,838 of NZ_CAXYKF010000015.1, forward strand.
GGAACTCCGGTTTCGCCGTCACTGCCGATGCACGAGACTTCTGTATCGGGTCGTTGCAACGCTTGCGTGCGTCGCCGGTCGCTCGCGCGGCGAGCCGCTGAGGCGTGTACGCAGGTGCGACACGGGCGACGCTAGGTTGGCGCCATCTCGACCGTTCCCAGCCAGAGGAGGCCATCCGATGACCGAGGCGAACCAGCACGTCCTGCAGGCCGCGAACGTCGCCATCGCCGCAGGCGATTACGAAGGCTTTCTCGCCCATTGCACCGAAGATACGACCTGGCACTTCATCGGCGAGCGCACATTGCGGGGCAAGCAGGCGGTCAGGGAGTGGATGGCCGATGCCTACCGGCAGCCGCCGCAGTTCGACGTTCGCAAGTACATCATCGGCGACGGCCACGTCGTGGCCCTCGGCCAGATCACGCTCGAGACTGGCGACGCCGGGACGTCGCGGTTCTCCTACTGCGATGTCTGGCGGTTTCGCGATGGGCGGATGGCGGAACTGGAGGCGTACGTGGTGCCGCTGGCTGCATCCCAGGACAGGTAGCGACGCGCATGTGCTCGGACGTCCGTTCGCAGCGCGGCCATCCTGTCCGCGTCTGCGCACGGCGTCGGCGGCGGGATCGCTCAGTGCAACAACGTATCCGCCAGTAGCTTCAGATTGAGCACCACGATCAGCGCGGCGATCGTCCAGGCCAGCCAGGCCAGCCCGCGGCGCACCACCAGCGGGCCCATGCGGCGCTTGTCGGTGACGAAGCGCACCAGCGGGATCACCGCAAACGGCAACTGCATCGACAGCACCACCTGGCTCAGCACCAGCAGCTTGGCGGTGCCCTGTTCGCCGTACAGCGAGGTCACCGCGACCACCGGCACGATCGCCAGGCCACGGGTCAGCAGGCGCCGCGCCCATGGCGGCAGGCGCAGATGCAGGAAGCCCTCCATCACGATCTGCCCGGCCAGGGTGGCGGTGACGGTGGAGTTGATGCCGGAAGCCAGCAGCGCCACCGCGAACAGGGTGGAGGCCAGGCCGACGCCGAGCATCGGCGCTAGCAACTCGTGGACCTGTTCGATCTCCTGCACGTCGGTGCGGCCGTGCGCATGGAACACCGCGGCGGCCAGGATCAGGATCGCAGCGTTGACGAACAGCGCCAGGCTCAGCGCGATGGTGCTGTCGGCCAGCGCCCAGCGCAGCGCCGAGCGGCGGCCCTGGTCGGTGCGCTCGTAGGCGCGGGTCTGCACGATCGAGGAATGCAGGTACAGGTTGTGCGGCATCACCGTCGCGCCGATGATGCCGATCGCCAGGTACAGCGCGGCCGGATCGGTCACCACCTGCGCACGCGGGATGAAGCCTGACAGCACCTCGCGCAGCGGCGGCGCGGCCAGCACGATCTGCACCAGGAAGCAGGCGAAGATCACCGTCAGCAGGGCGATCACGAACGCCTCCAGCGCGCGGAAGCCGCGGCGCATCAGGAACAGCACCAGCAGCGCGTCGATCGAGGTGATGATCGCGCCAGCGGTGAGCGGGATGTCGAACAGCAGCTTCAGCGCGATCGCCGTGCCGATCACTTCGGCCAGGTCGCAGGCGACGATGGCCGCTTCGCAGGCCAGCCACAACAGGAAGTTCACCGGCTTGGAGTAGTGCGCACGGCAGGCCTGGGCCAGATCCAGCCCGGTGGCGATGCCCAGGCGCGCGGCCAGGCCCTGCAGCACGATCGCCATCAGGTTGGACAGCAGGATCACCGACAGCAGCAGGTAGCCGAAGTGCGAACCGCCGGCGATGTCGGTCGCCCAGTTGCCCGGATCCATGTAGCCGACCGAGACCATGTAGCCGGGCCCGAGGAAGGCCAGGAAGCGGCGCCAGCCCAGGCCGCTGCGCGGCACGGCCACGCTGGCATGCATCGCGCCCAGGCTGGGACGCGCCTCTCCGCGGCTGGCGTGCGCGGCAGCGGAACTCGGCAGGGGCAGGGGGGCGGCCATGGCAATGACACGTGGGGCGGGGTGCGAACGAGTATATAGCAGGTGCTATATGGATTAGCATTGGCAATTCAGATCGCTGCGATAGCCCGGATTCGGCCAGAATAGGCGGGTGGCCGGCGGGCGCCGGCACAGGACAAGGGCGTTGCGATGCAGAAAAGCGGGAAGTCGATGGCGCCGCCGGCGGTGCTGCTCGACGCCGAAGTGCAGGTCGAAAGCTTCCGCCAGGTGCGCGAGGCGCACCGCCTGGAGCTGATCGAGGACTACGTGGAGCTGATTTCCGACCTGCTCGCCGACGGTGGCGAAGCGCGGCAGGTGGATATCGCCGCGCGCCTGGGCGTGGCCCAGCCGACCGTGGCCAAGATGCTCAAGCGCCTGGTCAAGGGCGGTTGGGTGGTGCAGCGGCCCTACCGCGGCGTGTTCCTGACCGCCGAGGGCGAGGCGCTGGCCGCGGCCAGCCGGCAGCGCCACCAGACCGTGGAGCAGTTCCTGCTGGCCCTGGGCATCGACGCCGACACCGCGCGCCGCGATGCCGAGGGCATCGAGCATCATGTCAGCGAAGCCACGCTGGCGGTCTTCGCCGAGTTCGTGCGCAAGCACGGCGCGTCGCGATGAGCGTCGGCGACGACGCGCAACGGGCGCGCGATGCGTATTGGATGCGCCACGCCCTGGCCCTGGCCGAGCGTGCCGAGCGCGAGTTCGACGAGATCCCGGTCGGCGCGGTGCTGGTCTCGGCCGAGGACGAGGTGCTGGGCGAGGGCTGGAACCTCAACATCGCCGAACACGATCCCAGCGCGCATGCCGAGATCGTCGCGCTGCGCCAGGCCGGCCGCCGGCTCGGCAATCACCGCCTGGTCGGCAGCCGCCTGTACGTGACCCTGGAGCCGTGCGCGATGTGCGCGATGGCGGTGGTGCACGCGCGGGTGGCGGAACTGGTCTATGCCGCCACCGATCCCAAGACTGGCGCCTGCGGCAGCGTGTTCGACCTGCTCGCCGATCCGCGCCACAACCACCGCGTGCAGGTCCGCAGCGGGGTCCTGGCGGCGGACGCGAGCACGCGCCTGACCAACTATTTCCGCGCCAAGCGCGGCAAGCCGCCGCTGGGCGCGTGAGCGGCCAGCCCCTGCCGGTCGCGCAGGCCGCGCGGTATCATTGAAGTCTGATACGACACTTCCGCGCCGGCCTCGCCGCCGCGAACGACAGGACGGTGATATGGCGCAAGCGCATGTGGCGAACGATCGGCTGATCTGGATCGATCTGGAAATGACCGGCTTGGATACCGATCGTGATTCGATCATCGAAATCGCCACGGTGGTGACCGACGCGCAACTCAACGTGCTGGCCGAGGGCCCGGAGTTCGCCATCGCCCATCCGCTGCAGACGCTGGAGGCGATGGACGAATGGAACCGCAACCAGCACCGCCACTCCGGCCTGTGGCAGCGCGTGCTCGACAGCCAGGTCACGCTGGCCCAGGCCGAGGCCGAGACCATGGCGTTCCTGACCCAGTGGTGCAAGCCCGGCACCTCGCCGATGTGCGGCAACTCGATCTGCCAGGACCGGCGTTTCCTGCACCGGCAGATGCCGCGGCTGGAGCGCTTCTTCCACTATCGCAACCTGGACGTGTCGACGCTGAAGGAACTGGCGCGGCGCTGGGCGCCGACGGTGTCGGCCGGCCTGACCAAGACCTCCTCGCACACCGCGCTCAGCGACGTGCACGATTCCATCGACGAACTGCGTTACTACCGTCCGTTCATGGGCACGTTGGGCGGGCAGGGCGAGGGCTGATCCGCGATCCGGACACTGTCAGAGAGCATGCGATAGATCGCCCGACGATCGTCGGGCGGATACAGTCGCGCAGGGAATGCAGGTGCTGACGCCGCCCCTCAGCGCGCCAGCGGCGGCCCTGGCTTGGTCTCGCCGTCGTCGGTGACGCCCTTGGTCAGCAGCTCGGCGATCGGGCGCCCATCGGCATCGTGGTGGTACACGTGCAGGTCGCGCTGCGGATACGGAATGCTGAGCCCGTTCTCCAGCAACTGGTTGCGGATCTGCTCCAGCGTGCTGCTCTTGGCCGCGCCGAAATCGCCGTTCTTGGCGTAGCCGAACAGCATCAGGTCCACCGTGCTCTCGCCCAGGTTGGTGACCTGCACGAACGGGGCGGGCGTCTTCAGGATGTTTGGATTGTCCTGGGCGATCTTCAGCAACAGCTCCTGCGCCTTCTTCAGGTCGTCGCCGTAGCCGACGCCGACGGTGATCTCCAGGCGCCGGTTGGGCAGGGTGCTGTAGTTGACGATCGGCGCGGTGGTGATGGTGCTGTTGGGCAGGGTCACCATGCGCTCGTCGAAGGTGCGGATGCGGGTCTGGAAGATCCGGATCTCGTCGACCACGCCTTCCTGGCTGGCCACCACCACGTGGTCGCCGTCGCGCATCGGCCGCAGCACGATCAGCATGACTCCGGAGGCGATGTTGGACAGCGAATCCTTCAGCGCCAGGCCCACCGCCAGGCCGGCGGCGCCGAGCACGGCGAACAGCGAGGTCGGCGGCACGCCGATCTTCTGCAGCGCGGTGACCAGCACCAGCACCAGCATCAACGCATAGGCGACGTTGCGCAGGAAATTGCTGAGCGTGGCTTCCACCCGTGCGCGCAGCAGGGCGCTGCGCAGCCATTCGCTCAGGCGCTTGGCGATCCACATTCCGACTACCAGGATCAGGATCGCCACGCCCCAGTTGAGCGCGTACTGCGCCCAGTCCAGCGTCCGCCAGTCGAACGGGCGCGCCGCCCGCGTCGCCGGTGCAGCGGTCGTGGCCGCCGTCAGTGCCGTCAGCCACGACTGCATCGGCATCACCCCTTGCTCTTGAGCTTGGCCAGGCGCAGCCAGGTGTCGACCACGGTGTCGGGGTTCAACGAGACCGATTCGATGCCTTCCTGCATCAGCCACTCGGCCAGGTCGGGGTGATCCGAAGGACCCTGGCCGCAGATGCCCACGTACTTGCCCTTGGCGCGCGCGGCCTTGATCGCCATCGACAGCATCTTCTTGACCGCCGGATTGCGTTCGTCGAACAGGTGCGCCACGATCGAGGAGTCGCGGTCCAGGCCCAGGGTCAGCTGGGTCAGGTCGTTGGAGCCGATCGAGAAGCCGTCGAAGATCTCCAGGAATTCCTCGGCCAGCAGCGCGTTCGACGGCACCTCGCACATCATGATGATCTTCAGGCCGTTCTCGCCCTGGCGCAGGCCGTTGCTGGCCAGCACCTCGACGACCTTGCGGCCTTCCTCGAGGGTGCGCACGAACGGGATCATGACCCACATGTTGTCCAGGCCCATCTCGTTGCGGACCTTGAGCACCGCCTTGCATTCCAGCGCGAACGCGGCGGCGAAGCTCGGATCGACGTAGCGGCTGGCGCCGCGGAAGCCGATCATCGGGTTCTCTTCGTGCGGTTCGTAGTTGCTGCCGCCGATCAGGTTGGCGTACTCGTTGGACTTGAAGTCCGACAGGCGCACGATCACCGGGTGCGGCGCCACCGACGCGGTCAGCGTGGCGATGCCTTCGGCCAGGCGATTGACGTAGAAGCTCACCGGGTCGGCGTAGCCGGCGATCTTCTCGTCGATCTTCTTCTTGGTCGCCGCGTCCTGCTTGGCGTATTCCAGCAGCGCGTTGGGATGGATGCCGATATGCGCGGCGATGATCATCTCCAGGCGCGCCAGGCCGATGCCGGCGTTGGGCAACTGGCCGAAGTCGAACGCGCGCTCCGGGTTGGCCACGTTCATCATGATCTTCAGCGGCGCCGGCGGCATGTTGCCCAGATCCGTGGTGGTGCGCTCGAACGGCAGGCGCTCGCCATAGATGTAGCCGGTGTCGCCTTCGGCGCAGCTCACCGTCACTTCCTTGCCGTCCTCGACCAGTTCCATCGCGTTGCCGGTGCCGACCACGGCCGGCACGCCCAGCTCGCGGGCGATGATCGCCGCGTGGCAGGTGCGGCCGCCGCGGTTGGTGACGATCGCCGAGGCGCGCTTCATCACCGGCTCCCAATCGGGGTCGGTCATGTCCGCGACCAGCACGTCGCCGGGCTGCACCCGGTTCATGTCTTCCAGGCTGCGCACCACGCGCGCGACGCCGGCGCCGATCTTCTGGCCGATCGCACGGCCTTCGGCGATCACCTCGCCGCGCTGCTGCAGCGCGAAGCGTTCGATCTGGGTGGCGTGGCCGCGCGACTTCACCGTCTCCGGGCGCGCCTGCACGATGAACAGCTTGCCGCTGACGCCGTCCTTCGCCCATTCGATGTCCATCGGCCGCTGGTAGTGCTGCTCGATCACCAGCGCCTGCTTGGCCAGTTCCTGCACGTCCTCGTCGTTGATCGAGAAGGTGTTGCGCAGCTCGGCCGGGGTGTCCTCGATGCGCACGCGCTCGCCCGGCACGTCCGAATACACCATGCGGATCAGCTTGCTGCCCAGCGAGCGGCGCAGGATCGCCGGCTTGCCGGCCTTGAGGGTGGGCTTGTAAACGTAGAACTCGTCGGGATTGACTGCGCCCTGCACGACCATTTCGCCGAGGCCGAAGCTCGAGGTAACGAACACCACGTCGCGGAAACCGGACTCGGTGTCCAGGGTGAACAGCACGCCGGAGGCGCCGACGCCGGAGCGCACCATCAGTTGCACGCCGGCCGAGAGGAACACGTCCTCGTGCTTGAAGCCGTGGTGCACGCGGTAGGCGATGGCGCGATCGTTGTAGAGGCTGGCGAAGACTTCCTTGACCTTGTGCACCACGTCGTCGGCGCCGGTCACGTTGAGGAAGGTCTCCTGCTGGCCGGCGAAGCTGGCGTCGGGCAGATCTTCGGCGGTGGCCGAGGAGCGCACCGCGACCGCGATGTCGCCACCACCGTTCTCGTTGCACAGTTGCGCGTAGGCGTCGCGAATCGCCTGGTCCAGCTCCGGCTGCAGCGGTGCGTCGATCACCCAGCCGCGGATTTCCTTGCCGGCGGCGGTCAGCGCACCCACGTCTTCCACGTCCAGCGTGGCCAGCTTGTCGAAGATGCGCTGGTACAGATCGTTGTGGGCGACGAAGGCCTTGAACGCTTCGGCCGTGGTGGCGAAGCCGCCGGGCACGGACACGCCGAGCCCCGCCAGATTGCCGATCATTTCGCCGAGGGAGGAATTCTTGCCACCGACGCGAGCCAGGTCGGCCAGGCGCAGCTCATGCAACCACAGGATGTTCTCGTTCAAGCGCGATGCTCCGTTAGGCCATCGCCCGAGGCGGGCTGAATGGCCGCGTCCGTGAGGGAAGAAGCCGATATGATGCAGTGCGCACCCGAGCCGGCACAAGCGAAGCGGGCGCATCCGTTGGGTTTCAGCCAGGAGAATGCAGGCAATGTCGACGATCAGACCGGTGTTCTACGTGTCCGATGGAACCGGTATCACCGCTGAAACCATTGGGCATAGCCTGCTCACCCAGTTCAGCGGTTTCAGCTTCGTCACCGACCGCATGTCGTTCGTCGACGATCCGGAAAAAGCCCGCGACGCCGCGCAGCGGATCCATGCCGCAGGGGAGCGCTATCAGGTTCGGCCGATCGTGGTCAACTCCTGCGTCGATCCGCAACTGAGCATGCTGCTGGCCGAGAGCGGGGCGCTGATGCTCGACGTGTTCGCGCCCTTCATCGAGCCGCTGGAGCGCGAATTGAACGCGCCGCGGCACTCGCGGGTGGGACAGGCGCACGGCCTGGTCGACTTCGAGACCTACCACCGCCGCATCAACGCGATGAACTTCGCGCTCGCGCACGACGACGGCATCGCGCTCACCTACGACGAAGCCGACGTGATCCTGGTGGCGGTGTCGCGCGCGGGCAAGACCCCGACCTGCATCTACCTGGCGCTGCATTACGGCGTGCGCGCGGCGAACTATCCGTTGACCGACGAGGACCTGGAGAGCGATCGGCTGCCACCGCGGCTGCGCGCGTATCGCAACAAGCTGTTCGGGCTGACCATCGATCCGGAGCGGCTGCAGCAGATCCGCCAGGAGCGGCGGCCGAATTCGCGTTACTCCAACGCCGAGACCTGCCGGCGCGAAGTGGCGGCGGCCGAAACCATGTTCCGCATGGAGCGGATTCCGACCCTGAGCACCACGCATACCTCGATCGAGGAGATTTCCAGCAAGGTGCTGGCGACGCTGGGACTGCAGCGCGAGATGTTCTGAGAGAGGGGACGACGGGCCAGCGCGCGCTGGTCGGGCGGGGCCGTTCCTGGCGGCGACGGCATTTCCGCACGTCCTCGCAGGGATTTCCACGGTAGGCCGCTGGCGCCGATCCGTCAATGCTGCCGCCGGCGCGATCCAGCGTGTAGGATCGGTCCATGCAGCACGCCATGACCCGCAGCGAACGCATCCCCCGGCTCAGCCGTTTCGGCTGGCTGATGGGGCTGTACGCCGAGAACTATCTGCACCTGAACCGCCTGTTCGTGCCGGCCGACCTGGCCGCCGGCAGCTACGTGTCCAGCATCGGCGACGGCCTGGACCTGCGCCTGGACGTGATCGAGCGTCACCGCTACACCGTCGAACTGCGCCTGACCTACGATCTGTGCGACCCGCTGACCGGCGAGCCGGACCCGTCGGCCTACGTGCGCCTGTACCTGGACGCGCGCCAGGCCGAGACCACGCATTGCTATGTCGGCCGCCGCTGGCAGGACGTGATGGGGCTGTACCCGCCGCCGGCGGAACTGATCAGCCACCGCATGCGCATGAACACCTTCCTCGGCAAATGGCTGGAATACCTGGCCGAGCGCGGCCACGGCGTGGCCACGCTGCGATCGGCGCCGCCGTTGCCGCGCGCGGCGCAGGACGCGGCGACGCCCGCCGTCTAGCCACAGGCTGGACCAGGCGGCGGCACGGTTACGGCATACTGCGCGCCCGTCGTCCTCTGCCTTCGTCGCATGCCTTACACCCCCATCGTCGCCACCCTGGGCTACGTGCTCTCGCCCGATCGCAGCCAGGTGCTGCTGGTCCATCGCAATGCCCGGCCCGGCGACCATCACCTGGGCAAGTACAACGGCCTGGGCGGCAAGGTGGAGGCGGACGAGGACGTCCTGGCCGGCATGCGCCGCGAGATCCTGGAAGAGGCCGGCATCACCTGCGAAGCGCTGCAGTTGCGCGGCACCATCAGCTGGCCGGGGTTCGGCAAGCACGGCGAGGACTGGCTGGGCTTCGTGTTCCTGATCGACGCCTACGCGGGCGAGCCGTTCGCCGAGAACGCCGAGGGCACGCTGGCCTGGGTGCCGATCGCGCAGATGGACACGCTGCCGCTGTGGGAGGGCGATCGCCATTTCCTGCCGCTGGTGTTCGACGGCGACCCGCGCCCGTTCCACGGGGTCATGCCATACCGCGACGGACGCATGCAATCCTGGCGCTACTCGCGGGTCTGACGCGCTAAGCCCCTCTCCCATCGGGAGAGGGGTTGGGGTGAGGGTACGGCGCGAGAGCGACGCGCGCAGTTTGGTTGCACCAGGCTCCGCCCGTACCCTCATCCGGCCCTTCGGGCCACCTTCTCCCGACGGGAGAAGGAACAGCCTCTTCTTCCCGCTGGTGTTCGACGGCGATCCACGCCCGTTCCGCGGGGTCATTCCGTATCGCGACGGACGCATGCAGTCCTGGCGCGACTCGCGGGTCCGACACGCTCGCGCTGCCGTAAAGCCCCTCTCCCATCGGGAGAGGGGTTGGGGTGAGGGTGCGGCGCGAAAGCGACTCAAGAAGTTTGGGGGTACGGCCCGAAAGCGCCGCGCGCAGTTTGGTTGCACCAGGCTTCGCCCGTACCCTCATCCGGCCCTTCGGGCCACCTTCTCCCGTCGGGAGAAGGAACAGCCTCTGCCTTTCGCGCCGGGGGATGGGCGAGGGGCCGGCGCGTCGCTCGGTCGAGCGTTCGCGCGGCACCGCCTTCGTCTTGTCCACAGCGGCTGTGGATCGATCCTGCACAAGCCTGTGGGCAAACTGGCCAAGTCGCTGAAATGGCTGCCAGATTTTGCCGGGTGGCGAAAATTTCATCAGTCCCGGTCTCGCTTCTCCACAGCCGGTGTGGATGAAAGCGCACGAATGCTGTGGATAAGATGCCAGTGGCGTTGTGCCGCAACGGCCGCCGCCGCAATGGCGAAAATTTGACCAGCGTCGATCGCGCGATCCAGCAGGCGCACGTGCGCGCTTGCCGCAGCGCTACTGCGCGGTCCAGCCGCCGTCGATGGCGATCGTCTGCGCGGTGATGTTGCGCGCCGCCGGCGAGGCCAGGAACGCCACGCAGCCGGCCAGTTCGTCGTAGGCGATGAACACGCCCTTGGGCATCGGCTTGAGCATCACCTGGGCGATCACGTCGGCTTCGGAAATGCCGCGGGTGCGCGCCTGGTCGGCGATCTGCCTGTCCACCAGCGGCGTTTTCACGTAGCTGGGGCAGAGCGTGTTGATGGTGATGTCGGTGTCGGCGGTCTCCAGTGCGATCACCTTGGAGAAGCCGACCAGGCCGTGCTTGGCGGCGACGTAGGCGCTCTTGTATGGGCTGGCGACCAGCGAGTGGATGCTGCCGATGTTGACGATGCGGCCGAAGCCGCGTTCGCGCATGCCAGGCAGCACCGCCTGGGTCAGCCGGGCGACCCCGGTCAGCATCACCTCCACCAGCAGGCTCCACTTGTCCATCGGGAACTCCTGCAGCGGCGCCACATGCTGCAGCCCGGCGTTGTTGACCAGCACGTCCACCGGCCGGCTGACGGCGGCCAGCGCCGCGGCGATGCTGTCCGCGCTGGCCACGTCCAGCGCCACCGCCTCGGCCGAGCCGCCGGCCTGGCGCACCTGCGCGGCGACCGTTTCGGCGGCCTGGAGATCGAGGTCGCTGACGACGATGTGGCGGCCGTCGGCGGCCAGTGCGTGGGCGATGCCGGCGCCGATGCCGCTGGCGGCACCGGTGATCAGGACGGTCTGCATGGGGAGTACCTGCGCGGAGTGGGGGCGATCAGCGTAGCAGCGCGCCGCGACGCCTGGCAGCGGCCGCTCGCCAGTGCGGCGGCGCCACGCTACCCTGTGCCGTCGCTCGCCGCTCACGCCGGATCCGCCACGTTATGCCGATGAAACGCCACTTCTCCATGCTGCGCGAGTTCCAGCTGGCCGACTGGTTCACCCTCGCCAACGCCTTCTGCGGCACCGGCGCGGTGTTCGCGGCGATGCGCTTTCTGCAGGACGGCCGCCGCAGCGACCTGCTGTTCGGCATGGCGCTGATCCCGCTGGCATTCGTGTTCGACGCGCTGGACGGGCGCGTGGCGCGCTGGCGCAAGTCGTCCTCGACCCTGGGTCGCGAGCTGGACTCGCTCGCCGACGTGATCTCCTTCGGCGTGGCCCCGGCCGCGCTGGCCTACGCCTGCGGCATGCAGGGCGGCTGGGACTGGCTGGTGCTGAGTTTCTTCGTCTGCTGCGGGGTCAGCCGCCTGGCCCGCTACAACGTCACCGCCGAGCAGATCGCCGGCGACGGCGACAAGGTGCCGTACTTCGAGGGCACGCCGATCCCGAGCAGCCTGGGCCTGGTGATCGTGCTGGCGATCGCCGCGCACTTGGGCCATATCGGCGACGCCTTGTGGTGGGGCGAGTGGCGGTTGGGACCGTGGCTTCTGCACCCGCTGGCGCTGCTGTTCGCGCTGTCCGGCTCGCTGATGATCAGCAAGACGCTACGCATCCCCAAGCCCTGATCGCAGCGGGTTGCTATCATCGCGGGCCAGGTCTGGAGAGTGGCGATGAAGGCTAGCGGCGGTGGCGCCGGCGATTTCGAGGCGATGACGCGGCAGTACTGGGACGCCTGGAGCGCCGCATTGCGCCAGGGCGCCGCGGCCCCCGCGGCTGGCGATGGCGCCGGTTCCTGGCGCGAGGCGATCGCGGCCTGGAGCCAGTGGCTGCCGCGCGGCAGCGCGCCGCAGGCCGAGGACGCGCTGGCGCAGTTCCAGCAGCAGGCCGGCGACTGGCTCGGCGCGATGCAGCAGGTGGCGGCGCAGTTCGCCGGTCGCGACGCCAGCAGTGCCGACGTCGCCGACGCCTGGAAGCGACAGGTACAGGGTCAACGCGAGCAGTTGCTGCAGTGGCTGCTGGGTGCGGTGCGCGGGGCCGGCCAGGCCGGGATCGACCCGTGGCTGCAGCAGGCGGCGCAGTGGCTGCAGGGCCTGCAACGCGACAGTGGCCCATGGTTGCAGATGCCCGGGTTCGGCCCGGCGCGCAACCACCAGGCGCGCTGGCGGGCGCTGGCCAAGGCCCAGCAGGACTATCAGGCGCAGTTGCAGGCCTATCTGGGACTGCTGCAGGGCGCCATCGACCGCGCCTTCGGCCTGTTCGAGGAGAAGCTGCGCACGCACGAGGATCCGGGCCGGCAACTGACCAACGCGCGGGCGATGTTCGACCTGTGGATCGACGCGGCCGAGGAAGCGTATGCGGCGGCCGCGCTGTCGCCGGAGTTCCGCCAGGTCTATGCCGACGTCGCGAACGCGCAGATGCGCCTGCGCGCCCTGCTGCAGCGCGAGACCGAGCAGGTGTGCGAGCAGGTGGGCCTGCCCACGCGTACCGAACTGGATGCCGCGCATCGGCGCATCGCCGACCTGGAACGCCGGCTGCGACGACTGGAGCGCGGCGAAGGGCAGGGCGCGACTGCCGCAGCCGGACCTGCACCGGTTGCCACGGCCCAGGCTGCGCCGCAGAAAAGCCCCAGGAAGACCGCGGCCAGGTCGGCCCCTGCGCGGGCGGCAGCCGCCGCGCCCAAATCCAAGTCCAAATCCAACGCCGCCACGCCAGCGAAGGCCACGCCCGCCGCCACGTCGCGGCGGGCCGGGACCACGCCGGCGGCACGCCGGAGTCGCGCATGAAGGGACCGCTGAGTTTCAGCAGCGACGATCTGGTCCAGGAGACCCTGGAGCTGCAGCGCAAGCTGCTCGAAGGTCTGCGCGTGCTGCCGGGCCTGGACACGGTGGACTACGGCGCCACCGCGCGCCAGGAAGTGTGGCGCGACGGCAAGGTGGTGCTGTATCGCTTCGTCGGCGAACGCCCGCCCACCGCCAAGGTGCCGCTGCTGATCGTCTATGCCCTGGTCAACCGTCCGTACATGGTCGACCTGCAGGCGGACCGCTCGCTGGTGCAGGGACTGCTGGCGCTGGGCGAGGACGTCTACGTACTCGACTGGGGCTACCCGGACCGTTCCGAGCGCTACCTGACGCTGGAGGACTACCTGCTGCGCTACATCGACGGCGCGGTGGACCACCTGCGCGCGGCCGGCGACGGCGCCCCGGTCAACATGCTCGGCATCTGCCAGGGCGGCACGTTCTCGCTGTGTTACTCCGCGCTGCAGCCGGAGAAGGTGCGCAACCTGGTCACCATGGTCACCCCGGTGGATTTCCACACCCCGGACAACATGCTGTCCAACTGGGCGCGCCAGGTCGACGTCGACCTGTTCGTGGACACGCTGGGCAACGTGCCGGCGGACCTGATGAACGTCAGCTACCTGATGCTCAAGCCGTTCCGCCTGAACCTGCAGAAGTACGTCGGCCTGCTTGACATCCTCGACGATCCGCGGGCGCTCGAGGACTTCCTGCGCATGGAGAAATGGATCTTCGATTCGCCGGATCTGGCCGGCGAGACCTTCCGCGAGTTCGTCAAGCAGTTCTACCAGGACAACGCGCTGATGCACGGGCGCGCGCGCATCGGTGCGCACACGGTGGACCTGGGTCGGGTCACCATGCCGGTGCTCAACGTCTATGCCGAGCAGGACCACCTGGTGCCGCCGGATGCGTCGCGGGCGCTGCGCGGCGTGGTCGGCAGCCGCGACTACGCCGAACTGAGTTTCCGCGGCGGCCATATCGGTATCTACGTCTCCGGCCGCGCCCAACGCGAAGTGCCGGCGGCGCTGCATCAGTGGCTGGCAGAGCGCGATGGCGGGCACTGAGCGCCAGCGGCGACGCGTCGTGCCGCCAGGGGCGCGTCTTGCTGGCGTCGTCTTGGCGGTGGCGCTGGCCTGGCTGAGCGTGGAGCGCGGCATCGCTGCGCCTGCGGCCGCGGCCGACCGTGAAATCCGCGGACTGCTGGCGGCGTTGCAGTCCTCGCCGTGCCGGTTCCAACGCAACGGGACCTGGTACTCCGGTCGCGAGGCCGAGGCGCATCTGCAGCGCAAGTACGCGGCACTGCGTTCGCGCGACCTGGTGGACAGCGCCGAGCAATTCATCGCGCGCGGCGCCAGCCGCAGCAGCGTCAGCGGAAGCGCCTACCGTGTTGCCTGTCCTGGCCGGCCGGAGCAGGAGGCGGCGGCCTGGTTCGAGCAACAATTGGCGGCATTGCGCCGTCACGCCGCGCCCGCGCCGGCGCGCGTAGAGTGAGCCGGCCGCCGTCGCTGGAGCCGCTGCCATGTCGCAACCCCGTTCGCTGTCGCGCTCGTTGAACGACCGCATGATCGCGGGCGTGATGGGCGGGATCGCCCACCGCTTCGGCTGGAATGCGACCCTGCTGCGGGTGCTGTACGTGGTCGGGTCGATCGTCTCGGCCGCCTTCCCCGGCATCCTGGTCTATCTGATCCTGTGGCTGCTGATTCCCAACGAAGCCGATTGACGCGGCCGCTGTCGCGGGTCTGGCGCAATGCCGGGATCGCCGTCGGCGTCCTCTGGACCTCTCCGAACACTGTCCTGGGCATGCTCGTCGGGACCATCGCGCTGGCCTTCGGTGCGCGTCTGCGCTTCAGCCGACGCGAACTGGCGCTGGTGTTCGAACGCGTGCCGATGCGGCCACGCGGGGCGATGACGCTGGGCAACGTGATCCTGCTCAGCGCAGACGATCTGGACGTGGCCTGCGCCACCTACGAACACGCTGCCGGTCGTTGCCGGCATCCTGCGGTACGGCTCGGCGACCACGAACGTGCGCACGTGCTGCAGTACATGCTGCTCGGGCCGCTGTTCCTGCCGGTGTACCTGGCCTGCGGCGGGGTCAGCGTGCGCAATCCATTGGAACGCGCCGCCGATCGCTATGCGCTGTACGGTCGGGGTTGGTGGCCGGGGACGGGTTGAGCGCGTGGCGTCCGCAAACCGCTCCTTTCGCAATGCACGACGTTGCCGCGCATGAGCGGCTTCAGCCGCGACGGGCTTTCCCGGGAACGCCCCGGTCGCGGCTGAAGCCACTCGTACGGATGTACCAGTGGCGCTTGTTGGTGGCTCGGGTCAGTCGAGCCGGGAAAAACCGAACAGGCGCTTGAGCGGGTGCGCATGCCGCTCGATCTGGGCGCGCAGCAGGCCGGCGCCGATCATGCTGTAGGTGATGCCGTTGCCGCCGTAGGCCATGGCGAACTGCACGCGCGGGCCGTGCTGCGGGTGCGGGCCGAAGAACGGCAGGCCGTCCTCGGTCTCGGCGAAGGTGCCGGCCCAGGCGAAGGTCGGCTGCAGCTCCAGTCCCGGCATCACCTTGGCGATCTTGCGCGACAGCGTGTGCGCCTTGCTGTCCACGCGCGCGTCGCGTCGCGCCGGCACGTCCACGCTGTCGTCCTCGCCGCCGGCGACGATGCGGCCGTTGCCGGTGCTGCGCAGGTACAGATACGGCCGCGCACTTTCCCAGATCATGGTGTCGCGCAATGGGCCGAGGACGGAAGGCTCTAGCGGGTCGCTGACGAAGGCGTAGCTGCTGCGGTTGCGGGCCACGCGTTGATCCAGCCAGTGCTGGTTGGCGTAGCCGGCGGCCATCACCACATGGCCGGCGCGCACCTGCGCGCCCTGATCGGTGTGCAGGGTCACGCCGCGGCCAGTGACCACGATCCGCGCGATGCGGGTGCGGTCGTAGACGCCGACGCCACGTCGGAAGGCGCGGCCGAGCAGGCGATAGGTGAGGCGGTACGGATCCACCCGTGCCGCCTGGTGGCTGAGGATCGCGCCGTGCGCCTGCAGGCCGTAGTCCGCGTCCAGCGTCTGCGCGTCCAGCCATTCCACGTCCAGGCCGTGTCGCGCGCGCACTTCCAGCTCTTCCAGCAGCACCCGCACGTGGCGGCGTTTGCTGGCGTAGTACAGGCTGTCGTTCCAGCCGAAGTCGACATCGCGCAGCGGCCGGACCAGGTCGCGCAACTGCTCCAGCGCCTGCGCGCAGGCACCGTAGGCGAGGGCGGCGGCAGGTTCGCCATAGCGCTTGGCCAGATCGATCAGATGGGTGTCGATCTCGTACTGCAGCAGGGCGGTGCTGGCCGCGGTGCTGCCCCAGCCGATGTCGCGCTGCTCCAGGACCGTCACGGCATGCCCGTGCGCGCTCAGTTCTTCGGCGATCAAGGCGCCGGTGATGCCGCCGCCGACGACCGCGACATCGCAGCGCACGTCGTCGCGCAGCTGCGGAAAGCTCTGCATCAGGCCGTTGCGGACCGACCAGAAGGGATAACCGCTCTTGAGATCCATGACGCCCCGGCGCAGAAAGGATGTGCGACTTAGGCGCAGGTCCGGTTAAGTCCGCGTGAGCCGCCGCGGACGTCATGTTCGGGCAAACAGCCGCGATTAATCTCGGTGCAGAAGTCCCTCACATGGCGCTGTGTATGGTGCGCGCCAGTTCCACGAATTCCCTGCAGAGGAAGCGTCATGTCGGTCGTTCTGTATATCGGTGGCAGCAAGGACGGAGAGAAGGGCGTCGTGCCCTACGGGTTCCGCAAGTCCATGAAGGAAACCGAGGCAGGCCCGGAGATCTATGTCGAGCGCGTGCTGGCATTGAGCGATCGGCAGGTGCGGATCATGGCGCTGGAGTCGCTGCAGGACGATATCGTGGTAGAACGCTTGCACAGGTATTATTCGCGTTGACGCCGGCGTGCGAACCCCGGTGTGGCCGCCCGCCTAGGCGGGCCAGCGACGGTTCGCATCGACCTGCCACCGACCATGCCCGCACCAGAAACCAGCAACACCTCGGCGCCGCCGACGACCGTCGACCCGAACGCCCCCACCGACATGTCCAACCAGCGCAGCGATATTTTCTTCGCTGCAGTGCAGACCACGCGCATGCCGATGATCGTGACCGATCCGCGGCAGCCGGACAATCCGATCATCTTCGTCAACCGCGCGTTCCTGGAAATGACCGGTTACGGTCGCGAGGAATTGATCGGCAATAACTGCCGCTTCCTGCAGGGGCCGGACACCGATCGCGAGACGGTGCGCAGCGTCCGCGATGCGATCAAGTCGCACGACGAAGTGGCGGTGGAGATCCTCAACTACCGCAAGGACGGTTCCAGCTTCTGGAACGCGCTGTATATCTCCCCGGTGTATGACGACCGCGGCGAGCTGGTGTATTTCTTCGGTTCGCAACTGGACGTCAGCCGCCGCCGCGATGCCGAGGACGCGCTGCGCCAGGCGCAGAAGATGGAGGCGCTGGGCCAGCTCACCGGCGGCATCGCGCACGACTTCAACAACCTGCTGCAGGTCATGTCCGGGTATCTGGAACTGATCGAGCACGCGGTCGAGAGCGACCCGCTGAATCCGTCGCTGCTGCGCAAGAGCGTGGACCGCGCTCGCGATGCCGCCGGCCAGGCCGCGCGCCTGACCCAGCAGCTGCTGGCGTTCGCGCGCAAGCAGAAGCTGGAAGGACGCGTGCTCAATCTCAATGCCCTGGTGGCCGGGATGAGCGATGTGGCCGAGCGCACGCTGGGCGACGGCATCGCGTTCTCGCTGGAACTGTCGCCGGACCTGCGCAACTGCCGGATCGACCCGACACAGGCCGAAGTGGCGCTGCTCAACATCCTGATCAATGCGCGCGATGCGATGGCCGACCAGGCGGCGCCGCGTCTGGTGATCCAGACCCGCAACGTCTCGGTGCGCGCGGACGAACCCACCACCTACGACAACCTGCTGCCCGGCCACTACGTGTGCGTGTCGATCACCGACAACGGCAGCGGCATGCCGCCTGAAGTGCTGGCGCGCGTGCTGGATCCGTTCTTCACCACCAAGGAAGAGGGCAAGGGCACCGGCCTGGGCCTGTCCATGGTCTACGGCTTCGCCAAGCAGTCCGGCGGCGCGGTGCGCCTGTATTCGGAGGAGGGCCACGGCACCACCGTGCGCCTGTACTTCCCGATCGACGACAACGTCGAGAACATGGCCCCGCGCGATTCGCGCACGCGTCGCCCGTTCGATCGCCAGGGCGACGAGACCATCCTGATCGTCGAGGACCGGCCGGACATCGCCGAGCTGGCGCGCCTGTTCCTGGGCGACCAGGGCTATGCCACGCACGTGGTGTACAACGCCCGCGAGGCGTTGGAACTGCTCGATACCGGCGTGCACGTGGACCTACTGTATTCGGACCTGATCATGCCGGGTGGCCTCAACGGCGTGATGCTGGCGCGCGAGGCGCGGCGGCGCCGGCCCAAGATCAAGGTGCTGCTGACCACCGGCTATGCCGAATCCTCGATCGAGCGTACCGATGCCGGTGGCAACGAGTTCGAGGTGTTGGCCAAGCCGTACAACCGCCAGGAGCTGATCCGCAAGGTGCGCATGGTGCTGGACGGACCGACCGGGGTCACCTGACGCGACAGGTCGGCGCGCGCCTGTCAACGGGTTCCCCGGCGGCGCGCGCACTGCGAAAATGCGGGTTTTCCGCAAGGCGGCTTCGGCCGGACGCAATGCACGACACTCAGCTCGCCCAGCAGATCGCCAACACCATCGCCGCCGAGATCGGCGCGCAGCCGGCGCAGGCGCGCGCCGCCATCGCCTTGCTCGACGAGGGCGCCAGCGTCCCGTTCATCGCGCGCTACCGCAAGGAAGTCACCGGCGGGCTCGACGACACCCAGTTGCGCAACCTGGAAGTGCGCCTGACCTATCTGCGCGAACTGGAAGAGCGCCGCGCCGCGGTGCTGGCCAGCATCGCCGAGCAGGGCAAGCTCAGCGACGAACTGCGTGCGGAGATCGTCGCCGCCGACACCAAGTCGCGGCTGGAAGACCTGTACCTGCCGTACAAGCCTAAGCGGCGCACGCGCGCGCAGATCGCCCGCGAGGCCGGGCTGGAACCGCTGGCCGACGGCCTGCTGGCCGATCCGGCACTGGTGCCGGAGACCTTCGCCGCCGGCTTCGTCGATGCCGACAAGGGCGTGGCCGACGTCAAGGCCGCGCTGGAAGGCGCGCGCGCGATCCTGATGGAGCGCTGGGGCGAGGATGCCGCACTGGTCGGCGAACTGCGCACCTGGCTGGGCGAGGTGGGCGTCATCCGCGCCCGTGTGGCCGAGGGCAAGGAGCAGGAAGGCGCCAAGTACCGCGACTACTTCGATCACGCCGAAGCACTGGCCAAGATTCCTTCGCACCGATTGCTGGCGCTGTTCCGCGCGCGTCGCGAGGAGATCGTGTATCTGGAGCTGGATCCCGGCAGCGAGGCCGAAGCCGGCCACCAGTACGCCGAAGGCCGCGTCGCGCTGCGCGCCGGCATCGCCAACCAGGGCCGCCCGGGCGACCGCTGGCTGCTGGATGCCTGTCGTCTGACCTGGCGTGCCAAGCTGCACATGCACCTGTTGCTGGATTTGTTCAACCAGGCGCGCGAAAAGGCCGAGGCCGAGGCGATCGCGGTGTTCGGCGACAACCTGCAGGATCTGATGCTGGCGGCGCCGGCCGGGCCGCGCGTGACCCTGGGCCTGGACCCGGGCATCCGTACCGGCTGCAAGATCGCGGTGGTCGACGCCACCGGCAAGCTGCTGGCCACCGACACCATCTATCCGCACGAGCCGCGCCGGCAGTGGGACCAGTCGCTGCACACGCTTCGGCAGCTGTGCACGCAGCACGGCGTCGAACTGATCGCGATCGGCAACGGCACCGCCAGCCGCGAGACCGACAAGCTGGCCGCGGACCTGATCAAGCAGAACCCGCAGCTGAAGTTGGAAAAGATCGTGGTCAGTGAAGCTGGCGCCTCGGTGTATTCGGCGTCCGAGTTCGCCGCCAAGGAGTTCCCGCAGCTCGACGTGTCGCTGCGCGGCGCGGTGTCGATCGCGCGGCGCCTGCAGGATCCGCTGGCGGAACTGGTCAAGATCGAGCCCAAGGCGATCGGCGTGGGCCAGTACCAGCACGACGTCGACCAGTACCGCCTGGCGCGGGCGCTGGACGCGAGGGTGGAGGACTGCGTGAACGCGGTCGGCGTGTACGTCAACACCGCCTCGGCGGCGCTGCTGTCGCGCGTGTCCGGGCTGTCGTCGAGCGTGGCCGAGAACATCGTGCGCCACCGCGACGACAACGGCCCGTTCAAGCGCCGCAAGGACCTGCTCAAGGTGCCGCGGCTGGGCGACAAGACGTTCGAACAATGCGCCGGCTTCCTGCGCATCGCCGATGGCGAGGAGCCGCTGGACGCTTCGGCGGTGCACCCGGAAGCCTATCCGGTGGTCGAGCGCATCGTCGGTGCCACCGGCAAGCCGATCAAGGCGCTGATCGGCGATGGCGGTTTCCTGCGCGGCCTCAGGCCGGATCAGTTCACCGACGAGAAGTTCGGTCTGCCGACCGTACGCGACATCCTCAAGGAACTGGAAAAGCCGGGCCGCGACCCGCGCCCGGAGTTCAAGGCGGCGCGCTTCGCCGACGGCGTGGAGGACATCAAGGACCTCAAGCCGGGCATGGTGCTGGAGGGCGTGGTCAGCAACGTCGCCGCCTTCGGCGCGTTCGTCGACATCGGCGTGCATCAGGATGGCCTGGTGCACATCTCCGCGCTCTCGGACAGCTACGTCAAGGATCCGCGCGACGTGGTCAAGGCCGGCGACATCGTCAAGGTCAAGGTGCTGGAAGTGGACGTGGCGCGCAAGCGCATCGCGCTGACCCGGCGCCTGGACGACACGCCGGCGCCGGCGCGTCCGACCGACCGCGACCGCGACGCACGTGGCGCCGGCGGCCCGCCGCGGCGCGAGCGCGACGGGCGTGGCAATGCGGGCGGCGGCAATGCCAAGCCGCGGCCGGCTGCCGCGGCGCCGGTCAACAGCGCGCTGGCCGACGCGTTCGCGCGCGCCAAGCGCAGCTGAGGTTCCAGCAGAAAAAATCCGGCGCGCTCGCGCCGGTGCATCCAGTGCCGGCCACACGGTGCGGCCGCGCAGCGCCGACTCAGGCCGATTCGGCGCTTTGGCTCTGGTCGGTGGCGAGCGCGGCCGGTACCGGCGCCACCAGCGATGCGGCCAGCCCGAGCAGCTTGACCGGATCCACCGGCTTGCCCAGGTGCGCGTCGAAGCCGGCCTCCAGGGCCAGCGCGCGATCCTCGCTGCGCACGTAGGCGGTCAGCGCGATGGCCGGGATGCGGCTGGCTGCGCCGGCACCACGGGCGCGGATGCTGCGGATCAGGCTGTGGCCGTCGCGGCGCGGCATGCCGACGTCGCTGACCAGTAGCGCATACGGCCGTTCGCGCAGCAGCGCTTCGGCATCGTCGGCACAGACCGCGGCCTCGACCACGGCACCGGCTTCCTGCAGGAAGCGCTGGGTGACGCCCCGCGAATCCATGTCGTCGTCCACCACCAGCACGCGTACGCCATCCAGGCGAATGCCGTCGCGCCGCAGCATGCCGCCGGACAGCGCGGCGTCGTTGCCACGGCGGATCGGATCCAGGCTCTGCACGTCGTTGCGCGGCAGTAGCAGGGTGAAGGTTGCGCCGAGGCCGACGCCGTCGCTGCTGACCGACAACTGTCCCTGGTGCAGTTCGGCCAGCTGCTTGGCGATCGCCAGGCCCAGGCCGAGGCCGCCGGCGCTGCGCGTGCTGCTCGCGTCGGCCTGGCGGAAGCGGTCGAACACGTGCGGCAGGAACGCCGGGTCGATGCCGATGCCGGTATCGCCGACGGCGATGCGGACGTGGGTGCTGGTGCTGTCCAGGGTCACCGTGACCGTGCCGGCGCTGGGGGTGAACTTGATCGCGTTGCCGATCAGATTGGTCAGCACCTGCTGCAGCCGCACCCGATCGCCCAGATAGGGCAGGGCGGTCGCTTCGTCGGCGACCAGCACGATGTCGATGCCCTTGTTCTGCGCGCCGGGGCGCGCCGCATCGATGGTCTCGCTGAGCAGTGCGCGCAGGTCCAGCTCGCCGGCCTCCAGGCGGACCTTGCCGGACAGGATGGCGCTCATGTCCAACAGGTCGTCGATGATCTGCGCCTGCGAATGCGCGCTGCGCTCGATCACCTCCAGGCCCTTGCTCAGGTCCTTCTCGCGCACCGCATCGTCCTGCATCAGCCGCGACCAGCCCAGGATGGCGTTGAGCGGCGTGCGCAGCTCGTGGCTGAGCGTGGCCAGGAACTCGTCCTTCATGCGGCTGGCGCGTTCGGCCTCGCTGCGCGCGCTCTGCTCGGCGGCGAGCAGTTGCTGCAGGCGCAGGTCGGTGCCGCGGCGCTCGATGATGATGCCGGCCAGGTGCGAGGCGGAGCGCGCAAGATCCTGTTCGTACGGGTTGGGGTAGTGCACGAACGGGTAGTACAGCGCGACCACGCCCAGCACTTCGCCGTCGCTGGCCAGGATCGGCGTCGAGCAGCAGGCGACGATGTCCGCCTCCAGGGCGGTCGCCAGATACGCCTGCCAATGCGGGTTCACCCGCACGTCGCTGCACAGCACCTGCCGGCGCAGATAGGCGGCGCGCCCGCAGCAGCCGGTGTTGGGGTCGATCGGCAGGCGCTGCACCGCCTTGCGGAAGGCGGGCGGCATGCTCGGCGCGGCGCCTTCCAGCAGGCACTGGCGGTGCTCGTCGACCAGCATGATGGTGCAGCGCAGGCCGACATCGCTCTGCGACTCGATGCCGCGCGCGATCGCCTCCAGCACCGTGCTCAGCGGCTTGCCGGTGGTGATCATCTCCAGCGCCGCACGCTCGGCGGTGGTGGCATTCTCGATGCGCTTGCGCTCGGCGATGTCCAGCAGCGAGCCGATGAAGCCCAGGAACTGGCCGGACGAACTGAAGCGCGGCGTGGCGGTGTCCACGCACCAGCGGTACTCGCCGTCGTGGCGGCGCAGGCGGTATTCCACGGTGTAGGCGCGGCGGTCGGCGCAGGCGCGCGCGAGGGTACGGCCGACCGTGGCCAGGTCGTCGGCATGGATCATTTCCTGCCAGCCGCTGCCCAGCGCCTCCTGCTCGCTCTGCCCGGTGAACAGATACCACTGGCGGCTGATGTATTCGCAGTCGCCGTCGGCATTGGACATCCAGATCATCACCGGCGCGTTGTCGCACAGCTGGCGGAAGCGCAGTTCGCTTTCCTGCAGGCGCTGCTCGACCAGACGGCGGTCGTGGATGTCGGTGTTGGTGCCGATCCAGCGCACGATGCGGCCGCTGTCGTCGCGGATCGGTAGGGCGCGGCCGAGATGCCAGCGGTATTCGCCGTCGTGGCGGCGCAGCGGGTACTCGATCTCGTACGGCTTGCCGCTGCGCAGCGCTTCCGGCCACACCTCCATCACCCGCGCCAGGCCTTCCTCGGTGTGCACATGGCGCCAGCTGTCGTAGCCGGCCTCGCCGACCGGCAGCCCGGTGTACTCGTACCAGCGGCGGTTGAAGTAGTCGACGTGGCCGTCGGGCATGGCGGTGAACACGATCTGCGGCATCGCATCGGCCAGTTCGCTCAGGCGCGCGGCACTGCTGGTCAGTGCGCTTTGCGCACCCGCGCGTTGCATCGATTCCCAGCAGCGCGCCGCCACCAGCCGCACCAGCTCGATCTCGGCCGAGGTCCACACGCGCGGCTGGGCGTGGTGCACGCCGATCGCGGCCACCAGGCGGCCGGCCTTGTGCAGCGGTGCGGTCAGCACGGCGCGCATGCCCAGGCGACGGTAGTTCGGGTCGTCCAGACGCATCGGCGGCTGGTGGGTCTCGGTGTCCTGCACCACCCACGGCCGGTTTTCGCGCATGCAGTCCAGCAGGTCGCTGCCGAAATCGCTGAAGCGCGAGCGCCCGGTCAGGTGCGAGGCGCCGTCGACGTAGTCGGCGCGCACGTCGAACACGTCCTCGTCGGCCTCGACGATCGCGTAGGCGCAGCGATTGGCGCCGAGGTGCTGGCCGAGCAGGGCGGCACCGGTCTCGCAGATGGCTTCGGTGCTGTGCAGGCTCTGCAGGGTGTCCTCGAGCATCAGCAGGAAGCTGTCGTGCGCCTGCGCGCGCGCCTGTTCGGTGCGGTCGATGCCATGCACCAGGATTCCGCTGACCCGGCCCTCGGCGTCGTGCATCGGCTGGTACACGCATTCCAGCGTGGTGTCCGAGGTCGCTTCGTGCGGACTGCGGCACAGCTGGAAGGTCATCGACTCGTCGATGAACGGCACGCCGCTGGTGCGGACGTTGTCGAGCAGGCCAATGACGCCCTGATGCTGGATTTCGGGGATGGCCTCGGTCAGTGGCCGGCCGACCACCTCGCGCGGTCCGACCAGCTGCTGGTAGCGCCGGTTGACGGTCTCGATCACGTAATCCGGGCCGCGCAGGATCGCCAGCGCCGCCGGCGACTGCTCGAAGGCATCGGCCATCTGCGCACGTTGCGCGTCCAGCGCCTTCAGCAGCGTGTCGCGTTCGCGCGCCAGGGTGATCCGCGCCGTGTCCTCGGTGCACACGCACAGCACGCCGGCGATGCGGCCCTCGTCGTCGAACAGCGGGCTGTAGGAGAAGGTGAAATACACCTGCTCGCCATAGCCGTTGCGCATCATCGTCAACGGAATATGTTCGTTCCAGGTCGATTCGCCGCTGGCCATCACCTGGTCGGCCTGCGCCCGCACCTCGGGCCAGACGTCCGGCCATACCTCTTCCATCGGCCGCGCGAACCCTTGCGGGTGTCGCAACCCGAGGATCGGCACGTAGGCGTCGTTGTACAGGTTGAACTGGCGCTCGCCCCAGCGCACCGCCATCGGGAACCGTGAGTTCAGGCAGATCGACAGTGCGGTGAGCAGGCTCCGCGGCCAGTGCTCCATCGGGCCCAGTTCGTGCTCACGCCAATCGATGGCGCGCAGCAAGGCCCCCGTGGCGCTGCCGGCGGGAAACCGGACAGGAGGCGGCGAACAGTCCTTGACGTTGATGGCGGAGTTCCTCGAAGCGTTCCCGCCAGGCGGCGGGCTTACGACCGAGGATTCTCAGGGGCGTGCGGTCGTCTTGGCGTGAGCGTCCTGCAACGCCTTGATCAGCTGCTCGGACAGGTAGGGCTTGGTCAGCACCACGCCGGCGGCGAAACCGGGAGGGAGCGCGTCGGCGGCCACGCCGGTGGCGAGTACGAAGGGGGTGCCACGCTCGCTCAGCGCCCGGGCGACCGGTTCGCTGGTCTCGCCGGCGGAGAGGCGGAAGTCGAGCACCGCCCGATCCGGGCGCTCGCTGTCGATCAGCGCAAGGGCCTGCTGCACGGATGCGGCGATGCCGACCACCTCGGCACCGGCCTGGGCAAGCTGCAACTCCAGCAGCGTGGCGTTCATCTCGTCGTTCTCGACCACCAGGATACGCAGGCCCCGCAATGCCGACATCGCTTGCTCGTTAAGGTTTGGGAACGGAAAGTATAGCGGGACCGTCACTGCCACCGCCTAGACAAACGGGCGCAGGAAGATGAAGCGTTTACCTGTGATCGACGTCGACGTGCGCCGCGGCGGTCGCGCAAAAAACAAACGGCAGCCGAAGCTGCCGTCAGTCCTGGTGCCGAAGGTGGGACTCGAACCCACACGCTTTTAAGGGCGGCGGATTTTGAGTCCGCTGCGTCTACCGATTCCGCCACTTCGGCGCGGCCGCGGAGTATAGCCGACAGTTCGGCCGCGCCGCCAGCGCTGTATTTGCCGTCGTTGGAGGAGGCGGGGGGAATGGCAGTGGCCATGGGTACTTCCCGAGCACATCTCTATATGTGCGTTGCACGTTAGGCGAAGCATTCGGTTCCTGCCGACCGCGCAAGGGGCGCGCAAATCCACCCGTTGTGCCGATATCGGCAATCATCGACACGAGTGGCGGAGGGCTGCGGAGGCGCGTTGGCACCGTGTGCGGCGAGTTCCGCGGGTCGCCTCCATCGTTGGAGGTGAGGCGCAGACGTCGCGCAATGCAGGCGTGCGCGCGGATGCAGCCGGTCGTGGCGAGGGCGTGTGCGGCGTCGCGAACGTTCCGAAAAAAACGCTTGCGTGTGCCGATCACGATCGTTAATATTCCGCTCCTCGCAGCACGTGGGGCCATAGCTCAGCTGGGAGAGCGCTTGCATGGCATGCAAGAGGTCGCCGGTTCGATCCCGGCTGGCTCCACCAACTTTTCGGACATAGGCCGTCCGCAAAGGCGACATCGTTACACAGCGTCCCCATCGTCTAGAGGCCTAGGACATCACCCTTTCACGGTGGCGACCGGGGTTCGAATCCCCGTGGGGACGCCATTTTTCGCAAGAATTCCTCGCGCGCATCCGGGTTCGGCTCTGCCGAACGCACTGAGTGCGGGGTTTGTACATCGGAAGAAAGTCGGGTAAGATTCCGCTTCTGCCAGTACACGTGGGGCCATAGCTCAGCTGGGAGAGCGCTTGCATGGCATGCAAGAGGTCGCCGGTTCGATCCCGGCTGGCTCCACCAACTTTTCGGACATAGGCCGTCCGCAAAGCAACATCGTTATCCGCGTCCCCATCGTCTAGAGGCCTAGGACATCACCCTTTCACGGTGGCGACCGGGGTTCGAATCCCCGTGGGGACGCCACTTTTCGAAAACACCCGGCACTGCCGGGTGTTTTTTTATGCGTGCGGCGGCCGTGTGCGGCGGCTGCGAGATGCGGCAAGCATGCGCTGGAAGCCGGGTGGATCGCTGGCTTCTTCGAGCGAGCTGTGCTGCTGTTCCTTGTCTGCCTGCATCCAGGATGTGCGAGGGCGCCCGTACCCTCACCCCAACCCCTCTCCCGGAGGGAGAGGGGCTTAGTGGGCTGGTGCTGCATCGCTGAGGGGCTAACGCTGCACCAGTTCAATGCAGCAGCCGGCGGATCTGCAGGATCGCCTGCGGCGTGCGTTGCACGCTGTGTCCGGAGACGATCACCGTTTCCGAGGCGGCGCCGGGCAGGTGGGCACTCCAGTACGGCACGATGCCGTCGCCGGACTGCGCCAGCGGCACGCGCGGATCCTCCTGCCCGATGATGGAGTGATAGGTCACCTGTGGTGAGATCGGCAACTGCGCCGCGGCGAGGATGAAAGGGTCGTGGTCGCTGAGGCTGTCGATGCTGTTGGGCAGCCCGTCGAGCATGTTCTTGCCCGCGATGTCCTGGAACTGGTCGAGCACGCGCCGTGGCAGGCCGATCACGGCGCGTGCCAGTTCGCCCACCGTGCCGGCGGCTTCGGGCGTGCCGCGCTGCGGGGTGGCCAGGAAGATCGCCTCGGACACTTCCGGCATCGGCGCGAACTGCAGCATCGGCCCGAGCCTGGCGTGCAGTGCCTGGCGCGCCTGCGGATCCAGCGCCGCCCCGTCGAACAGGGTTCGCCACAGCCGCTCGCCGTCGCTGGAAGACACCATCAAGCGCGCCAGCACGCCGCCCATGCTGTGCCCGATCAGCACCATGTCATGTGCGGAGACGCTGCGGCGTTGCGGATCGAACTGGTCCAGCGTCTGCTCCAGGGCGTTGCGAACCTGCAGGTGGGTGTAGGGAATCGGCAGGTTGGTCGGGTAGTAGACGAACCAGATCTGATAGCGCGCGCGGACCTGCGGATCGCCGAGCAGGTCGTTGGCCAGGTTGACCCAGGCTTCCGGGCTGCTGGCCAGCCCGTGCAGCAGCACCAGCACGCGCCGGTTCGGATCGTAGGGCTGGGTCAGGAACACGTGCGGCCGTTCGATGCCGTGCCCGAGGCCGAGCAGGGTGCGCAGCGATTGCGCGGCGAAACCGGCGCGCGCCATCCACACGCCGTAGCCGGCGCTGAAATTGGCCGCCAGCGGCACGTCGACACCGCCCATCGTGACCCGATCGCCGAGCGAGGGGTCGTGGACTTCCACGTGTGCGCTGTTGCTGGCCAGCACCTGCTTGAGCGTGCGGCCATCGAAACGCAGCAACACCGTGAGGTTGGGGGTGGGCATGTCGCTGTAGACAGGAGTGGCGTCGGTGCTGCGGATGGCCTCCGCCGCCGGCTGCGGCAGGACCGCGACCATCTCCGCGCCGAAGCCATCGCGCCGATACACGCTGCGCAGCCCATCGAAACGCAGGCCGCTGGCCGCCAGCATCGTCTCGGGCATCGGCATGTCCTGCGGGCTGCCGACGCCGCTGGCATCCAGCGTCACCGTCCAGTCGGGCAGGGCGGCGATCTGCGCGCCGGCCTCGTGCGTGGCCGGCGGATGCCGCCGGTAGCGGGCGAACAACGCGGTCACCGACTGCTGCACGGCGTAGTTGTAGTAGTCGCGCACCTGGGTCTGGCGTTCCTCGAAGGCGCGTTCGCTGGGCGTGCGTGCGCTGAAGAACAGATAAGCGTAGGCGTAACGCGCGGTCTGCAGCCAGACGGCCAGCGTGGCATCGCTGTCCGGGTGTTGCCTGGCGGCGCGTTGCGCGGCCAGCAGCGACAGTTCCGCCGCCGTCGCCAGGGTACGCTCCTGGTCCATGTCGGCATTGCCGAGCAACCGGTCGATGCATGGCGGCACCGTCGCCGTGCAGCGTGCCGCGTCGAGGCCGGCCACGTTCAGCGTCTGCAGCGCGGCATCGCTGGGGCGCGCGGTGCTGAGCGCGTCGCCGCGCTTGGCCTGGATGTAGCGCGCCGCATCCACGCGTTGCAGGGTGACGCTGGCGCAGCCGCCGGTGCACAGCGCCATGCACAGCACGACACAGGCCAGGATCGCGCGGTGCCAGCGCCGCCGCTTCATGCCGCGACCTTCGCCGGCGTGCCGGCGCGGCGTGCGAACAGCAGGTCGTACAGCACCGGAATCACCCCCAGGGTCACCAGCGTGCCCAGGGCCAGGCCGCCGATCATGGTGATGGCCATACCGGTCCACAGCGGGCCGGCGAACAGCATCAATGGGACCAGGCCGACGATGCAGGTCAGCTTGGTCATCACGATCGGGCGCAGGCGCTTGACCGCGGCGGCGATCACCGCCTCGTGCCGGCTCAGGCCATCGGCCAGTTCGGCCTCGATCCGCTCCAGCAGCAGCACCGCGTTGTTGACGATGATGCCGGCCAGCGCGAGCAGACCGAAGGTGGCCATGAAGCCGAACGGATAACCGGTGACCAGCAGGGCGAGGGTGGCGCCGATCAACACGAACGGAATGCTGGCGACCACGATGAACAGCTTGCGGAACGAATTGAACTGCCACACGAACAGCAGCAGGATCGCGCCCAGCGCATGCGGCATGTACTGCAGCAATGCCTGGTTGGCTTCGGCGGCATCCTCCAGTTCGCCGCCCATCTCGATGCGGTAGCCCGGCGGCAGGCGCAGCGCCGCCACCTTGTCGGCCAGCGCGGCCACCACCTGGTCGGTGGTCAGGTCCGGGTTGCGGCCGGTGATGGTGATGGCGCGGCTCAGGTTGCGGCGCTGGATCGTCGAGGGTTCCGAGCTCAATTGGATGTCGGCGATCGCCGACAGCGGCAGCGGCGCGGCGCCGGAGGACGGGTAGATCGGCGTGTCGCCGGGATTGCCGCTGCGTGCACGCGGGTCGCTGTCGCCGCGCAGCACGATCGGCACGTTGCTGCCGTCGTCGTGGATCACCGAGGCGTCCACGCCGCTGTAGCGCAGTTGCAGCGCCTGCGCGATGTCCTCGCTGGTGACGCCGGCGCGGCGCGCCTTGGCCTGGTCCACCTGCACCACGTAGCGCGGAATGCGGCTGTCCCAGTCGTCGCTGACGTCCAGCGTGCCGGGCAGGGCGCGCAAGGCGTCGGCGATGCCGGCGGTGATCCGGCGCAGTTGCGTTTCGTCCGGGCCGATCACCCGGTAGATCGCCACGCCGGATTCGGTCGAGCCCAGGGAGAATCGCTTGGGCTCGGCGCGTACCGCCGGGTAGGCCTGGCGCAGGTGGGAGCGCACCTTGGCGATCAGCGCGTCGATGTCGCTGCCCGGCCGCACG
Source organism: uncultured Xanthomonas sp. (assembly GCF_964278005.1). Lineage (NCBI taxonomy): Bacteria > Pseudomonadati > Pseudomonadota > Gammaproteobacteria > Lysobacterales > Lysobacteraceae > Xanthomonas > uncultured Xanthomonas sp. The sequence continues at coordinate 481,704 of NZ_CAXYKF010000015.1, forward strand.
CTGACGGTGAAGTAGGCGATGTTGGCCGCCGGCAGCGGCGGGTTCAGCCCGAGCACGATGCGCGGACCGCCGTCGGCGACGTAGCCGATGCTGTCGACGATCTGCGGGTTCTGCCGACGGTCGGCCAGCCACTGGCTGATCGACTGCACGGTGCGCAGGGTCTCGCGCGCATCGCTGCCCGGTTGCAGGGTCACCGGCATCTGGAACTGCAGGCGGTCGGACTTGGGCAGGAAGCTGTACGGCACCGAGGCCAGCACGGTCACCGCCAGGGCGAGCAGGGCGAGCATGCTGCCCAGGAACAGCGCCTTGTGCGCCAGCAGTGCCTCGATCGTGCGCCGGTACAGCCGGTACGGCTTGGACGTGTAGCTGTCGCCATGTCCATCGGCCGGCGCGAGATGCGCGCGGGCGAAGTACATGCACAGCAGCGGGGTGATGGTGATGCTGAGCAGCCACGAGCCGAGCAGGGTCACCGCCAGCACGATCGCCAGCGAGCGCATGTATTCGTTGGTGCTGGTCTGGCCGAAGAAGAACGGCGAGAACGCCAGCACGATCACCAGCGAGGAGGTCAGCAGCGGGATCGCCAGGCTGCGGCCGGCGGCCTCGCAGGCGGCGCGGCGTTCCTCGCCGGCGGCCAGGCGCCGCTCGATGTCCTCGGCGATGACGATGCCGTTGTCCACCAGCAGGCCCAGCGCCAGGATGATCGCGGCGATGGACACGGTCTGCAGTTCCACGCCCAGCACCCGCATCGCGATCAGCGCGCCGAGGATGGTCAATGGCACGATCGCGCCGACGATCAGGCCGGTGCGCCAGCCGAGAAACAGCATCACCACCGCCATCACGATGACGATGGTCTCGCCCATCACGTGATGCATCTTGCCCATCTCGCGCTCGACGACGTCGGCCTGGAAGGTGACCACGTGCTGTGCGAAACCCACCGGCAGCGCCTTGGCGGTCTCGCCCAGGGTGCGGCGCAGCGCCTTGCCGACCTCGGCGACGTTGTTGCCCGGGGCCATCGACACCGCCACCACCACCGCCGGCTGGCCCTGGTAGATGGCGCCGGCCTCCGGCGGATCCACCGGCATCAGCTCGATCCGCGCCAGCTGCGCCAGCGGGATCTGCCGTGGGCCGTCGGCGCCCTGCGTCGCGATCGGGGCATTGCGCAGGTCGTCGAGGTCGCGCACTTCGCCGGAGGTGGTCACGGTCATCGCCATGCCCGACGCGGCGACCAGGCCGCCACCGGCGACCACGTTCTGCGCGCGCAGTTGCTGCGCGACCGCGGCCGGGGTGAGGCCGGCCTCGCCCAGCCTGGTGCGGTCGAAGGCGACATAGACGCGCTCGTCCTGCAGGCCGTGGAAGGTGACCCGCTCGACGCCCGGCACGGCGTACAGCTGCGCACGCATCTGCCGCAGCGGCCCGAGCATTTCGGCGGTGTTGAAGCCGGGCGCGGTGACCGCGATCGAGGCGATGGCGACACGGCCGAAGTCGTCGTCGACCAGCGGCCCCTGCGTGCCGGCGGGCAGTTCGGCACCGGCCTCGGCCGCCTTGCTGCGCACGCGCTGCCACAGCGCCGGCAGGTCCTTGACGCTGTCCTGCGCGGTGACCTGCACGATGGCGCTGCCGGGATGGATGGTGGTGACGATCTTCTTCAGCCCGCTGACCTCGCGCAGCCGTTCCTCCAGCGGACGCGCGAGCAGGTTCTCCACGCGCTCGCTGGGCATGCCGGGGTAACCGACCTGCACGATCGCGTCGCGCACGGTCACGCTGGGTTCCTCCTGCGAGGGAAAACCGAGAAAGGTGACGATGCCGCCGATCAGGATCAGGGCGGCGCTGAACAGCGCCAGGCGGCTCGATTGCAAGGTGGCGCGGGTCAGGTTCATGGCGAGGTGGTGCCGAGGCGGGTGGTGGGACGGAACGGCACGACGTGCTGGCCGTCGTGAAGGAAGGCGGCGCCGGCGGCGACGATGCGCTCGCCCGGAGCCAGGCCACGCAGGATCTGCACGCGGCCGCCCTCGGCGTGCCCGGTGACGACCTGACGACGGCGCACGCTGCCGCTGTCCTGGCGGTACACGAACAGCATGGTCCGGCCGTCGGCCATGCTCGGGATCAGCGCGCTCAACGGCACGCTTGGCGCCTGATCGGCGGCGCTGTCGGGCAGGGCCAGCAGCAGCGATTCGCCGCTGCGCGGCTGCGCCGCATCGGCGCCGGTGCTGTCGAACAGCGCCTGCACGGTGGCACCGCCGTCCACGCGATCGGAGACGCTGCGCAGGCGCAGCGGCAAGGCCTGCTGCGGCGCGTTGCTGCGGTAGGCGAGGACGCGCTGGCCCGGTCGCAGTGCCGCGGCGCGATCGGCCGGCAGCGTCGCCAGCACCTGCGCGCGATCGGCGCCGTCCAGTTGCAGGACCGGCTGGCCCGCGCTCACAAGACTGTCGGGCTGCTGCAGGCGTGCCACCACGCTGCCGTCGAACGGTGCGCGCAGTTCCGATTGACGCACCGCGCGGCGCGCCAGCGCCAGGTCCGACTGCGCGCTGCGCACCTTCGCCTGCGCCGCGGCGAAGGCGCTCCTGGCCGCGGTCAGGGTCGCGGCCGAGGCGGCGCCGTCGTCGAACATGGCCTGCTGCTGGGCGAGCTGGGTCTGCTGCTGCTGCAGATCGGCCGCGGCGATGCCGACGCCGGCCTCGGCCTGCTGCAAGCGCAGGCTGTTCGGTTCCGGGTCCAGGCGTGCGAGCACCTGGCCGGCGCGCACGCGGTCGCCCACGTCCACGGCGATGGCGGCAATGCGGCCGCCGCCTTCGAAGCCGAGATCGGCGCGTTGTTGCTGGCGCACCTGGGCGAGGTAGCGGGTGCTGTCGCGTGCGGCATCGCTGCCGACGGTTTCCAGCTTGACCGCGCGCGGCGCGTCGGCGGGCGGTGCGGCCTCGCGGCCGCAGCCGGACAGCGCCAGCACGGCCAGCGGCAGGCACAGCGTGAGAAGCAGGGTGGGGCGCAGGGTCATGATCGGCGGTGTCCCGGGAACGTTCAGAAGGTGTAGGTGACGGTGGCGCCGCCGCCGGCAGCGGCGCGGCGACGCACCACCGGGCTGCCGTCGGCGGGGCCGACGTAGCGGGTGGCGTTGAGCAGCAGCGAGGCGGTCCAGTGCGGCGACAGGGTGTGATCCCATTCGGCGCCGACGGTGTAGGCGTACACGCCGGCATCGGCGCGGTGCGGTTGGAATCCGCTGGTCAGGCTTTGCGCCTCGGTGACGCCGAAGTACGCCTGGTTGAAGCGGCGGTCGCCGACGTGCGCGTCCAGGTCCAGGGTCACGTTGTCGGCCGCCGCCTGCATCAGGGTGAAGCGCGCGCCGGCGCTGTAGCGGTTGCGGCGCGCACCGTCCTTCAGCGCGAACTCCGCCTCGGCGTCCAGCGCCAGGTACCGGGTGAGCTGCTGCATGACCAGGCTGCGTGCGGTGATCGCGCCGGGTACGTCGCCCATGCCGGCCAGGCGCTTGGAGCCGGGGCGCCAGCTGCTGTTGCGCTGCAGGCGGCCCAGGTCGTAGCCGAACGACTGGCTGGCGGAGAAGCCGTGCGCGTTCTGGAACTGGACGCCGGCGCCGCGCAGCGTGTCCGCGAACAGGATGCCGCGCTGTACCGAGAGCACTGGCACCGCCTGCACGCGATCGTCGGCGGAACCGGCATAGCGCGGGGTCAGCATGGCGCCGGCGCCCACGCTCACTTGGGTGCGGTCGCCGAACAGGCCGGCGCTGGGGGCCGGATCGGTGTCTGCGGCGTGCGCGGCCGGCGGCAGCGCCAGCACCGCCACGGTCAGCGTGGGCGACAGAACGGACAGGAGATGTTTCATCGGGGCAACCTCGTGCGGGGGAAAGGTCATCAGGGCGCGTGCGGCAGCGGCACGCCGTAGAACGCGCGGAACAGCGCGATGCGATCGAGCAACAGGTCCTGCCGCGCCTGCAGATGCGCCAGTTCGGCCTGCGCGGCCTGGATGTCGCCGGCCAGCAACTCGGGGCGGTCCTGCAGACCTTGCGCGACGCGCTGCTGCAGGCGCGCCACACGCTGGCGTTCGCGTTCGAGATTGGTGCGTTCGCCACATTCGCGCTGTTGCAGCGCCGGTAGCGCATCCAGCGCATCGGCGACCTCGCGGAACGCGGCCTCCACGGTCTTCTCGTAGTCGGCCACCGCGCCGTCCTTGCGCAGCTGTGCGAGATCCAGGTTGGCGCGGTTGCGGCCGCCGTCGAACAGCGGCAGCAGCAACTGCGGCACGAAGCTCCAGGTGCGGCTGCCGGGCATGAACAGGCCGTTCAATGGCTCGCTGGCGGTACCCAGCGAGGTGCTCAGGCGGATCGACGGGAAGAACGCGGCGCGCGCGGCGCCGATGTCGGCATTGCGCGCGCGCAGTTCGGCCTCGGCCTGGCGGATGTCCGGGCGCTGCAGCAGCAACTGCGAGTCGAGGTCGCGCCAGGTGCGGCCGTCGTCCTGCCCGGCACCCGGCAGCAGGTCCTGCAAGGTGCCGGCGCCGTCCGGCGTGGCGTAGCCGGCGAGCAGTTGCAGGGCGCGGCGAGCGGCGGCGTGATCGCTGGTGGCCTGCTGCGCGCGCGCCTGCGCCTGGTCGTCGTCGTGGCGCTGGCGGTCCAGCGCATCGCGGGAGATCAGCCCGACCGCCTGCTGGCGCGTGGCGATCGCCAGCAGCGCCGCACTGCGCTCGGCGATGGTCTGCGCCTGCTGCTGGCTCTGCAGGGCAGCACGCTCCAGTGTGTAGGCGCGCAGTACCTCGGCGATCAGCGCACCGCGCGCCGCCTGGCGGCCGTCTTCGGAGGCCAGGTAACGCTGCTGCGCCGCCGCCGACAGCGAGGCCAGCTTGCCGAACAGGTCCAGTTCGAAGCCATCCACGCCGACCGCGACGGTGCTCAGCTTCTGGCCATAGCGCGCCTGCGTGGCCGCGTCGTCGTAGCTGCGGCGCGTCCCCTGCGCATCGAGGCCCAGCTGCGGCAGCTGCTGCGCGCGTTCGATGCGGTACTGGGCGCGCGCCTGCTGCACGGTCAGCACGGCATTGCGGAAGTCCGGATCGTGGGCCAGTGCCTGGGTCAGCAGCTGGGCCAGGTCGTGCTGCGGCGAGAATGTCCGTACGAACTGCAGTTCCTGGTCGGTGAGCGCACTCTCGCCGCGATCCGGTGCGGCGGCCGCGGTCGCGTTGGTCGTGCCGAAGGTGGGCGGCAGGGCCGGTTGCGGGCGTTGGTAGACCGGCGCCAGGGAGCAGCCACCCAAGGCGAGTGCGAGAAGCCCGAGCAGGGCGCGGGTGCGACACGGGCGAAGCGGCAGGGACGGTAGAATCATGGCAACGGTCGGGTGATCGAACTCGACTGCCAGCATCGGCGGGCATGTTCAAGCCGCCTTCTAGGAATCTTCAAGATTCCATCAAGACGCCAAACACGGGCACCGGGCAATGCACGCGAAGAAGATCCTGCTGGTCGAAGACGATGCCGACAGCGCCAGCATCCTCGAGGCCTACCTGCGCCGCGACGGCTTCGAGGTCACCATCGCCGAGGACGGGCAGAAGGCGGTGGCGGTGCATGCGCAGTGGAAGCCGGACCTGGTGCTGCTGGACGTGATGCTGCCGCGGCTCAGCGGCACCGAGGTGCTGTCCACGATCCGCCGCAGCAGCGACACGCCGGTGATCATGGTCACCGCGATGGGCGACGAACCGGAGAAGCTCGGCGCGCTGCGTTACGGCGCCGACGACTACGTGGTCAAGCCGTACAGCCCCAAGGAAGTGGTGGCGCGGGTGTATGCGGTGCTGCGCCGCGCCGGGCCGGCGCGTGCCAGCGAGGAGCCGTTGCGCCACGAGCGGCTCACCGTGGACACCGCCGCGGTGCGTGCCACCGTGCGCGATGCCGACGGCCACGAGGTGGCGCTGGAACTGACCCCGACCGAGTTCAACATCCTCGCGACGCTGATGAAGACGCCGTTCAAGGCCTTCACCCGCAGCGAACTGCTGGAGATCTGCCTGCCCGACAGCGACGCGCTGGAACGGGTGGTGGATGCGCACGTGCACAACCTGCGCAAGAAGCTGGAACACGAGCAGGTCACCGGCCTGCTGGTGACCGTGCGCGCGATCGGCTACCGCTTCCGATGAACTGGGCCTGGTTCCGCCGCAAACGCCACGCGCCGCTGTGGCAGTGGGTAGGCCTGCGCATGAGCGCGCTGGCGGTGCTGACCATCATCGCGATCGCGCTGGGCATGGTGCTGCGCTTCGCGATCTGGGACGTCTCCACCCTGAGCCGCCTGCCGCCGCAGGCGCGGCAGGAGATGCTGCAACTGCGCGAGGATCCGCACAGCAATGCGCGGCGCCTGTGGGAGCTGTTCGAAACCTATTACGACGTGGCCGACTTCCTGCCCGGACTGGCCAGCCGCGACTGGTGGCTGCTGGCGGGCATGGTGCTGGCGTCGATTCCGGTGATCGTGGTCTGCGGTCTGCTCGCTTCGCGGCCATTGTCGCGGCAGTTCTCCAACGTCGCCGAGGCGGCGCGGCGGATCAGCGATGGCGATTTCGCCGCGCGCGCCAGGGTGGTGCCTGGCGCCCCGGACGAGCTGGCCGGGCTGGCGACCGACTTCAATGGCATGAGCACGCAGCTGCAGCGGTACGAGCGCGAGGTGCGCGAGTCCAGCGCGATGCTGGCGCACGAACTGCGCACCCCGCTCAACGCGGCGATGGGGCGGGTGCAGGGCATGCTCGACCAGGTGTTCCCGAGCAGCGAGGAGCAGTTGCGTATGGTCCAGCGCCAGCTGGAGCAGATCAATCGCCTGGTCGGCGACCTGCACCTGCTGTCGATGGCCCGCGCCAACCAGCTGATGCTGGAGCCGCAGCGGTTCGTACTCGGCGCCCTGGTCCGCGAACGCCTGACCTGGGCGGCGCAGCCGCTGCAGGAGGCCGGCATGCAGGTGCAGGTGCGCATTCCCGAGCATTTGCACATCAGCGCCGACCGCGACCGCCTGGGCCAAGTGCTGTCGGTGCTGATCGACAATGCGCTGCGCTACGCCGCGGCCGGCGGCGAACTGGCGTTGGAGGCGCAGGCCGATGCCGATGGCGTGCTGATCCGCGTGGCCGATCGCGGTCCTGGCGTCGACGAGGAAGCGCTGGCGCGGATGGGCGACCGTTTCTGGCGCGCCGACGACTCGCGGGCACGCCATTCCGGCGGCAGCGGCCTCGGCCTGTCGATCGCCGCGGCCATCTGCCAGGCGCACGGCGGCACGCTGGAGTTCGCCAACCGCGCGGGCGGCGGGCTGTGCGCGCGGGTGCGCCTGCCGCACGGGTTTTGACATCCGCCGGAGTTGCCGCAGGCGCAACGCGCACGCAAAAGCCGGCGGGCACGAAGGCCCACCGGCTGCGCATGCGCTCGGTTGCGCTGCGCGATTACTGCACGCAGGTATTGACCGTGTTCTGCGCCGAGGCGGTGATGCCGCCCAGGTAGGCGAAACCATCCGGCAGCGCCGGGCGGGTGCTGGTGTTGTAGAAGATGTTGAACAGATCCTTCACCGCCTGCACATGCGCGGTGCTGCCGTTGCCGCTGGTGAAGCCGGCCAGGTAGGTGATCGCCGCGATCGGGTAGGCGTTGGTGATCGCGGCGCTGGGGTTGACCAGACGCACGCAGTTCTTCACCGCGGTCGAGCCGCTGCCCGGCACCGCGTTGACGGTCGCGCCGTCGAGCACGCGGCCGCTCAGCAGGGCCGACGCCGCCAGCGTCACCGGCGCCGGATTGCCGCTGGAGTCCTTGCCGAAGTTCTTCGGATCGAACCCGGCCACGGTGACGTAGCGGGCCGCCTGCAGCAGCACTTCGCCGACATCGGCATAGCCCAGCGCGTTGCTGTTGGTCACCCGCACCGAGGTCACCACGCCGTTGTTGCCGCTGGCGCCGATCGCGCGCGAGCCGTACACGCCGCTGACACCGCCCGGCAGCGCCGAGTTGAAGGTCTGGTTCGGGGTGAAGGTGAAGCCCGACGGCACGTTGCTGGTGCCGTTGCAGGTGCGCGCCAGGTAGCTGGTGAAAGCGAAGGTGGTGCCGCTGCCGTCGGTGCGGTAGACGATCTTGATCGGGCCGCTGGTGCCGCTGCCGGACACGCTGCTCCAGTCGCTGACCAGGCCGGAATAGATCTGGCAGACCTGCGCCGCGGTGAGGTTGAAGCTGGCGGTCGGGGTGCTCTGCGGCAGTGCGATGGCGCCGGCGAGGGTCGGAACCTGGACGATGCCGACACGGCCGGCGGCGTTGCCGCCATTGAGGAAGGCGTTGTAGTCGGAGGTGCTGTACGGCGCATCGGTGCCGATGAAGTCCGGCGCCGAGGCCGCGGCGCTCAGGCCCAGCGGCGAGGTGCTGAAGTCGTTGCAGGCCTGGTTGGCGGCGGTGCTGCCGGCGAGGGTGTTCTTGCCGAAGCCGCTGCCGGTCTGGCAATACGACACCTTGTTGCTGCTGCCGTTGCTGTAGGTCAGGAACACCGAGCCGCTGCCCAGGGCGGCGGTGGTGGAGCCGCTGCCGGCGGTATTGCCGGCATTGGTCGACAGGCGCGCGTTCGGAGTGACCGCGGTGTAGGTGTTGCCGACGTACGGCTGCGCCGGGAAGGTCGCGCCGCCGCCATACAGGTTCTCGGCGGCCATCGCTGAGCCGGTGGACATGGCCGCGATCGCCACGGCGATCGCGCTGAAACGGGAAAGGGTGAGATTGCGCACTTGCTGTTCTCCTTGGTTGAGAAAACGACGGAATGAATCCGGGGGAATTCTTTACCTTGCGTGCTTGCGCCTTCTTCCTGGCGCGAGATCAGCATGTGCGGCGCAGATGTTGCGGTGGCGACATTCCAGGGAACATTTCCTTACCTGTGATGCGCATTCTGCAAATAGCGGCGTATCACCTTTATGAAATAATGAACTCGAAGAAAATGACGATTTATGTTCCGATATTTTGATTGTGCGCGTTCCATGTATACGGAATGCACCATCGACCGCGATGCGGGACGCCGCGCGGTGCGTGACGGCGAAGCATGTCGTGCAGATGTCATGCACGTTGGCGGTCGCGATGGTCGTCGCTGATTTTTGCGGGGCGATGCGATACCGGCCCCGCGATCGCATCGTGCTGTCCGGCAGCCGGCATCGTTTCCAAATCCGGTCGGCCTGGATCGGCCGCGCGTTGCCGCCCTGACTGGCGCGTCGGCAATGCCGCATCCGGATCAAGGATGCGGCTGGCAGCGCGGATCGTCGATGGCGCAATCGCCGAAGCCCAGCACCTGCACGGTGATCATCGCCGGCGCTTCGCCTGGCCCGGGAGCGCTGCGTGCTGCCAGATCGCCGACCGCATCGGAGACCGCCGCTGCGGCGTTGGACGCCGCGCTCAGCGCGCCGGTGTTGACGTTGCGCGCACTACCCACGCCGACCGCGTCGCCCTGGACCTGGATATTGTCCGCATTGGCAACGAACTGTGCGGCCACGATCAGATCGCCGCTGGCACGGATGCCCGCGTCGCCCGCATCGACGGTGCCGCGGGGGGCCACCAGCACGGCGTTGCCGCGCGGATCGTCGACCGACGCCTGCAGCGTGGCGATGCCGGCGCCGCTGACCTGGCCGCTGGCATCGAGCATGCAGTACTGGTCCTGGTCGCACAGGTAGCGCACTCGGGCACGCTCGGCACTGGTCTTGCTGCCCTTGCCCGCGTTGATGTCGCCGTTGGAACTCCACATCATCAGGTCGCCGCCGCGCTGGGTGAACACGCGGCTCTGCGCCAGCAGCACGCTGGCGTCGGTAAACACACCGATGTCGCCGCGTCCCACCGCCAGGATGCCCTGTTGCGCCGGACCGATCAGCACGGTGCCCTGGCTGTCCACCACCGTGGGCGGCGCCAGCACGCTGCCGACCTGCAGGCCGCCGCCGGGCCCGAGGATGCGGATGTCGCCACCGCGTTCGGTCTGCAGGGTCGAGCCGCGCATGTCCAGCGTGCCGGTCAGGCTGAGCGTGGCGGCGCCGTTGCTGCCGCCTTCCAGGTTGTTGCGGGTGTAGCCGAACCGCGCAGGAAACAACGCTTCGATCGCCGCATAGCCGCGCGCGTACTTGTGGTAGTCCGCGCTGGCCGGATCCGCATAGCCCTCGCCGACGCGCTTGAGCACGTCCAGGAACACGCGCTCCACCAGCAGACGGCGCTTGTCGACGGGCAGTCGCTCGAAGCGCTGCCAGGCGCTGGCGGACTCGCCCGTCTCTTGGGCCAGGACGCTGCGCGCGGCCGTTGGCGCCGCAGCGGGGAAGGCCGCGTCCTGCGCCTGCACGAAGGCGAGCAGCCATTGCTGGTAGGTGGCGGTGCTGTGCGCGCCTTGCGGATCCAGATACAGCGCGGCGAAGGCGTCGATGTCCTCGCCGTTGGCCACGCCGTAGCGCACCACCAGGTCTGCGCCGGCGCTCGGCAGCCCGGCATTGCGGCGGTTGCCGGTGGTGCGGATGCCGCCGGCATTGCGGTCGTGCAGCAGATTGGCGGCGAGCGCCTCGTTGGCGGAGGTCAGCGGCCCGAGATTGCGGCCGGCCTCGACTTCGAACGTGCCTGGTCCGGCCAGTTCCAGCCATCCCCAGTGCACCGCGCCGCCGGTGCCGGTATCGCGGGGTCCGCCCTGAATCGGGGTGTAGTACAGATCGCGGCCGGCCTGTACGCGGGTGACGTCCGAGGCGCTGGCGTTCTGCGCGCGCAGGTCGAGGTTGACGATGTCGCGTCCGGCGCGGATGTCGGCCGCGGTCGGGACCCGCAGGGTCAGCGGATCGACCAGGTAGCCGTCGGCGGCGTGGCCGCCGATCAGATCGCCATTGCGACTGTACAGGCGGACCGGTTGCGCATCGTCGCGGTGCAGGTCCAGTGGCGTGCCGCTGCCTGCGGCGGCGTCGTTGCCGTCGTAGCCGCCGGCCTCGTCCAGCATCGCCAACTGATACTTGCTCTTGCTGGCGCTGAGCGTGTCGTCGAACAGGCGGATGTCGCCTTGCGCCATCGCCTCGAGCTGGCCCTGAGCCGAAGGATACAGCCGGGCGCTGGCTTCGAACTGCACAGCACCGCCATGCGCGATCGCCCGCAACTGCGCCGGCAGCACAGTGTCGAACACGCTGCCGCCCAGGATCAGGCTGTCTGCCTGGCGCTCGGTATCGCGTTCGCCGTTGCCGAACAGCAGCGCCGGCAACTTCAGCGTGCCCAGGCGCACGTCGCCGGTGAGCGACTGGATCTCCACCGACGAGGCGTTGCCGTAGTCGGTAACGGCGCGGCCGCCGTCGCGCAACAGCGCCGCGACGCCGCCGGAGGCGATCACGTAGCTGGGGTTGACGATGGCGCCGAGGTCGGCCTCGCCGCCGGCGCGGATGCTCCACTGCCCATCCTGCACCGCGAACACCGGGTCCACCGCGCTGCTCACGCTGCGCAACGTGCCGGCGGCGTCGTAGCCCTGTCCCTGCAGCGCGAACGCGCTGCCGAGGCTGCCGCCGGCGGTGAGCGTGCCGCGGCCGCGGGCGACGAAGTAGTCGCCGCCCAGCACGTCGCGTCCGGCGTCGACCCGCAGGTCGCCGCCGCCGTAGGTCTGCCGGCCCTGAGCGGTCAACCGGTAGCTGGTGGGCAGCGACACCGACAGCTCGCGGATGTCGCGCCCGGCCTGTACCGCGACGTCGCCGCCGCTGCTCATCACGCCCTGGGCGAAGCCGCCGTAGTTGATCAGCCCGGCGCGCGGCGTGCTGCCGTCGTTGCTGAGCGGGTTGCCGACCTGCAGCCACGGCCACCAGTACTGGCCAACGTAGTTGCCGGCCACGCCGGTGCGGCTGCCGTCGCGATCGAAGACCTGGCGATTGCCCAGGATGTCGCGGCCGGCCTGCAGCCGCAGGTCGCCGGCGGCTTCGGCGGTGGCCTGGGCGCTGACCACCTGGTCGGCGCTGCGGCTGCCGTCGTCGCTGCGCACGATGCGCAGATCCGCGGCGTCCTCGCTGTCGGGCGCGGGCCGGCCGGCGCTGTAGAGGCTCGCCGGCGCGTCGGCATCGGCGAACCGCAGGTCGCGCGCGGCGGCGATCTGGATGCTGCCGATCCCGGTACGCACCACCGTGGGCAGCAGCAGGTCCTTCTTGCCGCTTTCCTGATAGCGCTGGTGGCCGTCCAGCACCACGTCGGCGTCGCTGCCGCGGCGCAGCGCATCCGGCCGCACCGCGGCGAAATCGGCGCCGGCGACGATGCGATAGCGGCTGCTGTCGCCACCGATCAGGCTGCTGGTCGCCAGCGGCAACGGGTTGTCCGCCGCGGCCTGCAGCGACGGCGTATTGTGGGTTGCCGCCGGCAACAGCGGTCCCAGCACCGGCGCCGAAGGCAGGGCGAGCGTGGCCAACCCGAACACCCCGGCATTGGACAGTTCGGTGTTGTAGTCGAACAGCGCAAGCAGGTAGCGCTGGTAGCCGGCCAGATAGGTCGCATAGTCGGTCGGCGAGGTCGGCGCCTGCGGTGCCTGCGGTTGATCCGGGTAGTCCTGCACCGGATAGCCGTTTTCGGGCGCATAGCTGTAGATCACGCCTTCCAGCAGATTGGTCGGCAGTCCGCCCAGGGTCTGCGGCTGTTGCAGCATGCTCAGCAGTTGCAGGTACTGGCCGTAGTACTGCTGCGCCTCGTCCTGGTCGGCGCCCGGATCCGAGGCTGGCGCCGGCAGCAGGCCGTCGATGCTGACGAAGGCATTGTTGAAGGCGTTGTCCAGCAGCGCCTGGTAGGCGCTTTCGGCGCTGCTGTACGGCGCCTTCGGGCCGCCGCCGCCGAACGGATTGCGCAACTGGTAGAAGCCGTCGCTGAGGCTGGCCTGGAGGCTGACGGCGCCCTGCGCGCGCAGGCTCAGCACCGGCGCGTTGCCGTTGTAGCGGAAGTCGAGCCGATCGCGGTCGGCGCCGGAACCCAGGTTCCAGGCGCTCATCACCCGAATCTCGCCGCCGTTGATGTCCGGGTCGGGATTGCGCAGTTCGATGCCGGGGCGCGCGCGCAGGTTGGGCAGGTTGGACAGGCGCGCCTCGAATGCGAAGCCCGGTTTCTGCACGAAGCCCATCAGCGTGCCGGGCGTGCCCGCCGCATCGTCGGCGTAGCCGTAGAAGCCGCGATGCGCGGCGTTGGCGGTGTCGGGCACGAAGGCATAACGGCTGAGGTAATCGGCGACCTGCGCGGGCGTGGTCGGCGCAGCCACCGCATTGCCGGCCAGGTCGGTCCAACTGCCCGGCAGCAGCGCACCCTGCGCGTCGTACCAGCCGGCCGGATCGACGATGCCGTCGAAATGCTTGGCTGGATCGCTGCTGGCGTCGGTGGTGCTCCACACGGCGTACGCTTCCAGGCCGACCTCGCGCGCGCCGCGGATGCGTGCGCCTTCGGCGACGCCGACATTGACCTCGCCGTCGGCGAGCAGCGGCGTGCGGATCTGCACGCTGCCGCCGGACAATCCGCCGGCGCTGCCGCCGGAGACGTCCAGCAGCGCATCGGCGCCCAGCGCGATTCGGCCGGCACCGTCGGCCTGCACGTTCTGGTAGCCGTAGTCGGCGTTGAGGGTGCCGTCGGAGCGGCCGCCGGTGCCCAATTCGATGCTGCCGCCGCGCCGGTCGGCCGCGCTGCCCATCGCCAGCAGGCGGCCATCGACGGCCACGCCGTGGCGGCCCCACAACGCGATGCTGCCGCCTGCCGCGCCCGAGGCGTCGATGCTGCCGGCGATGCGCACGTTGCCGTCGTCCGGATCGGTGCCGGGACGGTCGGCGCCACCGTCGGCGGTCAGCCGCACCGTCGCCGCGCGCAGCGTCGATCCCGCACTCAAGTCCAGGTTGCCGCTGCGCGCATGCACGTCGATGCTGTCGTCGAAGCCGCCGCCGGCCAGTTGCGCGGACAGGGGATCCAGGGCGATGGCGCTGGCGGCATCGAGTGCGAAGCGGCCACCGTGCCCCTGTTGCGCGTGTCCGTCGAGGGTGCCGGGCAGGGTCACGCGGCCTTGGGGTGCGGCCAGGGCCACGCCGCCGGCATCGGCGTTGCCGCTGGCGCTCACGATCAGGCGGGTTGAGGCGTCGGCGCGCACGTCGCCGACGTCGGCCTGCACGGCGATCGTGCCGCCTGGCGTCGAGCGGACGGTGCCGTAGAAGGTGTCTGCCATCCCGCTGGCGTCGAGGGTGGCGCCGTCGTGCAGATTCAGCGCGCCCGTGGTGCTGCGCAACGCGATCGCGCCGGAGTTGGCGCGGATCAGTCCGTCGCTGTCGAGCGTCGCACCGATCAGGCTCACGCTGCCGCCCAGCGGCTGCGCGGCGCTGCCGGTACCCGCCGTCCGTTGAAGACGCAGTGCGCCGCCGGTACGCAGCGCCTGGTCGGCGCCGGCGTCGGCCAGCAGCAGCGGCGTGCGCAGGTCGACGTCGCGGCCGCCGAAGTCGAACTGGCCGCGGTCGCGCACGTACAAGGTCTGCGTCGCATCGACCGCGACGCTGGCGAAGCCGCCGAGCTGCTTGTCGCCGCCGGCGAACGTCACCTCGCGGCCTTGCAGGTGCAGCCGTCCGGTCTCGGCCGCGGCGGTCTTCGCCGTGGCGCTGCCGCCCTGATTGGACAGGGTCAGCTGATCGGCGCCGAGGGTGACGTCGCCGCCGTCGCCGAGGAAGCGGCCGGCGCTGAGGGTCAGCGCGCTGCCGACGTGCAGCTCCAGGCCGCCGGCGAGTTCCATGTCGCCATAGCTGTGCAGGCCGATCTGGCGCGCCTGCGCGAACTGCGCCAGGCTGCCGGTGCCGAGCACCAGGCCATCGGCTGCGCCACTGGCGGCCTGTGGATCCAGGCGCACACGTCCGGCGCTGGCATCGATGCGCTCACCGCGCAGCAGCGCGCCGGCGTCGATCGCGGTGTCGCCGGTGGAATCGAGAGTCAGGGCGGCGGCGCCTTCGAGCAGCGCGCCGGCGCCGACCTGCAGGCGCGCGCGGGCCTGCTCCGCGTCCGGCACGTTGCTGCGCACGATCGATGCCGGGCCCACGCTGGACAGGCGCAGCAGCGCGCCGTCGCCGCTGGCGCCGCCCGTCTCGCCGAAGGACAGCGTGACGGCACCTCGGTCGCCGCTGCCGCCCTGGGCTTGCAGCACGCTGCCGGCGTCCACGCGCAGGCCGGCATCGGCATCGCCGATGCCGCCGGCCACCAGCAGCAGTTCGGGCGCGCGCAGTGGCGTGGCGGCGTCGTTGCTGACCCGCAGCCGTTCCGAGGTCACCTGCACGCGCAGGCCGGCGTCGGTCTGCGTGCGGGTGCCGCCGAGCAGCAGGCTGCCGGCGTTCAATGCGTTCAGCGCGGCGGCATCGACCCCGACGTAGCCGGGCGCCGCGCTCTGGCCGCTGCCCAGGACCTGCAGCGCGCGCGCAGCGATGTCCACCTGCGCGGCGTTGCCGCCGCTGGCCGCGGCGGTGGCCAGGCTGGCACCCAGTCCGAGCGCGCTGCCGGCGGCCAGCACCAGTTGTCCGCCGTCGCGCGGCAGTTGCGGTGCGGCGGCACCGCGGCCTGCCGCCTGTGCCGCGAAGAACGACGTGGCGCTGGTCGTGGTGTATTCCGAATACAGGCCCCAGGTCGCCGCCGATTGCACTTCGAACAACTGGCTACGGGCGTGGCGAGTGCCGCTCAGGGTGTCGACGAAGTAGCCGGCGACCACCGCGGTGCCGTCCGGTGCAGTCAGGTTCTGTGCGGCGGTGGCATCGTCGCTGCCGCTGCGTGCGACCACGCGGTAGGCGCCAGGCAGGGTGGCATACCTGGCCGGCAGCAGCGTGTAGTCGCCATCGGCCAGGCCGGGCACGCCGCTCAGATGTACGGCGCTGCCGAGCGCCGGGGCGCCACCGTTGCGTTCGAACGCGGCGTCGCTGGCCGCGACCGGGCTCTGTGCGCCGGGCACGATGGCGTAGACCGCACGTGCGTCCGGATACAGCGGGACCTGCACCGCACTGCCGCTGGCATAGCTGGTGTTGCTGGCCGCGAGCAGGTCGCGGCTGCCGCCGGTGCCCGGCACCCATTCGCTGGCCTGCAGGTCGCCGCCGCCGGACAGGTCCACGTTGGCGCCCGGCGCCAGGGTCACGCTGTCCGCGTCCACCCGGATCTGCTTCTGCGGCGGCGCGGTGAGCGCGGTGCTGCTGCCCTGCGCGCTGCCGTCGTAACGCCATTGGCTGCCGTCGACGGTAGCGCCGTAGGGCAGCACTTGGCCTTGCAGCGAGACCGAGGTAGCGCTGCCCGCGCCGAGCCGTACCTCGCGCGTGGCGGTGAGCGCACGGTCGCCGAACACCGCGCGTGCGGCGGCATCGTCGGGCGCGGCGACGCCCAGCAGCAGGCGACCGCCAGGCGCGCGCAGGCGGCCGTCCTGGTCGATCCGGGTCGCGTCCAGCGCGAGCGTGCCGCCGGCCGACAGCGGCAGCGCCGGCAGCGTGCCTTGCGCCTGCAGCGCGATGCGGGTGTCGGCGCGGCTGCCGTCGGCGCCGGGCGCGCCGAGCGCGCGCACCAGGAAGGTCTCGCCGCTGCCGGGATACACCTGCGCGGCGCTGATGGTCAGGTTGCCGGCGGTCAGCAGTTCCCCGGCGCGCGGGGTGGCCACGCCGTTGGCGTCGACCAGATACGCGTAGGCCGCAGGGGTGTGGAACCGCACTGCGCCGCTGCTCGACAGGCGCGCGTCAGCGACGCCGTCCAGGGCGAACTGGCCACCCAGGTCGATGTGTGCGGCGCTGACTTCGAGCGCGGTGGCGCCCGGCGCACCCGGTTCGGTCAAGCGGGCGTTCGCGCTGCCCGGCGACTGCCAGCCGTTGAGGCCGACGTAGGCCGCGCGCAACGTGACCTGGCTACTCGCGGCAAGGACGCCGAAGCCGATGGCAGCGTCTGGCAGCAGCGCATAACGCGGCGCGTTGAACACCATGGCCCGCGCGACCGCCAGATCGACGTCGCCGGCGAAACCGATCGGCACCTGCGGGCGCGGTGCCACGCCGGGCGCCTGGTCGCCGACCAGCAGGGTGTCGATGCCGCTGTCGCGCAGGCGCTCGGCCGCGAAATACAGCGGGCCGGGCGTGGCCGCAGCCGGCAGCGGCGTCCCCGGTTGTGCGATGGCGGGCATGCGGCTGTCGTTCTGCGTGAACACGATGCCGCTGGGGCCCGGCAGCAGTGGCGTGGCGCCCTCGCGCAATTGCAGCGCCTGCAATGCCAGGGTACCGCCGCGGTCTTGCGCGGTTCCGCCGCCGGCGCGGATGCGGCCGTCGAAGAACAGGCCGGTGCCGGCAGCAAGATCGAGGCGCCCGCCTGCGCTTCCCACCGTCTGCGCCTGCAACGTCTCGCCGCCGCCTAGCGCGCTGTTGCCGGTTGGCAGGTCGAATACGGCGCTGCTGCCGGACAGGTCCAGTTGCGCGCCGTTGGCGACCGCGATGGCGCCGCTGTCGTTGCTGAGCGTGATGTGGCCGCCATCGAGGACGCGCCCGTTGCGCGGCTGGCGCAGGCCGCTGGCGGTGGGTTGCAGGGCGGCTTGCGGGTCGAGCAGGGCGATGCCGGACACGTCCAGGTGGCTTTCAGCACCCAACCATACGACGCTGCCGGGGACGGCGTGGGCGCGGCCGCGGTCCACGGCCGGCGCTGCGGACAGGCCGGCATCGGCCGAGGTGTCGGCGGAGACGCTGATGTCGCCGCCCCTGGCCTGGATGCCGCCGAGGATCGCGACCTGGCCGCGACCGCCGACGCGCACGGTCGCGCCGGGGTCCAGCGACAACTGCGCGCCCTGGTCCAGACGGACTTGCCCGCTGGCGCCGCTGCGGCTGGGATCGCCGGCGACGCGGCCGAGGAAATCGCCGCCGCGCAGCGCGAAATCGGTGGCCGGTCGATAGAAGGCGTCCAGGGTGCCGAGCGTGGCGAAGCCGTTGCCGCCTGGCTGGGCCGCACCGCCGACCACATCGCGGCCGCTGGCGGCGCCACGCAAGGCCTGCAGGTCGGGAAGCAGATTGCGTTGGCTCACCCGTACCTGGGTGCCGGCCGCGACGGTAGCGTCCTGCTCGGCGGCGAGGTCGTAGCCGCCGAAGCCCTGGCCGGCGAAGAACCCGGGATCGAGCTGCAGCACGCGCGCGTCGGCGGGCGCGGCACCGCCGATCTGGATGCCGAAGGCGCGCAGGCTGAGGGTGCCGCCGCCGGCGAAGCTGTCCGCGCGCAGGCTGGCCGGGTCGAACTGCAGCAACCCTGCGCCGTCGCCGGGCGCCAGATCGGCGGTGTAGGTCGGTGCGCCGGGATTTTCGCTCTGCGGACGCACGTAGGTCCGCAGCGCAATGTCGCCGCCATGGCCGAGCGGGCGGCCCTCGCGCATGGCCAAGGCGCCGTTGCGATCGACGTAACCGCCGCTGGAGGCGTCGAGCACCGCGCCCGAGGCCACCCTGATCGCGCCGCTCTGGTCGCTGTCGGTGCCGCTGAGCGGATCGGTGAGGCGCAGTTGCAGCGCGTCCAGGGTGATGCGTCCGCCATCGACGAAGGCACTGCCCTGCGCGTCCTCGCCGAAGCGCCGGTCGTCGTTGACCCAGCGCCCGCTCACGTCCAGGCGCGCATTGGCACCCAGCAGCAGGTCGCCACGTCCCAGCAGGGCATTGCCGCCCTGGCGCGGGTCCTGCACGGTGGCGATGCCGCCGGCGCTCTGCAGGGCGATGCTGCCCGCGTGCGCGGTCAGCGTGCCGTCGATCTGCAGGCGCTGCGCCTGCAGCGACAGCGTGCCGCCATCGGCGACCTGCAAGGCCGTACCTGGCGCCACCTCGATCACCGGCGCATTGCCGATCGCCACGCTCTGCACGCCGCTGCCGTCGAGCATGCGCGCGGACAGCTGCGACCAGAACAGCGGATTGTCGCGCGCTTGGGCCTGGCCGGCGGCGCCCGGCAGGTCCGCCGCCGGCGTGGGCAGATCCAGGCCCTGCGGCCACGCGACCGCACTGTCGACGATCTGCCAGCTGCGCCGATCGCGGCTGATGTCGCCGTTCACCGAGGCGCCGATGCCGCTGTTGTAGAGGCCGGCGTCGCTGTCGATGCGCAGGGCGCCGCCGTGCGGCAACGTGCCGCTGGCGCGTTGGTAGCGGCCGGCCAGGGCCTGCGCGGAAAGATCGCCCGCCAACACCGCCACGCCCAGTTCCTGACCGCTGCCGCTGGAATGGCGCCCGAGTTCGATGTTCAGCGCGCCTGCGTCGCCGCCCTGCAGGTAGTCGCTTTCGTAGTAGCGGCGGCTGCCGAGCAGGGGATTGGCGAAGGTCTCGCTGATGCCCCAGCGCGTGTGCGCCACGCTCTGGCTGCCGGCGATGCCGAAATAGCGCATCGACGGATCGGCATCGGCCAGGTCGTACAGGCGTCCATCGGCGCCCAGCAGGCGCGGGGTTTCGACCATCCCGCCGAGCATGTGCACATAACCGCCGTCCAGCCTCACCTGCGCCCCCGGCGCGATCGCCAGGTCGCGCGCGCCGATGTTGATGGTGCCGCCGTTCAGCAGCATCTGATCGATATCGCGCGGCACCTGGTCGACATAGCCTTGCGCGTTCAGCAGCGGACTGCCGACCCAGGCCTGGCCGTCCGCACGCACGCCGCTGGCGCGCCGGTCGAACCGCAGCGACTGGCGCAGCAACGCGCCATCGCGCTGCAGCGGCGCATCGGCCAGTTCGTTCTGGCCCACGCGCGGGATCTGCACCAGGTTGCGGTCCATCGGCATCTGCACGTCGGCGATGCCGGACACATCCAGTTGCGCGCCGCTGTCGAGCAGGATGCGGTTGTTGAGCAGGGCGCGGCCGCGCAGCAGCGTGGTTTCCCGGCCCAGGCCGAGCAGATCCACGCTGCCGCCGGGGGCGAAGGTCAGCGATTGTCCGCGCAGGGCCATCTGCGCGCCGGCCAGGACCATCTTCGGCCCGAGGAAGGCCAGGTCCGACGCCGGGCTGGAGGTGGTGGTCTCGCCGTCGCGTTCGGGCAGGATCGCGGTGACGGCCCCCGGCGCCAGCTCCAGGGCGCCGCCCTTGTAGTTGACCAGGGCGCCGCCGCCGAACTGGTTGTCCTGGTCGATCGCCAGCAGCATCACGCTGCCCGGGCGGCTGATGCTGGTGGTGGCCTGGACCAGGCCGCGCTGCTGCACCTGATAGCCGACCAGGGTGGCGTTGCCGCGCGTGGCGGCGACGATGCCGCTGTTGTCGAGCCGGCCGACCCCGGAGCGGTCGCTGCCCACCGGCGAGACGAAGTCGCCGAAGCCCAGCGGCGCCACGCTGCCGCTGGCGCCGCCCAGCAGTTGCTGCAGTTCCTGCGACTGGCGCAGGCCCAGCACTGCCGCCAGCAGCGCCTGGCCGTCCTGCGCGGTCACGCTGCCGGCGTTGCTGACGTTCGGTGCGGCGATCAGCGTGTAGCCCTGGCTGCCGCTGGACAGGCGCGCGCCACTGTCGATGCGGATATCGCCGGGCGTGCGGCCCGCGGCCAGGCTGTCCAGACCGCTCAGCACCACGCCGCTCTGGCCGGCGCTGCCGAACAGGCCACGGGCCAGGAACGCCTGATCGCTGCGCGCCGGGTTGGCGTCGAACAGATCCAGCGAGGACACCAGCAGCGAGTGCGTGGCGACTTGGCTGGCGCCGCCGAACAGCACGCCGTTGCGATTGAGCAGATACACCTGGCCCGTGGCCTGGATGCTGCCCAGGATCCGGCTCGGCGCGGCGTTGGGGTCGTTGACCCGGTTGAGCGCGATCCACTGCGCCGCGTCGGCGCCGCCGGCGGACTGGTCGAACTGCAGGCGGGTACGGCTGCCGACGTTGAAGGTTTCCCAGTTGAGGATGGCCTTTTTCTGCGTTTGCTGGATGGTGACCTGGGTGGCACCGTCGACGCTCTGCTGGGTCGGCGCGCGCGCGCCCAGCCAGATGTTGCGTTGGCCCAGGCGCGGGTCGTCGCTGCGCACCGGACCCGGATCGATCACCACCGCGTCCGGCACCTGCAGCCCGCCCTTGCCGAGGCCGTCGGGCACGCCGGTGTGCTGCGCGGCCTGGGCCGCGGCGCGCGCGCTCGCCTGCGCCGCATCCAGCGCCTGGCGTGTCTGCGCGGCGCGCTGGAAGGCCTGCAGCGAGGTCTGCGCCAGCTTGCTGGCGGCCGCCGACTGCAGTCCCTGACGCTGCGCCGCCGCCGCGGCCTGCGTGCCCGGATCCGCGCCGCGACGCACGAACGGGCTGCTCTGCGCCTCGGCGCGTCCGACCAGAACGGCCGAGATCGCCACGCTCAGCAACAGCGGGCGCAGAGGGCGGCGGGAATGGCGGTGGATGCGGGGCATGGCGGCGGTCTCGGTGGCGGCGCGTCAATGCGCCGGAGCGAACGGGGTGGAAAACGCGGGCGGCGGCGGCCGCTGCGGCTGCAGCGATCGGCCGTACGCGGTGCCGTAGCGCTGGCGCAGCGCGGCCGGGGTCGGCTGGCCGCGCTGCAGCGGATCCAGCGCGGTCGCCGCACGCGTCAGCGGCGAGGCCGCTGGGCGGGCGCGGGTCGCGGCCGCCTGCAGTGCCTGGTTCAGGCAATCCAGGTGACCGGCAACGTCCTCGCCGACGCGCACCTGCACGCACGGCGTGGCCGGCGGCGGCGCGGCAAGGCCCTGATGCGTCGGCAGTGCGGCCAGCGCCAGCACCAGGCCGAGGGTGACGCGCTGGATCACGGCGCGGCGTCCTGCTGCGCCGCGATCGGCAGCGGCGGCGCGGGCGCTGCGCAGGCCTGGGCCTGTGCGTCCTGTTCGGCCAGGCGGTCTTCCAATTGGCGGACCCGGTTCTCGCGCGTCACCCTGGCCATTCCGAACAACTCGCGGCCATGGCTGCGCACGAAGCGCACGAAGGCAGGATCGCGGTACAGCGCGGCCAGTTCGCGGGCGCTGGCGTACAGCGCCGCGCTGGCCGCGGCGCAGTCGCGCGCACGCGCACGTTCCTGCCGCAACTGCGCCTGCTGCGCCGCCAGCGCCTGCTGGTCCTGCACAGCGCGTTGCGCGGCCTGCTGCTGCGCCTGCTGCTGGCTGCGTTGCTGGCTCAGCGCCGCGTCGTGCTCCTGGCGTAGCTGTTGCAACTGGCGTTGCAGGGCCGCCTCGCGGCCCGGGTCGGCGCTGCGCGGCGGCGGCGTCGCGCGCAAGGCATCGCGCTCGCGCTCGGCGGCGGCGGTGGCCAGTTGCTGCTGCACCAGTGCGGCCTCGGCCTGGCGCAGCCGAGCGCTGGTGTCCCGCAACGCGTCGCGCAGGCGGGCCTCGTTGCCCTCCTGGGCCTGCGCCGGCGCGATCGCCAGCAGCACGGACAGGACCGCGAAGACCAGGCGGAAGTCGGACGGACCGCGCATGTCAGAACTCCGCGCCCAGATCGAGCTGCAGCACGTCCACCGCGTAGGGCGGACCGGAGATCTGGTTGGCGCTCAGCCAGCGCAGCCCCAGCCAGGTCTTGCGCGCCAGGGCATAGGTGCCGCCGACGATGAAGCCGCGCGCATTGGTGCCGCCGAGGTGGAAATCCGAATCGGTGAACCCGTCGGGCACCGCATCCGACTCCAGGTAGCGGTAGCCGAGACTGACGTTCCACTCGCCAGGCTGGGCCGGCTTGGGCTGGCCCACGGTGAGGTTGAGCGCGTAGCCCATGTCGCCGCCTTCGAACACGCCCTGGTTGCCGAGGTTGTTGACCGGACCGAGCGCGAGGATGCGCGCGGGATCGTAGCGGGTGTTCTTGACCACGTCCGCCTCCACCGAGACGATGACCGGATCGAATTGCGCGAACTGCAGTTGCGCGTGCAGGTCGGCCACGCCGAACTTGCTGGCGTAGCCGTAGTACTGCAGTTGCGGTCCGTTGGGATTGGACGGGTCGGCGACGATGTCGCGCAGGGCGAACAGGGTGTTGCCGAACTGCTGGAACTGCGGCCGCGAGCCGTCGCTGTCGCAGCTGTCGGCCGAGGTCGGCGCCAGGCACGGCGACGAGCGCTTGCCTTCGAATTGGTCGTACTCGAAATAGCCCAGCCCCACGCGCAACGCGGTGGCATCGGCGAAGCGCCAGTTCGCGCCGACCTGCACACCGTACATCCACTTGTCGCGGCTGCGGGTCTTGCTGGTGCTGGTGGAACCGAAGTCGAAGTCGGTGTTGTAGACCGGGAACAGGCCGGCGCTGGCCCAGGGCGCGAACGTCGCGTCCGGATCGGAGGCGGCCAGGTCGTAGCGGGCGGCCACGCCGTCGAAGTTGAGGTCGCTGTCGAATACCAGTTCGCTGCTCCAGAACGGATTGGCGAAACGGCCGAAGGACAGCGACAGCGCCTCCAGCGGGGTCAGTTGCAGCGCAGCGCGGTCCAGCCACAGCGAATACTTGGAAAGATTGCCGCCGCTGCCGAGCGTCTGGTTGGTGGACACCGGGCTGCGGTCGCTGCCGGTGGCCAGGCGCAGATCGGCCTGGACCCAGTCGGCGATCTGCGCGCTGACACCCAGGCGCGCGCGCAGGCGCATGCGGCTGCGGTTGCGGGTGGTGTTGACGAACGGCGCGTTGTTGGCGCCGACCACGTCGAATCCGGAGCCGGCGTTGATGTCGCCGAAGTCCGGGAAGAAGGCGTAGTTGCCGTCGGGGTGGAACACGCCTTCGCCGCGCACCCGCAGATCGCCGTACAGGCGCAGGCGCTGGGTCCATTCCGGCAGCGCCCCGGGCGCCGCCCAGCCTTCGGACTTGGCCTGCGCCGTGACCTCGGCGCGCAGTTCGTCCTTGATCTGCTGGCGCACCGGCTCGGGAACGTACGGCACCACCACCGCGCCGGGTGCGGTGGCGTAGGCCGGCGTGCCGGCGGGCGAGACAGGCGCGGCCGCCGGCAGCGCGGCGGCCTCCCGGATCAGGTCGTCGGCCTGCGCGCGGGTGAGCACGCCCTTGGCCACCAGCAGGTCGATCAGGCGCAGGGTGACCTGCGGATTGGGCTGCGCAGGATCGACCGAGGCCGCTGCCGATTGCGCCAGCGCCGCGGCGGGCGCGAGCAGCAGCGCCAGCGCCGCCATGCGCAGTCGGGAAGGACGGAGGGAAGGGAGCGGAAGCGTCATGCGCGAAGTCCTGGATGTGAAACGCGGAAGTCAGCCCGGAGCGAGGGCTCCGATGCGCAACTGGATGGGTTGGGGCAGGGCGGGCGGCGGCGGTTGCGGCAACGGCTGGTTCTGCAGCGCCCGCACGATCGCCGCATCCAGTTCCGGCCGACCGGCCGAGCGCAGCACTTGCAACCGGCCGATGCTGCCGTCAGGGTTCAGCCACAACGCGACGGTGGCGGTGTACCGGCCCTTGCGCGTGCGTTCGTCGCGCTGCAGCACCTGCTGCACGGCGCGCTGCACGCTGGCGGCGTAGCTGGCGAACGGGCTGCCGCCGCCGCCCTGGCCGCCGATACGGGTGCCGCCTCCGGCACCGGCCTGCAATCCGAAGGCGTTGTCGCCCGGGCCGGCGGGTGCGGTGAGCGGGTCGCCTGGCGGTGTGGGCGCAGCCTCGGGCTTGGGCGTCGGCTCGGCGGCCTGCAGCGGCTTGGGCGGCAGGCGCTCCTGCGGCTTGGGCGGCTCGGGCTCCGGCTTGGGCGGTGGCGGAGGGGGCGGCGGGGGCAATATGACCTGGGTGATGCGCGGCGGCTGCGCGCGCGTCGGCATGACCGGATGCGGACGCAACAGCATCGTCGCCAGCCAACCGAGCAACAGCAGCGCCAGCAGCCCTGCGCCCGGCAGCAGCCAGCGTCGCGCAGGAGCCACGGGCGAGGGCGGCATCGGCGTCATCTCAGCCGGCCGCCGGCCGTTGCGAAGCCAGGCCGATCGATGCGATGCCGAGCCGGCTGCACAGATCCAGCACGGCCATGACCTTCTCGTACTGCACGCTGCGGTCGCCGCGCAGGATCACCGGCAGTTCGGCGTCGCTGGCCAGCGCGTTGCGCAACTGCTGCTCCAGTTCACTCATGCTCACCGGCACGGCATCCAGGCTGATCTGGCCGTTGTTGTCGATCGCGATGACCTTCGTTTTCGGCTCGGACAGCGGCTTGGCCGCGCTGGCCTTGGGCAGATCGACCTTGATGCCTTGCACCGCCGCGGTGGTCATGATGATGAAGATCACCAGCAGCACGTACGCCAGGTCCAGCATCGGCGTGATGTTGATGTCGTCGTACGGCTTCTTGCCTTGCACCTTCATCGGCTCAGCCCTCGCGCACGCGCGCCGGCGCGTCGCCGGCGTAGTCTTCGGCGATGCGCTTCTCCAGTTCGTCGACGAACACCTGCATGTCCGCCGAGACCGCTTCGGCCTGGCTCAGCAGGTAGTTGTAGCCGAACAGCGCCGGGATCGCGACGGCCAGGCCGGCCACCGTGGCCAGCAGCGCCGCGGCGATGCCCGGAGCGATCGCATTGATGTTGACGTCGCCCGCCGCCGCGACTGCGGCGAAGGTGATCATCACCCCGACCACGGTGCCGAGCAGACCAAGGAATGGGCCGCCGGAGATGGCGATGGTCAGCAGCACCATGCCTTTGTGGATGCGCTGGCCCTCGCGCACCGCTGCCGCATCCAGTGCCGACCGGATCGCGGCGATCGATTGCGTGCGCACGATGCCGGTGCCGCTGGCCTGCAGACGCTCGCGCAGTTGCTGCTGGCCGACCTGCAGCAACCGCGCCAGGTTGGAGCGCGTACCGGCCTCGCTGCCCAGTTGTTGCCAGTGCGGCGCGTGCAGCGGATGCGTGGCGGCCTGCTGGCGGAACGCGTCGAGGAAGCGCGCATTGGCGCCGGCGGTGGCGTTGAGGTAGAGGCCCTTGCGCACCATCACCCACCAACTGATCAGCGCCATGAACGCCAGGATCACGATGACCGCCCAGGCGTCCGGGGTCAGCGCGGCGATCAGGATGCCGAAGTAGCCATGGCCGCCGTCGCCGCTGCGCTGCTCGACCGGGTCGAAGCGCAGCAGTCGCGCATCCACGCCCTGGCTGCGCGCCGCGGCCTCGATCGCGCCGACCGGGCGCGCGACCTTGGCGATCTCGACCTCGTCGAGCAGGCCGATGAAGTTCTGCTGCGCCGCGCCGGGGGCTCCGCCGAGAAAAACGCCGCCACTGGTGGCCGGCAGGCCAGCGGCGGCCTGGCCGGCCGGCTGACCATTGACGAACAGGGTGCTGGTCTTGCCGTCGCTGCGCAACGCCAGGTGCACCCACGTATCCGCCGCTACCGCCGTACTGGCGACAATGCGCGCGGGCGCCGCCGTGCCGCCCAGCTCCGCGACGGCCTTGCCGTCCTCCAGGCGCAGCACCAGGGCATCGGACAGCGCCAGCACGACGCCGGATGCGCCGGCGCCGGCCGGCTTGGCCCACAACGACACGGTCGCCGCCTGCGCCGCCGGCCAATTCAGCGACGCCGATGCGGGGACCTGCACCGGAGCGCTTCCGTCCAGGCGCAAACCGGCGCCGATTAGCGCCGCGTCCGCCAGCGCCAGCGGTGCGCCGGCATTGTTCCCGTAGGCGGTACTGTCGCTGCCGGCGGCCTGGGCGTTGGCGAAGTGGTACACCGCGACCGTGTCGGCGTCGTAGCTGCCCTTGGGATCGCTGCCGCCGCTGGCCTCGGGGTTGCCGAAGTAGACGTAAAGCGGCGTCGTCGCGTTGGCCGGCAGGTCCGGCAGGTCGACCCAGGCCAGTGCGACCTGGTCGACAAGCCCGTCGTATTTTTCGAAGTGGTACTTCAGCGGCGTGCGGTCGTCGCCCGCGACGAAGCGTACATCGCTGCCGTCGGCCTTGGCGTCGGCGAAATTGAAGTTGCCCGAGTGCAAGCGCACCAGCACCTGCGTGCGTCCTGCGGGCTGGGTCAGCGCGGCGCCGGTGGAGGTGGTGTCCACGCTGAGCTTGGCGCGGTAGTTCCATTTGCCGTCCCACCAGGTCGCTGCCAGCGCCGGCAGCGCCAGCAGCCACAGCCCCAGGAAAACGCACATACGCAGTCTGATCACGATCTACCCCGATTGGTGGTTGACGACGCCGGCATCAGAACTCGCTCCACAGCCGGAACAGCACGTTGATGTCTTTCTGTTTTTGCCCGCTCGGACTGGACAGCGGGGCGGCGACTTCCAGCACACCGTTGAGACGTTCGAAGGCCTTGAACGTCGCGCCCAGTCCAGTACTGACCAGCGTCTCGCTGGCCAACTGCTCGGGGAGCGGGGAATGGATGCGCACGTAGCCGGCATCGAGGAAGGCATGCAGGCGCGCGTCCTGCACCGTGCGCCCGGCGGCGGAGGCGAACGAGGGGCTGCGCAGTTCGAACTGGCCCGCCGCGCCGTAGTCGCCAAGCGCCTGGCTTTCGAAGTAGCCGCGCACGCTGTCCATGCCGCCGATGCTGAATTGCTCGTTGCTGATCAACGGTTCGGACGCCAGTTGCGTCTGCAGCCGCGCCGACCACTGGTAATCGCCGGCGAAACTGCGGGTCCGCGACACATCCGCACGCACATGGAAGAAGTTCGCGCGCGCCTGGTAGCGCTTGACGTCGAAGCGCGCGCTA
This sequence comes from uncultured Xanthomonas sp., assembly GCF_964278005.1. NCBI lineage: Bacteria > Pseudomonadati > Pseudomonadota > Gammaproteobacteria > Lysobacterales > Lysobacteraceae > Xanthomonas > uncultured Xanthomonas sp. Next base: position 509,169 of record NZ_CAXYKF010000015.1, read on the forward strand.
TCGTCGCCGGCGCCGCGCACGTTCATCGTCGCGGTGAGTTCCAGCGTATCGGTGCCGCGCGGCGTGCTCCAGGTGGCGCTGTAGGCGGCACTGAGCGGCAGGTAGTGGATCGGTGCCGAACTGCGGTCGCCGCCGAACAGGGTGTCCTCGCGGAAATCCTTGTCGTCCACACCCAGGCTCAAGGTATGGAAGAAGCCGGCATCGCCCGGCAGCGTGCGGATCAGGCGCAGGCCGTACAGACTGCCGTTGCCGATCACGTTGAAGCCGCCGATCGCCGCGACTTCGCTGTCGCTGCGCACCGCGTAGCCGAGCAACGACCAAGGCGAGGCGCCGAAGCGCGCCAGGTACGAGGCCGACACCACCCGGGCATCGGAAGGATGCTGTGGCGCGGTCTGCGCGGAGACGGTGAAGCTATGGCCGCGCTGCCATAGATTGTCGTAGCGCACCGAACCGCTCAGGCGCAGCTCTGCGGTGTTGGCGCTGTTGCGGTTGTTGAGTTCCAGGTTGCCGTGCAGCGGCAGGCTGTCGTCGACGTTGAGATCGACATCGACCGTATTCGGCCGCGCGCCGGGTTTGACATCGGGCGTGACGCGCCGGTCGGGCCATTGGTTCAAGGCCACGATATCGCGCTGCACCGCCGCGAAGTCGGGCACGCCCCCCTCGGCGAGCGAGTTCGCGCCGCTGGCGATCGCGTCGGGAGAGAAATATCGCGCACCATTGACCCGCAAGCGGCCGATGCGCTGCTCGCTCACCTGCAGCGTGACCAGGCCGCGTCCGGCGTCCTGTTCGGGGATGCTCACCGCGACGGTGGCCAGCCCCTTGTCCGCGTACAGCGCCTGCAATGCCGCGCGCGCCGCCTCGACATCGGCTTCGCTGCGCTGCGGTCCGAGAAACGGATAGACCGCACGTTCGATATCTGCCGTGCCCAGCGTGGTGTTGCCGATGACCTGGTAGGCCATGACATCGAACCGCGCCATCGGCGTATCGCTGGCCCAGGCGTGCGGCATGCCGCACGCGGCCGCCCCAAGCGCCGCGAAGAATCGCCACTGCATCTGCAAACATCCCCTGTCCTGCGCAAGCGGCGAGAGCGCCGCTGGAAAGATCGCCTCGAATGCGGCGGGAACTTAGAAGCGAAGGATGACCGCGACCAAAAAGTTTTATGACGTCACGTGCAACAAGCGGTGCCTGATTGAAATAATTCCGCGATATCTACGATATGAATGCGCGACGAACCCAGGATTATATGGATGCAATCCCCAAATACACGGGGACACCGATTTGAAATACAACGCATCACGTCAAAACGTTTGTCTACATAATGATCCAATAGGTGGGTGCTGCCATGCGGTATCGATCGCGAACGCGACGAAAGCCATGGCACGTTCTGCGGGCAGCGGACCACTCATGTGCCGATCGGGCGCACCGGTGCCCGGTGCATCGATCGGCGAGGCGCTGTCGCACACGCGGCGACAACGCGCCGACTGCCTGCCCTCGTGACGGCGCTGTGCTGCGATCTCCAGTCCGCGCACCGGCCGCGGCGTGCTGCGCTCGGCGCGAGCCCCATCGGCAACGGCTGCAGCTTCGATGCCGACGATCGCCGCGGTGTTGGCAGCCGCCCACGACGCAACGCTGCCGGTCCTCCTGGATCTGAATGGAGCAGGGCGGTCGCGCCTGGTTCTGCGCGGCGCGCCGGCTTGTGGCTGCGATCAGCGAATGCCGCTGCGGGCTTTTGCATCCTTGCCGCGCGTTGCGTGCAGATCGCCAAGCACGTGCGACGGCAACGGACATCGTGGAGCGACTGCGTACGGTGATCGCCGCACCAGGCAGAGGCGACGACCAGTCCGGATCGCCGAGCATAGATGCCATCCTGCGCAGGGCCGCCTGCGCCACTCCCCCTCATGACGATCGCTTGGCGGTAGAGTGAGGCAAGGCCGACACTGCATCGGCCGCCCCATGCCGCAACCGGATCCCGCAATGCGTGTAGCCAGCACCGCCATCCCGACCGGAACCACCCCCGCCGAATGGCGCTCCATCGAGCACGCCGCCACCCGGGAACTGCAACGCCGCACCGAGGCGGCGCATACGGCGGTGATCGCGCTGCTGCAGACCCACGCCGCTGCGTTCAGCGCGAAACAGCGCGCCCAGATCCGGCGGCGGTTGGCGCGGGGCGGCTGAATCCCACGGCCGCAGGTGCGGCAGTGCGATATGCGAGGGGTGCGTGATGCCGCAGCCAGCGAGGGAATGACAGGCGCCATCGACCGGCGTCGCATGCCCAGTTGTCAGCGCCGAGGCACACGCGGTCGGTGAGCCAACGAGGCAGCCGCCCGCGTGCCGCGTGTCCGGCGCCGACCATGTCGCTGATTGCCACACAACCTCGGCTATCATCGACCGGACGCTGAGATGAGTAAGGATATGGAAGTGCGACTCACGCGCGAGCAGGTCCTCGCGCTTGCGCCGGATGCGGCATCGGCCAAGGCGGCCGCCGGCCTGGCCACGGACGGGAAGTGGGGCCTGCTCGGCGCCGACGCCGAGGTGCTGTGGGGAGAATGCCAGGGCAGTGGCGCCAAGCCCTACCAGACCCAGGTGGACCTGGTCGCGCTGGTCAGCCGTTGCTCGTGCCCCAGCCGCAAGTTTCCGTGCAAGCACGGGCTGGCCATGCTGCTGCTGTATGCCGACGGCAACCCGCGCTGCGTGCCGGGCACCCGCCCGGCCTGGGTCGAGGAATGGATGCAGGGACGTCGCGAACGCGCGGCGCGCAAGGAGGAAGTCGCCGCCAGCAAGCCGCCGCCCGATCCGCAGGTCCAGGCCGCGGCGGCGGCCAGGCGCGAACAGGCGCGTTGGGCGCGCATGCAGGCCGGCGCGGCCGAACTGCAACGCTGGATCGCCGACCAGTTCCGCCAGGGCCTGGCCAATCTGGGCGCGGAGTTCGACCAGGACGCGCGGCGCATGATGGCGCGCATGGTCGATGCGCAGGCTCCCGGCCTGGCCGCGCAGTTGGAGCGTGCCGTGGGCGAGGGCGGCCGCGATCTCGCGCAGCTCGCCGACCTCGGCGAACGCCTCGGCCTGTTGCAACTGTTGGCCCAGGCGGTGCCGCGCGCAGGGGCTTTCAGCGCCGCGCGCCAGGCGGACCTGCGTGCCGCACTGGGCTGGCCGCTGGAGCGCGACACCGTGTTGCGCGAAGGCGAGGCGGTGCACGATCGTTGGCATGTGCAGGGCCAGCACCTGATCGAGCAGCCGGGCAATCTGCTGGAACGCCGGGTGTGGCTGCAGGGCCTGGACAGCGGCCGCCCCGCGCTGCTGCAGGAGTACAGTCACGGCGGGCGCGGATGGGAGCAGCATTGGCGCAACGGTCATGTGCATGCCGGCTGCCTGCATTTCCATCCGGGTACGGTGCCGTTGCGCGCCGTGCCGGGCGAACTCGATGCCGGCGTGGAGGCTGGCGCCGCGCTGCCGCGCACCGACACCCTGGACGCCGCCGCCCGTGCGCATGCGCTCAACCCATGGCTGCCGCAGGTGCCGATGCGCCTGCGGGAGGCGCAGATCGCGCACGACGGCCGCAGCGTCCGGGCGCAGCACAGCGAAGGCAGCCTGCCGTTGCAGCTGCCCGCGATGCAGGGCTGGGCGCTGCTCGCGTTCGCCGGCGGTCATCCTGTCTGCCTGATGGGCGAGTGGGACGGCGACACGCTGTGGCCGCTCAGCGCGTGGAACGCGCAGGGCGAGCGTTGGGAAAGGAGCGCGGCATGAACGAGGCCTGGTTGAAACCGGCGCTGCTGGGCATCGATCGCCCGCAACGGATTCCCCTCGATGGCGCACTCGGCGAGCTGCTCGCCGCCATCGCCACGCAGGACGATGCCGCACTGGGCTACAGCCTGCAGGTGGGCGCGTTGGCCGCCTGCCGGCGTGCGGCGCTGCGTCTCGGCGCGCCACTGCTGCTATCGCCGCCCGCGCCGCCCGATCCGCAAGCGCTGCCCGCAGACCATGCCTGGGTGCCGCTGTTGCGGGCGCTGTTCGCCAGCGCGCAGCCCGCAGCGTGGCTGAAACGCCTTCGCCACGAAGCCTGCCTGCAGCTGGCCGCACGCGGCCAGCATCTGCCGGTCGCAGTACTGCCGCAGGCATTGGACGCAGGCGCGCGCCTGAGTGCGCTGCGGGGCGCATTGCGCCCAGTGCTGGGCGCGCGTGGCCGCTGGCTCGCGGCGCGCAATACGGAGTGGACCTACGCCGCCGATGCGGTAGTGGCGGCGCAGACGCCGGCCGATCTGGCGCGGATCTGGGAGGAGGGCACGTTCGATGCGCGCCTGCTGGCCTTGCGGCAGTTGCGCGCGTCCGACCCCGACGGCGCGCGCCAGCGCCTGCAGGACGCGCAGAAGGAACTGTCCGCACGTGAACGCGCCGCCTGCGTCGATGCGTTGTGGCCGCAGTTGTGCGAGGCCGATGCGCCGTTCCTGCAGCAACTGCTGAAGGACCGCAGCCGCGAGGTCCGCCAGTTGGCCGGGCCGATGCTGGCGCGGTTGTCGTCCACCGCACATGCGCAGTACCTGCAGGCGCAGATGTCGGCGGTGTTGCAACAGCAGCGCACTGGCCTGTTGCGCCGAGTGAGCTGGACCCTGGAGGCGCCGAGGGCGGCCGATGCCGGCTGGAACGAGGCGGCCATCGACAGCAAGCGGCCCGACAGCGACGCGCTCGGTGAGCGCGCCTGGTGGCTCTATCAACTGGCGCGGCAGTTGCCGCTCGCCTGGTGGTGCCGCACGCTGGAGAAGACCCCGCAAGAGGTGCTGGCCTGGTCCCGCACCACGGAGTGGGACGCCGCCCTGCTGCGTGCCTGGCTGGAGCAGGTGGACGCCAGCGAGCCGGCCTGGGTGGAAGCCCTGCTCGACGTGGAGCAACGGCAGCGCAGCCCGAGCGAGCTGCTGGCCCTGCTGCCGCCGGAGCGGCGCGAGCGCTACTGGCCGCCGAGTACCGCGCAACTGCAGCGGCAGGCGCTGCTCGGCGAGGTGCTGGCCGGCACCGCCCACGGCCAGCACTTGAGCGCCGCCTATTCGCAGTCGCTGGCGACAGACCTGGGGTCGCTGTTCGGCGCTCCGATGCTGCGCCACGACTATCTGCTGCGCGACGCGCTGCTGGAACTGCTCGCCGTCCTGCATCCATCCGCATTGCCGCGGGTGCAGGTGGCCGATCCGCCGGCGGACGCCAGCGCCGCCTTGCTCGACTGCGTGCAGCAGGCCCGCCAGCTTCTGGTCCTGCGCCAGAGCCTGCACGCCGCATCCTGATCCTCACGCCTTTCACTGGAGACCTCATGAGCACTGCCGTCCTGCGCCAGCACGCCGAACATCAATACGCCGAGGAACTGGAGGAACTGCGCCGCCAGGACAACCGCCAGCGGCCTGCCAACTGGCAGCTGTCGCCCTGGGCGGTGGTGACCTACCTGCTCGGCGGCACGCTGGAGAACGGCTTCGTGGTCAGCCCCAAGTACATCGGCGACCGCCGCCTGATGGAAGTGGCCGTGGCGACCATCGCCACCGATCGCGCCCTGCTGCTGTTCGGCGTACCGGGCACCGCCAAGTCCTGGGTGTCCGAACACATGACCGCGGCGATCAGCGGCGATTCCACGCTGCTGGTGCAGGGCACCGCCGGCACCAGCGAAGAGCAGATCCGCTACGGCTGGAACTATGCGCAGCTGCTGGCCAACGGGCCCAGCGAGAAGGCGCTGGTGCCGAGTCCGCTGATGCAGGCCATGCGCCTGGGCAAGATCGCCCGCATCGAGGAGCTCACCCGCATTCCGGCCGACGTGCAGGACGCGCTGATCACCGTGCTGTCGGAAAAGACCCTGCCGATCCCGGAGCTGGGCAGCGAAGTGCAGGCGGTGCGCGGCTTCAGCGTGATCGCCACCGCCAACAACCGCGACAAGGGCGTCAACGAACTGTCCAGCGCGCTGAAGCGCCGCTTCAACACCGTGATCCTGCCGGTGCCGTCCAGCGAGGAGGACGAAGTGGCGATCGTGCGCAAGCGCGTGGCCGAAATGGGCGCGGCGCTGGACCTGCCGGCCGAACCGCCGGCGCTGCAGGAAGTGGCGCGCGTGGTGCGCATCTTCCGCGAGTTGCGCAACGGCGTCACCGAAGACGGCAAGGCCAAGCTGAAGAGCCCGACCGCCACGCTCTCCACCGCCGAGGCCATTTCCGTGATCAACAACGGCATGGCCCTGGCCGGCCATTTCGGCGACGGCGTGTTGCGCCCCGGCGACATGGCCGCCGGCATGATCGGCGCCATCGTCAAGGATCCGGTGCAGGACGCGCTGGTGTGGAAGGAATACCTGGAAACCGTGGTGAAGGAGCGCGAGGACTGGAAGGATCTGTACCGCGCGTTCCGCGAGCAGGCCTGAGTGAGCCGTCGTCGATGAGCGAAGCCATCTCCCTGTTCGGCATTCGCCACCACGGTCCCGGCTGCGCGCGCAGCCTGGTGGCCGCGTTGACGGCGTTGCAGCCGGACTGCGTGCTGATCGAAGGGCCGGCAGGTACCGAAGCATTGCTGCCGCACGTGCTGGAGGAGGGCATGCAGCCGCCGGTGGCCCTGCTGTCCTATTGCGTCGACGACCCGCAACTGGCCGTGTTCCATCCGTATGCGGCGTACTCCCCGGAATGGCAGGCCATGCACTGGGCGCTGCGCAACGGCGTGGCGGTGCGCTTCATGGACGTGCCGCCGGCCCTGACCCTGGAATGGCAGTCGCAGGCGCGTGCCGAGCGCGTGGCTGCGCCTGCAGACCAAACGTTGGAGCCGGCGGACACGTCGCCACCGGTGCAGGACGCCGCCGACGCACCCGAGGACGAGCGCGCCGAGGTGCGCCCGTCCGATCCGCTGGACTGGCTGGCGCGCGCCGCCGGTCATGCCGACGGCGAGGCCTGGTGGAACCACATGGTGGAAGAGCGGGGCGACGGGCAGGGGCTGTTCGATGCCATCGCCGAGGCCATGGCCGCCGTGCGCGAACACACGCCGGAGCCTCCCGGCCTGCGCGGCGAACACGAGGCCGTGCGCGAAGCCCACATGCGCAGCGCGCTGCGCAGTGCCAGCAAGGCGTTCACGCGTGTCGCGGTGGTTTGTGGCGCCTGGCATGTGCCGGCGCTGCAGCCGGACGCGTTGCGCGCCAACAGCGCCACCGCGGACAGCCGCCTGCTCAAGGCGATGCCCAAGCGCAAGACGCAGAGCACCTGGGTGCCGTGGACCTATCGCCACCTGAGCATGGACAGCGGCTACGGTGCTGGCGTGGAAGCGCCGGGCTGGTACGACCACCTGTGGCGCAGCAGCGGCGTCCACGACCAACGCGCCGTCGGCTGGTACGCGCGGGTGGGGCGCCTGTTGCGCGACCACGGACTCGACTGCTCGTCGGCGCACCTGATCGAGGCCACCCGCCTGGCCGACACCCTGGCCGCCTTGCGTGGTCATCCGGCCCCTGGCCTGGAGGACATCGCCGAAGCCAGCCGCGCGGTCATCTGCAATGGCGACGATGCGCCCATGCGGCTCATCCGCGAGCGCCTGATGGTCGGCGACGCCCTGGGTCAGGTACCCGACAGCGTGCCGGCGGTGCCGCTGCAGCGCGACCTGGAGGCGCAGCAGAAGCGCCTGCGCCTGAAACCCGAAGCGCTGGAAAAGACCCTGGATCTGGATCTGCGCAAGGACACCGACCTGGCACGCAGCCATCTGCTGCATCGGCTGCGCCTGATCGGCATCGAATGGGGCCGGCTCGCGCGCACCGGGCAGTCCGCACGCGGCACCTTCCACGAAATCTGGCAACTGGCCTGGCAGCCGCAGTTCCTGGTGGACCTGGTGCAAGCCAGCCGCCACGGGCAGACCCTGGCCGATGCCGCGTCCAGCATGGCCATTGCGCAGGCGCGCAAGGCCGAGGCGCTGCCGGCGTTGTCCGCGTTGGTGGACCAGGTGCTGCTGGCCGATCTGCCGCAGGCGGTCAGCGCGATCGCCGCCGAGCTCGAGGCCCGCGCCGCCACCGATGCCGACCCGCTGGCGCTGCTCGGCGCACTGCCGCCGCTGGCCAACGTGTACCGCTACGGCAATGTCCGCCAGACCGAGGGCAGCCAGGTCGCGCACCTGTTCGACAGCATGCTGGCGCGCGCGGTCGTCGGCCTGACCCTGGCGCTGTCCAGCCTCGACGAGGCCCGCGCCGAGCAGGCGCGCAGCATCGTCCTGGACGCCGATCGCGCCATCGGCCTGCGCGGCGATGCGGACGGCAGCGCCAACTGGCAACAAGCGTTGCAACGCGTGGCGCTGTCGCCGGCATGCAACGCGTTGCTGCAGGGCGTCGCCCTGCGGCTGCTGTTCGACACCCAGGCGGTGCAGGGCACCACCGTGCACCTGCAACTGCAGCAGCACCTGTCGCCGGGTGCCGAACCACTGCAGGCCGCGCAATGGCTGGACGGCTTCCTCAACCGCAACGCCACCGTGCTGCTGCACGACGACGCCGTGTGGCAGATGATCGACGCCTGGGTCGTGGCGCTGGACGAGGCGCAACTGGTGCGCGTGCTGCCGCTGGTGCGGCGCACCTTCGCCGCCTTCCAGCCCGCCGACCGCCGCGACCTGGGAACGCGCGTGCGTCAGGCGCCGTTGGAGAAAACCGAGGCCGCTGTCGTCCCCGATTGGAACCTGGCCCGCGCCGAGCGCGCCGTGCCGACGCTGCGCGAACTGCTGGGATTGCCCGCATGACCGACACGCCATCCACGCCCGACACGCCCACCTCGCGCGCGCAGCGCTGGCGCCTGATCCTGGGGCAGGAGGCCGAATCCAGTTGCGGCGCCTTGCCCAAGCCGCTGCAGGGCATCGACCAAGCGCTGGCCGCCCTGTACGAGCCCGATGGCCCAGGCGGCCTGGGGCGCCGCGGCGGGCGAGGGGCCTCCTCGCCCAATGTGGCCCGCTGGCTGGGCGACATCCGCCGCTACTTCCCCTCGTCGGTGGTGCAGGTGATGCAGCGTGACGCCCTGCAGCGCCTGGATCTGACCCAGATGCTGCTCGAAAAGGAAATGCTCGAGCAGGTGCAGCCCGACGTGCACCTGGTCGCCAACCTGATCGGCCTGACCCAGGTGATTCCGGCGCAGACCAAGGACACCGCGCGCATGGTCGTGCGCCAGGTGGTGGAGAGCCTGCTGCGCCAGCTCGAGGAACCGATGCGCTCGGCGGTGACCGGCGCCCTGGACCGCGCGCGCCGCAACCGCCGCCCGCGGCTGGCCGAGATCGACTGGCACCGCACCATCCGCAGCAACCTGCGGCACTGGCAACCCGACCTGCGCACCGTGGTGCCGCAGGACCTGGTCGGTTACGGCCGCAAGGCCAGGAAGCCGCAACGCGAAGTGCTGCTGTGCATCGACCAGAGCGGCTCCATGGCCGCCTCGGTGGTGTATTCCAGCATTTTCGGCGCGGTGATGGCCTCGCTGCCGGCAGTGTCCACGCGCCTGGTGGTGTTCGACACCGAAGTGGTCGACATGAGCGAGCAACTGGACGATCCGGTGGACCTGCTGTTCGGCGTGCAACTGGGTGGCGGCACCGACATCCACCGCGCCGTGAGCTATTGCCAGAGCATCATCCGCGAACCGCACAACGCCATCCTGGTGCTGATCTCCGACCTGTACGAAGGCGGCGTCGAGGAGCGGTTGCTGGCGCGTGCCCGCGAACTGGTCGAATCCGGCGTGCAGTTCATCGTGCTGCTGGCCCTCAGCGACGAAGGCACACCGTCCTACGACCGCGCCCTGGCCGCCAAGCTGGCGGCACTGGGCGTGCCGTCGTTCGCCTGCACCCCGGACGCATTCCCCGGCCTGATGGCCGCGGCGATCCGCCGTGACGACATCCAGCAGTGGGCGGGGGCGCAGGGATTGGTGACGGTGCGGTGAGGTTGGTGGGTGTGATGGTGTCTGGGTTGCGGACCGCCTTGGGCCTAGGTGATTTTACATAAGATACATACGAGGCGCGTTGCTTTCGGGAGCCGTTGCAGATAGCGCGTTTCCGGCTATCCCAATTACGCATAAAAAAACGGCGGCGGTCGCTCCCAGCCGCTTGTAGAGCTTTGCCCATTCGCGGCCAAGTTCACCCTGGTCTTGTTCCGATCTGATCAGCAGCAGCCAAGGGCCGGCGTCCTGCCCGGCGATCTTTGCTAGCTGGTGGATCCGCTCGTCTGGTATCGGCTTATTGCCTTTTTTCCATTCGCTCAGCACACCGCTGGTGATGTTCATCTGCTCGGCAAGGCCGCGCAGGCTCTTTCTTAATGAACGCTGAATTGCAAGTTCGATCAATGTGTTTATGTGCATGATCGCTTCCTAAATGGTATGCAGTGCTTCCCGATTAGCATACACTTGGACCGCTTCCTGATTGGGAAGCACCCAGCCCCCGGCACCCCCCGGGGTGTCTGGGGTCCAGGGTAGGGGTAAGGGGCAACACATGAACATCGATCAGTACAACCGCCTTCAGCCGCGGATTGTCGACTTGCAGCGCGCTGCGTTGGAGTTCGCGGAACTCGGCCTGACGAAGGTCTCGCGTCACATCCTCGCCGCGGTTTTCACCGCCCAGAAGATCAAGCCGACCAAGGCGGCCGTTGCAACCCAGCCGTCCGAGCCGTCCGAGCCGTCAAGCCTCACCGCCAAGCTCTCCGTAGATCAAGCGAAAGAGCAATTTGGTTCCGCACCGAAGAAGGGGAAGGGCGCCTAACGCGCCCGTTTCTTCGTAGGGGAAATTCGCATGTTGCACGAGTACGAAATTCAGCAACGCGATGGGCGGCGCTGGGTCGTCGTGGACGTGTGTACCGATTACCACGATGCATTGGAACAGAAGCTAGAGCATGTGGCTGCCGAGGTTGAACACGGTCGTCTCTTTGCCCTGGTGATTCGTGACTTCCGTGTGCGTCGCGTTTCTATGGGGGTTCCGTGATGTATACCGGCCAAGATATTGCGCACATTTGCGCCCTGGTTCTCGCACTATTTTTGCTCGCGTTCTGCGCACTACGTGCTCTGCGCGCTTATCTCGACTACCGTAAGGACGTTCTGTTTAGGCGCGTCGATTCCGCCTATCGTGCAGCCGCCATGATCGCTGAGGCGAAACGGTCGGTGCGCCGTGGATGACAGCAATCTCAAGCTTTGGCAACTGATCGACCAGCGCAAGCAAGCGACGACGAACGAAGAACGTGACCGATTCGACCGACTGATAGAAGCACGCATCAGGTTGGTCGGATCGGGGCAGGGCGATGCCCAATGAACGCTCACTTTCCGAACCGTCCTTGTTACCACTGCGGGGGCAACCTCCAGACGATCAATGCGGCGGATGTGGCGTTGACGGTCTGCACCAGCTGCGGGCTGTTGACCTCGAAGCGCAGGGCTATGCAGAACTCCTACAGCGCATCCCTTGGCAGCAGTTTTGGACGCTCACATTTCGGCTCAATAAAACAGGCCGAAACGGCGGCGTCCACGCCGAGGCCGCAGACAAAGCGTTCCGCTTCTTCGTCAGCAGCATCAACCGCAGCCTGTACGGCGCTCGATGGTCTGCACGGCCCCACGGTGGTCTCCAATGGGCGCGCGGCCAAGAGTTCCACCGAGACGGCCGCCTGCACTTCCACGCCGTTGCAGCTGCGCCTAACGACGATTTAAACCGCCTCATCAACCGGTACGAATGGCACGAGTTTTGGTACCGCGAATTTGGCCGCAACAAGATCGAAGCGCCACGCAGTCAATCGGATATCACCGGCTACGTGTCGAAGTACGTAACAAAGGGCGGTGAGGTCGATTTCAGCAAGAACTTTGGCGCGTGGTTGCCACCGCCAATCGACTACACCGCACGACCCGAGCAACACGCCTTGATCGCAGGCGACCAGCTTCACCGCGATCACCGGGTGGCCCGCAGCGAGCTGCGCACTGGGGAACAACAAGCGCCTACCACGTCCTCCTCCGGGGGGGTAGGGGGGGACTTAGCTTGACCCCACAGTACCGCCCGAAATTTGCAGTAACCCCAACCGTAAGCAAGCCAACTCAACGACAGAGAGAACACACGAATGAACGCTCCCAAGATCACCATCAATGGCCCCGTCGATACCCGCAACGTCACCACGTCCAAGGGACTCCCCCGCGCGATCTACAGCCAGAAAGCCACGCTCGAAACCGAACTCATGCGCGTGCAGATCGACGTCGAGGTCGACGGCCCGAACTCCGGCTATCCGGTCGGTGCCGTCAAGGAGTGGGACATCGTTGCCGACCTCGTGCCGGGTCGCTTCGGTCCCGAGCTTGCCCGCCGTATGACCCTGGTCGATCCCCAGGGCGCGCGCGCCAAGGCCGCGGCCTGAGTCATGGCGCGCGTCCTCACCTGCATCGACCCCACGCCGGCGCAGGACGGTACGTGCGCTCAAACCGCCTGGGTGGACGAACCCACCTGGGTGCACATGCTGCCCACTGTTGATCAGGCCAACCAAGTGGGCGCGGCCATCTTCACTTCGGTGATGTTGGTCGCAGTCGCAAAACGCCTGCTCTTCCCACCGCAAGAGAGAGAACTTCAATGAACAGCAACACCCGCAAAACCATCCTGCTGCGCGCCAAGGCCAAGGCGCTGTCCCTCCGCAATCGCGTCGTCGTCTTCGTTGTCGCGTTTGCCACCGCCCCTGCCTTCGCCATGGCGGCGGATGGCGACTTCGACGTGTCCACCATCCTCAGCAAGGTGACGCTGTACGGCGGTTATGCCCTGGCGATCATCCTGGGTTTCGCCGCTGCCGTCTGGGGTCTGCGTGCTGCCGGCCTGATCGGCGGCCGTCGCTGATCGTCCTTCCGTGTCGTTTTAATTGGGGCGGGAAACCGCCCCTTTTTTTAGGGGAATTTTATGGAAGGAATGGTGATGCTTCTTTGGTGGCTGATCCTCACGTCCGTTGCTGCGAGGGTGTGATGCGCTGGCTCGCGCGTTACTTTGCTCGCGCTGTTGTCCGACGTGTCGCCTATCTGGCTGTTGCAGGCGTTCTCGCGCTAGCGTTTCAGATGTGTTCGCAGCCTGCGCACGCCCAGGCGCAGGACTGCTTTAGCAACGTCCGTTATGGCGTTGTCTGTGCTGATCAGGGCGAGGCCAAGGCGGGCGTGTATGCCAACCTGATGAAGTATAAGAAGCCCAGGAACATGATTTGTTGGGGTGATGAAAGCGGGTCTCAGGTCTATGGGTACGTTACGGGCGAATCTGATTCCCCTTCGTGCAACGGTAGTTACGCCGTTGATTTTTCGCGTCAGTGGCCTACCGAAAAGACGTGCGCGGCGCGCAATTCCACGCCGCTCGCCGATGCGAAAATGTGGTACTCGGCCCCTGCTACGTGCGTCTCAGGTTGTCAGATTCAGGGCGAGGCCATAAGTCAATCTGTTGGTGGCGTTACGGTTTATGGCATGCGTAATCGCACCTACACCGGTCAGACTTGCACGCCTCAGACAATCGATGCTGACGCGCCCATTTCTACGTCCGATAGCGCGGACAAGCAGCAGGATGCGACCAAGCCTAAGCCGCCCGAGTGCACTGCTCTAGCTGGTGGTCAGACAGGATGTATGAAGCCCAACGGCGATTACTGTGCCACGTCCTCTACAGGCAAGACTTTCTGTTGGCAGCCCAATGAAACGGGAAAAAAGACTGACGGGTCGGACGCTCAAGTCAAGTCTAAAAAGGGTGAGCCTGTGACACCGCCCAGTGTCACCATTCCGGATCAGGAATGGCAACGTAAGGAAGGGCATCAGAATACTGCGTGTGTTAACAATACTTGCAATACTTATAATGTCACTAATTATTCAAGCGTAGGTGCTGGAACATCAAAAAACTCAACTGGCGATAATAGCACCGATGGAACTGGCAACACGTCTGGCAATGGCGCTCCTGGCAAAGGCTCTAAGGATGGTGATAAGGACGGCGACAGTGACAGCGCGTCTGATAGTGGCAATTGTGCTGCTCCGCCTGCTTGTACAGGTGACACCCTTAAGTGTTTGCATCTGAAATACACTTGGAAAAACCAGTGCAACACTGCTCATAATGAAATATCAAAAGGCGATGGGTGCGCTGATAGCGATGTGCCTGTTTGCGCTGGCTCCAGTTGCAAGGCGGAGGCATACGCTCAGCTATTGCAGCAGTGGCGTTCTCGCTGTGCTTCCGAGTCGATGCGTAAGGGCGTCGAGGATCAGGCGGGGCAGGGCGATGGTGACGACGGAAAGGGGTCTATATTCATAACGGATAGCGATAAGCCTGGTTTAAATGAGGGGCTTATATCTTATGGCGGTGGCGAACTTGGGTATAACTTTGACGTTGAGGGCATTAAATTCCAGATGCCTCAGAGGGTTCTAGATTTCATTCCAATATTGCGAATGCTTATAATAGCTGCAGCGACCTTATATGCCGTTTCGATTGTTCGGGGGCAGTGATGAGTCTTTTTACTGATGGCCTTGGCGTCTGGCTTTCCAAGATAATTATCACCAAGGCGGCCCGCTGGGTCACAAAGACCTTTATTGGCCTCGGTGTTGGCCTGGGAAGTTATGCGCTCATATTGCAGCCCCTCTTAGATTGGGCTGTTACCAAGTGGCAAGCCATGCCCGGGAATATTGCTGCTTGGTTGCACGCGCTTGGTATAGACGTGGCGGTGTCAATCATCCTCAGCGCTTACGGCTTTAAGGGTACGGAAAGGCTATTCCTGCGGAGGCGTGATATCCCATGAGTATTTATAAGACTGCTGCCATGTCGATTCTTACGGGAATCCTTGGCAGTGGCAAAACACTGCGTGCCGTACAGCTGATGAACGAAGCCATTAAAGATGGCGAAAAGGTTTATCAGTCCGGCTTTAAGGGGCTGACCGTTCCCGGGGTTATCGATTGGGAGGACCCGCGGCAGTGGCAGCAATTGCCCCCAGGTTCTATTCTTTTCGTTGATGAGGCTCAGAAGTGGTTCGGCGAGCGTCGATCAGGTTATGCCCCTGATTACCTCAAGGCGATGAATACCATGCGCGGCGAAGAGGGTGTGCGTATGGTCTTGCTTACTCAGCATCCAAAATACCTCGATAGTCACATTAAGGATTTGGTTGGTTGCCATGAGCATCTGCTGCGCGAATCAGGCAAGCTGTCTTCTAAGCTGTTTCGTACCGATGAAATCATGGAAGACCCGCGTAGTCCGCGCGGTCGCGCAAAGGCAGATAGTGAGACGTTCCGGTTTCCAATTGAAACCGCTGGAAAAATGTATGTATCTGCCAATAGCGATCACACCATTAAATATCGCATGCCTGCCCTGGTTAAAAAGGCCATTCTTATTGGCGGCGCTGGTGCTCTCCTGCTGGGTCTGACGTGGTACTTCATGTTTCGCGGTGCTTACAAGCAGATAGCGGACGCCGAGCCTGCCGGTGCCGCCGCCGCCGGCCCGGCCACGCCGGGTCGTAGCGGCGGCACCGCTTCCCCTGGCGTTGCTGCTGAGCGTGTGGTTCCGCGTACAGGAAGTGACTACGTCGCGTCTATTACGCCCCTTGTACAGGACGTGCCTTGGTCCGCTCCAGCCTACCTGGCCAGGCCGGTCGTTTCCGATCCGCACGTGTACTGCATGAGCACGTCCAACAGTTGCAGGTGCGTCACTGAGCAGAACACCCGCATGGTTGTCAGAGACGACGTTTGCCGCGATATCGCGCGCAACGGCGAACCTTACAACCCCTACAAGGCGCCTCAGCGCGTGCAAGAAGCCTCGCAGCGTTATGACGCAGGGCAGGGTAGTGACCATCCTTCTCATGCTGCCCCGATAGCGTCTGGTGTGCCTGCCGGCGGTGTTATATCCAAGCAGCCCCGCGCTCTCGGCACCTTCCCAGAGTCCAAACCTTACCCGAGCTCCAGCGTCACTCCTCCCACAACTCTTGAAATGTGACTATGGAAAGCATCGATTGGATTGCCACTGCTCAGCTAGCTGTTTTCCTAGTACTTTGCCTGGCTGGGATCTTTTCCGGTGTTCATGCCACTCTGCGTATTCGCCATTTTGAACGTGCCAGACGCAGACTAGAAGCTGAATCCTACATGCGTCGCCTTCATCAGCATGAGCGTGACGTTTTTTATGATCCTTTCGATTAGCGCCACGGGTTTTCTTCGCATGGCATTGCACGTCCTTGCTTTAGCAATGACTCAAATCCATGCTCTGTGTGTATCAGTAGCACGCCACCTTGGCATCGCACATTGTCAGGCCAATCCATGCGCCCGTATCGCTTAGGGGCGTCCTGTGGCCTCTGCTGACTTACTTCTTCAGCCGCGTTGTGCGTGATCGTCGGGCAGGGTTGTGCGTCGTTTCTTTCTTGCTGCAATGCGCTTCGGTTCGCCAACGCTCCAAACCCTGCGCCTATGAATGCTAGCCCCAGTGCAAACGCTGTTACTTGCCATCCTGTCTTGCCCATGTTTGCTCCATGCTGCTGGTGCCGCATTTTGGGGTGCAGGGGCGTGCCCCTGCGTAGACGCCTTATCCTGCCATCTGCCCTGAGTGTCTGTCCCGCCAGGTCGCAAGATCAATGATGACCACTTTCACCATCTGCTGACCGGCTCTTTTGCGGCCAGCTTCGGCCTTTCGCCGTGATGCGTAGCCCGCCCGCAGCAGTTCCATGTGATCGCGCCACGCCAAACCCTTCAGCCGTTCGGGCGTCATCCTGTCGCCATCTGGACTGACTAGGTAGTTGCCGGCCACACGCCAGCCCGCGAAGCGACCACTCAGATACTCACACATGCGTCAATCCTTCCTTGACCTCGGGGAGGTTTGCCGGGACGCAAGAGTGATGCCAGAAGCAGCCGCAGGAGTCCCCAGTAGTATCGGCACGCACTTAACATAAGATACATTATGCGAAATTGGCTGTGCACGGCGCGGGCGCGGGCGCGCATGCGCTGAGTCTGGCTTTTGTCAGTCTCTTTAGTATGCAGGCAGCTTGATTGGTGTCAGGTTGCAGCCACGTTGCCGCTACTACGCCTGGAGCGTGCTGTTTAGGAGGCTTGGGCTGACCGTGTCCAACACGTTGGTGCCAATCCGCTTCGAGTGCCGCAGGGAGATCGTTCAATTTGGCCAGCTGTGCCTCCAACGCGTCGGCACGCGCTTGCTGGACGGTAAGTTCCTGGCGAGTCTGAGAGACCGTGGCCTTCGCGCGCTCGAGCTCCTCGTCATGCAGCCGTTCGGCCATTGCAGCTTCTTTTCGCAGGCTCATCAGTTGCTGTTGAGCCTGGCTAGAGGCCGCCGGGATCAACGAGGGGGCGATCTTTCGGCGGATCTGGAAGGGGCGAGTTGGCCCTGCCCTGCTCCCGGGCTTAGTGGCCGCTATCGTGAAGCGCCGGGCGCGTTTGACGGGATTGGAGGGGGACTTTGGGACTCACAGCTTGCGCTCGGGCCTCGTGACCGAGGCAGGTAAGCAAGGTGTGCCGCTGCCGCCGGTGATGGCGATGACCGAGCACCGATCTGTGGCGAGCGTCATTGGATACTTCCAAGCCGGCGCTGCTGAGGACAATCCTGCGACGCGACTATTGAAGTAGGTGCTGGTGATCAATGGTTTTCCTGCTGAGCTTTCCGCACCCAGAATATCAACCTCACGTAGTGCCCGCCCCCCCAGGTCCAATCGGCCCCTCCTACCACGAATATCTCTTAACTGAGTTCCCGCCCGGCGAACGATGTGCGCACCTTGGTACGCACATCGTTCCGACTTGCATCGGCGGTCGCTCCTTCGAAATCACCGAGCACTTACCCAACGCACGACTAGTCGGGGAGGCAGTCCGCGTCGCCGCGTCGGCCGATCAATGCGACAGCGCTCGCTATCACTGCGTCGCGATACCCTCTCTGTCCTCGTCGACCCAGCGCCGCACATCTTCGCTGTTCTGAACGACGACATGCTGTTGAGCAGGAACCTTCCCGACTTCGAGGTCTTGAAGATTTAGATGCCGCAGCGTGTAGAAGAGCATCGCTTTTCTACACTTCAACTCTATCTTACCGTTCTGCATGGCGTAATCACGCATCACGCATTCGCGTTGCGAACTCGAAAGTCCAGGATGAGGCACAAGGAGGACTACGACCTGAGTGTTCCATCCTTCGTCAGTGGCTGCGTCAATCTTGGGCGCTAGTACGGGCCCCAGAACAGTCAGCCGGCCGATTGCGTAATCCCGAAACCGCGCTCTGGAATGGCACCATGCCCTCACATGCCAGCGCAGGCCATCGAAGCCCATAGCGTGCGGTGTCAGGACGAACTCTCTCGGGTCATCCTCTTCCATGGACTGGTAGCGCACCCGTAGCGCAACCTGATCACGGATAGCGCGCACGAGGATGGCGACCTCG
Organism: uncultured Xanthomonas sp.; assembly: GCF_964278005.1. Lineage (NCBI taxonomy): Bacteria > Pseudomonadati > Pseudomonadota > Gammaproteobacteria > Lysobacterales > Lysobacteraceae > Xanthomonas > uncultured Xanthomonas sp. The sequence continues at coordinate 527,472 of NZ_CAXYKF010000015.1, forward strand.
ACAGCGCCAATCTTTCGCACTGGCGTCGCTACCACGCCGGTGTCCGGCTGGAACCCGATGAAGCTTTCGTCTGGCTCGATGATCCCGCGCGCCAGGCGCTGCAACTCGTTCAAGTAGCGCGTCGCTTCGCTTCGCGCGAATGCCGGCTCGAATCTGGGATCGGCCAGATACATCCGCTGCCGAGGGTCATAGAGCAAATTCTGGGGCGCTAGGTCTTGATAGAGCTTCAAATCGGCGCTGGCCTGTGGCAGCGAGATGTCGAAGAAGGACATCAGGTCGGCCCGGTTGATCCGCCCGTCGTATTGCAAGCGGACGTCGATGAAGTGCAGTCGGCGGTTCTGCCCCCACCGATGCTTTGCCTTCTCGGCTGCTTGGTTCATGTGGCGCCTCCCGAGGATTGGCCGCACATTACCATCAGATAAGATAGTTGACTACCTATAGAAACTACGCGTATGATTTCTATACGGTCAATCCGGCCGCTAGGAGGCACACATGTCCAAGCGCATTCATGTGGTTCCCCATGGCCCGGGCTGGGCCACCCGCTCCGAGGGGGCCAGCCGGGTCGGCAGCACCCACGGCACCCAGACCGAGGCCACCGAGGCCGCCCGCCAGCAGGCCATCCGCGAGCGCGGCGAGGTCGTGATCCACCGGCCGAACGGCCGAATCCGCGACTCCAACAGCTACGGCAGCGATCCCTTCCCCCCGAAAGGCTGACCCACTCATTCTCCTAACCGAGACTACGACTATGAACCAGCAAGACCAGAGCGAACCGCCCGAACAAGCCAACGACCGCCGCCAGAGCGCGGTGATCGTGAACGACCAGCCCATCGAACTCGGCGATCACACCCCGACCGGCGAGCAGATTCTGGCTGCAGCCCGGCTCCGCCCCGCGGCTGACTACGCCCTCCTGCGCTGGCCCGACAGCGGCCCGACCAACGAGGTGGCCCTCGATGACACCATAAAGCTGCCGCGCAGCGGCCCACTCCTCGCATTCTTCGCCATCAAGTCGGACAGGGTGTCCTACTTCACGCTGGACGAGGAGCGCTACGCCTGGGCTGGCCCGCTGGATGCGGACACCGTGCGCCGGATCGGTCGCGTCGATCCGGCGATGGAGCTCTGGCTTGAGCTCAGCGACCAGAAGGATCGCCTGGTCCAGCCGGGCGAGGTGATCGACCTCGACATGCCGGGTGTCGAGCGCCTCTACACCAAGCGCGCGGTCTGGCACCTGCGCGTGAATGACGAAGACACTGAGTGGCCGCAGTCGCGCGTCTTGGTGCGCAACGCGCTGACCGCAGCCGGCTTCGACGTGTCGCGGCCCTGGACGATGAAGTTCAAGGTGCAGGGTCAGCCGGTGCGCACGGTGAACCTCGATGACGAGCTCGACCTCAGCCAAGCCGGCGTAGAGCGCCTGCGCGTCGCGCCCAGCGAGGTGAACAACGGCGACGGGCAGGACGCCCGCCGGGAGTTCAGTCTGCTCGCTGCGGACGCCGAGTTCCTCGACAGGCGCGGCCTGCACTGGCAGGCCGTCAACAACAACGGGCAGTGGTTGATCGTGAGCGAATTCCCGCTGCCGCCGGGCTACAACGCCGCCGCCTGCACCTTGGCCGTCCTGATCCCGCCGAGTTACCCGACTGCCGCGCTGGACATGTTCTTCTGCCACCCGCCACTCAGCATCAACGGCCGCGTCCCGCCGCAGACCGAGCACCACCAGGCGATCGATGGCCGGAATTTCCAGCGTTGGTCGCGCCACCGCGGCGGCGCCAGCCAGTGGAACCCGGGCGTCGACAACCTCGCCTCCCACTTCGCGCTGATCGACGAGGCGCTGGCGCGGGAGGTCGGCGCGTGAAGCGCAGCAGCGCGCTTGTGATGGCGGGCGTCGACCACGACGTGCTTCGGGATCACCTGTTCCCCGGCGACGGCAAGGAAGCCGCCGCCATCTTGGTGTGCACGCGCGACGCGGGCCAGCGCTTGAAGCTCTTGGTCCGCTCGGTGGTTCCGGTTCCCCATGATGCTTGCCGGCGCAAGCCCGATCGCCTCACTTGGCCGACGGACATGCTCGATGAGTGGCTCGACCGGACCGAAGAGGAAGGACTCGCTCTGGTCCTGATCCACTCCCACCCCAGCGGCTATCCCGAGTTCTCGCCCCTGGATGACGCCTCCGACCAGGAGTTGATGCCCTACCTGTATCCCTACGCACGCACCGACGCGCCGTGGCACGGTACGGCGATCATGCTTCCGGGCGGCGCGATCCGGGCACGCCTTTACGCCCGCGACATGACACCCCAGCCCATCGACCTCGTCGCCGTCCACGGCGAGGAGATCAATCTCTGCTGGCACGACGATCCGCCTGGCCCGCCGATCCTCCCGTTTAGTGCCCAGATGCGCGCCGAGCTCTCGCGGCTCTCGGCGGCCATCGTCGGGATCTCGGGCACCGGGAGCCTCGTGGCCGAGATGCTGCTCCGGATGGGGGTCGGCGAGCTGATCGTGATTGACGACGATCGGGTCGAGCCCAAGAACCTCAACCGCATCCTCAACTCCACCGCCGCCGACGCGATCAACGGGCGCTTGAAGGTGGATGTGTTCAAGGACGCGGCTGCGCTGAGCCATCCCGGTACGCGCGTGATCGCGGTGCCGGAGCGAATCGGCACCTGGCCCGCAATCCGGGCTGCGGCTGACGCGGATATTCTTTTCTCGTGCGTAGATAGCGTGGACGGACGCCACATTGCCGACCGCCTCGCCGCGTCCATGCTCCAGCCGCTCTTCGATGTTGGCGTGAACATTCCTGTGTTCCACCCGCGTGGGCATATGAGGATCGCCAACATTTCTGGCCGTATCGACTTTATCCAGCCCGGCCGCTCGACCCTGCTCGACCGCCGCGTATACTCGCCCGAGCAGCTCGCTGCCGAGGATCTTCGCAGGCGAAACCCCGAAGCCTTCGCGCAGCAGGTGATGGAGGGCTACATGCCTGGCAGCCATGAAGAAGCACCAGCCGTGATCTCGGTGAACATGCGCGCCGCGAGTATGGTGGTGCAGGAGCTGGTCGCGCGCCTCACGCCTTATAGGAAGGACAACGGGCCCTACGCACGAACCGAGTTCGATCTGGTGATCGAAGAGACCTCCCACGCGCCCGAGACGGAGTTCCCGGCCCAGCGGGCCTCGCAGACAGCGCTCGGCCTCGGCGCCCCACTGCTCGGCCTTCCGGCATTGGAGGATAAGCGGTGCGCGTGATCTGGTGGGTCAAGGACTTCTTCCGCCAGTTGCTCGGCCGCCGGCGCATCGACATCCGCGTGCTGGATACGATTGGATATGACGCGCCTTCCAGTGTTCCGCCGAAGCGGCTTCTTCGCATGATGGATGAGGGCGAGGCATGGGCCGCGGTGATGACTTGCCCATGCGGCTGCGGTGCGGTGATCGAGCTCCTGCTGTCTCCGACAGCGAGGCCTCGATGGACCCTCACTGCGCGCGGCGACTTGCCGACTCTTCATCCCTCAGTGTGGCGCAGCACCGGTTGCCGCTCGCACTTCTGGGTGCGCGATGGCCAGATCCATTGGGTGCGCTGATGCGCCGCTTCCAAGCCTCTCTAATCACGCCGCTCAGCTCGTGCTCTTGGGTGCCCCCACCCTCGCTCTCATCGGCCGCGTTTGTGGTGTGATCGTGATGCCGCTGAGCGCGGCGCATAGTATCTGCAGCGCACGAGCGGAGCGCGCATTTGAAGAGTGAGCGCCCCTCGGCCAACAGGCACAGATGGTCGGATTCAAGGCAGAGTCAGGCGCGCTATTGCAACTCGTCCGATGCACGGAACGATTCTGCGCGGTGAAGGACGGGTCTCTACTCAGTGTCGTGACGATCGACGAGATCGCCTGGCGGATCGACTCCGCTGACGAGTCCGCCGCCGAGTAGCGCCGCCCTGAGTAGCAAGAGACGCCGCTGCCTTTTCCCTCCAGTCGCCCTGCGCGGATTCGCCCGAAACTAGGCCAACGCGAACTCCGCCTCGCTCGCTTGTATGCCGCGGCCAGCACGGGCCTATTGGACCCAGGCCTCGCGCGTCCCGCGGCGAAGGAGAGTAGCTGCGTTGAGCGGTGGACGGTGCTCAAGAAGGTCTGAGCCGGACAGCTCTGAACTTGGCTTTGCAAGGCCTCGGCGTTCTGGCCGCGCCTCCATCTTCTCAGCAGGCCAGGCGCAATCTGCGCTCGGCCACTAGCCACGCGGCTGCTTCCCCCCGATAAAGCCTCCTGATCACCTGCCCCGCGGGCTTCCGTTTCCGGCCGCAAACAGACATTAGTACTGCAAATTGCAAGAGCGGCTTACTCCCTTACGCTCTCGATGAGCATATGGCGAATGGTCCGATTCTCCAGCTTAGAAACGATGGGACTATTGTCATCCACGTTGTCGTGAACGTGCATCCCGTCGTTGTAGATGATGCCCAGGAGGTAGATGGTGTCGTCAACGTCGACACCATTTGCAACGGCAAAATCCAGCTTGTTCTTCGTCATCCGCTTGCCGAGGAAATCAGACTTCTGAACCGGGCCTTGGATTGCGTCATGGACAATCTTCTCAATCCTGACACGGACAAAGCAGCAGACCGCAAATGGATCATAGTTATCCGATTCGTTGACGTACTTATTCCACTCCGCTTCTGTGTAAGAATGGAATGCGATCGAATCTCCCCAGGACTCCTTCAGGCCAAGAGCTTGGAACTGCGTCGTTACGTCAACCGGTGACGGGTCATAGTGCAGATAGTGGCGACCAAGGTCTTCTTTAATGGATGGATCTTCCCGCTTTGCGATGAGGGCGCGAAAGTCCTTGTTGATGGCTGGCTTGGACTTCTTCAGAAAATAGACCTTCTGACTAGCGAATGTGAAGTTCCTAAAGTAGTAAGGATTCAGATGCGTTAGAATCAGGGGGTACATGCTCCTTTGTTTTTCACGGACCTTCTTGATGAGCCTGGTGATGTAGTACTGGACAGCCACAAGATTGGCGTCATCTAGGTAATCAAACACCTCGTCAATGACGAGAATGATGTCGCGCGACGAGATTGATCGCTCAATCTTCCTCAACTCGGCCGCAAAGCATAGAGAGTCACGCTGGCCATTAGAGATATGCAACGCTGGCGGGAACGAGACAACGAGACTCCCCTTGCGCTCAGTAGGCTTGACCCTTTTCCATGTAGAACCGAACGCTTTTATGATGTCCTCAAAGCTCTCCTTTTCGTTGACGTACGAAAGATACTTACACGCTTCCTTGAACGCCTTCTTATTGCCTAGGTAGGTCAGCACCACCTGCAGACCCGATAGGAGAGCATCGATACGGGCTTGAGTGGGACCGGCAGCCATCGCCAAGAGATCAGCCAGCGCCTTGACGGCGTCTATCGCTTCAAGGCGTGGCGCGAGGGCACCGCCAGCCCACGCACGTATTTCGTCGGCGGTTCCGGCTTGGGCCTGAAGCAACGCGGTCATCTCTTCTATGTCATTTTGAATGCGGACACCCGACACTTTGTCCATCACGCCATACAGATCAATCAAACCGTCGGCTAGCGTCGGGCTCCCGAGTGTCTTGCCGAGGTTCTGAAAAGCCTTGCCGGATAGCCCAAAACGCGTGCGCATCTCCATCACGTCATAGGCATGTTGTGCCTTGGGGGGAATGGTCTGGACCAGCACCAGGTCACTGATCTCCAGCGATGCTGTTGCGGTCGTGAACTTGCCCATATTGTGCTTAGTGGCCTTTGCCCGAAGCCGGCTGGCGACCACATGGATATCAAAGAATGCCGCAATTGCGTTGCAGTTTCTGTCTGCAACGAGAGTGGAAGTCCCGTCATTCCGCCTGATGGTGAGGGTTAGTTTTGGTGCGAGCGATTCGTCTCCTAAGTGGAACTGATTCTTTGGGAGCTCTATTCGGTTGGTCTTGAGCGCGGCAAACGCCGCTGCAAGCGAACTTTTTCCGAACCCATTTGGAGCGACAAGGAGCGACGGCTTGTTAGGAATAATGTCGAGTTGAAACGTGCAACTCTTGATGCCCCTAACGTTCTCAATGTCTATAGATTTGAGCATCGCTTCCTCCTGCGAATGACGTAAGCGCCTGGCCAAACTATCGCGCGTCAGACTTCCATTGCACCAAGCAAATAGTGAGGGGGCGCCGCCACAACTGCCTCAAGGGCGCGATCGACGCCAGCCCCAAAGCACCGACTGCCCTGAGATCCCAGAGCAGTCTGTCAGCTATGGGTCGGCTGCGGCATCCCTACCCCCGATAAATCTTCCTAATCCGCTATCCTACTCAGACGTCCGTTCCCAGCCAGACGCTGTTGTCCACGATTGAAAACCTTCGAGTAAGCTCTGTCTCGATACGAAGAATCTCTGATTGCCAAAGCGACCTGTGAGATCCCTCACGGCTATACCTGCCGGACGAATGGAGGGTGCCTGACCTACCTTCGCCCACTTGGCCTTGAGCAAAGAGAGAGTCGTCTACTTACAATGACGCAGAGGCATAGATGAAAACATTGCGCATAAATGGCCGAGACGTGAAGCCTCACAAGGCCACGGTCAGTCCCAATCTTGGCGCCCGCACTGTCTTGACCGACAGCCACTGGGAGTACGTCTCCCTCTGGCTCCGTCGCGCCAAGAAATCTAACGCGTTGTTCTATTGGGAGCAAGCACAGTCGTTCTTTTCGGCATCGCGGGGAATGCCAGTCGAGTCCGCCCCGCTATTGCTCTACTACACTTTCATGAACGCCACGAAGGCATTGCTCTCCGCCAAAGGTGTTGCTTTCGATGAGCACCATGGTGTTCGCGCGCACAACATGAGGGGGGCGTCTAGCAAGATTGCCCTTTCAAATGAGGGGGTAAGAATCATGCAAAGAGGTATTGCGCCCGCATTGTCGCAGTACCTGGGTGAGTTGGAGACGTCGTCCACTCACAGCCTAGAGGAGATTTTTTTTAATTTGCCATGCATCCATCGGACCTTTTGCCTAAGCTATGCAAATCAGCGCGATCTTTTCATTCCGCTTACGGAATGCGAGATAAAGTTTGATGCAGCAACAGGCGCTGCCTACTTCTCGGCACTCTTGTCGAAGGACTTCATGGGACGGGCCCACATGCGTCACCTTCCACCTTCGCTCATAGCCGATCCAACAGTGAAGGATGAAAGAACGATCAGGTCTGTTGCGGCGGCGATAGTCAGTAAGAGAGATGCTGATTCGGCAACCGATAAAGCCGCCATTGCAGGGCTTTTGAGCGGACTTCGGCCGGACATCAATTACCTTGCCGGCTCGCAGACGCTTTGGTATGCGAAGTGCGTTGTTCATGGCCCACCTAGACTGCAGCGTTCGCCACTCACGCTGACGCTACTTGCGATGCATCGGCTCAGCGAAATTTGTCGATATCGCCCTATCGAACTGGTCTCCTTTCTAAATGGCCAAAAGAACTGGCTGTTGACGGAGTTTATACGAATGTCGCCGGCTCAATTTCTTGACGAACTGGCAGCAGAGCTTACAGGTCAACAGTTCATGATTCCCAACGTGCGACCCTCAAACTGAAGTGTATCTATCATGATTAAAATTTATCTGGCATGCGGATTGACGCACGTACCTCGCTGCGAGTTTGCTGCATATGTGATCCTCTTGCAGAATCTGGCGGCGCATTTGACAGAAAGGCATGACGCCGAAGTCAAGTACGCCCTTCGCGACAGCGATCCTCAACTTGGGCAGAAACCATTTTCTGATCGAGCGAGACTCTGCTACGATTGGGACAGGGAAATGGTCGAGTGGGCGGACTTAGTCATTGCTGAAGCGAGCTTTCCGTCGACGGGTCTAGGCATTGAAATGCAAATTGCTTGTGCCCGAAAAACCCCAATCATCGTCGCTTTTAAGCTGGACGAGGGGCATAAAGCCCAACCTGTCGATTACCGAACTCCGGATCAAGACCTTCATAGCCTTCAACTCGGAGAGGGCTATGTCTCACTTATGGCTCTGGGCTTGCCGACGATCGCTAAAGTACTGTCGTACGGAAATGATGCCGACGCTCTGGCAAAGGTCGGTGCAGCTATCGATGCGTACAGATGACGTTCAAGCCTATCGACCTAAGCCTTAGAACGTTCTTAATGAAGATTTCATTGCACGCAGGAAAGGTTTTTGCCTCTTATCGATGCTAGAGGCTTTACGACTATTTTCAGGTATTACAACTGAATCTGTCCGCCGACAGCAACGGGCCGAAGGCGGACATTAGTTCCAGCACCATGCCCACGACCTACCCCGATAAACATCACTAATCGCCTCCCAGGCGCGCTTGGTCTAAACCAAAAGAGAGCCTTTCAGGATGTCGGCGCAAGCCGAGCCTAGAACCCGAGTTGGCGAGTCCCACTGTACGGCTCTTCGTCTAAGGGAAGTGGATCTTCGGTTCATGTGGAATGCTTCTGGCGGGAGATGTCTCGCGATATTCGGATCAGGATTGTCTGTCAGAGGCGATACAGACTGCCAGCGCCATTCGCCGGCGTCCCGTCAGTGCATTCGGCCATCGGCAAGCCCTGCGACCATCCTGCCGCCATGGCCTGGGCATCACGCAACGGATCGGACGCCTTGGCGCGCGCATTGCGAAGACGGCAGGTTTCGGGGTCTTGGGCGAAAAGGCCGCGCGCGAACAGTCTGCCCTGCTCTGCCAGCTTCGTGGTCTTGGGTCCGCGGATTGCGGCAAAACACGGCAATGCTCGATCCAGCACACCGCCGGCCGCTTCGAGGCACCGCGCCAGATGCCAGGCGTCTTCCAACGCCTGACAGGCGCCCTGGCCCGAGGTCGGCAGTGGCGCGTGCGCCGCATCGCCGACGAGCAGCACATTTGCTCGGCTCCAGGTGTGCAGCGGCTGCACGTCGTGCACGGCGATCAGTTGGATGGAGTGCGCCGGCGTGGCTTCGATGAGGCGGGCGACGGGCTCGGGCCATCCTGCAAACAGATCCATCACTTCCTTGCGCATCTCCGCTGCTGGCGTCGCCTCAGGCAATGGCCGCGCCTGCGCGGCGGCCCAGTACACCAGATCCTTCCGGATCGGCACGCAACCGAAACGATCGCCGGTCCCCCAGTAGTCCTGAATTGCGAGCTTGCTGACCAACGCGCCACTTCCCTGGGCAACGCCGATCCAGTTTACGAACCCTTGGTAGATGGGGGTGTTGTCCCCTGCGACGAATTTGCGCGCGACCGAGTCCATGCGGCCATCGGCACCAATGAGCAGATCTGGACGGATGCTCTTCCCGTTCTCGAACCGCGCCACGGCCTTGTCGCCGGCATCCAGATCAATCGCGACCGTCCGATGCCCGAACTCCACCTGGATACCAGCGCGTGCCACGTGGTCCAGCAGCACAGCCTGCAGATCGCGACGCAGGATCGTATGGGTCGGGTAGCCCATGAGTCGGTCCAGCAGCGTGATGTCCAGGCCTCCCAGCGCGTTACCCGCTGCGTCTTTACGGTGTACCGACAATGGCCGACCGCCCACCGCCCCGACATCCTCCAACAACCCGAGTTCTTGCAGCACAAAACCCGCGTTGGGCCAGAGCGTCACGCCAGCGCCCATGGTGGCCGGCCCATTCCGACGTTCATAGACGCGGACGGTGTGCCCCTGCTTGTGCAACGCGAGCGCCACGCTCAAGCCTGCGATGCCGCCACCCAGTACTCCGATCTTCATGCCGATGCATCCCGATTCAATTGGTCCCCGCGTGCCGTTGAAGGTCAGCCGTTGGACGGGAGTGCATCTTGGTCCCCACCAATTGCGCAAACTAGCATGCAAAAATGGCGGACTTTCATACCTCAGGTGGGATAACGGTGCGCAGCAAGCTCGACCTGAATGCAGTCCGCGTCTATGTGGCCGTCGTCGACGAGCAGAGCTTTTCCGGCGCGGGGCGCCTCCTGGCCCTGCCGTCGTCGAACGTCAGCCGTCACGTCGCGGCGCTGGAGCGCAGGTTGGGCGTGCGCTTGCTGGAACGCAGCACGCGCCATCTGCGCATGACGGAAGCCGGCAGGCTGGTGTACGAGCGCGCCAAACCGGTACTCGACGCCCTGCTGTCCACGGAGGAGGAGCTCGGCGCAGTACAAGGCGAATTGAAGGGGCCTCTCAGGATGTGCATGCCCAACGAGGCGCCCAGGCTGCTCGCGCCTATCCTCGCCGAATTCTGCAGTCTTCATCCTGGCATTGAGTTGGAATGCGACACGCGCCTCACCGGACTGGAAGTGTTGCGGGAAGACATGGACCTCTCCATTATCTTCCACCGCGGGCGTCAGGACGACAGTGCGTTCATTACCCGCGAACTGGCGACATTGCCCAGCATCGTGGTCGCGTCCCCCGCGCTATTGGCCCAAACCGGAATCCCGCGCCACGTGCGCGAGCTCAAATCCTTGCCTTGCATCACCACCGTGAGCGCCCTGAAGGGGCAACCCTGGCAGTTTCTCGATCCTGCGGGCGAGATCGTGAAGGTGCCGGTGCGCAGCCGCTACCGCGTCAACAGCGGGGAACTTGCGGTGGCGGGCGCGCGCCAGGGGCTTGGCTTCGCGATCGTTGCGGCCTACCCATGCCAGGAAGATCTTGCCGCGGGCCGGTTGCAGGAAGTGCCGCTGGATCTAAGCCCTGCACCGCTGCAATTGCTTGGCGCCTACAGTCACCGTCATTCGGTCACTGCGCGGGTTCGGGCGTTGCTGGAGTTCATCCAGCTGCGGTTGCAGGGGTTCGGGGGCAAGTGAACGTAAAACCCACTTAACAACGTGGCCTGGGAAAACATTCCTAATTGCCGTTACGGATCCAACCCGTGTACGAAAAGGAATAGTAGCTCCCTAATGCGGCACTAAGTCACGTCGCGAAACAGCGTCGACTGAGATGAGTGATGCCTATCTACCACTAGCCTTGTACGAATAAGTTGACGGTTCAAGCCTAAACAAAACACCAGCAAGATCCATTCTCATTGAAAGGCGTTCCTTGCCTAGGCTTTCGCGCATGTCATCACAGAGGGCACGGAAGGCAAGGATCTCCTGCTCTTGTTCCAAAGTTCCGCCTTGCAACCAGAATTTTTGTAAGCTTTGGGCTACAGGAAGATCGGCCGTCAACAAGATGCGCGCCTTGGCGTCGTTGAGGTGAGCCAATTCTTCGACTTCATCCTTGTTGCGTCCTGCGCGACGCGCGGTGAACAGAAGTGAGGTCGACTTCAAGAAGTCTACGTAGGCAGCCATTCTCATCGCTGCGAGTTCATCTTGGCGTGCGCGCTTCGCGGCAAATATATGACCTAATGCAACGCCCAAAAGCGCCGAGACGCCGGAAAGCGCTGCCACTAGAAACGCTGAACCTTGCATAGGCGAGTTTTCCTGAATTTAGCCGCGTAGCGAAGCGGTGCCAGTTGATTGGTTGTTAGCCATAGCACACGCTACCGCAGTTCGTCCTTTCGCTGCAGCACTGGCGCGATTCCACTAGCCGCTGCAACTGAGCAACAGCCTTTAGCGACAGGATTCCGGCAACTTCTCCAGCAAGCCAGCCACCATCGGCGTCAGCCGTTTCGCGACCTCCGGCGGAATCGCCCCACCTGCCCCCTGCACGCCTTCGCTGCGGGCTTGTTCGCAGGCTTTGACGATCCGCGGGCGCATGCCGGACCACAGCGCTCTGCACTGCCAGCCGTCCCGGCCCAGCGGTAGCACGGCGTAGGCGATGGACTGGCATTCCTGTGCCGCGCGGGTGCCCAGCGGCTGGCCGGCGTACTCGTGCGGCACGGTGTCCAGCGTGGGTTGGTAGTAGCTGTCGGGGAACGCCGCCGCGTAGCGTTCCGGGTCCAGTTGCAGCGGCAGGCCGGTCGCTGTCAGGTCGAGCGCGCGGCCGCAGGGCGCAGCGGCGGCGGTGCGCTGGATCGCCTGGTAGATCGGATGGTCCAGGTCGGGTTCGCGCGTCGTCACCTCGGATGTTGCGACCAGTATCGGCAGGCGGGCGCGGTTGGCCATCTTGGCCAATTCACCAGAATGGGCCGGTGCGCAGCGTTCGCGGATGCTGGCCACGATCAGGAATGTGGCGTCGCGCGCGAATGCGGCGTCGCTGTGCAGCAGTGTGGTGATGCGCTTGTCGGCGGCATCTTCGGACAATGGCGCGACATGAAATGCGGGCACCGTTGGCGGGTGGATCGCGGTGGTCGCAGCAGCACGCGGTGTCGGTGCCACATGCCTGTGCGTGCGCAATGCCAACAGCACGCCGCCGGCAACGACGACGCCACAGGCGGCGATCGCGATCGCCAAACGCATCGGCGACTTCAGGCGCATCGGACCGCGCCCTCAGCCCTGCACCGGGGTGATCGTGGCGTCCTCCGCCTCGTAGGTGGCATTGGCGATATCGGCCTTGAAGTCGGCCAGATGCAGCCGCCCCTGCAGGTGGAACGGGTCCCACAGCTCCGGTACGTCGATCGGCGTGCGCAGCACCACGTGCAGGATCTGGTTCGGTGGCGGTGGCGGCACGTGAATGCAGGCGCCATAGAACGGCACGAACAGCAGTTCGCTGACCTTGCCCTGGTCGTCGCTTTCCAGCGGCACCACGTAGCCGTCCAGGGCGAAGCGTTTGCCTTCCAGGCCCTTCACCACTTGCGATGAACCGAACTGCGCGGCGCGCTGGGTGCCGGAATGGTCGATCGGCATGCCATTGACCACCGAGGGACCATCGTCGACGGGCGCCGGCTGATCCAGCACCGCGGCATCGCCTCGCCACGCCGTGCCGATCCGCGGCGGCGGGCGCTGGTAGATGTCGTTGGCCGGTGCCAGTTGTTCCCAGCGTTCCACTGTGTCCGGGACGGCGTCGGCGGCTGCGGTCGCGTGCGTGGCTGCCGGCGATGGTGTGGGCGTGGCGTCCGGCTGCTTCCCGCCATCACCGTGGCAGCCCGCCAGCAGGCACAGCACTCCAGTCAGCAGGAAATGGCGATCAGCCTTTTTCATAGGGATGCAGGTGCGCCTGCTCCATCGTGTAGGCGGTGCCGGCGAGTTCGCCGTGGAGGGTTTCCGCGCGCAGTTGGCCGGTCAGGTAGAACGGGCTGTACATGTCGGGCGGGTCGATCGGGGTTTCCAGGCGCACATGCACGATCTGGTTCGGCGGCGGGGGCGGCACGTGGATGCAGGCGCCGTAGTACGGCACGAACAGGAACTCGCGCACGCGGCCGGCGTCGTCGCTGTCCAGCGGCACCACGTAGCCCGGCAGGCGCACCTTGCGCGCCAGCACGGCGGCCACGGTGTTGTAGGTACCGGTCTGCGGCATCGCACGCTTGCCGGTGTGGTTGACCGGTGCTTCGTCGCTGTTTTCCAGCGCCTTCAGCTCGGCCGGCGGCAGCATCGCGCTCCAGTCCAGCTCGCGATAGCCGTCGGCATCGGGCTCGCCCAGTGGCGGGTTGATCGCCGCTTCCTTGGTCGGTGCTGGCTGCGCCGCCGCTGTCGCCTGCGCTTTTTCCGGGATGGGGGCTTGTTGCTGGCGGCCGCAGCCGCACAGCAGTGCGAGCGCCAGCAAGGGAAGGATCCAGCGGGTCATGCTCACAGCTCCGGCGACAGGCCATCGGCCAGGGTGCGGCGATAGGCCAGCAGGGCCGGCACGATGCCGGCGAGCACGCCGGCCAGCAGCACGCAGCCGAGCCAGCCCCACTCCGCCGCACTGGGCGCGACACGGTTGATCGCCAGGCCGAAATGATCGAGCACCCAGCCGCGCGCCAGCCAGCTGGCCGCGGTCACCAGCAGCAGCGCCAGTGCGCACGACACCACGGTGACCAGGCCGGCCTCGAACAGCAGCAGCCAGGCGATGTCGCGCGGCCGTGCGCCGACCGCGCGCAGGATCGCCATCTCGCGCCGGCGCTCCTGCAGCGTGGCCACCAGCAGCGCGACCATCGACACCAGGCCGAGCAGCACCACCAGCGAGGCGATCATCCGCAAGGCGCCTTCGGCCGTACCCAGCGTGCCCCACAGCTGCTGCAGGGTGACGCCGGGCATGATCGCCAGCATCGCTTCCTCCGGGTACTCGTTGATCCGCCGCTGGACCGAGAAGGTGGCGATGCGGGTCTTCAGGCCGAGCATGAAGGCGGTGATGGTGTCCGGGGTCAGGTCCATCGCCCGCGCCTGCGCGGCGCTGACGTGCTGGCCCGGCAGGCGCACGCCGGAATGCCAGTCGATATGGATCGCCTCGATCGCCTGCAGCGACACCAGCACGCTGGAATCCACCGGCGTGCCGGTGCGGCGCAGGATGCCGACGATCCGGAACGGCTTGTCGGCATGGTTGGCCAGGCTGATGCGCCCGGTGCCATGGGTCAGCACGATCTCGTCGCCGAGGTGGCGGCCGAGCGCGGCGGCGACGTCGGCGCCGATCACCGCATCGTAGAGATCGTCGAACGCCCTGCCCTGCGCGAACGCCAGGGGATGCTTGGCGCCGTAGTGGTAGTGCTCGAAGAAGTCGGTGCTGGTGCCGACCACCCGGTAGCCGCGGTAGGAATCGCCCAGCGACAGCGGCACCGCCCACTTCACTTCGGGCATCGCGCTCAGGTCCTGGTAGCTCTTCCACGACACGTTGTTGGTGGCGTCGCCGATGTGGAACACCGAGTAAAGCAACAGGTTCACCGGGCCCGAGCGCGCGCCGACGATCAGGTCGGTGCCCGACACGGTGCTGGCGAAACCTTCGTGCGCCTGCGTGCGGATCCGCTCCACGCCCAGCAGCAGGGTCACGCTCAGGGTGATCACCAGTACGGTCAACGCCACGCCCAGGCGCCGGCTGCGCAGGCTGGCCAGGGCCAGCTTCAACAAGCTCATTGCGCACCTCCGGCGCTGGCGCGGTTGAGCGTGGCCAGGTCGGCCTGGGCGTCGAACAGCGGCGCGATCGACGGATCGTGGCTGACCACGATCGAACTGGTGCCGCCCTGCCGGCACTCGGCGAACAGCAACTGCAGGAAGGCCTGCGCCGCGACCGGGTCGAGTGCGGAGGTGGGTTCGTCGGCCAGCAGCAGCGGCGGCCGCGCGATCAACGCGCGCGCGGCGGCAACGCGTTGCTGCTGGCCGACGCTGAGGCGCGCGGCCGGCCGCGACCATAGCGCCGCCACGTCCAGGCCCAGCGCGACCATCAGCCGCTCGATCTCGGTGTCCAGCGCCTGCGTGCCCGCCGCCAGCCGGCCGCGGCGCGCGGAGAACTGCAGGCCCAGCGCGATATTGTCGCGGGTGCTCAGGAACGGCAGCAGGTTGAACTGCTGGAACACCACGCCGCAGTGGTCGGCGCGGAAGCGATCGCGTGCGGCCTTGCGCAAGGCCGCCAGGTCCTGCCCGGCCACGCGCACGCAGCCGGTAGTGGGCTGCAGCACGCCGGCGATCAACGCCAGCAAGGTGCTCTTGCCCGATCCGCTGGCGCCTCGCAGCAACAGTTGCTGCCCACGCGGCAGCGCAAACGATGCGATGTCCAGCACCGGTGCGGCGGCGCCGGGATAGCCGAAGCGCAGCTCGGTCAGTTCGACGACGTGGTGCTGGTTCATTCCGGCAGCTTCACCCGGGTCTGCCCGGGCACCACCTCGGTGCGGCCCTGGCCCGCAGCGGTGGCGACATCGACCAGCACCGTGTGCAACCCGGGGAAACGTTGCGGCAACAGCACCTGCAGGTGATCCAGGCGCGCCGGCTGCGTGCAGTTGAACGCGTACCGGGCGTGGAACTCGGCGTGGCTGTGGCCGGGCTCGTCCGGATCGGCCATCGCCACGTCGTAGCCCTCGGTGGTGACCTGCGCGCTGCGCAGCGAACAGGCCGCCGCGACCGGGAACTGCAACCAGCCCGCACCGCGCAGGGTGGCGACCGCGGCCTCCAGCCGCTGGCGCTCGCCGGCATCGCGCGTCGGGTGTTCGAAATCGAGGATGCCGATGCCGGGCGCGCTGAGCTGCACGTCCACGGCGGTGCCGTCGACGGCGACCTCCAGGTTGGCCTGGCCGTGCACGTGCGGGCCATGGTGGCGGATCGCAGCGGTGGCTGGCGAGCTGGCGGAGAGGAGCAACAGGATCAGGGGAATGCCAGGTCGCATATGCAGCGCATCGGTTGAGTTACACTATAACATTAGTGAACTATCGAGCGCGGGCGCAAGCCTGCCGTTGCCGTCAGTCAGCCGCGGTTCGCATCCGGCCACCACCGACGCGCCTCGCACGGCGGCCCTGTGCCGCGATGGGCGCCGAACTCCAGGGATCTTCATGTCTTCTTCCATCATTCCCGACAGTTACACCGCCTGGCGCCACTGCATCGAGGTCGACTGCGGCCTGCGACTGGAGCCTGCCTACATCGCGCAACGCATTGCGGCGCTGAACGACCTCACCGACCACCATACCCAGCAATTCGTGCGCTGCTGGGGCGAGCCGCATCGCCAGCAGGTGCTGCAGTGGTTTGCGCAGGCGCAGGCCGCATTCGCCGACGGTCGGGCCTGAATCTTCTCGCGCGGCACGACGCGGTCGCCGGTGCCGTTGGACGGCGATGCATTCCTTCTGCGAACGCCGCACGGCGCGGCATGGCGACGCCCTGATCCAATCAGGACCGTGAATGGTCAAGCGATGAAGGTCGGCCGCGGCCTGCGTGCGCATTGGTGGCGCGCTCTGCCTTGAAGCGCTGACGCCCCTGGACGGGAACGCCAACTTAGCCGTAACCATCTCACTGACACATGCGCTGCAAAGCAGGCTGCCAAGCTACGACCGCTGCCGGTAGCATGCACGCGCATCGCCGCCCGGCATCCACTTCCCACGCTCCCGCAAGGACACCCAACGTGCCTCTCGCTTCCATCGCCAGCGTGCATCCCGCACGCCGCTTCCTGTCCGCCGCCATGGCCTGCCTGCTGCTGTCGGCAGCCACCGGCGCCCAGGCCCGGCCGCAGCCCTCGCAGTTCCAGATCGTCGAGAGCGTGCCCGAGGCCAGCGTCTACGGCGAACCCGGCGTGCCGCGCACCCAGCAGACATGGCTGGCGATGATCAACGGGGCCAGGCAGCGCATCGACATCGCCGCGTTCTACATCTCCGAGAAGCCCGGCACCGGCCTGACGCCGGTACTGGACGCACTGGCCGCCCGCGCCCGCGCCGGGGTGGCGGTGCACCTGCTGGTCGACCACACCTTCCTGGCCAAGAACCCGGACAGCGTCGCCTGGCTGGGCAAGGTGCCGGGTATCACCGCGCGGGTGCTGCCGGTCGATACGCTGACCGGCGGCGTGCTGCACGCCAAGTACATGATCGTCGACGACGCCAGCGTGTTCGTCGGCAGCCAGAACTGGGATTGGCGGGCGCTGGAGCAGATCCATGAGATCGGCGCGCGCATCGATGACGCGCGCTTCGCCAAGACCTTCGCCGCGAGCTTCGACTACAGCTGGCGCCTGGCCGACGAAGGCAATCTGGCCAAGGCGCAGGCGCGCGGTGTGCAGCCGCCGGACTTCGTTCCGGTCACCGCCACCGATCCGGTGCTGCTGGATGCCGGCAGCGACGCGCCGCTGGTCGCCTTCCCCGCGTTCAGCCCGCCGGCGCTGCAGCCGGCATGGGTCAGCGCCGAGGAGCCGGCCCTGGTCGAGATGATCCGCGCCAGCCAGCATGGGCTGCGCATCCAGGTGATGACGCTCTCGGCGATCCGCAGCTTCGGGCCCAAGGGCTGGTGGGCGCCGGTCGACAGCGCCATCCGCGACGCCGCCGCCCGCGGCGTGCAGGTGCACATCATCGTCGCCGACTGGGCGCTGCGCGAACCGATGCAGGCCTATCTGAAAAGCCTGGCCGCACTGCCGAACATCGCGGTGAAGTTCAGCCGCCTGCCGCCGGCGCCGCAGGGCTTCATCCCGTATGCGCGGGTCGAGCACGCCAAGTACGCGGTGGCCGACGACCGCAGCAGCGTGATCGGCACCGGCAACTGGGAATGGAGCTACTTCAATACCGCGGTGGACGCCTCGGTGTTCGTCAAGGGCAAGGGGCCAGCCGAGACGCTGACGCGCATCTTCGACCGGGATTGGAACGGCCCCTACGTCACTACGTTGCAGCCTGGGCAGAACTACGAGGCGCCGCGGACCGAGTAGTCGCTGAGTCGTCCTGCGCGGCCTGTGCGTCCATGGGCGAGCCGGCGCATGTCAAAGCATGCGCTCGGCCCGAAGACCCAGCGCCGCGTCAATGCGTTGCGTTAACCTGTCGAATGTTGCTGCGACGGTCTTGCGCGCCGATCCCCACGAAGCCTTAACCAGCACTCCCTATCCTGGCTCCGCGCTGGAGGGCGGCCGCGGCGCCGGGCATTGCCGCATGCGCCGCAACGCACGCCTCCCACCGCGTACGGACATCAAAACAAGGAGACGCCATGAAGACGCTGCACGCACTCGTGTTCGCAGGAAGCTTGTTGGGCCTCGCCTCGCCGGCTTTCGCCGAGGTCGCCAATCTCACCAACAGCGCCGACGGTGCCAACCGCGACGCCGGCATCGCCGCGGTCAAGAAGAAGTTGCAGGACGCCTGTACCGAACGCAAGGGCAAGCCGGACCCCAACTCGTTCGAGGTGGTGTTCGAGAAGACCAGCCAGAATCCGGACGTGCCCAAGCCGTACTACGTGGATGGAAAGATGAAGTGCGACATCCCGTAGGGGGAGTGCCCCAATTTAGTCTTGTCTGTCCAGATGGCACGACATAGGAACAAGACCCCGCTTGCGGGGTTTTGTTTTTCTGCTGGTCCCACATATCCGACTGCCAGACGCATACGAAGCAGTAGGCTGCAGCGGGCTGAGCGGAGTTCGGCCCCTGCTGATGAGTGCGACGCTGAGGGAATGCTGTCGGCTCAGGAAGCCCGATCAGCCAACAACAGCGGCGACACGGTCCCGCGTTGCACCATCACGCACTGGTCGGCGATGGCGGTCAGGCCGAGGCGGTGCGAGACCGCGACCAGGGCGGTCTGCGGCAGCCGCCGCCGCAACGTGCTCAGGACCTGCTGTTCGGCGACGGCGTCGAGCGCGCTGGTGGCTTCGTCGAGCAAGGCGACGCGCGGTTGCCGCAGCAGCACCTGGGCGAGCAGCAACCGCTGCAGTTCGCCGCCGGACAGGCGCGCGCCGGCGCCGTGTGCGGCGGTGTCCAGGCCGGTGCCGCCCTGCAGGCGCGCGGCCAGGCCGACGTCGCGCAGGGCTTCCCACATCGCGGCCTCGCTCGCGGCCGGTGCCGCCCAGGCGAGGCAGTGCCGCACGCTGTGCTGCCAGGGCCGCACGCCCTGGGCGACATAGGCCAAGGGCTGCAGCGCGGCGCGATAGCCGGCCAAGTCGAGCGCGCGGCCGTCGCAGTGCGCGGCGAACTGCGGTGGCGCGACCATGCCGGCCAGCGCGTCCATCAGGCTGCTCTTGCCGACACCGGATGGGCCGCTGATCAGGGTCAGCGTGCCCGGTGCGAGGACCAGACCGGTCAAGGCCACCGCGGCCAGCGGCGGCGCCAGGCCGATGCGTTCGATCTGGATCGGCGCCGTCGCTTCTGTCGCCGCACTGGGCTGTGCCGCCACGGTGCCAGGTGGCGTTGGCAGCGTGCCGAGCGCGACGTAGCGCTGCCACAACTCCAGCGCAGGCGCGGCCGAGCGCAGTTGCTGCACGCTCTGCCGGGTCGAGACCAGGTACGGCAGCAGCCGCCCCAGCAGCAGGCCGACGGTGATCAGCGCGCCGCGGTCGATGCCGTGCCACACTCCGGCCAGCAGCATGATCGCGGCGATGGCCGCCACCGCCGCCAGTTCCAGCAACAGGCGGCCGGAGGCGACCAGCGCCTGCTGGCGCGCGTAGCCATAGGCGAGCCGACCGGCGATCGCCTCGTAGGCTTCCTGCTCGCGCGCCTCCCGTGCGAACGAGCGCACGTGGCGCAGGCGCCGCGGGAAATCCTCGCTGAGCCAGAACAGCCGGGTCATGTCGGCGACGTACTCGCGGCTGACCCGGGCCTGTTCGTGGCCGGCGATGCGGAAGGCGAGCAGGCCCAGCGCCAGCAGCGGCGGCAGCGCCAGCACCAGCATGGGCGAGACCAGGAGCGCCGCGGCCAGGCTCACCACCGCGGTGATCGCCGCCACCAGCAGTTGCAGCAGCGCGCTGAAGCCCTGCACCACGATCTCGACGTTGTAGGTGAGCAGGTTGGCGATTTCCGCCGAGCTGGCGTCGGCCAGGGCCGGCAGCGGCGCCTGCAGCAGCCGCGCATGTACCTGCCGGCGCAGGTCCAGCGCGTGGCGGCTGGCCAGGTCCGCGGCCAGTCGTGTGCCCCACCAACGCAGCAGGGCGAAGCCGCTGCTGGCGGCGACGAACAGCAGGGTCTGCGCGAGGAAGCCGGTCGGCAACGGCAAGGCGTGGCCGGCCAGGGTCAGCACGTGGCCGGGTTGCACCAGCGGCACCAGCGCGACCGCGGCCAGCGCGCCGGCCAGCGCGCCGAGCAGCGACAGCAGCACGTACCCGGCGATGCGCAGGCGCTCGCCGCGACCGAGCACGGCGACGAAGGCGCGCAGCAAGTGCGATACCGGTTGCGGGCGTGTGCTCATCGGTGGGTGTCCTTGGGGCGGACCATCGACGCGGTGCGCCATCCGCACTCCCCTGCGTCGGCGATGCGCGTCGCCGGCACCGTCACGTTTTGCACGGGATCAGGCCAACAGTGTCTGCACCGCATCGACCGAGGCCTCCGGATGCGTGCCGCGCTGCAGTTCGTACACGCCCAGCCGCTGCAACTGGCGCGCGAACAACGGCCAGTGCGGCTGGCCAGCGGCGTAGGGCTGGTCCGCGGCCAGGCGTGCCGCCACGTCCGCGTCGGGCATCGGCTGCAGCAGCCGCTGCGGATCGGCGGCCATGGTGGACGAGACGAACACGGCCGCGGCCAGCCGCAACGGCGCCTGTGCCAGGCGCCCCTCGCCCTGGCGGATGTCCACCTCGTGCTTCAGCGCGCCGCTGCGGCGGCGGATCATCGGCGCCGCGGCGATCCAGGCGCGGGTCTGCGGATCGAGCAGGTGCAACAGTTCCGGCCGCAGATGCAGGAAGTTGCCGATGCCGGTGGCGAGCAGGTAGTGCGGGGCGACGAACAGCGCGTCCTCGGCAAGGAACTCCAGCCCACGCAGCAGGCTGTGCAGCGCCAGGGTCGACTTGCCGGCGCCGCTGCCGCCGAGCAGCAGCACGCCGCGGCCGTCGCGGCCGACGCAGGCGCCGTGCAGCGGCACCAGGCGCATGCCGTGCGCGGCAAGCACGAACACGGCGAACTCGATCAGTTCGTAACGCACGTGGTAGGCGTGCGCGAGCATGTCCTCGGACACCACCACCAGCGCCCTGCACTGCTCGGGCACCAGCACGACGTAGTTGTGCGCATCGATCACCCCGCTCAATACACCCGCGCCGGAATGGGTCTGCACCGGCGGCGGCTCCATTGCCAGCGCGTAGGGCGCGTCGCCGCGGTCCACCAGGCTCAGTTCGATGCGGAACGCGGCGCTCTCCGGCAGGCGATGCGCCGGCACCGCGCCGAATGCCGTTTCCACCAAGGCCAGCAGCGCCGGACTGTTGCTCTCGAAGTGGAAGCGTCCACCGAGCAGTTGCTTGCTGAGGGTGTGGGGGCGCCGCAGCTGGGTGTGGAACGGATCGCAGGCACCGCCCGCAGCGACGACTGGCGTGGCGTGGTCGCTTGTTGCCACGTCCAGAACACGCACGGTCGATCGCTGCATCGGAGAAGGGTCGCTTGGGTGGATGCAGCGTGGGTGCGCCTGCCGCGGCCAAAGGTTGCGCGGGGTCATGCTGGTGTTTCGCGCAACCAAACGGCGCAGCCTCGGCACCTACCGCCACGGCCACCTGCGCGCGGCCATCGCTGCATGCGCCCCTCCCCCGCGGCGCCGAACGAGACCTTTCGCCGATGCTCAAGATCCAGGTCAGCCACTCCTACTTCCTGCGCTACGACCCCAAGCAATGGGAACGCGGCAAGCCGTACCCGCCGCTGGCCACGCTGCAGGTGGCGGCACTGCTGCGTCAGCACGGACACCAGGTGACGCTGTTCGACGCGATGCTGGCCGAGGGCGTGGAGGACTACGACCACGCCGTCCGCACGCAGCGGCCGGACCTGGTGGTGTTCTACGAGGACAACTTCAACTTCCTCACCAAGATGTGCCTGAGCCGGATGCGCGAGGCCGCGTGCCGGATGATCGCCGAGGCGCGCGCCAGCGGCAGCCGGGTACTCGTCGCCGGCTCCGACGCCTCTGACCATCCGGAGGCGTTCCTCGCTGCCGGTGCCGACGCGGTGCTGATCGGCGAAGGCATCGCGGCCTTGCTGGACCTGGTGGCGCGGCTGCAGGCGGAACCGGACATCGACCCGGCGCGCTGGGTGGCCGGCCTCGCCGAGGTGGCCAGCGCGGTGCTGCCGCAACTCAAGCGCGCGCAGATCGGCGCGCGGCCGCCGGATCCGCGGCTGTCGGTGACGGCGGCCTGGGACCTGCTGGATATCCCGCGCTACCGCGCGTTCTGGCAGCAGCGACACGGCCATTTCAGTCTGAACATGGCCGCCTCGCGCGGCTGCCCGTTCCGCTGCAACTGGTGCGCCAAGCCGATCTGGGGCAATCACTACAAGCGCCGCGAGGCGCAGGACGTGGCCGCGGAGATGACCCAGCTCAAGCGCAGCTTCGCGCCCGACCATGTGTGGATGGCCGACGACATCTTCGGCTTCCACGTGGACTGGGTGGAGGACTTCGCCGATGCGCTGGCCGCCACCGACGGCGCGGTGCACTTCACCATCCAGACCCGTGCCGACCTGTGCAGCGAGCGCATGACCGCCGCCCTGGCGCGGGCCGGCTGCCGCGAAGCCTGGATCGGCGCGGAGAGCGGCAGCCAGCGCATCCTCGACAAGATGACCAAGGGCACCGATGTGGACGGCGTGATCGCCGCGCGCCAGCGGCTCGGCGCGCAGGGCATCCGCGTCGGCTTCTTCCTGCAGCTGGGCTACCTGGACGAGCAACTCGGCGACATCCTCGCCACGCGCCGGCTGGTGGCGCAGGCGCGCCCGGACGACATCGGCGTCAGCGTGTCCTATCCCCTGCCCGGCACCGTGTTCTACCAACAGGTCAAGGACCAGCTCGGGCGCAAGACCCATTGGCAGGACAGCGACGACCTGGCGATGATGTTCCGTGGCGCCTACGACTCGGCGTTCTACCGCCAGGTACGCGATCTGCTGCACCGGCAGGTGGACCTGCAATGTCGCGAGGATGCGCGCCCTGCACCGACGCACGCGCAGGACTGGGCGGCGCTGGACGCCGACTGGGCAGCGCTGATCGCGCGCGAAGCCGAGCATCGGACCGACGCGCCGCCAGCGCCGGCGGCCAAGGCGGTCGCCGCCGGCGGCAGCCGCCGCATCCCGCTGGTGCAGCGCTCATGAGCGACCTGGCAACGCCCTCGTCACAGGCCGTGGCGGCCGACCTGCCGACAGCGGCAGCCGCGGCGACGCCGGCACACCTGCCGTTGCGGCGCATCGGCCGTGGCCTGCGCCTGGCCACCGAAACGCTGGCGCATGAGCTGGCACGCCCCGGTGCGCCGATGCCGGACTGGAGCGGCCTGCACTGGCAACTCGCCGCAGCCGCGGCGGTCGCGCACGGCGTGGCGCCACTGCTGAGCCAGCGCTCGCAATGGCCGGACCGGCCGTGGCGCGCGTTCCTGGAGGGGCAACGCGAACACGTGGCGCAGCGCTACCAGCGCATCGCGGCGTTGCTGCAGCGAATCGACGCCCTGGCGCAGACCGCCGGCCTGGCGATCGTGCCGCTGAAAGGCGCGGCGCTGCATGCGCAAGGCCTGTATCGGCCGGGCGACCGGCCGATGGCCGACATCGACCTGCTGGTGCGCCCCGAGGACGCCGAGCGTGCCGCGACTTTGCTCGCCGCGCTGGGCTACGTGGCCGAGTTCGCGCAGTGGAAGCACCAGACCTTCCGTCCAGCGCAGGCGCAGGCGGTGGGTGGCCTGGGCGAGCACCGTGACACGCCGATCAACATCGAACTGCACGTGCGCATCCAGGAACGCCTGCCGCTGCGCACGGTCGACCTCGGCACGCAACTCCTGCCGCGCGACGGCAGGCCCGGCCTGAATCCCTACCCCAGCAACGGCGCGCTGATGCGCCACCTGCTGCTGCACGCGGCCGGCGGACTGTGCAGCCGCAGCCTGCGGCTGATGCACCTGCACGACCTGGCCTTGCTCGCCCCGCGCATGCGCGCCAGCGACTGGCAGATGCTGACCGGTACCGACGCCTGGTGGGCATGGCCGCCGCTGCGGCTGATGTTGCGCTACTACCGCGCGGCGATTCCGTCGGCGGTGCTCAAGCAACTGCGCGCGCAGTGTCCGCCGCTGTTGCGGCTGCGCGCGCGCGGACTGGATCTGACCGCGGCGTCGTGCTCGCAACTGTGGCTGCCGGCGCTACCGGGCATCGAATGGGCGCGTTCGGGCGGCGAGGTGCTGGACTATCTGCGCCAGCGCCTGCAGCCCTCGGCGGAAAGCCGCCAGGAACGCGCCGAGATGATCCGCACCCAACTGTGGTTGCAGGGCCAGGACTGGGTGCGCCTGCCGCAGCGCCGCCGCGTGCTGCAGCGCCTGCTGCGCCCGGTGCCGCGGATGGACACGCTGTACGCGGTGCGCACCGCGCTGCAGGGCTATGCGCCGTCGTCGGAGTGACGCACGCCCTCCTAGAGCGCGCAGTAAACGACCGTCGCGGGAGCGGCTTCAGCCACGACAGCCGTTGTGGCGGCGCACGTCGCGGCTGAAGCCGCTGCCACGACAAGACACGAGGCCGCCTTAAAGGCGAAGCGCCGGCACGCCGCGCTGCGCATCACCCGTTCTGCGCCGCGCGCCGCTCATCGGTGCTGCGCGGTGCGCACAGGCGCTGGTACAGCGCGGTGAAGCCGCGCACGCTGCAGTCGGCGTCCTCGCGCACGGCCCGGCATTGCGCCGCCCAGGCCAGGCGCAGGCGCAGGTCGTCGTCGCTGAGTACCTGGCGTAGCGCATCGGCCAGCCCGGCCCAGTCGCCCACGGGCACCGCCAGCGCCGCCGACGGCGCCCACTCCTGCAGATGCCCGACCGCGGTGCCCACGGTCGGCACGCCGGCCACCGCCGCTTCCAGCAACACCAGCGGCCCGGCCTCGTGCTGCGACGACAACACCAGCAGATCCGCCGCCTCCACCAGCGGCCGCAGGTCGCGCTGGGTCTTGAAGCCGAGGAAGCGCACGCGCGCGCTCAGGCCAAGCGTGGCGACCAGGCGCTGCATCGCGCCGTCGAGGGTGTCCACCCCGACCAGGTCGATGCGGAAGTCGACCCCGGCGCGGGCCAGTGCGGCGAGTGCGCGCAACAGGGTCGTCTGGTCCTTCACCGGATTGAGGCTGGCCACGTGCAGCAGCCGCGCCGGGCCCTCCCCCCGCGCGCGCGGCGGGCGCGGCGGCCAGGCGCGCAGGTCCACGCCCAGCGGCACGCGTTCGGCGGCGATGCCCAACGCCCGCAAGCTGTCGAGGATGGGCGCGCTGGCGGCGGTCACCGCACTCGCCAGGCGCAACACCAGCGCCTCGCGCAGCCGTCCCTGCCATTTGCGCCGGCCGCCGTAGCCGATCGCATGCAGTGCGACCAGTTCGCCGCCGGCGATGTGCACCAGGCTCGGTCGCCGCAGCCAGCGCGCTGCCGCCACCGCGATCAGGCTGCAGTGGCCGGAAAACAGCGACTGCACCACGTCGAACGGCGCGCGGCGGTGCTCGGCGCGGATCGCGGCGATCGCCCGCCAGCGCGTACGCGCCGCACCGATGTTGTGGATCCGCGCGCCCAGCAGGTCCCATTGCGCCGGCAGCGGTTCCTGGTGCAGCACGAAGACGTGTAATTCATGCATGCGCGCCAGCCGCTCGATCAGGCTCAGGAAGGCCGGAATCACCCGGTACTCGCCGCTGCGGTCGACGCCGCCCGGTACCACCAGCGCCAGCTTCATGCCGCGCTCCGCGCCGTGGCACCGAGCAACTGCGCATAGGCGCGCGCCCAGCGCCGGCCGACTGCCGCGAACGACAGCTGCGCATCGAAATGCGCGCGCACCAGCGCCCGCGACGGCCCGTCGCGCGAGGCCTGCAGCAGCGCGGTGGCCAGGCGTTCGGCGTCGCCGCACGGCCACAGCGCGCCGACCCGGCCGCCGTCGCTGAGCGCACGGAACGCCGGGATGTCGGTCAACACCGGCACCGTGCCGCAGGCATAGGCCTCCAGCGCCGCGTAGCCGCAGCTCTCGCCCAGGCTGCCGGACACGAACAGGTCGGCCGCGCGCATCAGGGTCTGGATCTGCGCGTGCTCCACCCGGCCCAGCAGGTGCACGCGGCCGGCCAGCCGCGGATCGGCCTGGATGCGCTGTTGCACCACCGGCAGCAGCGGCGCATCGCCGAACGCGCAGAACAACTGCAGCCCGCTCAGTTGCTCGCTGGCGCGGGCCATGCCGTCGAGCACGGTGAGCGGATCCTTGCCCTCGCTCAGATGGCCGACCCACAGCACGCAGGGCGCGCCATGCAGCCCGCTGTCGCGGCGCGCCTGGTCGCGCTCGCCGGGAGTGAAGCGGCAACTGGATTCGGGAATGGCGAACAGGCGCGTGGATCCGGCGAACAGTCCGGCGCCGACGAAACCGCGCGCCAGCTCCAGCGAGGTGAAGGCGATGCCGGCGGCGGCGGCGTACCAGCGCCGCCACTGCGGCCGCCGCCACCAGCGCGGCGGACGGTTGGCGTGGTCCTGCAGCAGGATCGGCAGCGACGGCCGCCAGCGCGCCAGCGTCGCCGCCTCGCGCGCGAACTGCAGGCCGTGCACGTGCACCACGTCGGCCTCCAGCTCGGCCAGCAGCGCGGCGATGCGGCGCAGATGGCGCCGGCGCCCGGTCTCGGCACGGCGCACGAAGTGATAGTTCACGCCGTTGCGCTGCAGTCGCGCATCGACCGCGGCGGCCTGGATCACCGAGACGCGGGTGCCGGCGCTGGCCACCGCCTCGGCGATGTCGGCCAGCGATGGCCACAGCGCGAAGGCCTGCTCCGGCGTCACCCCGTCCGGCAACGGCACGAAGTTGAGTTGCACGGCATGCATGGCGCGGTCGACGTTGCCGTCCATGCTCAGATCCCGGATACCTGCGGCCGGTGCAGGCGCACCAGCCGGTTGGCCAGGTTCAGTTCCCATGGCCGGTCGTAGCGCCGGTAGCGGTAGCGCCAAGCGGCCAGCGCGCTGAGGCCGCGCTTGGCCCAGCCCGGCGAGCGCTGGTCCTGCGCGGTGGGATAGCGGCAGCCGAGCACGGTGACGAAATCGCGGATGCGCTGGCGCAGCGCATCGGTGAGCCAGGGCGCATCGGCGTGGCAGGCGTAGTCCACCCACTGCGGCTGCGCCCATTCCTCCGGTGTGCGCGGGAACTGCACCGGCACCCCGTCGCGGTCGAGCAACGGCGTGCCGGCACGGCGGCCGCGGTCCTTCTCGTGGCGGCTGCTGTCCGGCAGCGGCGTGTACACGTAGACGATGATTTCCGACTGCGGGTTGATCCGCTTCAGCTCGCGGATGAACTCGAAGGTCTGCTCGGTCTCGCGTTCGCTGTCCTGCGGCGGCGCGACCATGAACGACAGCTCCGGGATCACCCCGTTGCGCCGGCACAGTTCGGCCACTTCCAGGGTCTGGTCCGGGCGCGTGCCCTTGCGGATCTCCTTGAGCATCGCCCCGCTCGGCGACTCGGCGCCGATGTAGGCCATGCGCAGGCGGCTCTTGCGCACCAGTTTCCAGGTGCTCTCGGACAGGTTGAGCAGCGCGTCGGCGCGGGCGTAGCACCACCACGGCAGTTCCAGCTTCGCCATCACCTCCAGCAGCGGGATCATGTCGGCTTCGCGGTCGAAGAAGTTGTGGTCGAAGAACTGGATCGAGTCCGCGCCCAGGCCGTATTTCAGATAGCCCAGCTCGCGCTCCAGGCGGGCCGCGGTCGGCAAGGCGGTGGCGCCGCCGAACATCGCCGCCACCCCGCAGAAGGTGCAGCGGAAACGGCAGCCCAGCGCGGCCTGGTGCGAGGCGGTGCGGCGGCCGAGGAAGGTACGGCCGAGATAGCGGCGCGGTTCGCCGAGTTTCTCGTATGGCAGCGATGGCAACGCGTCGCCGCGCTGGAAGGCGCGGTTGCGGTTGTGCACCACGGCGCCGTCGTGCTTCCAGGACAGCCCGTCGACCTGCGCCAGCGTCGGCCCCTCGCCACGCAAGGCGGCCAGCAGTTCCGGCAAGGTGTCCTCGCCCTGCGCGCGGATCGCGTAGTCCACGTACGGCGCGGCCAGCGCGGTGTCCGGGTACAGCGTGGGAAAATAGCCGCCCCAGACGATCGGCAGCGCCGGGAAACGCGCACGGATGGCCTGCGACAGCGCGATCGACGGCGCCAGTTGCGGCCCGCCCATCACGCTGATGCCGACCGCATCGAAGCGCTGCTCCTGCAGCGCCTGCAGGCTGCGGTCGATGAAGTCGCGGTCGACGTTGCCGTCGATGATGCGGCTGTCGCCAGTGCGATCCAGCACCGCCGCCAGGTTCAGCAGCGACAGCGGAAAGCGGGCGCTGGACGGCTTGGCGATGGTGGGATTGACCAGCAGCGTGTTGGGTCTGGAGGACATACGGGGCGAACGCAGGACGGGGGTCACGGCAGGCGCCGCAGGCGCAGCACCAGGGCCACCGGCACCTGCAATGCAGCGGGATCGAAATGGGCGCCGGCGGGGATGTCCGCCGGGTCGAGCATCGGTTCGCTGACCGCGTCGATGGCCAGCCCGAGCGCGGCGCAGGCGGCGTGCCAGTGGCTGTACAGGTGCTGGGTGTGGCGCACCGCGTAGCGCCGGCCGCCGGCCTTGAAGTCGCGGCGCCAGCCCAGCGCCGGGCCGATCGGGTGCACGTCGCTGCACAGCACCCAGCCGCCGGGCCGGGTGACCCGGCGCAGTTCCGCCAGGGCCGGCGGCAACTGCGGCAGGTGCCCCAGCGCCAGCGCGCAGAGGCTGAGGTCGGCGCTGGCATCGGCCAGCGGCAAGGCCTCCAGGCGGCCTTCGTGCAGCGCGTAGCGGCCGGTATCGACGTCGCCCAGTTCCTGCGCGGCGCGTGCCAGCATCTGCGGCGACAGGTCCACGCCGGTGACGTGGCCGGCGCCACGCTGCAGCGCATGCAGCAGGTAGCGGCCGCTGCCGCAGCCGGCATCGAGCACGTGCTGGCCGCGCAACGACGACGGCAGCAAGGCCAGCATGGCGCGCTGCTCGGCCAGCATCACCGGGTTGTGCGCCTGCGCCGGGTAGCTGTCCGCCCACAGCGCATAGGCGGTCAGCGGATCGAGGGTCGGGACGCCGCTCATGCCGGGCATTCCTGCGACAGTTGTGTCTTGTGTGGACGCGGTGGCGCAACGTGAAGTTCCAGGCCCGGCTCCAGCGCGAGCAGCGTCGGGTCGGCCAGCTCCGCTGCGAGCAGCTTGGGGGTCCCGTCCAGCGTCACCGGTACCGTGTCCACGCCGGCGGCAGCGAACCACGCGGCGAAATCTGGATCGGCGATCCGCGGCCGCCCGTCGCGCACCACCGCGAGCAATGCGCTGCGCGGCAGCCCGACCAGGCTGTTGGCAGGCGCCCCGCCACGGTCGGCGACGATCAGCAGATCGGCGTGTGCGCCCGGCGCCAGATGCCCGCGATCCGGCATGCGCAGGATGTCGGCCGCGGCGGTCGTGGCCAGGCGCAGTGCCTGGGTCGCGTCCAGGCCGTGGGTGGCAGCCAGGCGCAGATCCTCGAGCAGGTCGCGGCCGCCGCTGACCCGCGCATCGCTGCCCAGCGTCAGGCGCCCGGCCGCGCTCAGGCGCTGCGGATCGAGGGTGCGTCCGAGCAGGGTCAGGTTGCTGCTCGGGCACCACACCACCGCCGCGCCGCACGTGAGCACGCGGGCGACGTCGTCCGCGCCCAGGCCCACGCCGTGGATCAGCACCGTGTTGTCCGCCAGATAGCCGCGCCGCTCCAGCTCGGCGAGTTCGCCGGCGGCCACCGCGTCGGTACCTTCGGCCAGGTGGATCATCCACGGCCAGCCGGCGGCGGACGCCGCGGCGAAGCTCCGTGCCAGCGGCGGTCCGTAGTCGGGGCCGTGCAAGGTGTAGCTCCAGCCGAACTCGCGCAGCAGCGCCACCGGGAAGTCGGCCGCATCCAGCGCGGCATGCCAGGGATCGTGGTGGGCCACGCAGGTCACCCCGGCCAGCAGGTTCTTCAGCCCGCCATGGCGCAGCCGCAGCGACTTGGGCAGGGCCAGCGCGGCGGTCACCGCCGGCGTGCGGAAATGCGCGGCGAAGGCGTCGATCCAGGCATAGCTGTTGGCGAACGGCGCAGCCTGCGGCAGCGGCGGCACCGCATTGACGTGCAGATGCTCGTGGGCGTTGATCAAGCCGGGCAGCACCAACTGCCCGTGCAGATCGATGCGCAGCGCGGCCGGCGTGGCCGCCGCGGCGATCCGGCCGGCGCGCAGCGCCAGCGGCGCGTGCACCGCCCCACAGGCGTGCGCGACACGCGCACCCTCCAGGCAGAGGTCGATGGGGGCGGCAGACGCGGCCATGCTCAGCGCTTGCGCATCACGATCAGGAAGTGATCGCCCATGTCGCGCAGCAGCGGCCAGCCGCCGATGCGGTCGTCGAGGCGGCCGAGCGCCTCGCCCAGGCGCGGATGGCGCTGGTAGTGGTCGACCAGGTACGGCGGCGGCAGGCACAGGCTGAGCGCGCGGTACGACTCCAGCGCGAAGTGCGGCGCGAACGCGCGGTAGAACTCGCGTGGGAAGTAGTACCAGGTCCAGATCGTGTGCCCGTTCATGCCCACGGCGGTGGCGCCACGTGCGGCGCGCACGGCGGCACGGCGAATGCGGCCGCGCAGCAGGTAGTGGCCCAGCTCCCACGGGCACAGGCGGCCGATCACCGAGAACACCAGGCGGCCGTCGCGGCGCAGCAGCCGTGCGCAGTGGCGCGCGACGTCGGGCAGGTCCGGCGCGCAGTTGAGCGGGCCGAAATTGGAGTACATGCCGTCGAACTCGCCGTCGAGCAGATCCAGTTGCTGGATGCCGACATGGGCCACGCTGAGCCGGCCGCGCAGACTAGGATCCTGCGCGCGGGCGCGGGTGCGCTCCACCATCTGCGGCGACCAGTCGGTGGCCAGCACGCGGTAGCCGCGCTGGGCGAAGGCGTGCGCATCCAGGCCGGTGCCGCAGCCCAGATCGACCAGCCGCGAGCCGACCGGCAACTGCGTCGCCACCGTGTCCCACAGGGTGGTGCGCATGCGCTGGATCAGCGCGTTGTTGCCGCGCGGGCCGTCGTAATCGGCGGCCACGCTGTCGAAGGCGCGCTGCGTGTCCAGCAACCGCACCGGGTCCAGAGTGGTCGTGTGCGCCGTTGCACCCGCCTTGCCATTCGCTGTCACCTGCACCTCTCCACTGCCCTGCCCTTGTCGGAATCCGCGCGCATCGAGCGCGCGGTACTGCAGGTAGGTGCGGCGGCAGCGCCGTTTGGTTGAATCGGCGAATTGCTGTTACGCGGCGGCGACGCTCGCCCCTGCCCGCCGGACATGGCGCCGGCGCAGCGCATTGCGCGCCACCGCGGCCAGCACGCCGCCGCCGAGCCCGGCCAGCAGCGCCGCCGCCAGCACCAGCACCGGGTTGGGAAACGCGGCGCGCGGCGGCACGTAGGTCTCCCAGGGCGCCGAGGTGTCGTAGGTATAGCGTGTGCCGAGTCGGCCGAGCAGATCCTCGCGCTCGGCCTTGAGGCCGCGCAGCGTGGTGGTCTTCTCCGACAGCAGCATGTTGCCGAGCAATTGCTGCTCGACGCTGCCGCGGCCTTCGCGTTGCTGCTGCAGCAGGCGGTCGCGCTCGGTCTGAGTGGCGGCGATGTCCGCGGCCAGCTCCTGCAGCCGCGCGGTGGCCTGCAGCAGCGGCGCGGCCTGGATGCGCCGGTGCAGCGCCTGCAACTGCGCGATGGTGGCCGTGGCCAGTTGTCGCGCCTGCTGCGGCGATTGCGCGCGCAGGGTCAACTGGATCAGGTTGGCGTACGGGTCGGGATCCAGCTTCAGGCTGTCGCGGTACAGCGCGGCCTGGCGGCTGTCCAGGGCCACGCCGGCGCTGTGCAGCACCTGTTCCTGGAACTGCCGGGTCTTGATCCGGTCGATCACCCGCTGGAACGGCTCCAGCTTGGGGTCGCGCCCGGCCGGGGTCGGGCCGAATTCGCCGACCTGTACCCAGGCGGTCGCTTGCCACTGGCGGGTTGCACCGTGCAGGAACAACGCCGCCAGCGCCAATGCCAGCAGCAGCGGCAGCAGGCACCAGCGCCATTCGCGCCGCAGGATCCGCCACAGGTCGAGCAGGTAGATTTCGTCTTGGGGCGTGGCGGTGTCGGTCATGGCAGCGGGGATCTCGGGGAAACGGAAGGCAGGGCCGCGTCCGCGGCGGGCTCGCGGCGGTTCGGCAGCAAGGCGCTGCAGGCGTGCAGCAGCAGGCACAGCGCGACGAAGCCGGCATTGGTCCAGGTGAACGCCTGCGGCGCGAACGGCGACATCACGCAGGCGTAGGCGATGCGCAGGAACACCAGCAGGTTGAACAGCGCCACGCCGCGTCCGAGCAGGCGCACGCTCCACAGCAGCGCCGCGTACAGCGCCAGCATCGCCGCCAGCGCGGCGCCGGGGCCGCCGGCCAGCAGGAACGGCAGGAACTCGGTGCCGACATTGATGTTCGGCGCATCCAGCGGGATGCCGGTCCCCGCGGTGGCAATGGAGCCGCTGAGCGGCACCAGTTGGTTGATCAGGAAACTGGCGTTGGCGTAGCCCTTGCTGAGCAGCGCGCCGAAGTTGTACGGGCCGGCGCCGATGTACAGCAACAGCCACTTGATGCCCTGCGGTGCGGCCCGGTACAGCGCGCCGAACGGCAGCGCCACCGAATCCAGCGAGCCCGAACGCAGCGTGCCCAACAGCGAGAACGCGGCGGCGCCGGCGCACAGCAGCGCCAGCACCCGCTTCCACGGCAGCGGCCGCGCCGGGTCGCGGCGCAGCAAGAGCAACAGGCCGACACTGAATACCGCGGCGAACAGGCGGTTGCGGTCGATCACCAGCACCGGGAAGGCGAAGCCGGCCAGCAGCAGCGCATTGCGCACGCTGCGCTCGCGCACGCACAGCAGGCCGATCGGCGGCAGGATCCAGCACATGTTCGAAACATGCCGCACGTGCGCTTGCAGCGGGCTCAGGTCGGCGTAGGCGGAGGGGTTGTGCAGCAACGGGATCGGGAACAGCAGCAGGTCCAGCAGGCAGAACAGCCCCACCGCCGCGGCCAGGCCGAGCGCGACGAAGGCCTCGCGGGTGCCGGCGTATTCGCGCGACCGGAACGCCATCAGCGGCGGCAGGCGGATGCCGAGCAGCGCATCCAGGCTCAGCGTCGCCAGCGCCACGGCGGCCAGCAGCGCGATGCCGGCAAGATAGCCCGGCGGCAGGTCGAAGGTGAGCAGGGTCAGCGCGCAGCTCAGCAGCAGCGGCAGGCCGAAATACGCCGACGGCAGGCGCAGCAGGCGGCTCATCCGCGCTGGGCCAGCGCAGGCTGGCCGCCCTGGCGCAGCCGCGCCAACAGCGACAGCCACGCATGCGCCAGCAGGTGTCCGCCCAGCGCCAGCGGGCTGCGCCGCAGGAACGCGATCTTGGCGGCGATGTAGTGTGCCTGCGCGTGCAGCAGGGTGCGGCAGGCCGGATCGAACAAGCGTGCGCGGCGCAGCGCCACCTGCCGCGACTCGGCCAGGTTGGCCAGGCGGCTGGGCAGATGCCGGGTGCGGCTGGCGTTGTGGTCGTGCACGCGGTAGGCGCAGACCGCCACGTCCAGGAAACCCAGCGCGTCGCGCGCGACCAGGCGCAGGAAGAAGTCCCAGTCCTCGATGCGCAGGCCCTCGTCCCATTCGGCGCCCGGCTGCAGCGCGCTGCGCCGGACCAGAGCCACCGCCCCGCTCACCGCCCAGTGCCGGATCACCGCGCGGCGGATGCCGGCCTCGCTCAGGTACAGGCGTTTGTCCACGCCGTGCAGGTCGCGCATGCTGCTCTGGTGCACGGTGCGGCCCTGGCTGTCGACCACGATGGCGTCGCCGATCACTGCGGCCTTGTGCGGATGCGCGCCCAGGTAGGCCACCTGTACGCCCAGCCCGCCAGGCAGCAGATAGTCGTCGCTGGCCCCCAGGCGCAGGAACTCGCCGCGCGCCATCGCCACCAGGTGGTTGAGCGTGGCGGCGATGCCGAGGTTCTCGCGCGGCCAGAAGCGCACGTGCAATCTGTCGCCGTGCTGCGCGATCCACTCGGCGATGCGCTCGGCGGTGCCGTCGCTGGAGCCGTCGTCGACGATCACCAGTTCCTTGTTCGGGTACGGGTCTTCCAGCACGCTGTCCAGGCAGCGCTGCACGAAGCGCGCGTGGTTGTAGGCCGGAATCAGCACCGACACCAGCGGCGGCGGCGTCGGGGTATACGTTGCGTCCATCAGCCCAGTCCTCGCAGGTAGCGGCGCACCACCAGCATGTTGAACGCCAGGTACAGCGCGTAGTTGCAGGCGAACGCGTAGACCGCGCCGATCAGGCCCATGCGCGCGGTGAACAGCACCACCAGGCCGAGGTAACTGCCGGCGAACAGGCATTCGGAGAGCACGAACAGCCGCGTCATCGCCTTGGCCAGCATCAGGTAGGACAGCACGAAGGAGGCGATCTTGAGCACGTCGCCGAGCAGCTGCGGCGCGTACAGCGGCAATGCAGTAGCGAAATCGGCGGAGAACAGCAGCCGGGTGATCCAGTCGCGGCACAGGTACACCGCCGCTGCGGCGAGGAGCACCGCCGGCAGCACGTAGCGGTAGGCACCGCGCAGTTCCTGCCACAGCGCCTGCCGCGTATGCAACGCCGCCAGCTTGGGCAGGTAGTAGACGTTGATGGCGGTGGTGAAGAACAGCAGATAGGCATCGGACACGCGGCTCACCGCCTGCCAGTAACCGACCTGCTGCCAGCCGAACTGGCCGGCCAGATGATCGCGCACGCCGATGTTGACCAGCAGCGGCAGCAGCGCCGAGGCCAGGGTCATGACCGAGAAGCCGGCCAGTCGCCGCACCATCGCCGGATCGAAACGGATGCGCAGCATCTCGCGGCGGAAATACGGGCTGCGTCGCAGCGCCGGCACGCCGGCGCACAGCCAGGCCACCTGCCCCAGCACCAGGCCCAGCAGCGCCCCGGACAGGCCCATGCCGTGCGCCAGCGCGGCCACCAGCAGCACGCTCAGCACCGCGCCGGCCACCTGGACGAAGGCCAGCCGGCGCACGTCCATGAAACCGTTGACCACCGCCAGGATGTAGTTGGCCAGCGCAATGCCGAGCTGCGCCACCGCCAGCACGCAGATCAGCGGCTGGTACTGCGTATCGCCGAGCAGGCGCTCGGCGATCAGGCGGCTGCACAGCAGCGCGGCCACGCCCATCGCGACCGCAGCGACGCAGGCGTAGCCCAGTGCGCTGCCGAGCAGCCGGGTCAGTGCCGGTGCATCGTCGCGGTACTCGGCCACGTACTTGACCACGCCGGCGCCGATGCCGCCGCCGGCCACCACCGCCAGCAACGACATCAGGCTGGTGAACTGGCCGAGCCGGGCGACCCCGGCCGGGCCGGCGTACACCGCCACCAGCTTCAGCACCAGCAACGCGGACAGCAGCTTGGCCGCAGTGGCCACGCCGCTGTACACGCCGCTGCGCAGCACGTTCATGCCGCCACATCCCCGAAACGCTGGCAGGCATCGATCACCTGCGCCACGGCCGCAGCGTCCAGCGTCGGGCCGATCGGCAGGCTCAACACCTCGGCACCCAAGCGCTCGCACAGCGGCAACTGCAGGGTGGCCAGTTCCGGATAGGCCGGCTGCCGATGCGGCGGCGTCGGATAATGCACCAGGCAGTGCACGCCCTGGGCCTGCAGATGCCGTTGCAGCGCGTCGCGCTGCGCGCAGCGCACCACGAACAGGTGCCAGGCATGCGCGGCCGGGTCGGCCACCTGCGGCACGGCGATCTGCGGATGCGCGATGCCGTCGAGATAGCGCTGGGCGATCGCGCGGCGCGCGGCGATATCGGCATCCAGGTGACGCAGCTTGACCCGCAACAGCGCCGCCTGCAGCTCGTCCAGGCGCGAGTTCACGCCCTGCACGAGATGCCGGTATTTGATGTCCGAGCCGTAGTTGCGCAGTACGCGGAGTTGCGCCGCGAGTTCGGCGTCGTCGGTAGTCACGGCGCCGCCGTCGCCCAACGCGCCCAGGTTCTTGCCAGGGAAGAAGCTGAAGCCGGCGGCGTCGCCGAAGCTGCCCGCATGGCGGCCGTCGCGGCGCGCGCCATGCGCCTGCGCCGCGTCCTCGAGCAGCAGCACCCCATGGCGCTCGGCGATGGCACGCAGTGCGGCCATGTCGGCCAGTTGCCCGTACAGGTGCACCGCCAGGATCGCCCTGGTGCGCGGGCCGATCGCCCGCTCCACCTGCGCCGGATCCAGATTGAAGCTGGCCGCCTCCGGCTCCAGCGGCACCGGCCGCAGCCGGTTCTCGCTGATCGCCAGGAAGCTGGCGATGAAGGTGTTGCCCGGCACCAGCACCTCGTCGCCTTCGCGCAGCCGGCCCAGCGCACGGTAGCCGCGCAGGATCAGGGTCAGCGCATCCATGCCGTTGCCGACGCCGATGGCGTGAGCGGTGCCGCAGTAGGCGGCGAACTCGCGCTCGAACGCCTCCAGCTCCTCGCCGAGCACATACCAGCCCGAATCGATCACCCGTGCTGCCGCCGCCTTGAGCTCATCGGCATAGCGTGCATTGCTTGCCTGCAGATCCAGGAACGGCACGCTGGCCGGCGGCAGGCTCATTGCAACTCCCAACGGTAGAAATCGTGGACCACGGCGCGCGCGCCGAAGCGCTCCTTCTGCTCGACCAGGCCGGCATTGAGCACCTGGCCCTGCTGCTCGGTGGAAATGCCCAGGCTGAGGAAGTCGCGCTGCGCGTAGACCTGCTCGATCAGCTCGGCCAGCAGCAGGCTCAGCGCATCGGTGCGGCGGCCCTGCTCCGAGCAGGCCAGGTATTGGGTGTGGACGACGTGGCCGAAGTCGTACACCAGCGTGCCGGCCAGCAGCTCGCCGCCGTCGCGGACTTCATACGGCACGATCTGCGCCGGGAAGCGCGCGCGCAGCAGGCGCAGTTCGTCCAGGCTGTGGGTCGGACGCGCGTCGTGGCGTTGCAGGACCTCGTCCAGCAGCGCATGCAGCGGCGCCGGGTCGTCCACGCGCTGCACGCGCAGCCCGCCGCGGCGCGCCTTGGCCACCGAGCGCTTGCGTGCGGCAGCGAAGCGCGGCGGCACGCGCAGCGGCACCGCCGAGGACAGGTCGCGACGGTCAAGACGCGCACCGAACCGATGTAGCGCGTACAGGTCCTCTTCTGCCGGACTGCGGTGGAACAGATGCGGCACCGCCTTGTACAGCAGCGTGCGCACGCCGGCGTCGCGGTAATGCGCCGCGATGCGCTCGAACACTTCCAGCGTCGCCGTGGCGCGCAATGCGTGGGTCGACACCAGACCGGCATAGCTGAGCCCGGCATGGCTGGTCACCACGTCGCCGTCGCGGTTGGCCGGGAACACCGCCACCGGCGTGCCGGCACCCTCGACCAGCAAGGAGGCATCGACGAAGCGCGCCGCGTGATACTCCATGTAGCCGCGCCGGTGCAGCAGATTGCCGTTGCGCGAGGCCTCCACCACGGCATCCCACAGCGGTGCGTCGGCCGCGGTGTAGGCCCTAACCGACAGCATCGGCGTCCTCCCACACCATGCCGGCGGGCAGTTGCGCCTCGGCCACGCCGAAGCCGTCGCGGCCCATGTCGTTGCCGTTGTAGAACAGCAACAGCCGCGCGTCGTGGCGGAGCAGCGCCGGGTAGCACAGCGTGCGCGCATCCCAGCCCTCGGCCGACAGCGGCAGGCCCAGCGCCGTGTCGCAGCGCTGCCAGTGGCGGCCGTCGTCGCTGACGGCCATGCCTGGCAGATAGGCACCATCGCGGCTGCCGTGGGTGAAACACATCAGATAGCGGCCACCGTGCCGGTACACCCGCGGGCGGCCGATACGGTATTCGTCGCCTTGCGGTTGCAGGCAGACGGTGTCCTGCCGCGGGACCGCCTGCAGGTCGTCGGTCTCCACGCAGCGGATGTGGTAGCGCGGATACGGCGTGCCGCCGAGCCATTCCCAGTCGTCGCCCACCGCGTACCAGAGCTGCCAGCGGCCAGCGCGATAGCGCGCCGAATGCACCGCGGCGATGGTGCTGCGGCCCGGCGCGCGGTCCAGCAGCGGCGTGTCCTGGCGGCGCTGGAACGTGTCGCCGCCGTCGGTGGACACCGCCAGGCCGGTGAAGGCCAGGAACTTGGCCTTCGCCACCTGCTGGAAGCCGACGTAGAACATGTAGAGACCGTCCGGCCCGTGCACCACGTCGCCGAGGATCATGCCGTTGTCGTCGAAACAGCCGGCGCGGCCGATGTCCAGCACTGGGGCTGCGCTGACGCCCAGCACCTGGGTTGGATCGTCGGCGCGCACGTCGACGTAGCCGATGCGGCTGACCCCAGCGTCGTCGCGAAAGCCGGCGTAGATGCGCAGACGCTCGGCATCCAGGCGCAGCGGCGTGGGCGTCAGCGCCGAATGCCGCATCCAGCCGCCGACGCCATCGCGTGCGGTGTCGAAGACAAGACCGCGTTTGTGCCAGGCGAACATGTGCCTCACAGGTCCACGTCGAAGCTGGACTTGCCGGCCACCGCCCGCGCCGGCGCACCGACGTAGACGCGTCCCGGCTCGGTGTCGCGGGTCAGCAGCGCGCCGGCGCCGATCACGTTGTCGGCGGCCACCTTGACCCGGTCGCTCAGCGTGGCGTTGACCCCGACGAAGCTGCCCGCGCCGATCTCGCAGTAGCCGGAAATCACCGCATGCGAGGCCACGAACACGTGGTCATGGATCACCGTGCGGTGGCCGACGTGGTTGCCGCTCCACAGGATGCAGTTGGCGCCGATGCGGGTGAACGGCTGCAGCACGTTGTGCTCGAACACGAAGCAGTGCTCGCCCAGTTCCACGTTGCGCCAGACGAAGGCGTGCGAACTGACGTAGCTGGCCATGCGGTAGCCGCGGCGCTTGGCGTCCAGGTAGAAGCGCGTGCGCAACCGGTTGAGGCCGCTGGCGGGAATCGCCACGAACACCTCCACCTGCGACGGCGGATAGCGTTGCTCGAGTTCCTCGTAGGCCACCACCGGCAGGCCGGCCAGGGTCGGCGTGGACAGGTAGTCGCGCTCCACGCTGAAGGCCAGCACGGCGTAGTCGCTGTCGTGGGTGAAGTATTCGCAGGCGATCTGCGCCAGCTCGCCGGCGCCGACGATGACCAGGGGACGTGCCATGGCTTCAGGCCTCCTGCCGGCGCAGGCCCGCGGCTTCGCGCAGGAACTCGTCGTAGTCGAAGATGTAGTCGGTGGGATCGTAGGCCTGGTCGGCGAGCACCATCAGCACGCAGTCCTCGCTGAAGTCGTAGAGATCGCGCCAGACCATGCTGCCGAGCAGCAGGCCCTGCCGCGGATCGTCCAGCACCACCTGCATCGGTCCACTGCCGTCGTCGAGCAGGAACGACACCGAACCGTGCAGCGCCACTGCCAACTGGTTGAGATGGCGGTGCGCGTGCTGGCCGCGGTGCACGCCGCTGCGGGTGGCGAACAGGTAGTACACGCGGCGGATGTCGAAAGGTACGTCGCGCTGTTGTTCCAGCGCCACGAGCTGCCCGCGCGCATCGCCGTGCGTCCGCAACTGGATTCGTTCGATTGCCATCAGAGTGCCCGACCGGGCTCCACATCGGAGTGTCCAGGCTGAGTGCCGCCGGTCTGCGGAAAGGTTGCGCGAGGCCGACGCGCCGCGCGACGCAACCTTTCGCCGCAGCGCCGGCACCCATCGACGACCACCGCTGCCGCGATGCCCCGCCGGCATCGGGCTGCGCCCACTTCGTTGCCCCAAGGACACCGCGTACCGCCATGACCTCGCCCACGCCGGCCGCTCCGAAACCCCCTGTGTCCCCTGCCGCCGCGCAGGCCGCCTTGCCGCGGCCGATGGTGTGGCTGCACTGGCTCACCGTGCTGTGCCTGGTGCTGGCGGCGGGGCTGATCCTGCTGCGCGAAGAGGTCGAAGGCCGCATGTGGCGGCAGTGGCTGCTGGAAGGCCACCGCCACTTCGGTCTGTTCGTGCTCGGCCTGTTCTGCCTGCGCGTCGTGCTGCGGATGCGCCTGGGCAAGCGCCACGACCCGGAGGCCGGTTCGGCGCTGATGCGCCTGCTGGCCGGCGCCACCCACGTGGTGATGTACGCGCTGCTGCTGACCCTGCCGGTGCTGGGCTGGGCGCTCAGCCAAACGATGGGCAAGCCGGTGCATCTGTTCGGCGCGACGCTGCCGGAGCTGGTCGCGCCCGATCCCGATCTCGCCGACACCCTTGGCGCCTGGCACGTGGACGCGGCCTGGCTGCTGCTCGGCCTGATCCTGCTGCACATCGGCGCGGCGCTGTGGCACCACCTCGTCCGCCGCGACGCGGTGCTGCAACGGATGCTGCCGTTCCTGCGCCGCCGCTGAGCCGCGTCTTCCTTCCCCGTTTGCGTCCGTCGCCGCCCCCACCCGCCCGCCAAAGGACTTTCCGCATGCACCAGGCCCCGTCGTCCCCCTCCACCTTCTCCCGCAGCGACAGGACGCGCGGCGCCGAGCAGGCGCTGCTGTGGTCGGCGCTCGGTTCGCTGCTGCTGGTGCTGAGCCCGCGCGCGGCCGCGGTGCCGGCATTCGCGCGGCAGACCGGCTCGTCCTGCGCCGACTGCCACATCGGCGCCTACGGCCCGGCGCTGACTCCGTACGGCATGCGCTTCAAGCTCGGCGGCTACACCGACAGCGACGGCAACGGCACCAAGATCCCGGTCTCCGCACAGCTCACCGCCACCCGCAGCGTGCCGGCGCGCGGCGAGAGCCGCACCCGCTTCAGCGAAGCCGACCTGTACCTGGCCGGACGCATCACCGACAACGTCGGCGGCTACGTCAAGGTCGCCAGGACCAACAACGGCAAGAACGACTACACCACGCGCCTGGACAACGTGGACCTGCGCGCGGTGGTCAAGAGCTTCCAGCTCGGCGGCAAGGACACCCTGCTCGGCGTCAGCGTCAACAACAATCCCGGCAGCCAGGATCCGATCGGCATGCTGCCCAACGCCTCCGGCCTGGGTCCGGCCTCGGCCTATGCCAGTTCGACCACCCTGCTCAACCAGTCGTCGCTGTCCAACCGGGTGATCGGCACCAGCGTCTACGGCCTGTACGACCGCAACTGGTACGGCGAACTCGGCACCTACACCGCACTGCCGCTCTCGACCCAGGACGACCTGGGCTACGCCATCGGCGGCGATCCCGGCAAGCTCAGCGACACCGGCTACCTGCGGCTGAGCTACATGAAGGACCTCAAGCGGCAGTTCTTCTCCGCCGGCGTGGTTGCGCTGACCACGCGCCGGCAGCTGCCGCGCAGCACCGGCCCGCGCGACGACTTCACCGACCTCGGCTACGACCTCAACTACCAGTTCCTGGGCACCCGCGAGCACATCCTCAAGCTCGGCTACCTCAACATCTACGAGCGCCGCCGCTACGGCAGCGCACTGATCGACCCGACCAACCCGGCCCTGGCCGGCCCGCGCCGGGCCAGCGTGCGCGACCAGTCGATCAGCCTCAACTACACCTACAAGCAGAGCTACAGCCTGCTGCTGGCGCACTTCATCAACACCGGCTCGGACGATCCGTTCCGTTACCGCCCGTACGGCGCGCCGGACACCACCAGCAACCTGATCAGCGCCTCGTGGGCACCGTTCGGCAAGGACGACAGTTACTCGTCGATCTCCAACCTGCGCCTGTCCGCGACCTGGTTCCGTTTCAGCAAGTTCAACGGCAGCACCGACAACGTGTTCGGGGCCACCCCGGTCACCCGCCCGCGCGACCTCAACCAGTTCGCGCTGAGCCTGAGCCTCGCTTTCTGATTCCCCCGCACGGAGCTTCCCCCATGAAACGCACCCATGCCCTCCCCCTGTGCACCCTGCTGGCCGGCCTGCTGCCGCTGGCCGCCGTGGTGGCGCCGTCCGCACGGGCCGCCGGCGGCATGCCCGGCGCCGGCGTGTTCGCCAGCGAATGCGCCGAATGCCACAGCGCCGCGCCGGCCAAGAACAAGAAGGGCCCGACCCTGTTCGGCGTGGCCGGGCGCCGCGCCGGCAGCGTGCCGGACTACGCCTACTCCGACGCGATGAAGCAGAGCCAGTGGACCTGGAGCGACGACAAGCTGCGCAGCTACCTCTCGCAACCGGCGTCCAAGGCCCTGCCCGGCGGCAAGATGAAGTACGACGGCCTGGACGATGCCAAGCAGTTGCAGGACCTGATCGCCTACCTGCACAGCCTGCATTGAACTCGCTGCCCGATCCGGTCATATTCGGCGCCCGACGGGCCGGCCAGCGTGCCGCGCCCGTGCCCGATTCCTGACCTGCGAGCATCGAGTCACCGTGCGTTTTTTGCCTGCCGTCCGCGGTGCCTCGTCCCGGCCACCCGCCGTCGCCCAGCGTTGCAGGACGGGCACCGCGGCCCGGCGGTCAGTGCATCCGTGCGCCGGCGCCGCGCTGGCCCTGGCGCTGGCCGCCCTGCATGCACCGGCGGCGATGGCCGGCGATGTCGGCGGCGCCGCCGGGATCAGCTCGCAACTGGTCGACCGCGGCATCGCCGTGACCCGCGCTACCCCGACCTTGCAGGGCGCGCTGTTCTGGCTGCCGGCGCCGGGCTGGTCGCTGAGCGGCTCGGCCAGCGTGGCGCTGGACGCGCCGGGCACGGTGCTGATGAGCAGCCTCGGCCTGTCGCGCAGCTGGACCGTGTCCGACAGCTGGCAACTGCAGGCCGAGGCGCTGCTGTACCGCTACCCCGGCGCGCGCGCCAACCGCCTGTTCAACCGCGACGAGGTCAGCCTGGGCTGGAGCTACCGCGACCGCCTGAGCCTGTCGCTGGCCGCCTTCCGCATGCCCGACAGCGGCCTGCAGCAGCGCTGGTACGGGGCGCTGGACCTGACCGCGCACCAGCCACTGACCGGCCCGCTGTCGCTGTCGGCCGGGGTCGGCGTCAGCCAGGCACCGCCGGCGCTGTACGGACTGGAGTACACGGCGCACTATCGCTACGGCCACGCCGGACTGATCTGGAACGCCGGGCGCTGGAGCCTGGAGGTGGACCGTGTGTTCAGCAACGCCCGCACCGGCTATGCCGACCGCGGCCTGTGGCCGTGGGTGGCCAGCGTCTCCCGCAGCTTCTGAGGCGAGCGCAACCTTTCCGTGCCGCCCCGGCACATACCGGTGCCCGTTGCCACACCTGCCCCCATGAACGACACCGACCTGCTCGGCGATGCCACCGACCGCATGCTGCTCCGGCGCATGGCCGCCAGCGACCGCGAGGCGCTGACCCGCCTGTACCGCGCCTACCACGGGCGCCTGTGCCGGTTCCTGTCGCGGCTGACCCGGCGCCCGGACATCATCGAGGAAGCGATCAACGACTGCTTCTGGATCGTCTGGCAGAAGGCCGGCGACTTCCGCGGCGATTCGCAGGTCTCGACCTGGATCATGGGCATCGCCTACCGCTGCGGGCTCAAGGCGATCCGCCACCACAGCGACGACGCCATCGACGACGGCGTGGCCGCCGAGGACCACGCCGCGGCGGCCGACCCGGACGAGGACCGCGAGCTGCGCGACTGGCTGGGCAAGGGCCTGGAACGCCTGTCGGCCGACCAGCGCCTGGTGGTGGAACTGGTCTACGGCCTCGGCCACAAGCTGGAAGAGGTCGCCGCGATCATGCAGTGCCCGGTGGGCACCATCAAAGCCCGGTTGTTCCATGCCCGGGTCAAACTTCGCAACGTGTTGCCGGGATTGGCCGGCGATGCGTCCACGCTGACGGAGAGCGCGTGATGAAAACGGGCTTCAACGAGCCGGGCAACGAGTGCGCGCATGCCTGGGACCTGATGCCGTGGGTGCTGCAGGACAGCGCCACGGAAGCCGAAAACGAGTGGCTGGTCGCGCACCTGGCCAAATGCCGGCACTGCAGCGCCGAGTTCGCCCAGCAGAGCCGCCTGCGCATGGCCATGACCCTGCCCAGCGACGTGCCGGTGGACGCCGAGGCCGGGCTGCAGCGCCTGCTGCAGCGCCTGGACGCGCCGGTTCCGCAGGCGCCGCCGCAGCGCGGCCGCGCCAGCTGGACTACGCGGGCGCTGGTCGCCGCCGCGCTGCTGCAGGCGGTGGGCCTGGGCGTGCTGGGCATGCGCCTGTCCGCCGAGCACGAACGCAGCACCGCCTACCGCACCCTTAGCGATGCCGCGCAGCCGCTGGCGGCCGACGCGATCCGGGTGGTGCCGGACGCGCGTATGACCCTGGCCGACTGGGACGCACTCTTGCGCAAGCTGCAGCTGCGGGTGATCGGCGGCCCCAACGCGGCCGGCGCCTACACCGTGGTGCCGACCCAGGCCGGGTCGCCGGCGCAGCCGCAGCGCAGCGTGCAGCAGTTGCGCGCCACCGCCGGCATCCGCCTGGCGGAGCCGATCGCCGCGCCATGAAGCTGCATCTCGCCAGCCTGCTCCTCGCCTGCCTGGGCCTGGGCGCCTGCGCCCATGCCGCGCCGGCGGCCGTCGCCGATCCGGCGCCCGCCACGCACGCCAAGGCGCCCAGCCTGGATCCGTCGCCGGCGCTGGACAGCCAGCGCCAGATCGTCCTCGCCGTGGCCAACCCGATGGCCGCGCCGAGCCGCCACGCCGGCTCCA
Organism: uncultured Xanthomonas sp.; assembly: GCF_964278005.1. Taxonomy (NCBI): domain Bacteria; kingdom Pseudomonadati; phylum Pseudomonadota; class Gammaproteobacteria; order Lysobacterales; family Lysobacteraceae; genus Xanthomonas; species uncultured Xanthomonas sp. The sequence goes on from NZ_CAXYKF010000015.1 coordinate 572,265, forward strand.
ACCTGCTCGGCTACGCCTCCGCCCGCTACTACGGCGCCGGCACCCAGGCGGTGGCCACCCTGGACGCGCTGAACAAGCGCTACGGCCTGCGCCAGGTCGCCGGCTGGCCGATCAAGGCGCTGGGGCTGTACTGCGTGGTGCTGGAGCCGGCGCCGGGCAGCGACCGCGCCGCGCTGCTGGCGCAACTGGCCAAGGACGACCGGGTGGCGCTGTCGCAGCCGCTGCAGGACTTCGGCACCTATTCGACCGACAGCCAGGCTGCGGCCGCACCGGCGCAGCCGCTGCGCTACAACGATCCCTACGTGGACATGCAGCGCGGCTTCGCCGCGACCAACGCGGCCACCGCGCAGGCGCTGAGCCAGGGCCAGGGCGTGGACGTGGCGATCGTCGACACCGGCGTGGACACCGCGCACCCGGACCTGCGCGGGCGCCTGCGCAACACCCGCGACCTGGTCGCCGCCGACCCGGGCGCGTTCAACCGCGACCACCACGGCACCGAGGTCGCCGGCATCATCGCCGCCGGCAGCAACAACCACCTGGGCATCGTCGGCATCGCGCCGAAGGCGATGCTCGACGTGTACAAGGCCTGCTGGTATCCGCAGCGCCCCGGCGCCGGCGCCGGCTGCAACTCCTTCACCCTGGCCAAGGCGCTGGCGGCGATCGGCGACACCCGCACCCGCATCATCAATCTCAGCCTCGGCGGCCCGGCCGACCCGCTGCTGCGCAAGCTGCTGGAACAGCTGCTGCGCGATGGCCGCATCGTGGTCGCGGCAATGCCGCCCAACGGCCGCCTGGACGGGTTTCCCGACGGCATTCCCGGGGTGATCGTGGTGCGCAGCAGCGCCACCGCCCCGGCGCCGGCGGGCGTGCTCAGCGCGCCGGGCGAGGACATCCTCACCACCCAGCCCAACGGCGGCTACGACTTCACTTCCGGCTCGTCGATGGCCACTGCCCACGTCAGCGGCGTGGTCGCGCTATTGCTGGCGCTGGCGCCGCAACTGGATGCGCGCAGCGTGCACGAGCTGCTGCTGCGCACCAGCCGCACGCGCGACGGCCTATTGCAGGTCGACGCCGCCGCCGCGGTACAGGCGTTGCCGCGCAGCGCTCCCCTCGCCCGCTGAAGGCCCCCATGCGTTCCTGGATTCCGCTCTGGTTGCACCGGCTCGGCGCGCCGCCGACCTTCTACCGCGTGGCCGGCGCGGTGCGCCCGTGGAGTCTGGCCGCGGCCGTGCTGCTCGGCGCCGTGGCCTGTTACGGCGGGCTGGTGCTGGCGCCGCCGGATTACCAGCAGCATGACGCCTACCGCATCATGTTCGTGCACGTGCCATGCGCGTGGATGAGCCTGTTCGTCTACGCCGCGATGGGGGTGGCCGGCCTGGTCGCGCTGGTGTGGCGGGTGAAACTGGCCGAAATCGCCTGCATGGCCTCGGCGCCGATCGGCGCGGCCTTCACCTTCGTCACCCTGTGCACCGGCTCGCTGTGGGGCCGGCCGATGTGGGGCACCTGGTGGACCTGGGACGCGCGGCTGACCTCGGAACTGGTGCTGCTGTTCCTGTATCTGGGCGTGATCGGCCTGCACCGTGCCATCGACGATCCGCGCCAGGGCGCGCGCGCCGCCGCGCTGCTGGCGCTGGTCGGACTGATCAACCTGCCGATCGTGCATTACTCGGTGGTGTGGTGGAACACCCTGCACCAGGGCTCCACGGTGCGCGTGCTGGGCCCGTCGACGATGCCGCTGTCGATGCTATGGCCGCTGCTGACCGGCGTGGTCGCCAGCAAGTGCTACTACGTCGCCAGCCTGTGCGGGCGCATGCGCAGCGACCTGCTGGCGCTGGAGCGCGGCAAGGCCTGGGTGCGTGCGATCGCGCTGCAGGCCGCGCCGGTGCCGGCGACGCCCGCCGATGTCGTGCCGCTGCCCGCGGAACACGCGGCATGAACGCGTTCTGGGCGATGGGCGGCTACGCCGTCTACGTATGGAGCGCGTACGCGCTGGCCTTGCTGGTGCTGATTCTGGACAGCCTGCTGCCGCGCCGCCGCCAGCGCCGCCTGCTCGCCGACATCCGTGCGCAAGTGGCGCGCGAACAGGCACGCCGTGCCCGCGGCAACGTTGCGACCAATGGAGCGCACGATGCATCCCACCCGTAAGCGCCGCCTGCTGCTGGTGCTGCTGTTGCTCGGCGCCGCGGCGCTGGCCACCGGCCTGTTCGTGCTGGCCCTGCAGCACAACGTCAGCTACCTGTTCACCCCCAGCCAGGTGCAGGCCGGCGCGGCCCGGGACTACCGGGTGTTCCGGCTCGGCGGCATGGTCAAGGCCGGCTCGATCACGCGCAGCGCCGATGCGCTACAGGTGCAGTTCACCGTGATCGACAAGGCCGGTGCCACCGCGGTCGCCTACACCGGCATCCTGCCCGACCTGTTCCGCGACAACCAGGCGGTGATCGCCACCGGCTCGATGCAGGGCGCGCGCTTCGTCGCCACCGAAGTGCTGGCCAAGCACGACGAGACCTACATGCCGCAGGAACTGAAGGACGCGATGGCGCAGGCGCATGCCGATCGCGCCCACGTCGGCAGCAACACCGCGGCGGCCGCTGCGGCGACGGCACGGCCATGAGGCCGATCGCGCCCCACCGCGCCGGGAACGACGCGCGATGAGCGCCGAACTCGGCCAGTGCGCGCTGATCCTGGCCCTGCTGCTGGCATTGGTGCAGGCCGTATTGCCGCTGCTCGGCGCCTGGCGCGGCCAGCGCGCCTGGATGGCGGTGGCGCGGCCGGCCGCCTACGCCCAGGCCGGCTTCGCCTGGCTGGCCTTCGGCCTGCTCGGCAACGTGTTGCTGCAACTGGATTTCTCGGTGCGCTACGTCGCCGCCAACGCCAACCTGGCGCAGCCCTGGTACTACCGGCTGGCCGCGGTGTGGGGCGCGCACGAAGGCTCGCTGCTGCTGTGGATCGCCATCCTCAACCTGTGGACGGTGGCGCTGGCACGCAGCGGCCGGCATCTGCCCGAGGCCTTCGCCGCGCGCGTGCTCGGCGTGCTCGGGCTGATCTCCAGCGGCTTCCTGGCCTTCGTCCTGTTCACCTCCAACCCGTTCGTACGGCTGTCGCCGATGCCGCGCGACGGCAGCGAGCTCAATCCGGTGCTGCAGGATCCGGGCATGGTGCTGCATCCGCCGGTGCTGTACACCGGCTACGTCGGCTTCTCGGTGGCCTTCGCCTTCGCCATCGCCGCCCTGCTCGGCGGCGAACAGCAGCAGGCCTGGGTGCGCTGGGCGCGGCCGTGGACCAACGTCGCCTGGGGCTTCCTCAGCGCCGGCATCGTTGCCGGCAGTTGGTGGGCCTACGCCGAACTGGGCTGGGGCGGCTGGTGGTTCTGGGACCCTGTGGAGAACGCCAGCTTCATGCCGTGGCTGGTCGGCGCCGCGCTGATCCACACCCAGGCGGTCACCGAGAAGCGCGGCGCGCTCGGCGCCTGGACCCTGCTGCTATCGATCCTGGCGTTCTCGCTGTCGTTGCTGGGCACCTTCCTGGTGCGCTCGGGCGTGCTGACCTCGGTACACGCCTTCGCCGCCGACCCGCGTCGCGGCCTGTACATCCTCGGCTTCCTGGTGCTGGTGGTCGGCGGCTCGTTGCTGCTGTACGCACTGCGTGCGCCGCGCCTGGCCGCGGGCAAGCCGTTCGCCGCGCTGTCGCGGGAGACCGCGATCCTGGTCGGCAACCTGATGCTCAGCGTGGCCGCCGCGATGGTGCTGCTGGGCACGCTGTTCCCGCTGCTCGGCGATGCGCTGCGGCTGGGCAAGATCTCGGTCGGGCCGCCCTACTTCGGCCTGCTGTTCCCGCTGCTGATGCTGCCGGTGGTGCTGCTGTTACCGTTCGGTCCCTACCTGCGCTGGGGCCGCACCGAACCCGGCGCACTGCGCGCGGTGGCCGCGCGCGCCGGTCTGGCCGCACTGGCCTGCGCGCTGCTGGCGTGGCTGTTGAGCGCGGGCACGCTGCGCGCGGTGGCCGGCGTCGCCGCCGCGGTCTGGGTCGGCGTCGGCACCGCGTTGTATGCACTCACCCGCTGGCGCAGCGCGCCGCGTGGCCGGCGCTTCCCCGCCGAACTGGCCGGCATGCTGCTGGCGCATGCCGGGGTCGCGGTGTTCGTGGCCGGCGTGCTGCTGTCGGACAGCCTGTCGGTGGAACGCGACGTGCGCCTGGATCCCGGCCAGAGCGCGCAGATCGGCGCGCACAGCTTTCGCTTCGATGGCGTGCAGTTGATCGATGGCCCCAACTGGAAGGCCGAGCAAGGCACGGTGAGCGTGCTGCGCGACGGCGCCGTGGTGGCGGTGCTGCATCCGCAGAAGCGCCTGTACAGCAGCGAGCGGATCCAGACCGAGGCGGCGATCGACGCCGGCGTGCTGCGCGACCTGTACGTCGCCCTGGGCGAACCGGTCGACGACCAGCACATCGAGTACGGCTGGACCCTGCGCCTGTACGACAAGCCCTTCATCCGCTGGATCTGGGCCGGCGGCCTGCTGATGATGCTCGGTGGCTTCGTCAGCGCCGGCGCGCGCCGCTTGCGTGCGCAGCCGGCCGCGACAAGCGCTACCGCGCCGGCCGCGCTCGCCGGAGCCGTACCATGAGCCGGTTGCTGCCGCTGGCCGCGTTCGTGCTGCTGGCCGCGTTGTTCGGGTTCGGCCTGTGGTGGAGCCGCAGCCACGACCCGCGCGAGGTGCCCTCGCCGCTGCTGGGCAAGCCGGTGCCGGCGTTCGCGCTGCCGCGCCTGGACCGCCCTGACCTGCGCAGCGGCAGCCAGGAACTGCGCGGCCGCCCGTATCTGCTCAACGTGTTCGGCAGCTGGTGCATGGCCTGCAGCGAGGAGCATCCGCTGCTGATGGCGCAGGCCCGGCAATTGGGTGTGCCCCTGGTCGGCTACGCCTACCGCGACGCGCCGCAGGACACCGGCGCCTGGCTGGCGCAGCGCGGCAATCCGTATGCGCTGGTGCTGGTGGACGCCGATGGCCAGCGCGCAATCGACCTGGGCGTGTACGGTGCGCCGGAGACCTTCCTGATCGATGCCGACGGCGTGGTCCGCTACAAGCACGTCGGCGTACTGACGCCGCAGGTGCTGGCCGACGAACTGCGTCCGGCGATTGCCGCGCTCGACGGAGCACGTCGATGAGCGTGCTGGTCGCACGGACGCGCAGGCGCACGCCGTGGTGGCGGCTGTTGGTGCTGCTGTGGCTACTGGGCGGTGCAGTGCCGGCCTTCGCCCAGGCGGTGGACCCACTCCCCTTCAAGGACCGCGCGCAGGAACAGCGCTTCCAGCAACTGACCGCGCAGTTGCGCTGCCTGGTGTGCCAGAACGAGAACCTGGCCGACTCCGACGCGACGCTGGCGCGCGACCTGCGCCACCAGGTGTTCGCGCAACTGCAGGCCGGGCGCAGCGATGCGCAGATCAAGCAGTACATGGTCGATCGCTACTCGGCCTTCGTGCTGTACGACCCGCCGCTGGCGCCGGGCACCTGGCTGCTGTGGTTCGGGCCGGCGCTGTTGCTGCTGGGCGGCGCCGCGATAATGCTGGCGACGCTGCGGCAACGCCGCCGCGCCCTTGGCGCCGTCACGACGGAAGCGGAGGACGCCTGGTGACGCCCGGCTTTCTGCTCGCCGCCGCCGCGATGCTGGGCATTGCCCTGTTCGCGGTGTTGCGCCCGTTGCTCGTCCAGCGTTCCGGCGCGGGTCGGCAACGCGGCGTCGCGCTGCTGCTTGCGCTGCTGCTGCCGTTGCTGGGCGCCGGCCTGTACTGGCGCGTCGGCACACCTACGGCCCTGGCCGGCGTCCCGCTGCAACCGCTGCCGCCGCCCGCGCCGGACCAGACCGCGCAACTGCTGCAAGGCTGGCTGCAGCAGGCCTGGGATGCGCAACAGGCGCAGCGCCCGCACGAAGCGCAGCAGGCCTATGCGCAGGCGCTGCGGATCGCCCCGGACAACGTCGAGGCCCTGCTCGGCTGGTCCGAGACCGACATGGCGCAACGCGCCGATCTCACGGTGGGCAGCGCCGCACGCGCCATGCTCGACCGGGTGCTGGCGCAGCAGCCGGACAACCAGCGCGCCCTATGGATGCACGGCATCGCCGCCTTCCAGCAGCAGCGCTATGCCGATGCAGCCGGCGACTGGCACCATCTGTCTACCTTGCTGCCGGCGTCGTCGCCACTGCGCGAGGCGGTGACGCAGAAGATCGCCGCTGCAGAAGCGATGGTCACCACGCCCGTCCCAGCGGCTAGCACCGAGCCGCGTTGAAATCGTCGCATCGACCGAATGGACGCCGGCGGTCCGTTCAAACGAAATAGTCCAGGGTCTGCTTCAACGTGTCCGCCGTGAACGGCCTGACAAGATACGCGCTCACTCCGGCCTCGCGGATTGAGATAATTTTCTCGCTGCGATCGTCCATTACTAGCATCACGAACGGCGTGTCTTTCAGTCCTGCGTCGTAGCGAACCCACTGCAACAACTCTAGGCCGCTCATCGGCTCCGTATTTGCGTCGGCAATGACCAAATCAATCCGTTGCGCGCGCATTGCCGCCAGCGCTGCCTCGCCATCGCTCACTTCCACCACGTCCTCGTAGCCGAGCTGGCGCAATAGATGGCGAGTGATGCGCCGCATCGTTCGGTTTTCATCGACTATCAAAATCTTCATGACATGCGCCCGTTTGGTAAATGGCGTTGTCGATGGTGCAGAAGTCCGGCGGACACCGCCATCGTCAACTGGCTGGTCGCCCGTGCATATGCGCCGCACGGGCGCATCAGCGAGGCGCGATCACGGGACATGCAACGATGCATCCCTGCCCGGCGGCGTACCGCGACCTCTGTGTTGCCGCATTCGCTACCGGGACGGTGTTCACTCCACATTTGCGCCGCAATAATAAGAATGAGTATCATTAACCAACTGCCATCCACCACCGTCGCCACGCGCTGCCTCGCTGCCCAGCCGGTGCCTTTACCACGGGCCTGCATGTCTTCTTCCACTTCGCTTCGCGATCTTGACGCTTCGGCCAAGCCGCCAGGGCGCACCTGGCCGCCCTGGCTGGGCGTGCTGGCGCGGACCCTGGCCGCGATCGTCGGCGGCTATGCGCTGGCCGCGGCCACGTCCGTGCTGCTGCCATTGCTCTGGCCATCGGTGCGTGCGCAGGCGGTGTTGAGCGGCATGATGCTGGGCATCCTGGTCTGCGCCTGCACCGCGCTGTGGGCGTTCGCCGCGCGCAGCGCCGGGCGCGCCTGGCTGGGCATCGCCGCGCTGCTGGCGCCGATGGCGCTGGCCATCGCCTGGCTGCAGCAGCACGCGCCATGAAGCAGGGATTCCGCCAATCGATGGCCTGGCTGCACACCTGGAGCGGCCTGCTGGTGTCGTGGGTGCTGCTGCTGATCTTCATGGCCGGCACCGCCAGCTACTTCCGCAACGAGATCAGTCGGTGGATGCGTCCGGAACTGCCGCGTGCGCAGCCGAGCACCGACGTGGTCGCCGCCCGCGCGGTGGCGCTGCTGCAGCGCGAGGCGCCACGGTCGCCGCAGTGGTTCGTATCGCTGGCCAACCCGCGCGCGCCGTTCACCGACCTGTTCTGGCGCAATCCGCCGCCGGCCGACGGCAGCCGCCCGGGCCGCAAGGAACTGTTCGGCAACGCACTGCTCGACCCGGTCAGCGGCGAGGCCAGCCAGACCCGCGAGACCCGCGGCGGCGACTTCTTCTACCGCCTGCACTTCGACCTGCACTACATCCCGGCGCTGTGGGCGCGCTACATCGTCGGCTTCTGCGCGATGTTCATGCTGGTGGCGATCATCAGCGGCGTGATCACCCACAAGAAGATCTTCAAGGACTTCTTCACCTTCCGCCCCGCCAAGGGCCAGCGCTCGTGGCTGGACTTCCACAATGCCAGCGCGGTGCTCGCCCTGCCCTACCACGCGATGATCACCTACACCGGGCTGGTCACGCTGATGCTGATGTACCTGCCCTGGGGCATCCAGACCGCCTATCCCGACGCCGAGCAGGCGTTCTATGCCGACGCCTTCCAGGAGCCGCAGAACCTGCGCGAGGCCAGCGGCACGCCGGGGCACATGCTGCCGATCGCGCAACTGCTGGACGTGGCCCGCCGCGAATGGGGCGCGCAGGCGCCGATCGCCGGCTTCACCGTGTACAACGCCGGCGACGCCGCCGCGGCGATCCAGATCCGCCAGGGCGACGGCCAGCGGTTGGGCTACAGCACACCGTCGCTGCTGCTGGACGCGGCAAGCGGGCAGATCCTCGGCCGCAGCGGCGAACTCGGCGTCGCCGCGGAAACCCGCAGCACCCTGTACGGCCTGCATCTGGCGCACTTCGCCGGTCCCTGGCTGCGCTGGCTGTTCTTCGGCTGCGGCCTGCTCGGCTGCCTGATGGTGGCCAGCGGCGCGATCCTGTGGGCGGTCAAGGAGCGGCCCAAGCACGCCAAGGCCGGCCGCATCGGCATGGGCATGCGTCTGGTCGACGCACTCAACATCGGCACCGTGGCCGGGCTGCCGATCGCCTTCGCCGCCTATTTCTGGGGCAACCGGCTGCTGCCGCTGCACCTGGAATCGCGCCCGGAAAGCGAAGCGGCGGTGTTCTTCCTGGCCTGGGCCGCGGCCCTGGTCGCCGCGCAGGTGTGGCCGAAGCGCGCGATGTGGGCCTGGCAACTGTACGCGGGCGCGGCACTGTTCGGCCTGCTGCCGCTGCTCAACGCCGTCACCACCGATGCGCACCTGGGGGTGAGCCTGCTGGCCGGCGACTGGGCGCTGGCCGGATTCGACCTGGTCTGCCTGTTCCTCGGTATCGCGCTGGCGCTGGCCGCGCGGCGCATGCAGCGCTGGCAACCGCCGCTGTCGGCGGCCGAACGCCGCGCCCGCGACCGCGGCGGATCCGGCAAGCCGGTCCTGGCAACGGAGGCCGCATGACCGTCCTCGGCCTGTGCCTGGCCTTCTCCGGCTTCGTCGCGCTGTGCCTGGGCATGGAGAAGCACCAACTCGACCTGTACGGCGCACGCCGCGCCACCGCGCCGCGCCTGCGGCAACTGCAGGCCGCCGGCTGGCTGCTGCTGGGCACGGCGTTCGCCTGCTGCGTGGCCGCGCGCGGCTGGGGCATCGGCCCGGTACTGTGGGTGGGCTCGCTCAGCGCCAGCGCGGCGCTGCTGACCCTGGGCCTGCTGCCGTACCGGCCGCGGCTGATCGTGCCGCTGGCGTTGCTGGCGCCGCCGCTGGGCGTGGGCGCCGCGTTGTTGGGATAAGCGCGCGCCCGGCTGTTCAGCGGTCGGCGGTCACCGTCGGTGCCCGCAGTTCGGCCGCGGTGCGCGCGCCGGCGAACACCAGCACCAGCCCCGCCGCCAGGGTGATCGCCAGGTACAACGGCACCATGCCGAGGCGGCCGTTACGCACGAACACCATGCTTTCCATCATCAGCGAGGAGAACGTGGTCAGCCCGCCGACCAGGCCGACGATCAGCAGCGCCCGCCAGTACGGCGCGCTGGCGCCGCGGCCTTCGATCCACACCAGCAGGAAGCCGCCGACGAAGGCGCCGGCCAGGTTCACCGCCAGCGTGCCCCACGGGAAGCCGGCGCCGTAGCGCTGCAGCAGCGCACTGCCCACCGCGAAGCGCAGACCGGAGCCGACCGCACCGCCGGCCATCGCCAGCAGCAATTGCTGCCACCACAGGGTCAGGTTCATGCGCGCCTCCGCGAAACGAACGCGGGAGCGGCAGCAGAAAAAAGAGAAGGAACGGGCATCGGATTCTCCACAAGGACGATGCCGGGGCGCACGCCTGCCACCCCGGCGGGGATTGGGCAGGCATCATCAGCGCGCAATGCTGCGGGCGGTTCGAGGAGGAATGCCATCTCCTGTGCGCCGATTATGAAGCCGATCGCCCGGCCTTGTCAGCCCGCGCCTGCTCGCGCGCGGCGCGCAGGCGATCCAGCTTGTCCTTGAGCTTGATCTCCAGGCCGCGTTCCACCGGCCGGTAGTAGACGCGCTCGCCCATCGCATCGGGAAAGCCGGTCTGGTCCAGGGCGATGCCGCCCTCGGCATCGTGGTCGTACTGGTAGTCGGCGCCATAACCCAGGGTCTTCATCAGCTTGGTCGGCGCGTTGCGCAGATGCAGCGGCACCTCCTGGGTGCCGGTCTCGCGCACTTCGGCCTTGGCCTGGTTGAACGCGGCATAGCCGGCATTCGACTTGGCAGTGCTGGCCAGGTACAGCACCAGTTGCGCGAAGGCCAGTTCGCCTTCGGGGCTGCCCAGGCGCTCGTAGATATCCCAGGCTTCCAGCGCCATCGACTGCGCGCGCGGATCGGCCAGGCCGATGTCCTCGATCGCCATGCGGGTCAGCCGCCGCGCCAGGTAGGACGGATCGCAGCCGCCATCGAGCATGCGCGTGAGCCAATACAGCGCCGCGTCCGGATTGGAGCTGCGCACCGACTTGTGCAGCGCCGAGATCTGGTCGTAGAACTGCTCGCCGCCCTTGTCGAAGCGGCGGGTGCGGTCGGCCAGCACCTGCTGCAGGGTCTGCGCGGTGATCTCGCCGCCCTCGTCCTGGGCCAGTTCGGCGGCGATTTCCAGCAGGGTCAGCGCGCGCCGCACGTCGCCATCGGCGGCGCCGGCGATCTCCAGCAGCGCCGCATCGGACACCCGCAACGGCTCGGCGCCGAGCCCGCGTTCGGGATCGTGCAGCGCCCGCTGCAGCGCCTCGGCGATGTCCTGCGGCGACACCGCCTCCAGCACGTGCACGCGGCAGCGCGACAGCAGCGCCGAATTCAGCTCGAACGAGGGATTCTCGGTGGTGGCGCCGACGAACAGGATGGTGCCGCGCTCGATGTGCGGCAGGAACGCGTCCTGCTGCGCCTTGTTGAAGCGGTGCACCTCGTCGACGAACAGCACGGTGCGGCGGCCATCGGCGAAACGCTGCGCGGCCTCGGCCAGCACCCCCCGCACCTCCGGCAGGCCGGACAGCACCGCCGAGATCGCCTTGAACTCGGCTTCGGCGTACTGCGCCAGCAGCAGCGCCAGCGTGGTCTTGCCGCAGCCCGGCGGCCCCCACAGGATCATCGAGTGCACCCGGCCGGACGCGACCGCACGGCGCAGCGCACTGGTCGGCGCCAGCAGGCGCTTCTGCCCGACCATCTCGTCGAGCGTGCGCGGACGCATGCGCTCGGCCAGCGGGCGCATGGCCTCGCGGTCGACGCTCAACAGGTCGGGGGTATCGGAAGCGAAGGGTCTGCGTTTGGCCATCTGCCCATTCTATCGCCGAGGCCCGTATACGCCGTGCCGCAATCCTGCGTGGCACCGACGCCAGCGCTAGAATCGCGGCGCCTCCCTGCCCGGCCGACCCCGCCATGAGCCACCACGACACCCTGGACGCGTTCACCCATCAGCACGACTTCCTCGGCACCCGCCACGAGCGCAATGCGCGCCGGACCTGGTCGGTGGTGGCGCTGACCGCCGCGATGATGCTGGTGGAGATCGTCGCCGGCTGGTGGACCGGCTCGATGGCGCTGCTGGCCGACGGCCTGCACATGGCCACCCACGCCGGGGCGCTGTCGCTGGCGGGCTTCGCGTACTGGTTCGCGCGCCGGCACCGGCACAACCCGCGCTTCACCTTCGGCACCGGCAAGGTCGGCGACTTGGCCGGCTTCTCCAGCGCGCTGATCCTGGCGCTGATCGCCCTGGGCATCGGCGTGGAGTCGGCACTGCGCCTGGCGCAGCCGGTGCACATCGCCTACGACGAGGCGCTGTGGATCGCGGCGCTGGGCCTGCTGGTGAACCTGCTCAGCGCCTGGATGCTCGGCGCCGATCACCACCACGATCATGGGCACAGCCATGGCCACGGCCACGGCGATCATCACGACCACGATCACGGCCATGCCCACACCGCGCACCGGCATCACGAGCATGCGCACGCGCACCATGATGACCATGATCATGCGCACGGTCACGGCCATCACCACCCGCACGATCACCACGGGCACGCGCACGCCCATGCCGCGCCCGCGCACAGCCACGACCGCCACGCGCACGCCGATCACAACCTGCGCTCAGCCTACATGCACGTGCTGGCCGACGCGCTGACCTCGGTGATGGCGATCGTCGCCCTGTTGCTGGCCAAGTACCTGGGCTGGACCTGGACCGATGCGTTGATGGGCATCGTCGGCGCCATCGTCATCGCCCGCTGGTCGCTGGCGCTGCTGCGCGACACCGGCGCGGTGCTGCTCGACGCCTCGGCGCCGGCGGCGCTGCAGGCGCAGATCCGGGACCGCCTGCAGCAGGACGACGAGCGCATCGCCGACCTGCACGTGTGGCGGGTCGGCCCCGGCCAGCATGCGGCGATCGTGTCGCTGGTGACGCACAAGCCGCGGCCGGCGGCGTTCTACCACGCACGCCTGCAGGGCGTGGCCACGCTGGGCCACGTCAGCATCGAAGTGCAGACCTGCCCCAACTGAGCGGAAAGGCCGCCGCGCACCGACCCGGCGCGCGGCGGCGGGGCGGCTGGCTCAGCGGTCGCCGACCACGTCCACGTCCTTGTCCGGGACGTAGCGGAAGGTGCCGGCGGCGAAGGCCGGATTGCGCTTCCAGTCGCTGAAGCTGATGTCGGTGCGCTGGCCGACCGGATCGACCACTTCCATACGCGCCAGGCCGTTGCGGTCGAAGCCGAGCTTGGCCATCTGGAAGCTGGCCTCGGTGTCCACCTTCGGGGTCATGGTCAGCCACTGCAGCCCGTCGCGGGCCACCGCCTCCTCGCTGACGTCGTACTGGCGGTCGAGCTTGCCTGGGTCGATCAGCGCGGTCAGCGGGCTGTTCTGCTCCTCGCTGCCCTGTGCGCGCACCGTGGCCTGCTTCAGGTCCGGGTCGTAGACCCAGACCTTGCTGCCGTCGGCGATGATCAGCTGGGTATAGGGCTTGCGGTACTCCCAGCGGAACAGGCGCGGCGCCGACAGCGCGACGCGGCCGCTGGAGCTTTCCTTCAGCGTGCCCTTGCCGTCGTAGACCTTCTGCGCGAACTGGCCGTCCAGGCCCTTCAGCCCGCGGGTGAAGGCGGTGAGGTCCTCGCGGGCGCCAGCGAAGGCGGAGCCGGCCAGCAGCGCGGTGGCGAGGACGGTGTAGCGGAGTGTGCGAAGCATGCGGATGGGTTTCCGGATGGAGTGTGGGAAGTGTGACGCGCCGCGCCTGAATAGGCGATCAGAGGATGGCCGGCCGCGCCAGGTCTACGGCCCGGTCTGCATCCGGCCGAGGTCGCCGTACAGGATCTGGCCGCGGAAGCCGCGCCGCACCTGCTGGTACAGCTCGCGGAAGGCGGCGTAGTCCTGCGGCTGGCACAGCGCCGCCGGGCCGTGGATCGCGCGGCGGTGCAGCGTATGCGTGGCGGTCACGGTCTGCCCTTCGCGCACCCAGGTCGCGGCATACTCGCCGGCGGCGTTGCGGAAATGGGTGTCGGCCGGAATCGCGATGATCGGCACGCTGTCCGGGAAGGTCAGCCGGTAGGTCTCGCTGCGCGCGTTGTCGTTGCAGTAGAACGGGGTCAGGTTGCGCTCGGCCGAGGCGGTGCTGTAGACCCCGCGCACCGAATCGGCGCCGGGCATCAACGGCAGGCTCATGCCGCCAACCACGCCGAAGTCGACGTAGTCGTGGGCCTGGAAGCGGTAGGCGTAGCCGAACGGCCGGCTCAGGTCCTGCGGCGTGCCCTGCAGCAGCAACTCGCCGCTGCCGTCGAAGCCGGACGCGGCGACGATCGATTCCTCGATGCGGGTGCGGTTCTGCGCGTTGAGCTGCACGAACATCGTGCGCAGGCCGACCTCGCCGACGTCGCCGCTATCCAGCCGGGTGATGCCGCTGACGCCGCCGTCGGCGTCGAAGCGGTAGTCGGTCTCGGCCAGGTAGCGGTTGCGCTTGGCGTCGTCCGGCGGCGTGCGCGCCACGGTGCCGTCGGCCGTGTGCAGCACCGGCGCGCCCAGATCGCCGGCAGGCAACTGGCCGAAACGCGCGTATGGGCTGGTCGAATCCACGTACAGCTTGAACTCGGGCAGATAGGTGATGGCGTGGTTGAACCGGCCCAGCACCGGCACCTCCGGCAGGGTCGGCCCGCCCTGCGCGCCGATCAGCACCGGCGTACTGGCGATGCCCTTGGCCGCCAGCAGCGCTTCCAGCACCACGGTGTGGTCCTTGCAGTCGCCGTAGTGGTTGTCGAGGATGCTGTCGGCGCTGTTCGGCTGCAGCCCGCCGTTGCCCAGGTACACCGCCACGTAGCGGATGTTGCGCGCCACCCACTCGTACAGCGCCGCGGCCTGCGCGCGGCGATCGACGATGCCGGCGGTGATCTGCTCGGCGCGGGCGCGCACCTTGGGCGTGACCTGCGCGGCGGCGGCACTGCTGTGCTGGTAGGCCTGGGCCATCTGCGACCAGCGGCGGAAACTGCTGGCCATGATGGTCGGGCTGAATTCCCAGGTGGCCGCCGACCAGTTCTGGCTCTTCATCGGCTCGCGGCGGCTGTAGCGCCACTCCCAGCGGGCCTGTTCGCCGTCGATCGTCGGCGTATCGCTGCCCTGCACGCCGCGCGTGTACAGGTGCATCTGCAGGCGCCGCGGCGCCACCAGGGTCACCGTGGCGTCGTCGTACTGGGAGAACACGCTGAAGGTCTCCCACAGGCTGAAGTAGCCGGGGAAGTACGGCACGTTCTGGGTGCGCCGCACCCGGTACACCAGGCGCGCGCCGGGCATCAGGTTGGGGAACACCACCACCTTGACCTTGCGGTCGGCGTACATCGCCGCCGTCGCGCTGGAATAGCTCTCCTGGGTATAGATCTTGTCGGCCGGCACGTCGTGGCGCAGCCCGTCCGGGGTCAACGTGTAGGCGGCCAGCACCTCCAGCGTCTCCAGCTTCTCGCTGTAGCCCAGCCGCACCTGGCTGAACTGGTCGACGCCGGCCTTGGTCTTGAGCAGCAGCTCGTACTCGTCGGTCTCGACGCTGGTGGCGTCCTCGCGCACCTCGTAATCGGCACGGTAGCGCACGTAGCTGTAGTTGTTGCTGACCACGGGGGCAGTCGCCGCGCCCGCGGTCTGGTCGGCATTGGAATGCGCGGCCGGCGCCGGTTGCGCGCCGGCGAGGCCGGACAGCGCCAGCAGCGCCGCGCCGAACAGCCAGCGCGAGGCGCGCGCAGGCCTCCGGTCAGGCAGACGCCGGCCACGGCCGGCGGACGGCGCGGTGCGCGTCACTTCGGCGGCGGCGGCGCCAGCACGCTGCGGTCGCCGTTGTGTTCGGGCGGGCTGACCACGCCGGCGGCTTCCATCGCCTCGATCAGCCGCGCGGCGCGGTTGTAGCCGATCTTCAGCCGCCGCTGCACGCCGGAGATCGAGGCGCGGCGGGTCTCGGTGACGATGCGCAGGGCCTCGTCGTACAGCGGGTCGGATTCGTCGCCGCCACCGCCGCCGGCTTCGGGCAGTCCGGTGGCGCCGATCACGGTGCCGTCGCCCATGGTCTGCACTTCGTCGAGCACGCCCTCGATGTAGTCGGCCGGGCCGCTGGCCTTGAGGTGCTCGACCACCCGGTGCACTTCCTCGTCGCTGACGAAGGCGCCGTGCACGCGGTCCGGCATCGCCGTGCCCGGCGGCAGGTACAGCATGTCGCCATGGCCCAGCAGGGTCTCGGCGCCGGACTGGTCGAGGATGGTGCGCGAGTCGATCTTGGAGCTGACCTGGAAGGCGATGCGGGTCGGGATATTGGCCTTGATCAGGCCGGTGATCACGTCCACCGACGGGCGCTGGGTGGCCAGGATCAGGTGGATGCCGGCGGCGCGGGCCTTCTGCGCCAGGCGCGCGATCAGCTCTTCGACCTTCTTGCCGACGATCATCATCATGTCGGCGAATTCGTCGATGAAGATGACGATGAACGGCAGTGTGTCCAACGGCCTCGGCGCCTCGGCCAGGTCCGGGTTGGGCTTGAACAGCGGGTCCATCAGCGGCTGCCCGGCGTCCTGCGCATCCTTGACCTTCTTGTTGAAGCCGGCCAGGTTGCGCACGCCGACCGCGCTCATCAGCTTGTAGCGGCGCTCCATCTCGGCCACGCACCAGCGCAGGCCGTTGGCGGCCTCCTTCATGTCGGTGACCACCGGCGCCAGCAGATGCGGGATGCCCTGGTAGACGCTCAGTTCGAGCATCTTCGGGTCGATCATCAGCATCCGCAGGTCCTTGGCCGAGGCCTTGTACAGCAGGCTCAGCACCATGGCGTTGACCGCCACCGACTTGCCCGAGCCGGTGGTGCCGGCGACCAGCAGGTGCGGCATGCGCGCCAGGTCGGCCACGGTCGGACGCCCGGCGATGTCCTTGCCCAGGGCCAGGGTCAGCGGACTGGCCGACTTGTCGTATTCCTTGGAGCGCAGCAGCTCGCTGAGATAGATCATCTCGCGGCTGACGTTGGGGATCTCCAGGCCGATCACCGACTTGCCGGGGATCACGTCGACCACGCGCACCGACTTCACCGACAGGCCGCGGGCGATGTCCTTGTCCAGCGAACTGATCTGGCTGACCTTGATGCCCGGCGCCGGTTCGATCTCGAAGCGGGTGATGACCGGGCCCGGATAGGCGCCGACCACCTGCGCCTCGATGCGGAAGTCCTTCAGCTTGAACTCGATCTGCCGCGACAGGGTTTCCAGGGTCTCCTCGGAATAGCCCTTGGCCTGCGGCTTGGGGTCGTCCAGCAGGGCCAGCGGCGGCACCCCGGACGGGTCGCTGCCGGTGCCGTGGAACAGCGGGATCTGCTGCTCGCGCTTGGCGCGCTCGCTCTTCTCCACCACCGGCGCCGGCGGCGGCTCGATCTTGACCGGCTCGCGCTTGGCGCGCTGCACCGCGTCGACCTTGCGCACTTCCTCGCGTTCCTCGCGCATGGCGCGGGTCTGCTGCCATTCGTTGGCCTGCTGGGTGCCGCGCCGGGCCAGCGCCGGCAGGGTCATCACCGCCTTGCCGATGCGCTCCATCACCGCGAACCAGGACAGCCCGGTGGCCAGGGTCACCGACACCAGCAACAGCACCAGCACGAACAGGTTGGCGCCGAGCGCGCCGAACCCGGCGCCCAGCGAATTGCCGACCAGCTTGCCGAGGATGCCGCCGGCGCCGGCCACGTCGCCGGCGAACAGGCGCAGGTGCAGCAGCCCGGTGGCGGCGATCAGGAAACCGACGATGCCGACCAGGCGCAGCGCCGGGCCGAGGTCGGCCTCGCCATCGCCGTCCTGGTCCATGCCGAACAGCGCGATCCAGGAGATCGCGCCGATGACCACCGGCAGCAGGAAGGCCACGTAGCCGAACAGTTGCAGCAGAACGTCGGCGATCCAGGCGCCGAACTTGCCGCCCATGTTGTGCACCGGCGCGACCACGCTGCCGGTATGCGACCAGCCCGGATCGGTCGCCGAGTACGTGGCCAGGCTGGCCAGCAGGTACAGCAGCAGCGGCGCGATCGCGATCAGCGCCAGATCGCGCCACAGCTTCTGCCGGCGTGGGTTGGGCGCGGCGCCCTGCTTGCGTGCCGCCGCATTGGCGCCCTGGGTTTTGCCGCGTTCCGGAACCTGCTTCGCCACGCTATGACCAGACCTTAGAAATGCATCGTTAGTGATTGATAATAAACGACTCGCCCTTGCATTTCAGCAGGCGGTACCTGAATCGTCCGGTCTTTCGCAGACCTGGCCCGGCAGCGCCCAGTGAAGGCGGGCAACGACACACGCGGGAAGCCGGTGGTGGCGACGGGCCGCAGCGTTTCCGCCACGCGGCTTGATTCGTTCCAGGCCGGCCGCCACTCTATGCGCCTTCGCCGGAACCCGCGCAATGCCGCGTTTCCGCCGCCATTTCACCCTGTTCGCGAGTATACATGAGCCCCTCTGCCGCCAATTCCGCCAAGCATTCCCGCCTGCTGATCCTGGGTTCCGGCCCGGCCGGCTGGACCGCCGCGGTCTACGCCGCGCGCGCCAATCTCAAGCCGGTGGTGATCACCGGCCTGCAGCAGGGCGGCCAGCTGATGACCACCACCGAGGTCGACAACTGGCCCGGCGACCCCCACGGCCTGATGGGCCCGGACCTGATGGCGCGCATGCAGGCGCATGCCGAGCGCTTCGAGACCGAGGTGATCTTCGACCACATCCACACCGCCGACCTGTCGCAGCGCCCGTTCCGGCTCAGCGGCGACAGCGGCGACTACACCTGCGATGCGTTGATCATCGCCACCGGCGCCACCGCCAAGTACCTGGGCATCCCCTCGGAAGAGGCGTTCAAGGGCCGCGGCGTGTCCGCCTGCGCCACCTGCGACGGCTTCTTCTACAAGGACCAGGACGTGGTCGTGGTCGGCGGCGGCAACACCGCCGTGGAAGAGGCGCTGTACCTGTCCAACATCGCCCGCAAGGTCTATCTGGTGCACCGCCGCGACACCCTGCGCGCGGAAAAGATCATGCAGGACAAGCTGTTCGCCAAGGTCGCCGCCGGCAAGATCGAGACCGTCTGGCATCACCAGGTGGACGAGGTGCTGGGCAACGAGGCCGGCGTCACCGGCGTGCGGGTCAAGTCGGTGCAGGACGGCAGCACCCGCGACCTGGAGGCGCACGGCTTCTTCGTCGCCATCGGCCATCACCCGAACACCCAACTGTTCGACGGCCAACTGGCCATGCACAACGGCTACCTGGAGATCCGCTCCGGCCTCGGCGGCGCCGCCACCGAGACCTCGGTGCCGGGCGTGTTCGCCGCTGGCGACGTCGCCGACCAGCACTACCGCCAGGCGATCACCTCGGCCGGCTTCGGCTGCATGGCCGCGCTGGACGCCGAGCGCTATCTGGATAAGGGTGCCTGAGTCCGCGCACGCCTTGAACTGCCGGCGTCAGGCCGGCAGCGGCCGTGCGCCCGCGCGCGCGGCCGGTGGCGCCGGCGGCCGCTGCGCCGCCTTCCACCGCGAGCAGCGCCGGCGATGAGCCGGATCCGCTGGCTGCACCAGCTCGATGCGGTCGCCGCCGCCGACTGGGACGCCCTGCACGACGGTCGCAATCCCTTCGTCGCCCACGCCTTCCTGGCCGGCCTGGAACAGCACGGCTGCCTGCGCCCGGACTGGGGCTGGAGCCCGCTGCATCTCACCGTGTGGGACGGCGCGGCGCTGGTCGCGGCGGCGCCCGGCTACGTCAAAAGCAACTCGCACGGCGAATTCGTGTTCGACCATGCCTGGGCGCATGCCTATGCGCGCTACGGCCAGGACTACTTCCCAAAGTGGCTGTGCGCGGTGCCCTACTCGCCGGTGACCGGGCCGCGGCTGCTCGCCCGCGACCTGGCGGCGCAGCAGGAACTGCTCGCGGCCATGCGGGCGCTGACCGAGCGCACCGGCCTGTCCTCGGCCCACGTCAATTTCCACCGCGCCGACGAGGACGCCGCGTTCGGCGCCGACTGGCTGGAGCGCAACGACGTGCAGTACCAGTGGCACAACGAGGCCGGCTGGACCGGCTTCGACGATTACCTGGGCGCGATGGACCACAAGCACCGCAAGAACATCCGCCAGGAGCGGGCCAAGGTGCAGCGCGCCGGCATCGGCTTCCGCGTGCTGCACGGCGACGAGGCCAGCGCCGCCGACCTGCAGGCGATGTACGGCTTCTATCTGCGCACCTTCGACGACTACGGCAATTCGCCGGCGCTGACCCTGGACTTCTTCTCGCATCTTGCGCGCACGATGCCGCGCAACCTCTTGATCTTCCTCGCCATCCATGACGGCACGCCGGTGGCCGGGGCGTTCTGCCTGCGCGGCGGCGACACCTTGTACGGCCGGTACTGGGGCGGCGAGCCCCTGCCCGGGCTGCACTTCGAGACCTGCTACTACCAGGGCATCGAGTACTGCCTGCGCGAGGGCCTGACCCGCTTCGAGCCGGGCGCGCAGGGCCAGCACAAGATCGCCCGCGGCTTCCTGCCGCGGCTGGTGCGCAGCCGCCACTGGATCGCCGACCCGGGCTTCCGCGTGCCGTTGGCCGAGTGGTGCGCGCAGGAGCGCGCCGAGGTGCGCCAGCACGCGGCGGCGCTGCAGCGCCACTCGCCGTTCCGCCACGACGCCTGAGGCATCGGCTACGCTGCCGGCGATGCGTCGTCTCCCTGCCCTGCTCGCGGCCGATCCCGCCGCCCCGTTCCCACCGCCGTCCAGCGCCCTGCGCGAGCCGGACGGCCTGCTCGCGGTCGGCGGCGACCTGTCGCCGACGCGCCTGCTCGCGGCCTACGCCCAGGGCATCTTCCCCTGGTACTCCGACGGCGAGCCGATCCTGTGGTGGAGTCCGGACCCGCGCACCGTGTTCCGCAGCGACGGCGTGCGCCTGTCCTCGCGCTTCCGCCGCAGCCTGCGCCACTGTCCGTGGACCGTGCGCGCCGACACCGCCTTCGCCCAGGTCATCGATGCCTGCGCGCAACTCCCCCGCCGCGGCCAGGACGGCACCTGGATCACCGCGCCGATGCGCGACGCCTATCTGGCCCTGCACCAGGCCGGCCACGCGCATTCGGTGGAAGTGTTCGACGGCGACGAGCTGGTCGGCGGCATCTACGGGGTGGCCCGCGGGCGCATGTTCTTCGGCGAGAGCATGTTCAGTGCCCGCAGCGGCGGCTCCAAGGTCGCGCTGGCGGCACTGGCGCGGCGCCTGCACGGCTGGGGCTGGCCGCTGATCGACGCGCAGGTGGAGAACGACCACCTGCTCAGCCTGGGCGCCGAGCGCTGGCCGCGTGCGCGGTTCCTGGACACCATCGCGCCGCTGGTGGCCGCGACTGCCGAGACCGCGCCGTGGACGCTGCGCTTCGGCACCCTGGCGGCCGCGGAACTGGCCCAGGGCTGAGCGGGATTAACGCAAACTTTGCATGGCGCGGCCCAGGCGAGTAAAATCCTCGCTCTTCAGGCCTTTGGCCGTTCCGAATCGCACAGGATTACATGTCGAAAGACGACTCCATCGAATTCGAAGGCACCGTCAGCGAGACGTTGCCCAATACCACGTTCCGGGTCAAGCTGGAAAACGGGCACGAAATCATCGCCCACATCTCCGGCCGCATGCGCAAGAACTACATCCGCATCCTGACCGGCGACCGGGTGAAGGTCGAAATGACCCCGTACGACCTGACCAAGGGTCGCATCACCTACCGCATGAAGTAATCCGCCACGGGCGGACATGAAGAAGGCGGCCACTGGCCGCCTTTCGCGTCTGCAACGATGGAACGACGGTGACCTCGCCAGGCGGCTGCAGCCTCTGCAGCCGCCTTTCGTCGTGCCTGTCGGCCCGGCCTCAGTCCACCGTGGCCGGCAGCAGGCGCTCCGGCTCGGCCTGGGTATCGACCACCAGCTCGCCGTCGCGCACGTCGATGGTGACGCGGCCGCCGTTGACCAGCTTGCCGAACAGCAGTTCGTCGGCCAGCGGACGCTTGACCTTGTCCTGGATCACCCGCGCCATCGGCCGCGCGCCCATCAGCGGGTCGAAGCCGTGCTGGGCCAGCCAGTCGCGCGCGGTCGGGGTCGCCGACAGCGACACGTGCTTCTCCTGCAGCAGCATCTCCAGCTCGATCACGAACTTGTCGACCACGCGCAGGATGTGGCTGAAGGCCAGCGGCTGGAACTGCACCACCGCGTCCAGGCGGTTGCGGAACTCCGGAGTGAAGCTGCGGCGGATGATCTCCATCGCATCGGTGGAGTGGTCCTGCTGGGTGAAGCCGATCGAGCGCCGCGAGGCCTGGGTGGCACCGGCATTGGTGGTCATCACCAGGATCACGTTCTTGAAGTTGGCCTCGCGCCCGTTGGTGTCGGTGAGCACGCCGCGGTCCATGACCTGCAACAGGATGTTGAAGATGTCCGGATGCGCCTTCTCCACCTCGTCCAGCAGCAGCACGCAGTGCGGGGTCTTGACGATCTTCTCGGTCAGCAGGCCGCCCTGGTCGAAGCCGACGTAGCCCGGGGGCGCGCCGATCAGGCGGCTGATCGAATGCGGCTCCATGTACTCGGACATGTCGAAGCGCACCAGCTCGATGCCCAGCTGCAGCGCCAGCTGCTTGGTGACCTCGGTCTTGCCGACGCCGGTGGGGCCGGCGAACAGGAAGTTGCCGATCGGCTTCTCCGGGTTGGCCAGGCCCGAGCGCGCCAGCTTGATCGACGAGGCCAGCGTCTCGATGGCCGGATCCTGGCCGAAGATCACCATCTTCAGGTTGCGCTCCAGGTGCTGCAGCACGTCCTTGTCGGTGGCGCTGACCTGCTTGGCCGGGATCCGCGCCATCTTGGCGACGATGGTCTCGATCTCCTCGATGTCGATCAGCTCCTTGCGCTGGCCTTCCGGCAGCAGCCGCTGGCGTGCGCCGGCCTCGTCGATCACGTCGATCGCCTTGTCCGGCAGCAACCGGTCGCCGATGTGCTTGACCGACAGGTCCACCGCCGCCTGCAACGCGTCGTCGGCGTAGGTCACGCCGTGGTGCGCCTCGTACTTGGGCTTGAGGCCCTGCAGGATCTCGAAGGTCTCGCCCACGGTCGGCTCGACGATGTCGATCTTCTGGAAGCGCCGCGCCAGGGCGCGGTCCTTCTCGAAGATGCCGCGGTACTCCTGGAACGTGGTCGAGCCGATGCAGCGCAGCTCGCCCGAGGACAGCGCCGGCTTGATCAGGTTGGAGGCGTCCATGGTGCCGCCGGAGGCGGAACCGGCGCCGATGATGGTGTGGATCTCGTCGATGAACAGCACCGCGTTGGGCACCTTCTTCAGCGAGGTCAGCACGCCCTTCAGGCGCTTCTCGAAGTCGCCGCGGTACTTGGTGCCGGCGACCAGCGCGCCCAGGTCGAGCGAGAAGATCACCGCGTCGGCCAGCACCTCCGGCACCGTGCCCTCGACGATGCGCTTGGCCAGGCCCTCGGCGATGGCGGTCTTGCCGACACCGGCCTCGCCCACGTACAGCGGGTTGTTCTTGCGGCGGCGGCACAGCACCTGGATGGTGCGCTCGATCTCGTCGGCGCGGCCCACCAGCGGGTCGATGCGGCCATTGCGGGCCTGCTCGTTCAGGTTGGTGGCGTACTCGGCCAGGGCATCGCCCTTGGGCTCGCCCTCGCCCGCCTCGCCCTTGGGCTCGCCATCGGACGGCGCGGCGTGCTCGCCGTCCTCGCCCATCTTGGCGATGCCATGGGACAGGTAGTTGACGATGTCCAGGCGGGTGATGTCCTGCTGATTCAGGAAGTACACCGCATGCGAGTCCTTCTCGCCGAAGATCGCCACCAGCACGTTGGCGCCGCTGACTTCCTTCTTGCCCGAGGACTGCACGTGGTAGACGGCCCGTTGCAGCACCCGCTGGAAGCCCAGGGTGGGCTGGGTGTCGCGGCCATCGTCGTCGGCCAGGCGCGCCACCGAGGCTTCGATGGCCTGTTCCAGGTCGCCGCGCAGGCGGTCGACGTCGGCGCCGCAGGCCTTGAGCACGGCCTGGGCGGAGGGATTGTCGAGCAATGCCAACAGCAGGTGCTCCACCGTCATGAACTCATGACGGGCTTCCCGGGCGCGCTTGTAGCACTGGCCGATGGTCTGCTCGAGATCTTTGCTGAACATGGTGTACTCCGACGTCTGTTGCCGACAATATGTGGCTTGAGTTGCGAATTTCCACAACCCTATCGGATCAGTGTGTTCACACCGCGTTAGTCCGGGCAAACCGGTGACCGACGCCTCCCACTATCAGGCTTTTTCCATCGTGCACAACAGGGGATGCTGGTTCATCCGCGAGAACTCGTTCACCTGAGCCACCTTGGATTCAGCCACCTCGCGGGTATAGACCCCGCACACCCCGCGGCCGCGGGTATGCACGTGCAGCATCACCTGGGTGGCGCGCTCCAGGTCCAGGGAGAAGAACTGCTGCAGCACGGTCACCACGAAGTCCATCGGGGTGTAGTCGTCGTTCAGCAGCAGCACTTGATACATGGGCGGGCGGGCGACTTCCGGCTTGCCGGTCTCCACCATGACGCCATGATCGTGCTCGGGGGAATTCTTGCGGGGCATCCGCCCATTATATACGGGGGCCGCCGGCCAGGATTGGACGATCGCCGGCCCTGCCCGCACAATTCCCCTCCTTTCGATGGCGCTCCGCATGCATTCGACGATGTTCCCCAAGCTTCCGCTGCTCGCCGCGCTGCTCGCCGCCGCCCTGCCGGCCGCCGCCGAGACGCCGGATGCGGCGCTGGGCAAGCGCCTGCTGGCGCTGGGCTACGACGTGCAGGCGGACGAGGACGGCGACTACCAGGTGCTGTTCGGCCTGCGCGACCACGGGCAGGAGCGCAAGCAGCTGACCTATGTGCGCTCGCCGGTGGAGACCTTCGGCAGCTACCGCATCCGCGAGGTGTGGTCGCCGGCCTACCAGGCGCAGGGCGACAGCCTGCCCGCCAAGGTCGCCAACCGGCTGCTGGAGGACGCGCAGTCGGACATCCTCGGCGGCTGGGTGCGCCAGGGCGGCACGGCGGTGTTCGTGGTCAAGATCCCCGCCGATGCCGACGATGCGGCGCTGCGCGAAGCACTGGAGGCGGCCGCGCGTGGCGCCGACGCGATGGACGCCGAACTGAACGGCGGCAAGGATCTGTTCTGATGACGGCGGCCGCGGAACCCTGGCAGCCGGACGTGACCGTGGCCATGGTGGTGGTGCGCGACGGGCGCCTGCTGCAGGTCGAGGAAGCCATCGCCGGCGCGCTGGTGTTGAACCAGCCGGCCGGCCACCTGGAGCCGGACGAGAGCCTGATCGAGGCCGCGGTGCGCGAGACGCTGGAGGAAACCGGCTGGCAGGTGCAGCCGACCGCGTTCATCGGCGCCTACCAGTGGAAGGCCGACACCGGCCGCCACTATCTGCGCTTCGCCTTCGCCGCCGATCCGGTCGCGCACGATGCGCAGCGGCCATTGGACACCGGCATCGTGCGCGCGCTGTGGATGACCCCGGCCGAACTGGAGGCCGAAGCGCCGCGCTGGCGCAGCCCGCTGGTGTGGCAGGTGGTGGCCGACTACCTGGCCGGGCGCCGCTACCCGCTGGATCTGCTGCGGCAGGTGGCATGAGCGGTGCAGCGGTCATGGTCGGGGTCTCCGGCGGCGTGGATTCGTCGGTGGCGGCCTGGCAGCTGGTCCAGCAGGGCGCGGCGGTGTCCGGCCTGTTCATGCAGAACTGGGCCGACGACGGCAGCGGCGACTGCCGTGCCGACGACGACCGCCGCGATGCGGTGGCGGTGTGCGGGCGACTGGGCATCCCCTTCCATTTCCGCGACTTTTCGCAGGAGTACTGGCAAGGCGTGTTCGCGCACTTCCTGGCCGAATACGCCGCCGGGCGCACGCCCAACCCGGACGTGCTGTGCAACCGCGAGGTCAAGTTCAAGCATTTCCTGGACGCGGCGCGCGAGCTCGGCGCCGAGCGCATCGCCACCGGCCACTATGCGCGGGTGGACAACCTCGGCGGCCGCTGGCGGCTGCTGCGCGGACTGGACCGCAACAAGGACCAGAGCTACTTCCTGCACCAGCTGGGCCAGGCGCAACTGGCCGCGACCCTGTTCCCGGTCGGCGAACTGCCCAAGGAACAGGTGCGCCGCATCGCCCGCGAAGCCGGCCTGCCGACCCACGCCAAGAAGGATTCCACCGGCATCTGCTTCATCGGCGAACGCGATTTCCGCGAATTCCTCGGTCGCTACCTGCCGGCGCGGCGCGGCGAGATCCGCGACCCGCACGAGCAGGTCGTGGCCGAGCATCCGGGGGTGTTCTACTTCACCCTGGGTCAGCGCGAGGGCCTGAACATCGGCGGGGTGCGCGGCCGCGCCGCGGCGCCGTGGTACGTGGTCGGCAAGGACGTCGCCCGCAACGTGCTGTACGTCGACCAGGACCGCGACAGCCCCTACCTGATGGCCAACGGGCTGCAGTCCGAGGCCGCCCACTGGATCGCCGGTGCGCCGCCGGCACGGCGCTTCGAGTGCACCGCGCAGACCCGCTATCGCCAGGCCGACGAGCCCTGCACGGTCGAGGTCGGCGACGACGGCACCCTGTCGGTCCGCTTCGCGCGCCCGCAGCGCGCCGTCACCCCCGGGCAGTCGCTGGTGCTGTACCAGGGCGAGGAATGCCTGGGCGGCGCCGTGATCGCCACCACCGATGCCCCGCTGGAGCGCCGCCTGGCGCAGCAGGCCCCCGCCGTACACGAGGACCCGATTCGATGACCGATTCCATGGACGCGCGCATGCTGGCGCTGGCGGGCATGGCCCAGGCCCTGCAGCAGGTGCGGCGCATCGCCGAGACCGGCCAGTCCGAGGCGTCGCTGGTGCGCACCCTGCTCGACAGCGTGTTCCGCATCGACGCGCCCAGCCCCGAAGCGGTCTACGGCCGCCGCGCCGACCTGGCGCCGGGCCTGCGCCTGCTGCACAACTACTTCCGCAACCAGGGCCAGGACGAGGTGCTGCCGCGGCTGGCGCTGGCGGTGATCCAGCTGGAACGGCGCTTCGCCGGCGATGCCGAGACCGACGCCAAGGTCGATGCCGGCCTGGCCCGGATCGCGCCGCTACTGGAGCGCCATGCCGACAGCACCCACCCCGAGGTGATCGCGGCGTTGGGCCAGCTCTACGCCGACACCATCAGCCATCTGCGCCCGCGGGTGATGGTGCAGGGCAACCCGCATTACCTGGGTCAGGCCGGGGTGGTGGCGGAGATCCGCGCACTGCTGCTGGCGGCGGTGCGTTCGGCGGTGCTGTGGCGGCAGATGGGCGGCAGCCTGTGGGATTTCCTGCTGGCCAAGCGGCGCATGCGCGAGACCGTGGACCGCGCCTTGCGCTGAGTCCCCGGGGTGCCGGCGCCGGGCCGGCAGCGCGCCGCCCGCGGTGGTTCTGCGACGCGGATCGTACGAATGTCGGCAGGTTTCGATGATCCGCGCACCGCGTTGCTAAAGACCCGGGGGGGGCGGCCGATACAGCAATCGTGAATCTGCCGAGAACTTCCATGTACTCACGCCTCCTGATCCGTCTGGCCGCCCCGCTCGCCCTGACGCTGCTGTTCCCCATCGCCGCCGGCTTCGATTGGCCGGCCCCGGTCCGTTGGGCCATCCTCACCACCATGACGCTGAGCTGGCTCGGTTTCGCCGGCTGGACCGCGTACAGCCAGAGCCGGCGCTCGCCGGAGCAGGCCAAGGTCATGCGCGAGCAGGACCACCTGCTGACCGAGCTGCGCAGCTTCGTCGGCAACGAGATCGAGGGCTCGCGCTCGGAGATCGAACGTGCCCGCGAACTGATCCGCCAGGCGGTCAGCGGCCTGGGTGGCAGCTTCGAGGCGATGAACCGCAAGTCGCGGCAGCAGAGCGTGGCGCTGGCCCGCATCGTCGACCGCGCCGGCGAAGACGGCGGCGCCGGGGTGGACGTGGCCCGCTTCGCCCAGCATGCCAGCCAGCGCATGGAGCAGCTGGTGGAGGCGCTGGAGCAGGTCAGCGGCCAGAGCAGCACCACGGTGCACTACATCGACGACATGTCCCAGCACCTGGACGGCATCTTCGCCCTGCTGGAGGACGTCAAGTCGATCGCCGACCAGACCAACCTGCTGGCACTGAACGCGGCGATCGAAGCGGCGCGCGCCGGCGAGGCGGGCCGCGGCTTCGCGGTGGTGGCCGACGAGGTGCGCAACCTGTCCGAGCGTTCGACCACCTTCAACGAGCAGATCCGCAAGCTGGCGCACAGCTCCAAGGACGCCATCGCCAAGGTCCGCGAGACGGTCTCGAACATGGCCTCCCGCGACATGGACCGCTCCCGCGAGGCGCGGGCCGAGGCCGCGGCGATGCTGGACAACGTGGCCGCGATCAACCACTCGCTGGGCGACGGCATGCGCGAGATCTCCGAGTGCGGCCGCGCCATCGACAGCAGCGTCGCCGAAGCGGTGCGCGCCCTGCAGTTCGAGGACATCGCCACCCAGGCCCTGGGCGGCGTGCACACCCACCTGGACCGCCTGACCGCGATCAACCGCGAGGCCGTGGCGCTGCAGGAACTGCTGCACCGCAATGGCGGCGTGTTCGACCACGAACTGCTCGACGCCCTGCAGCGGGTCGGCAACCGCCTGCGCGACATGCGCACCGAGTGGGAGCGTCCGCCGCACAAGCCGGTGGCGCAGCAGAGCATGGGTGCCGGCACGGTCGAGTTGTTCTAAGTCCGCCTTGTCGCGCTCCGCGCCATGAACCGACGAGTCCCCGGCCCCTGCCGGGGCTTGTCGTCTCTGCCCTTCCCGTCCGGCCCCGTCGATGTCGATGCATCTCCAGTCCCTGTCCCGAGTTGCGGCCATGTCCTGCGATGACAGCAGCAGCGCGCACGTGCCTGCGTCCGAGCCGGTGGCCGATCCCGGCATCCGGCCGGCGGCCACACCGCGCCAGCCCGGCCACGCCCTGCGACGGCTGGAGACGCTGGCCCAGGCCGAACTGCGGCAATTGCTGATCGCGCGCGCGCCGGCACCGCAGGACGCACGCATCGCCGACCCGGTCTGGGCCGGCCTGGCGTGGGACATGGGCCTGAACGGCAGCGCGGTCGCTGCCGCCGGCACGCCGGCGCCGCTGGTGCACTTTCCGCTCTACGACGGCGACTGAGTCGATAGCGGCGGTTGCGTTGGCATCGCGCGGTGCCTGATGTGGCAGCGCGTTCGGGGCGCCGCGCTAGAGAGTCACCCGGCCCCATCTCTCGATTTCGCTTGCTGCAGGAGGCCGGGCAGCCCGTGCATTCTTCGCGGCTGCAGGAGCGGCTTCAGCCGCTAAAGGCGGTACCGGAAATGCTCCTGTCGCGGCTGAAGCCGCTCTTGCGAGGCGACGGCTGGTTTCACTGAACCACGGCAACAAGCAGCGATGCGCGATGCCATTCGGTCGCGGAACGCGAGCGACACATGCTTGGCCGGCCGCCTGCAGTCGGGACTGAAGTCCCTCCCACAACGACTCCGGCCAGATCGCGACATCGTTGCTGCAAAGGCGCATTCGGCGGCGAGCTACGACACATCGACCGACCGGCGTCGCATCCAGGCGCGCGCCTGAACCCTTCTCCCACCGGCCGTGGGCAAGCGTCACTGTGGGAGCGACTTCAGTCGCGACGCGTGATGCCGTCCGGCGCTTCGATGTGCCTGCAGTCGGGACTGAAGTCCCTCCCACAACGACTCCGACCAGATCGCGACATCGTTGCTGCAAGGCGCATTGAGCGGCGAGCAAGGTTCAGCTCGGATTCTCCAGCGAGAACAGGTCCGCCTGCTTGTCGTAGGCGAAGTACTCGGCGTAGCGCGCCCAGCTGGTGACCGCCTGGACCGTCTCCGCCGCGTAGGCCTCGGACATGTGGTCTTCCAGTTCGTCGCGGAAGCGGCGCGCCGGTGCGTGATGCGCCGGGCGTTCGTCGAGCACGCGGCGGATGTGCGCGGCCAGCGGCACGTAGGTGGCCAGGTGCTGGGCGAACAGTTGCTTGCGCGCGTCGGTCCCGAGTTCGGCGAAGCGCTGCCCGGCCGGGGTCAGCTGCAGGTCGCCCTGTTCGAACACGGCGAAACGCAGCAGTTGCAGGGTCTCGGCGATCGGGAACAGTTCGTCCACTTCCAGCTGCAGGCCGGCCGCCAGCGGCGGCAGGTCGGCGCGGCCATGGTAGGGCTCGGCCGCCACCGCCTCGATCAGGCCGGCCAGCAGGTTGCTCGAGACGCGCGGCAGGACCATGGCAATGCCGCTGCCCGGGAACACGCCCTCGCGGGTCTGCGGCCGCTGCGGGCTGGCGGTCATGCGCGCATAGATGTCGTCGACCAGGGCGCGGAACGCCGGCGCCAGGCGATTGCGCGGCTGCGGCAGGGTCACTTCGATCTCGCCGATCACCCGCCCCGGATTGGCGCCGAAGATCACGATGCGATCGCACATCAGCACCGCTTCTTCGATGTTGTGGGTGACCATCAGGATCGATTCGATCGGCATGCGCCCTTCCGACCACAGGTCCAGCAGGTCGGTACGCAGGGTCTCGGCGGTCAGCACGTCCAGCGCCGAGAACGGCTCGTCCATCAGCAGCAGCTTCGGCCGTACCACCAGCGCCCGCGCCAGGCCCACGCGCTGACGCATGCCGCCGGACAGTTCCTTCGGGTAGGCGCCCTCGTAGCCGTCCAGGCCGATCAGGTCGATCGCCGCCAGGGCGCGCCGGCGGCGCTCGTCGGCGGCCACGCCGCGCGCCTCCAGGCCCACTTCCACGTTCTGCAGCACGGTCAGCCATGGGAACAGGGCGAAGCTCTGGAACACCATGGCGATGTCGTCGGCGACCTG
Source organism: uncultured Xanthomonas sp. (assembly GCF_964278005.1). Classification (NCBI taxonomy): domain Bacteria; kingdom Pseudomonadati; phylum Pseudomonadota; class Gammaproteobacteria; order Lysobacterales; family Lysobacteraceae; genus Xanthomonas; species uncultured Xanthomonas sp. Next base: position 602,522 of record NZ_CAXYKF010000015.1, read on the forward strand.
GCCCGGCGCGGCATCGCGGAAGGCGATGCTGCCGGCGCTGGGCTGCAGCAGCCCGGCGATGGCGCGCAGCAGGGTCGACTTGCCCGAGCCGGAACGGCCGAGCAGGCCCACGATCTGACCCGAATGCAGGGTCAGGTCGACGTCCTCCAGCACCACCAGCGGCGTCGCCCCGCCCTTGTCGTAGGTCTTGCGCACACCCTGCACGCGGACCAGCGGGGCGCGCTCGGGCACGCTTGCGGAATAGCTCATGGTCGGTCTCCAGGAATCAGTCGAAACGCAGGCGGCGTTCGGCGAAGACGTACAGACGTCGCCAGACCGCACGGTTGAAGAGGGTCACGAACAGCGACATCACCGCCACCCCGAGCAGGACCCGCGGGCCGTCGCCGGCGGCGGTGGCGCGGGCGATGTAGGCACCGAGGCCGTAGGCCTGCACGTGGGTGTGGCCCCAGCTGGCCAGTTCGGCCACGATGCTGGCGTTCCACGAACCGCCCGACGCGGTCAACGCACCGGTGATGTAGTACGGGAAGATGCCGGGCAGGATCACCCGCCGCCACCAGGTCCACGAACGCAGGTGGTAGATCGTCGCGGCCTCGCGCAGATCGGTGGGGAACGCGCTGGCGCCGGCGATCACGTTGAACAGGATGTACCACTGGGTGCCGAGGATCATCAGCGGCGACAGCCAGATGTTGGGATCGGCGCCGGTGCTGACGATGGCCAGCACCGCGAACGGGAACAGCACATTGGCCGGGAACGCGGCCAGGAACTGCGCCAGCGGCTGCACCCGCTGCGCCACCTTCGGGCGCAGCCCGATCCACACCCCGATCGGCACCCACACCAGGCTGGCCAGGGCGATCAGCACCACCACCCGCAGCAGCGTGGCCAGGCCACCGCCGAAGGCCTCGGCCAGGTCGTGCAGGCCCAGGTGGCGGCGGCCGTAGTCGTAGGCGAACCACGCCGCGGCCGCACCGGCCAGGGCCAGCGCCGCGCTCCACAGCCGATCGCCCCACACCCCGCTGCGGCCGGGTGCCTGCGGCGCAGCCTGCAGTTGCGGCTGGCGCCGCGGCGTCCAGCGCACCAGCATGGCGCGCTGCCAGACCCAGGCCAGCGGCGCGACCAGCCGCTTGGCCAGGCGCGTGCGCCGTAGCAGGTCGTACAGCCACGACTGCGGCTTGTCCTGCGAGGCGGTAAGTTCGGCGCGGAACTTGTCCGACCAGGCCACGATCGGGCGGAACAGCAACTGGTCGTACAGGGCGATCAGCACCGCCATCGCCACCACCGCCCAGCCGACCGCGGCGAAGTTGCGCTGCGCGATCGCCAGCGCCAGGTACGAGCCGATGCCGGGCAATTCCAGGGTGTGGTCGCCGACGCTGATCGCCTCGGAAGCGACCACGAAGAACCAGCCGCCGGACATGGACATCATCATGTTCCAGATCAGCGAGGGCGTGGCGTACGGCGCCTCCAGCCGCCAGAAACGCTGCCAGGCGCTGAGCCCGAAACCGCGCGACACCTCGTCCAGGTCGCGCGGCACGTTGCGCAGCGACTGGTAGAACGAGAACGCCATGTTCCAGGCCTGGCTGGTGAAGATGGCGAAGATCGAAGCCAGTTCGGCGCCGATCTGCCGGCCGGGGAACAGGCCCAGGAAGAAGGTCACGGTGAAGGTGAGGAAGCCCAGCACCGGCACCGACTGCAGGATGTCCAGCGCCGGCACGATCACCCGCTCGGCGCGCCGGCTCTTGGCGGCCAGGGTCGCCACCACGAAGGTGAACACCAGCGAGGCGGCCATCGCCGCGAACATGCGCAAGGTGGTGCGCAGGCCGTATTCGGGGAGCTGCCACAGGTCCAGCGACACCGCGGCGGTGCCGGCCGGCGGCAGCGGCGCGCGCATGTCGGATGCGCCATGCAACAGCAACGCACCCAGGCCCAGCAGCAGCGCGAACACCGCAAGATCGTGCAGGTTGGGCAGCACGCCGGGGCGTGCGGCGAGCTGTCCGGGCGCGGAGCGGTCGCGGGCGAATGGCAGCATGGGAAGATCCGGCAGGAGCGGCAGCGAACGCCGCAGGAAAAAGGACGCTGGCGCGGGTCGCGAAGCGGACCGCCCAGTGTGACCGGGGAAGATGTACGCCGTGCGTCAGCCGCTGCCGGCCGCGCGGGTGTCCCCAGACAATGCGGTGCACGCACGCCGTCGCCACACGACGCAACCGCGCAGCGACGAACGGCTCAGGGAGGATGGCGATGGCAGGCGCATGGGCGGCTCCGACGATGGGCAACGCCAGGGGCTACGCTCGGAGTCCTCGCGGATCGGGCTTGCGCACTTTCGGAATCAAGGCCAGCACCGCGCGGGGCTGGCGAACGATCCCGTCCTGAGCGGACGGGACCCATCTGGGACGACCCAGACCGTGGCGGTCCTGTCAGCTCTGTCGCTGCAGCGTCGGTCTAGGATGACTGTCCAAGGAAGGTGGCCTCTGGCCGGAAAACGATGGGCGCGCGCAGTATAGCCAGCTGCTGCGTCGCCGCAAGCCCGTGCGGCGCACGCGGCGCCGCACATTCACTGCGCAGCCAGCACCAGCCGCGGGTGCGTGGCCGGCGCCACCTGCTGGCGCGCGCGCAACCAGGCGGCCAGCTCGCGCGGCGGCAGCGGCCGCGAGTGCAGATAGCCCTGGATCTCGTCGCAGCCCTGCTCGCGCAGCAAGGCCTCTTCCTGCACCGTTTCCACGCCCTCGGCCACCACCTGCATGCCCAGCGCGTGGCCGAGCTGCACGATCGCCTGGGTGACCTTGGCGGTGCCGCTGTCGTGCAGCATGTCCTGCACGAAGCTGCGGTCGATCTTCAGGCGCTGCACCGGGAAGCGATTGAGGTAATGCAGGTTGGAGAAGCCGGTGCCGAAGTCGTCGACCGCCAGCAGCACGCCTTCCTGCTCGAACAGTTCGAAGCAGCGGCGCAGCGATTCGCTGTCGCGGATCAGCGCCGACTCGGTCAGTTCCAGTTCCAGCCGCTTCGGCGACCAGCCATTACGCTGGCACAGCTCGATGACCCGTTCGGCGAAGCCGCGGTCGCGCAACTGCATCGCCGAGACGTTCACCGAGACCCGGTCGAAGCTCAGCCCCGCCGCATCCCAGGCCGCGGCCTGGCGGCAGGCCTCGCCGATCACCCAGTCGCCCAGGCGCACGATCTCGCCGCATTCCTCGGCGATCGGAATGAACTCGGCCGGGTTGCAATGGCCGTGGCCGGGGCGGTGCCAGCGCAGCAGCGCTTCCACCGCCGGCGCGCGCTCGCCCGCCGCGTGCACCAGCGGCTGGTACACCAGCGAGAACTCCTCGCGGTCCAGCGCGCCATGCAGCGCATGCTCGATCTCCAGGCGCCGCTGCGCGCGCAGCAGCACGTCCTGGCTGTAGTAATGGCAGGTGTTGCGTCCGGACTCCTTGGCCGCGTACATCGCCGCGTCGGCGGCGCGCAGCAGGCCGTCGAAGTCCTGGCGCCCCTCCTCCATCAGCGCGATGCCGATGCTGGCGCCGATCTTGATCACGTTCTCGCCGCTGTGCAGCGGCTCGGCCAGCGCCGCGATCAGCTTGCGCGCCACATGCCCGGCGTCGCCCGGCTCGGCCAGGTCGCGCAGCACCACCACGAACTCGTCGCCGCTGAAACGGCCGAACAGGTCGCTGGTGCGCAGCTGCTGGTGCATGCGGGTGGCCGCCAGCTTCAGCAGCGCGTCGCCGGTGGCGTGGCCGAAGGAATCGTTGATGCTCTTGAAGCCGTCCAGGTCGACGAACAGCATCGCCAGCGTGGTGCCGCGCTCCACCGCCTCGTGCATCGCCTTCTCGGCCTGCTCGCGCAGCAGCTGCCGGTTCGGCAGGCCGGTCAGCAGGTCGTAGTGGGCCAGCAGCTCGATGCGCTCGCTGGCCTCGCGTTCGCGGGTGATGTCGCGGAACAGCACCACGAAGCGCGGCGGCAGGCCGTCGCGTTCGTCCAGCTCGATCAGCACCTGCACCCAGATGCGCTGCCCGGACGGGCGGTGGAAGCACAGATCCAGTTGCTCCGGCAGGCCGCCCTCGGTGATGCGCACCAGCGCCGACTCGAACGCATCGCGCGAGTCCTGGGTGTACAAGGCCAGCGCGTGATCCAGATCGATGGCCTCCTTGCGCAGGCCATGGATGCGGTAGCACTCCTCGGTCCACTGCATGCGCCGGGTGCCGACCTCGATCTCGCAGCCGCCGATCTTACCCAGCGCCGAGACGCGGTTGAGCAGTTCGGTGCGCCAGCGGATCAGGGCGTCGGTCTGGCGCTGCTCGGTGATGTTCTGCACCTGGCCGAGCACGCGCTGGATGCGGCCGTCGGCCTCCACCTGCGGCTGCGCCCACACCCGCAGGTGCAGCGGCGACTCGCTGCCACACACCAGCTCGACCTCGAAGTTGGCCGGCTTGGCCTCGCGGGCCATGCGCCGCCACACCGAGATCAGCTGCGCCATCGAATCGCGGCTGAGCAGGCGCAGCCATCCGCGGCTGCTCGGCGCCTGCTGTTCGTCCAGCCCGGTGACGCGCAGGAATTCGCGCGAGCACCACACCCGGTCGCGCAGCGGATCCCAGGACCAGCTGCCCATGCGGGTCATGCGCTGCGCCTCGCGCAGCAGGGTCTGCTGGTCGCGCAGGCGCTGCTCGAGCAGCTTCTGCTCGTGGATGTCGGTGTGCGTGCCGATCATGCGCAGCGGGCTGCCGTCGGCGGTGCGCGCGACGATGCGGCCGCGGTCCAGGATCCAGTGCCACTGCCCGTCCTGCCGGCGCAGGCGGAACTCGCACATATAGGTTTCGGTGCGGCCCTCGAAATGCGCGCGGATCGCCTGGCGCAGGCGCTCCTGGTCGTCGCCGTGGACCAGCGGCAGCAACGCGTTCAGGCCGTCGGCCGGGGCATCGCCGGCGTAGCCGAGCATCCGCTTCCAGCGCTCGGAGCGGAAGATGGTGTCGCTGGGGATGTCCCAGTCCCACAGCCCGTGCTCGGCGCTGTCCAGGGCGATCTCCCAGCGGGTGGCGCCATCGCTGCCGACCGGTTCTGGCACGCTGAGGGTATAGGCCAGCAGGCCGCCGCTGTCGTCGCGCACCGCGCGCAGCCAGCCGTCCAGGCGTCGCCCGGCGGTGCCGGGCAAGGCGCAGGCCAGCATGGTCTCGCCGCCGAACAGGCGCTCGCGGGCCGCACGCAACAGTTCGGCGTACGCCTCCACGGTGCGCGGCAGCTCCAGTGCCTGCGCTGCCCGGTTCGCCGCCAGCGGCCTGCCATCGGCGTCCAACAGGACGAGCGCCGAGGTGAGCGGGTGCTGCAGCAAGCTTGCGATGACGCCTTGATCCACGCCGAGATGCTCCGTTTCGCCGCCCTGAAGGCCAGCGGTCGAAGGTGATAACGGCACCCGGCGGCATTAATTGAGCGCCCGCACCGCCCGACCATGGGCCGCGGCGGCCGTCAGCGGCTAAGATGTCCGCCGGACACGGACCACCGCAGCAGGCTGCCGGGGCATGCAACCACAACGCGACAGCTCCCTGCCCCATCAGGCGACCTCCGGCATGCGCCTGGCGCAGCGCCTGGACCGCGGCATCTGGAGAGTGGTGCTGCTGTACGTGCTGCTGGGACTGGCGCTGTCGATCGGCAGCGACCTGGTTTTGGCGCATTTCGTAGACGATCCCCGCACGTTGATCGTCCTGCAGCTGGTCAACGACGCCCTGTTCCTGACCCTGACTGCGATCGCCCTGTACTACCTGCTGCGCCCGCTGGTGCGGGCCGCCGTGCAGGCGCACACCCGGCTGGCGCTGTCGGAGGCCGGCTACCGGCAGATGTTCCACGCCAATCCCAGCCCGATGCTGGTCTACGACCTGGAAAGCCTGCGCATCCTCGACGTGAACCCTGCCGCGGTCGCCTTCTTCGGCTGGTCGCATGACGAGTTCGTCGGCCTGGAGCTGGCGCGGCTGTGGCCGCCCAGCGCCAGCGCCCGCCTGGCCGAGGTGATCGAGACGATCCGGCAGACCCCGTCCAAGACCTGCGTGGTGGCCGAGCCGCTGCGCCTGCGCGACGGTAGCCAGTGCATGGCCGAGGCCCGCAGTACCAGCCTGGACTACCACGGCCGGCAGGCGCGGCTGGTGGTCATCAGCGACCGCAGCGCCGAGTACGACGCGCAGCGCCGCCGCGACCAGGCCCTGCAGCATCTGCAGGAGGCGCAGTCGATCGCGCGGCTGGGCTCCTGGCAACTGGACCGGGCCAGCGGCCTGGGCAGCTATTCCGAGCAGGTCTACCGGATGCTCGGCCGGCGCGTGCCGGACCAGCCGCGCCAGCACCGCCTGGAAGAGCTGCTGGTCCCGCCCGACGTGGCCTCGCAGGCGCGCATCCAGCGGGTGATCGAGGACCTGTGCGGCAGCGCGCCGCTGCAACTGGACATGCTGCTGCCGGTGCTGGCCGCCGACGGCCAGGCGCGCATGCTGCATCTGCGCGCCGAATCGTCCAGCGACGACGCAGGCGGCGCCTGCGTGCACGGCACCCTGCAGGACGTGACCGAGCACGAGCGCTCGCGGCGCCTGCTGCACGAGCGCGAGGAGCAGTTCCGCGAACTGGTGCGGGTGCTGCCGGACGGCGTGGCGATCCTGCACCAGGAACACGTGCTGTACGCCAACGCCGCCTGCGCCGGGCAGTTCGGCTTCGAGGGCGAGAACCTGCTCGGCGAGCCGCTGCAGGGCCTGGTCGACAGCGCCGACCTGGCGCTGGTACGGCAACGGATGGGCGCGGCCGGGGCCAAGGGCGAACGCGGCGCCACCGCACGCATGTGCCGCCGCGACGGCTCGCTGTTCCATGCCGGGCTGTCGTTCGGCAACGTCCGCTACAGCGGCCGCGACTGCAAGCTGCTGATCGTGCGCGACCTCAGCGAACCGGAGCGCATGCGCGACGCGCTGGCGCAGAGCAACCGCGAACTGCAGGCGATGGCGCGGCGCCTGTTCTCGTTGCAGGAAGACGAGCGGCGGGCGATCTCGCGCGACCTGCATGACGACATCGGCCAGGCGATCACCGCGATGAAGCTGTCGGCGCACGCGGCGCTGGACGAGACCGACGCCGAGCGCCGCCGCGAGGACCTCAGCGAGATCGTGAGCCTGGCCGACAGCAGCATCACCAAGCTGCGCAACCTCTCCACCCTGCTGCGGCCGCCGCAACTGGACGCGCTGGGCCTGGAAGCGGCGTTGCGCTGGCAGGCCGGCATGCTGTTCCGCGCGTCGCCGGTACGCCTGCACCTGGACATCGCCACCCTGCCCGAGCGCCCCAGCGGCGAGGTCGAACAGGCCTGCTTCCGCATCGCCCAGGAGAGCCTGACCAACGTGCTGCGCCATGCCAGCGCCGGCGAGGTGCGGATGACCCTCGGCGACGAGGAACGCCAGCGCCTGCGCCTGGAAGTGGTCGACGATGGCGACGGTTTCGATCCGGCCGGGCCGCGCGGCCTGGGCCTGATCGTGATGCGCGAGCGCGCGCAGAGCGCCGGCGGTACCCTGCAGATCGACACCGCGCCCGGCGCCGGCACCCGGGTGACGCTGTGCCTGCCCTACACCACCGCGGCACCACCGTCGCCCCCGCCTGGAACCTGAGCCGATGTGGAATCCCGCCAGCGCCGTACCCGTGGACGACGAACTGCCGTCGCGCCTGGGTGCGGGCCATCCCGCCCTGACCGGCATGATCGCCGAGGCGCTCGCCGGTGGGCCGGGGGTGATGCTGCTGCACATCGACATCGACCACTTCGCCTCGATCAACGAGAACATGAGCCCGGAGGTCGGCGACCAGGCGCTGGCGCTGCTCGCGCACCGGCTGCAGGCGCACCTGCGCGGCCGCGGCCTGCTGTGGCGCCATGGCAGCGACGAACTGGTGATGGCGGTACCGCGCACCGCCGACGTGCCGCCGCCGGAAGCCTTCGCCGAGGAGATCCGGCAGCAGATCGAGCTGCCGCTGTCGGTGCTGCCGTACACCCTGTTCATGACCGGCAAGATCGGCGTGAGCCTGTGCCCGGAGCATTCCACGCGGTTGTCGACCCTGCTCGACTTCGCCGAGGACGCGGTCTACCAGGCCGCGCGCGAAGGCGGCAACCTGGTGCGCCTGTACGCCGCCGACGGCCCGCCCAGCGCGCACAGCGAGAGCATCATCTCGCGGCAGATCGTCGACGCCATTCCCAACGGCGAGCTGCGCCTGCGCTACCAGCCGATGGTCAGCGCCCGCGACGGCCGCGTGGTCGGCATGGAATCGCTGCTGCGCTGGCAGTCGCCGACCCTGGGCATCCTGGTGCCGGAGCGCTTCATGCGCACCGCCGAGCGCCTGGGCGTGATCGTGCAGATCGGCACCTGGGTGATGGAAGGCGCGCTGCGCCAGGCGCGGTTGTGGCGCGATCAGGGCTTCGACGACTTCACCATCGCGGTCAACGTCTCCACCCTGCAACTGCTGCGCCCGACCTTCTTCAACGAGGTGATGTCGGCGCTGCAGGCGGCCGGGGTACCGCCGCAGATGGTGGTGCTGGAGATCAACGAGAGCGCGTTGACCAACAACGTCAACTTCGTCCACGAGACCCTGGCTAATCTCTGCCGCGAAGGCATCAGCCTGAGCCTGGACAACTTCGGCACCGGCGATTCCAGCCTCAGCGCACTGGTGCGCTACCCGGTGGACAAGCTGAAGATCGACCGCAGCTTCATCAAGAGCGCGCCGGCCGGCAACCGCGAAGCGGCGATCGCCCGCGCGATCATCGCCATGGGCCACCAGCTGGGCATGGTGGTGATCGCCAACGGCGTCGAGTCGCAGGCGCAGCTCGGCTTCCTGCGCCGTAACGATTGCGACATCTTCCAGGGCTACCTGTTCGGCGAACCGATGTCCGCCGAAGCCGCCGGCATGGCCCTGCGCCGGCGCTACCTGCGCCCGGAATCGTTCACCGAGACCCGACCGGACCGCACCCTGCTGCTGCTCGACGACGAAGAGAACGTGCTGCGCTCGCTGGTGCGCCTGTTCCGCCGCGACGGCTACCGCATCCTCGCCGCCGGCAACGTCCGCGACGCCTTCGACCTGCTCGCCACCAACGACGTGCAGGTGATCCTGTCCGACCAGCGCATGTCCGACATGAGCGGCACCGAGTTCCTGGGCCGGGTGAAGATGCTCTACCCCGACACCATCCGCCTGGTCCTGTCCGGCTACACCGACCTGGCCACCGTCACCGACGCGATCAACCGCGGCGCGATCTACCGCTTCCTGACCAAGCCGTGGAACGACGACGAACTGCGCGAACACATCCGCCAGGCCTTCCGCACGCACGACGAACAGCGGCGGGATGCGGGGCCCTGAGGGGCCGGGAATCGGGAACGGGGAATCGGGAATGCGAAAAGCCGCATTGCGGCTTTTCATTTTTCAGGTCAGGTCACTGAGGCGAGATCGGCGACACGGAAAGCGAACAGCGTCAGCGCTCCCGCTTTTCCTACTCCCCATTCCCGATTCCCCATTCCCCATTCCCAGCTATTAGGGCTGCCTAACAGGAATCACGATCCGGACCGTCGAGCCTTGAACAGCGGCGGGATTCGGGGTCCTGAGGGGCGGGAATCGGGAACGGGGAATCGGGAATGGGAAAAGCCGCATTGCGGCCTTTCGTTTTTCAGGTCAGTTCATTGAAACGACATCGGGTGCGGAAAGCGGCAGCGTCAGTGTTCCCGCTGTTCCGATTCCCCATTCCCGACTCCCCATTCCCAGCTACTTGGGCTGCCTAACCGGAATCACGATCCGGAACGTCGAGCCCTCGCCCACGACGCTGCTCACGTCGATGCGGCCGTGGTGCTTGTTGACGATGCCGTAGGAGATCGACAGGCCCAGGCCGGTGCCGCTGCCGACCGGCTTGGTGGTGAAGAACGGGTCGAAGATGCGTTGCAGCAGGTCCGCCGCAATGCCGGCGCCGGAGTCCTTGAACTCGATCCACACCTCCTCGCCGTCCTGGCCGGTGCTGACCACGATGGTGCCGCGCTCGCCGATCGCCTGGCCGGCGTTGAGCAGCAGGTTCATGTACACCTGGTTGAGCTCGGACGGCAGGCACTCCACCAGCGGCAGGTTGCCGTAGTGGCGCTCCAGGGTGACCTTGTACTTGAGCTCGTTCCAGATGATGTTGATCGTCGATTCCAGGCCCGAATGCAGGTCCACCAGCTTCCACGACTCCTCGCGGCCGGAATAGGAGAAGTCCTTGAGGTCGCGGACGATGCGGGTCACGCGCTCGATGCCTTCGCGCGACTCGGCCATCAGTTGCGGCAGGTCGCGGCTGATGAAATCGATGTCGAAACGGTTGCGGATGTCGTCGATTTCCGGGATCAGCGCCTTCGGATCCGGCGCGCGCAGGGCGCGCTCGTAGGCCTCGATCAGGGTGAACAGGCTGCGCAGGTATTCCTGCAGGCTGCCCAGGTTGGAATGGACATAGCCGATCGGGTTGTTGATCTCGTGGGCGACGCCGGCGGCGAGCTGGCCGATCGAGGCCATCTTCTCCGACTGCAGCAGTTTTTCCTGGGCGCCGTTGAGGCGCAGGTAGGCCTGGCGCAGCTCGGCGTGGCGTTGCTGCAGTTCCTGCTCGTAGTCCTGCTGGCCTTCGATGCCCTGGATCAGCATCAGGTAATGGCCGCCGTCCGCGTCGGCGTGGAAGTACAGGTGCGCCAGCACCACGTGCTGTTCGGTCGGCAGGCTGCCGCTCCAGCGGCCACTGCTGCGCGCCTGCGACAGCGCGTCGCCCGGCAGCCACTGCGCCAGATGCGAGGCCAATGCGCCGGTGTCGGCGCTGGAGGAGAGATGGCGGCGCGCGGCGCTGTTGGCGAGCAGCAACTGGCCGTCGGCGCGGAACAGCACCACGCCTTCGTACAGCAGTTCGCTCAGGGCGAGCAGGTTCTCGCGTGCGGGCAGGACGAGCGGTGCGTTGGGATTGATTTCGGCGAAATTCACGACAGGCGGCGGGCGATCGATGGATGCCCAATATACGCCGTTGCCGCCGGCGGATGCGCGTCCCGCAGTGGGAGTGCGCCGCGGCTTAGGCGACCGCCAGCGGACGCTGGGAGAGCGGCGTGCTGGACTCGCCGTTGGCGTCGTAGGACGACGCGCTCTCGCTGCGGCCGAGGTGGCGCAGCGCCCAGTTGACCTCGCGTCGGCGCCGCGACAGCAGCGCGCCGTTGGCGCGATTGGCGTCGGCCAGCTCACGCAGCCGCAGTTCGGCCTCGGCGCCGGCGGGCACGTCCGCCTCCAGTGCGCGCAGTGCCGCCAGTTTGGCGCTGGTCGCCTGCATGAGGCCTTCCACGTTGTGATCCAACAACGCCTGGCGCTCGCCGGCGAGCGCGTCGCTGAGCTGCTGCAGGGGGTTGGTCACGGACATGTTCATGCGCCGAGTTGCCGATCCATGTCGATCATGCGGCTGGCGATCGCGTCGGGGTTGATCTTGTAGCTGCCATTCTGCAACGCCGAGCGCACCGCATCGACGCGGCTGCTGTCCACCGCCGGCGCGGCCGACAGTTGGCGTTGCAGGGTCTGCAGGCCGGACGCTTCGCCGGTCAGGCGCAGGCTATCGGTGGCCGCGGCCGCACCGACCGCACGCTCTTTGCCTTCCTCGGACGCGCCGGAGGCGGCCTTGGTCGAGACGGACGACGTGCGAAGGGTGGCCGGGCTCGGCAAACTCCCTTCAATTTTCTGGGTCATGACGGACATCCTGTTACGGGTTCGGTGTAGGTAACGGCACAGCGTCGGAGAACTTTAGCCGGATTCTTAGCGCGTCACTAAAACGTCGCCATTTTGTGACACAGTTCCCTGAACGATGCGCTTGGACGACAGGTTTTCGACGGTCACCCGCTCGTTTTCGCCCGCATCGCCCAGTGCACGCCCGGACATGCGCACTTCCAGGCCGCCGCTGCGTGCCACCAGCGCCACATTGTCGCCGCGCCGGACCAGCCGCGGCGCGACCAGGTCGGTGGCGGACAGCAGGGTGCCGGCCGGCAGGGTTCGCCGCACCACCTTGCCGATCGCCGCTTCCGGCTCGGTCATCGCGGCGCCGACGATGCGCGCCGCGTCGCGCTTCTCGGGGACGATATCGGCCGCGCCGATGGTTTCTCCAGCGGACAGGCCGCGCGCCAGCACCAGCACATGCTGCATGCGCCGCACCTTGACCGGCACGAACAGCCGCCAGCCGGTGTCGCGCGGGCAGCTCACCTCCACGGTGGTGGTACCGGTCGGCTGCGCCTGCAACGGCACCGGGCACAGCGGCACCCGCACCGACGGGTCCAGGGTCGCCTCGGCATCGGCGTCGGCCCCGGCCAGGGACAGCGCCGCGGCGCGGATCGACTCCACCGACTGGAAGTCCGCGGCCCAGGCCGGCGTCGCCGCCAGCAGGACCAGCAATAGGATCGGGCGCATGGCCGTCTCTCTGGGAAAGGTCGCCGGCACCATGCAAAGGCCGTGCCGCAAACCGCACGACCGATCCGGACCGCGCCCTCAAGTTCCGCCGCGCAGGCGCCGATATGAACGCCATGAGTCATGACCTTCTCAACCGAATCGACCAGCGCACCCGCTTGGCGGGCCACAACCGGCTTGCCCTGCTGCTGTTCCGGCTGGGCGGTCGTCAGCTTTTTGGCGTGAACGTCTTCAAGGTGCAGGAAGTGCTGCGCCGGCCGGAGCTGTTCCAGGTGCCGGGGCTGCCGCTGCAATTCTCCGGCGTCGCCGACGTGCGCGGGCGCTCGGTGCCGGTGCTCGACCTGGGCCTGGCCATCGGCCATCCGGAGCGCGAGCCGAACGCGGACACCGCCCCAGGCTATCTGGTGGTGACCGAGTTCAACCGCTCGGTCCAGGGCTTCCTGGTCAGCGGCGTGGAACGCATCGTCAACATCGCGGTGGAGGACATCCATCCGCCGCCGGAACTGGGCGCCGAGTCCAGCTACCTGACCGCGGTGACCCGTTTCCAGGGCGAGTTGATCCAGGTGATCGACGTGGAAAGCGTGCTGGCCGACATCGCCCAGACCCGGGTCGAGGCCAACCTGGACCCGTCGCTGGCGCTCACCGGCCCGCAGCTGCAGGTGCTGGTGGTCGACGACTCGCGGGTGGCGCGGCAGCAGATCCGCAGCGTGCTGGACCAGCTCGGGGTCGGCGCGACCCTGCTGTCGGACGGCCGCCAGGCCCTGGACCATCTCTTGCAGATCCACGCCGCCGGCGAGAATCCGGCTGAACGCTACGCCATGGTGATCTCGGACATCGAGATGCCGGCCATGGACGGCTACACGCTGACGACGGAAATCCGCCGTCACCCCGGGCTGGCCGGCCTGTACGTGCTGTTGCACACCTCGCTGTCGGGCGTGTTCAACAATGCGATGGTCGAGCGCGTGGGCGCCAATGCCTTCGTGGCCAAGTACAGCCCCAACGAGCTGGCCGAGTACGTGCTGACCCGGCTGCGGGTGGTCGCCGCGGCAGCGCAAGCGGCCGCCTGACCCGGGCGCCGCGTCTCGCTGCGCGGCCTGCCTGACGTTCTAATAGAGCGCGGGCGTCCCCCGCCTCCCAAGCCCCCCCCTGATCTCCCGGGCCCCGCGCCCGCCTTTGGCACGCGCCTTGCCTATGGTTTCGGCAACGAACCGCGGGATCGTGCCATGTCCAATCCGATCACAGCCTACTTCGGCGTCCATGGCGACGCCCTGCCACTGCGCGAGCAGCGCATGAAGCTGATCGCCAGCAACCTCAGCAACGTCGACACGCCCGGGTACAAGGCCCAGGACCTGGATTTCGACGCGGCGATGCGTGCCGCGCAGGGACAGCGCGAAGGCACCCAGCTCACGGTCGACGACAGCCGCCACATCGCCGTCGGCGGCGATGGCCTGAATCCATTCCAGATCACCCGGGCCGCCAGCCAGCCCAGCATGGACGGCAACACCGTCGATCCGGACGCCGAACGCGCCGCCTACGGCCGCGCCGCGCTGGAGTACCGCGCCTCGCTGAGCTTCCTCGAATCCAAGGTGCGCAGCATGCTCACCGCGATCACGGGCCAATAAGCATGAGCAACCTGCCGATCTTCGACGTCGCCGGCTCCGCGCTGCAGGCGCAGTCGGTGCGCATGAGCACCATCGCCAGCAACCTGTCCAACGCCGATTCGGTGGCCGGTTCGGCGGAGGCGGCCTACAAGCCGATCGAGCCGATCTTCCAGGCGGTGCGCAACCCGCACGACAGCAGCCTGACCTCGGTCAACGTCAAGGAAATCGCCCAGACCAACGCACCGCCGATCAAGCGCTACGAACCCGGCCATCCGCTCGCCGACGCCGAGGGCTACATCTATTCGCCCGATGTGGACCCGGTCTCGCAGATGGTCAACCTGATCTCCGCCTCGCGCAACTACCAGGCCGGCGTGGAGGTGCTCAACACCGCCAAGGAACTGGCGCTGGCCACTCTGACCATGGGCCGCTGATCCGCCCTCCTTCCGCCGCGTCACGTCCCAGGACCGCTTTCATGAGCAGCGTCACCACCTCCACCGACACCTATTCCAGCCTGGGCCTGAGCGCCTCGGCCAACACCAGCACCACCAAGAACAAGGCGCTGCAGCAGGCGGACTTCCTGAAGCTGATGACCGAGCAACTGCAGCACCAGGATCCGCTCAAGCCGATGGACAACAGCCAGATGGTCGCGCAGATGGCGCAGCTGTCCACCGTGCAGGGCATCGGCGACCTCAACAAGACCGTCACCGCGCTGTCCTCGTCGATGAGCACTGACCAGGTGCTGCGCGGCGCCAACCTGATCGGACACAAGGTGCTGGTGCCGTCGGCGACGCTTCCGCTGGGCGCCGAGGGCAGCACCGGCGGCCTGGTCGCGGCCAAGGCCGCCGGCGTGGTCGACGTCACCGTCAGCGACGCCACCGGCCAGCCGATCAAGAAGATCAGCCTCACCGCCGACAAGGCCGGCCAGCTCGATTTCGCCTGGGACGGCACCGACGCCAGCGGCAAGCGCATGCCGGCCGGCAGCTACAGCATCACCGCTGGGCAGACCGATGCCCAGGGCAACCAACTGTCCCTGTCCACCTACGTCCAGGCGCCGGTCGAGAGCGCCATCATCGGATCGGACGGCATCTATCTCGATCTGACCGGGCTCGGCACCACGCCGCTGACCAACGTCCTCCGCGTCAGCTAACGCCACGCCGACAATCCACAGGAGTCCACCATGGGTTTCAATACATCGCTGTCCGGCCTCAGGGCGGCCAATACCGACCTCAACGTCACCGCCAACAATATCGCCAACGCCAACACCACCGGCTTCAAGGGCTCGCGCGCCGAGTTCGCCGACCAGTTCACGCTCAACGGCTACGGCCTGGCGCGCAACGCGGTGGGTTCGGGCGTGCGCGTCAGCAACGTCGCCCAGCAGTTCTCGCAGGGCACCATCGATCCGACCGGACGCAGCCTGGACCTGGCCATTTCCGGCTCCGGCTTCTTCACCCTGTCCAACAACGGCGCCCGCGTGTACTCGCGCGCCGGCAACTTCCAGACCGACGCCAACGGCTATGTGGTCAATCCGCAGGGCGCGCGGCTGCAGGTGTTCCCGCCGGCGAGCAACGGCAACGGCTTCGCCGCCGGCACCTTGACCGACCTGCAGCTGCTGACCACCGACAGCCCGCCCAAGCAGACCAGCACGGTCAACCTGACCTTCACCCTGCCCGGCAACACCCAGCCGCCGACGGTGACCACGTTCGATCCGAACGACGCCAACAGCTACAACAACTCCAGCGGCGGCACCACGGTGTACGACTCGCTGGGCGTGGCCCACGTGCAGACCTCGTACTTCGTCAAGACCTCCACGCCCAACCAGTGGACCGTCTACAACTACGTGGACGGCGTCGCCGCCGGCGGTGCCAGCACGCTGCAGTTCTCCAACAGCGGCGCGCTGGTCAGCCCGGCCGACGGCAAGATCGCGCTGGGCACCTTCACGCCCTCCACCGGCGCCGGCACCCTGTCGCTGACCCTCAACGTGTTCGGGTCGACCCAGTACGGCGAAGCCTTCGCCCTGCGCGGCGCGACCCAGGACGGCTACGCCAGCGGCAAGCTCAACTCGATCAGCATCGACGAGAAGGGCATCGTCTACGCGCGCTACTCCAACAACGCCGACAAGGCGCTGGGCCAGATCGCAGTGACCAACTTCGTCAATCCGCAGGGCCTGAGTTCGCTCGGCGACAACGCCTGGGCGGAAAGCTCGGCGTCGGGCATCGCCCGCACCGGCTCGCCGGCGACCTCGGACTTCGGCAGCGTGCAGTCCGGCGCACTGGAATCCTCGACCGTCGACCTGACCGAGCAGCTGGTCAACATGATCGTGGCCCAGCGCAACTTCCAGGCGAACTCGCAGGTGATCTCGACCCAGGATCAGGTCACGCAGACCATCATCAATATGCGTTGATGACCACCGGGAATCGGGAATGGGGAAACGGGAATCGTAAACGCGGTTCCCGCCACCGACCTCCCGCTTTCCGCCATTCCCGATTCCCCATTCCCGGTTCCCTCCAATGGACAAAGCCCTCTACGTCGCCATGACCGGCGCCCGCGCGTCGCTGCAGGCGCAGGCCACCGTGTCGCACAACCTGGCCAACGTCGAGACCTCCGGGTTCAAGGCGGCGCTGGCCAATACCGAGGCCTATCGGATTCCTGGCGCCGGTTATCCGTCGCGGATCGATGCGCTGCACATCGACCAGGGGTTCAACCGCGACGTCGGCGCCCAGCACCAGACCGGCAATCCACTGGATCTGTCGCTGGATGCCGATCGCTGGCTGGCGGTGCAGTCCGCCGACGGCAAGGAGGCCTATACGCGCGGCGGCGAATTGGCGCTGACCCCGAACGGTCAACTGGTCACCGCCAGCGGCCATGCGGTGCTCGACGACCAGGGCAATCCGGTGGCGATTCCGCCGCACCAGTCGCTGGAGATCGGCAACGACGGCACGGTGTCGATCGTGCCGCTGGGCGAAGCGCCCACCGCGATGAGCACCATCGCCACGCTGAAGGTGGTGCAGGCACCGGCGAACCAGCTCACGCGCAGGCCCGACGGCCTGATGCGCAATGTCAGCGACGATCCGGCCAAGGCCTTTGCGCCGGCCACCGGCAATTCGCTGCGAACCGGGGTACTCGAGGGCAGCAACGTCGATGCCGCCGGCGCGCTGGTGCAGATGATCCAGTTGCAGCGCCAGTTCGAAATGCAGGTGAAGGTCATCAAGAACGGCGACGAGAACGCGCAGTCGGCCAACACCCTGCTGCGTCTGAACGGCTAAGGCACGCCGCGGCGCCAGCGGCGCCGGTTTGGCACGGCACGTGCATCACTCCCTGCGCCCCCGGCGCGTCGTGCCGGGGCCACCATCAGAGGAACTCGGGTCATGAATCAGGCTTTGTGGGTCGCCAAGACCGGACTGGATGCGCAGCAGACGCGCATGTCGGTCGTCTCCAACAACCTGGCCAACACCAACACCACCGGTTTCAAGCGCGACCGCGCCAACTTCGAGGACCTGCTGTACCAACAGCTGCGGCAGCCAGGCGGCGCCAGCTCCTCGCAGACGCAGCTGCCCTCGGGCCTGCAGGTGGGTACCGGCGTGCGCGTGGTCGCCACCGCCAAGGATTTCGAGCAGGGCAGCCAGCAGCAGACCGATCGCGCCCTGGACGTGATGGTCAACGGCCGCGGCTTCTTCGAAGTGCAGATGCCGGACGGCACCTCGGCCTACACCCGCGACGGCAGCTTCCAGATCGATGCGCAGGGCCAGCTGGTCACCAACAGCGGCTACCCGATCCAGCCGGGCATCCAGATCCCGGAAGGCGCGCAGTCGGTGACCATCGGCTCCGACGGCACGGTGAGCGTGCAGGTCGCCGGTACCGCCGCGGCGCTGCAGGTCGGCGCGCTGACCCTGACCGACTTCATCAATCCCTCCGGCCTGCAGGCCCAGGGCCAGAACCTGTATGTGGAAACCGCCGCCTCCGGGCCGGCGACGAACGGCACGCCCGGCCTCAACGGCCTCGGCAAGATCGCGCAGGGCGCGCTGGAAGGCAGCAACGTCAATGTGGTGGAAGAGCTGGTGAGCATGATCGAGACCCAGCGCGCCTACGAGATGAACGCCAAGGCCATCTCCACCACCGACTCGATGCTCGGCTATCTGAACAACAACGTCTGATCCCCTCGCCTCCGGAATCCGCCATGTCGCGCCTGTCCTCTCTCTCCTTCTCCGCCGCGCTGCTGCTGCCGGTCCTGCTCGGCGGTTGCGCCGGTCTGGGCGTGGCCGCCGGCGACGTGCGTCCGTACGCGCCGATGGCGCCGATCGTGCCGGTGATGGCGCCGCAGGCGCAGCCGACCGCGGGTGCGATCTACGCCGCCGGCCCCGGCCTGCAGCTGTACTCCGATCGCCGCGCCCGCGACGTCGGCGACCTGCTGACCATCACCCTGGTCGAAAGCACCAACGCCAGCAGCACCGCCAACACCAGCATCAGCAAGAAGGACGCGGTGACCATGGCCACGCCGACCCTGCTCGGCGCGCCGCTCACCGTCAACGGCACCAACATCCTCAACAACTCCACCAGCGGCGACCGCAGCTTCGCCGGCAAGGGCAACACCGCGCAGAGCAACACCATGCAAGGCAGCATCACCGTGACCGTGATGCAGCGCCTGCCCAACGGCAACCTGGTGATCCAGGGCCAGAAGAACCTGCGCCTGAACCAGGGCGACGAACTGGTGCAGGTGCAGGGCGTGGTCCGCGCCGCCGACATCGCCCCGGACAACACCATTCCCTCCAGCAAGGTGGCCGAAGCGCGCATCGCCTACGGCGGCCGCGGCGCGGTCGCGCAGTCCAACGCGATGGGCTGGCTGAGCCGCTTCTTCAACTCGCGCATCTCGCCGTACTGAGGCCCGCCATGACTCTCCTGTCCCTGCCCTGCCGCCTGATCGCTGCCGTCGCCCTGTGCGCCGGCCTGGCCGCGCCGGCCGCGGCCGAACGCATCAAGGACCTGGCCCAGGTCGGCGGCGTGCGCAACAACGCGCTGGTCGGCTACGGCCTGGTGGTCGGCCTGGACGGCAGCGGCGACCGCACCAGCCAGGCGCCCTTCACCGTGCAGAGCCTGAAGAACATGCTCGGCGAGCTGGGCGTCAACGTGCCGGCCAACGTCAACCCGCAGTTGAAGAACGTGGCCGCGGTGGCGATCAGCGCGCAGCTGCCGGCGTTCGCCAAGCCGGGCCAGACCATCGACATCACCGTCTCCTCGATCGGCAACGCCATCTCGCTGCGCGGCGGCACCTTGCTGATGGCGCCGCTGAAGGGCGCCGATGGCCAGGTCTATGCGGTCGCACAGGGCAACCTGGTGGTCGGCGGCTTCGGCGCGCAGGGCAAGGACGGTTCGCGGATCTCGGTGAACGTGCCCAGCGTCGGCCTGATCCCCAACGGCGCGACGGTGGAACGTGCGCTGCCGGACGTGTTCGGCAACACCGGCGAGATCACTCTCAACCTGCACCAGCCCGATTTCACCACCGTCTCTCGCATGGTCTCGGCGCTGGAAAGCACCTTCGGCCCCGGCAGCGCGCATGCGGTGGACGGCTCCACCGTGGCGGTGCGTTCGCCCACCGACCAGAGCGCACGGATCGGCCTGCTGGCACGGATCGAGAACGTCGAGCTGTCGCCGGGTGCGGCACCGGCCAAGGTGGTGGTCAACGCCCGCACCGGCACGGTGGTGATCGGCTCGCAGGTCCGGGTCAGCCCGGCGGCGATCTCGCACGGCTCGCTGACGGTGACCATCAGCGAAGGCACCCAGGTCAGCCAGCCCAATGCGCTGAGTGGCGGCCAGACCGTGGCCACGCCCAAGTCCACCATCACCGCCACCAACGAAGGCAGCCGCATGTTCAAGTTCGAGGGCGGCACCTCGCTGGATCAGATCGTGCGGGCGGTCAACGAGGTCGGCGCCGCGCCTGGCGACCTGATCGCGATTCTGGAAGCGCTCAAGCAGGCCGGTGCCCTGAGCGCGGAGCTGGAGGTGATCTGACATGCGTATCTCGGCCGCTCCCTTCGACCTGCACGCCTCTACCCAGAACGATCCGGCCAAGATCGACAAGGTCTCGCGCCAGCTCGAAGGGCAGTTCGCCAACATGCTGGTCAAAAGCATGCGCGAGGCCAGTTTCGGCAATTCGCTGTTCCCCGGCGAGAACCAGACCTTCCGCGACATGTACGACCAGCAGCTCGCCAAGGGCCTGACCGACGGCAAGGGGCTGGGCCTGGCGGCGATGATCTCCAAGCAGCTCGGTGGCGGCCAGCCGGCGGCGACCACGCCGGCCAATACCTCGCTGGGCGCGGCCAAGGCGGCCAAGGCCTACTCGCTGGTGTCCGGCCAGTCCGGCAACGGCCCGATGGCGCTGCAGGGCGAAGCCGCGCTTGCCGCCGGTGCCACGGCCGGCGCCGGCGTCGGCCCGTGGAGCGGCGCCGAGGCGACCGCCGCCCCGCAGCAGCAGGTGCTGGACATGATCGCCGGCCGCGAGAGCAGCGCCATGCACCAGGCCATCGGCAGCAGCCCGGCCGACGGCAGCGCCGGCCTGTCCTGGGCCGGTGCCGACGACCGCTGGTCGAACGTGCAGGCGGCCGCCGACAGCGGCACCGCCATCGATCCCAGCGCCGCCGCGGCCGCCAACGCCGCCGCGGCCAGCCTCGGCGAGCGCACCCCGGAAGGCTTCGTCGCCAAGATCTGGAACCATGCGCAGAAGGCCGCGCAGGAACTGGGCGTGGACGCGCGCGCCCTGGTCGCGCAGGCCGCGCTGGAGACAGGCTGGGGCCGCCGCGGCATTTCCCGCGGCGACGGCGCCAGTTCCAACAACCTGTTCGGGATCAAGGCCACCGGCTGGAACGGCGACCGCGTGACCACCGGCACCCACGAGTACGTGGACGGGGTCAAGCAGTCGCAGACCGCCGATTTCCGTGCCTATTCCTCGCCGGCGGAAAGCTTCGCCGACTACGTGCGCCTGCTGAAGACCAATCCGCGCTACCAGCAGGCGCTGAAGGCCGGCACCGACATCCGCGGCTTCGCCCAGGGCCTGCAGCGCGCCGGCTACGCCACCGATCCTGCCTACGCAGCCAAGATCGCCGCCATCGCCGGCGGCCCGACCATCGGCCGCGCGGTTGCCGCGATCGGCAGCGCCGCCGCCGGCGGCATCGAGCGCGTGCTGGCCAGCACCGTCGATCCGTCCGGCCTCGTGCGCCGTTGAGGTAGCCGTCCATGTCCATCCTCTCCACCGGTACCGGCGCCCTGCTCGCCTTCCAGCGGGCCCTGTCCACGGTCAGCCACAACGTCGCCAACATCAATACCGACGGCTACAGCCGGCAGCGGACGACGTTCGCGACCACGGTCCCGAGCCAGTACGGCAGCGAGTTCATCGGCAACGGCACCCAGATCACCGACGTCTCCCGCGTCGCCGACCAGCTGGCGATCTCGCGCCTGTTCGACAGCACCGGCGAAGTCGCCCGGCTGAAGCAGCTCTCCAGCCTGTCCAGCCGCGTCGACGGGCTGTTCTCGGACAAGGCCACCAGCATCGCCGGGCAGTGGTCGAACTTCTTCGACGCCACCACCGGCCTGTCCTCCAATGCCTCGGCCAGCGCCAACCGGCAGAATCTGCTGGACGCCGGCAATTCGCTGGTCACCCGCTTCAAGCAGCTCAACGGCCAGCTCGATTCGCTCGGCAGCGAAGTCAACAACGGCCTGCTGGCCGGCACCGCCGAGGCCAACCGCCTGGCCACCGAGATCGCCAAGCTCAACGGCCAGATCGGCTCCAACGCCAATGCCGCCGCACCGGACCTGCTCGATCGCCGCGACCAGATGATCGGCCAGCTCATCGGCTACACCGGCGGCAGCGTCATCCAGCAGGACGGCGGGATGATGAACGTCTACACCTCCGGCGGCCAGGCGATGGTGGTCGGCACCAATGCGTCGACCCTGGTCACCAGTCCCGATCCCTACCAGCCGGAAAAGCTGCAGATCGCGCTGAAGACGCCGGGCGGCTCGACGCCGCTCACCAGCAAGGCGCTGGGCGGGCAGATCGGCGGCTTCCTGGAGTTCCGCAGCAACGTCCTGGATCCGACCAAGGCCGAACTCGGCCGCATCGCCACCGGCGTGGCCAGCAGCTACAACCAGCAGCACCGCGCCGGCATGGACCTGTACGGGCAGATGGGCGGCGATTTCTTCAACCTGCCGGCGCCGACCGTGGACGGCAACAGCGCCAACACCGGCACCGCGGCGTTCACCGCCAACGTCAGCGACCTGAGCAAGCTCGACGGGCAGAACCTGCTGCTGACCTACAACGGCACCGCCTGGAGCGCCAGCCGCGCCGACACCGGCGCCAGCGTCCCAATGAGCGGCTCCGGCACCAACGCCGATCCGTTCGTGGTCAACGGCGTGACCCTGCAGGTCTCCGGCACCGCCGCCAGCGGCGACAAGTTCCTGCTGCAGCCCACCGCCAATGCCATCAGCAAGCTGTCCGTGGCCATCAGCGACCCCTCGCGCATCGCCGCGGCGACGCCGATCCAGGCCAGCGCCACGCTCAGCAACCAGGGCACCGGCAAGGTCAGCAATGTCACCGCGACCAACGCCAGCAATGCCAACCTGCTGACGCCGGCGAACATCGCCTTCATCGATTCCACCCACTACTCGATCAACGGCGGCGCGCCGCAGACCTACACCGCCGGCCAGACCATCAGCGCCAACGGCTGGAGCCTGACCATGGACGGCGTCCCGTCCGCCGGCGACAGCTTCGCGGTGGGCCCGACCGGGGTCGGCTCGAGCAACAACGGCAATGCCCTGCTGCTGTCCAACCTGGACGATGCCAAGGCCTTCAACGGCGGCACCATCACCCTCAACGGTGCGGTGGCCGGCCTGACCACCACGGTCGGCTCGGCGGCGCGCCAGGCCAAGTACGCGGCCGACGCGCAGGACGTGATCCAGAGCAGCGCACAGGACGCGCGCGACTCGCTGTCCGGCGTCAACCTCGACGAGGAAGCGGCGGACATGCTGCGGCTGCAGCAGGCCTACCAGGCGGCCTCGCGCCTGATCTCCACCGCCGACACCCTGTTCCAGTCCATCCTGAGCGCGGTCCGATGAGCAATCGCATCTCCAGCGGCATGATCTTCAATCAGTCGCTCAACACCATGCTCGGCAAGCAGGCGACGATCTCGCACCTGCAGCAACAGCTCTCCACCGGTCAGCGCATCGTCAGTGCGGCCGACGATCCGGTCGCCGCGGGCACCGCGGTCAGCCTGGACCGCACGGTGGCCGCGCTGGCGCGCTTCGGCGACAACGCCAACAACGTGCAGAACCGGCTCAACCTGCAGGAAAACTCGCTCGCGCAGGCCGGCGACCTGATGGCGCGGGTCAAGGATCTGACGGTGGAAGCCAATAGTTCGGCGCTGACCACGCCCGACCGCAAGGCCATCGCCGCGGAGCTGAAGACCCTGCACGACAGCCTGCTGAGCCTGTCCAACAGCACCGACGGCTCCGGCCGCTACCTGTTCGGCGGCACCGCCGACGATGCGGCCCCGTTCGCCGTGGTCTCGGGCAACGTGGTCTACAGCGGCAACCAGACCCAGCGCAGCGTGGAAGTGGCACCGGACACCAAGGTCTCCGACACCCTGCCCGGCAGCGAGATCTTCATGCGCGTGCCCACCGGCGACGGCACCGTGGACGCGCATGCGGCCGCCGGCAACACCGGCACCGGCCTGCTGCTGGATTTCAGCCGCGACGGCTCCGGCAGCGCCTGGAACGGCAGCAGCTACAGTGTCGTGTTCACCGCCGCCACCACCTATGAAGTGCGCGACAGCAGTGGCGCGGTGGTCAACACCGGCACCTATGCCGCCGGCGAGAGCATTGGCCT
Organism: uncultured Xanthomonas sp.; assembly: GCF_964278005.1. Lineage (NCBI taxonomy): Bacteria > Pseudomonadati > Pseudomonadota > Gammaproteobacteria > Lysobacterales > Lysobacteraceae > Xanthomonas > uncultured Xanthomonas sp. The sequence goes on from NZ_CAXYKF010000015.1 coordinate 626,396, forward strand.
GCCCGGCTTGAAGATGCGCGTGGACGGCGCCCCCGCCGCCGGCGACAGCTTCCAGATCGGCGCCTCGACCACCAAGGACGTGTTCTCCACCATCAGCAACCTGGTCAACCTGCTCAACACCGATCCGATTACTCCGGCCGCCAAGGCTGCGCTGCAGAACGGTCTGCAGTCGTCGATGCGCGACATCACCCAGGCCTCGTCGAAGATGATCGATGCGCGCGCCGCCGGCGGCGCCCAGCTCGCGGCGATCGACAACGCCACCGACCTGCGCGCCTCCAACGACGTGACCCTGAAGACCACCCTGTCCTCGCTGCGCGACCTCGACTACGCCCAGGCGATCTCCCAGTACCAACTGGAACAGTCGGCGCTGAAAGCGGCACAGACCATCTTTACCCAGATGCAAAGGATGTCGCTGTTCGACCGGCTCGGCTGATCGGCGATATACCGGATATACAGAAAGGCCCGGAGCGCGGCAACGCTTCCGGGCCTTTCGCGTTATACAAAGATCGTCATCGCCGCTGGATAAGTAGACAACGCGCAGGCAGCCCTAAAGTTTGCCGAAGTGCGGCCGAGAAAGGCTCTCCGCGGTATTCCTGGTGTTTTGCGCATCGCCGGAACGGCAAATTTTCTGCAGTAAATCGCTAAAGGTTGCGAGCCTGTCGCCGTTACTTATATCACCAGCCGCACTGGCCAAATTGATGGCCCCCTGCGGAGACTCCAGGCACCAACCGGTTGCCGGACAAATCGCTTAGAGGAGATATCAAAATGGCACAGGTCATCAATACCAACGTAATGTCGCTGAACGCTCAGCGGAACCTCAACACCACCAGCGCCAGCCTGGCGACGACGATCCAGCGCCTGTCCTCGGGCCTGCGCATCAACAGCGCCAA